>NZ_JQSG02000003.1 GCF_000754095.2 Acidihalobacter prosperus
GGCACTATCGGTCTTCGGTGGCGTGACCAAGGAGGCCTGGATAGGCGCACCGGACGAGGCCGGGGTGATATTGCGGTCGAAACTGAGCCCGACGCCGAAGAGAACCAATATGAACAGGTTGAGCAGAATCGCGGCCAGCAATGCCCATGGGTGCTGTTTCAGCTCACGCCACATGGTGTCAGTGCCGTGAATCGGCGGCCGGCGGCTCGGTCACCAGCCCCACCTTGTCCGCCCCAACCTGTTGCAGGATGCCCATCGCCTCAACCACTTTCCCGTAACTTACATGGCTATCGCCACGTACGTAGACCTGAATCTTGGGGTGTTTGCTCAAAATTTCTCCGGCGATATGCCTCAAGGCGGCGGCATCTAGCGCTTGCGTAGGATTGGCGCCCTGATTGACGAAAAAAGCGCCCTGGGCGTTCACCGTGACGGTCAGTGGCGTTTGCGTAGGCTGGCTGGAAACCGGCTTGGACGGCACGTGCGGGAGATCGACCTTGACGCCCTGCTTCAGCAAGGGGGCAGTCACCAGGAAGATCACCAACAACACCAGCATCACATCGATATACGGAACGACATTGATCTGGGCCATCGGTTTGCGGCGGCGATTTCTGCGTGACATCGGGGACTCGATCAGCTCATGACCAGTTGGCGCTGTAGCAATGCCAGGAATTCATCCTGGAAATTGTCATAGCGCGTCATCAGACGCTCCAACTCATCGGCGAAACGGTTGTACGCGACGACGGCGGGAATCGCCGCGAACAGCCCCATGGCGGTCGCGATCAAGGCTTCCGCAATACCCGGCGCCACCATCGCCAAGGATGCCTGCTGCACGTTACCCAGGGCCATGAACGCGTGCATGATGCCCCAGACGGTACCGAACAGACCCACGTAGGGACTGACCGAACCGACCGTAGCCAGAAAGTTGAGCCAGCGACCGAGTTCATCCTCCTCGCGCGAGGAGGCGACTCGCATGGACCGCTGCGCAGCGTCGATGACGAAATTGGGTACCGTTTCCTGATTGGGTCGTTGCAGACGCAGGTATTCGCGGAAACCGGCCGCGAAGATGCCTTCAATACCACCGCGTTGCGCCTGAGTACGCACCGATTCGTAGAGTTGCGACAGGTTCGCACCCGACCAGAAACGGTCCTCGAACACCATTGCCTGACGGCGTGCGCGCTTGAGCATGCGCCACTTCACGAAAATCATCGCCCAGGACAGCACCGAAGCGATCATCAGCAGCACCAGGACCAGCTGGGCCAGCAGGCTGGAGTTGATGACCAACTCGTAGAAAGTGGGATCAACTGACACGAACGACGGCCTCCAATAAATTTTCGGGGAATGCGACCGGCCTGAACGACGCTGCGTCGAGGCAAGCCAGCCTGACACTGCCACATGCGAGCAACGGCCTGTCGCCGCTCGCCTCGGAGGCCCGGAGAACCTCATGCTCGATCACGACGCTCGCGGGCCGCACGTGTCTGACCGCAGCGGTTACGTCGAGGGCATCGTTGAAACGGGCCGGTTGTCGGTAGTCAACGTCCACCGCGCGCACCGCAAAGATCACGCCGGGATCTCGCATCAGGCTGTCCTGCTCGAATCCCAAGCTTCTCAGCCACTCGGTCCGCGCTCTTTCCATGAACTTGAGATAGTTCGCGTAGTAGACGACGCCCGCCGTATCCGTGTCCTCGTAATAGACGCGTACCGGCCAGGTAAACACTTCCATGGTTCACTCCCGAGGCACTCCGCACATGGCTGGGCGGAAGGCAACAGGGGGGTATTCTGTCAAATCCGAGAATGTTTCGCAGTCTTTTTGTCGCCCGGAGTCGGCCACACCCTGGCCGGCGAATCGGGGAATTGGGATTAAATAGCCGGCGATGTCGTCACAACAACCCGAGGGAGAATGTGTTGTGACGTCATCGCCGGAAGGAGCGACAACGTAGCCCACCGTCAAGAAGCGGCAGGCGAAAACTATCCGGCTATCAGGAAGCCGGGGTACTGGTGGTCGCGGCCGGCGCGTGCGTGCCCGAATCGGGCATGCTCGTGGCCGGCGCGGCAGGCATCGAGGTCGCCGAGGATGGCGCCGCAGCGGTCGGGGCGGACCCGCTCGAATTCGAGGTTGCCGGGGTGCTGGATTCCTTTTTGCCGCAACCGGCGAGCAGACCGGCTCCGAGCACGATGGCAACTGCGGCGATCTTCAGCTGATTCCTGTTCATAAAAATCCTCATCCATCAAAGTGTGTTGCAAATATCGCGCAGCCCATCGGGTTCAGCGCGACGCCCCGGATGCGCTATGCGGTGCATCGGACGGAGACTTGACCGCTTGCACCACTCCCTGGGGCGAGGCCTCACTGGCAGTCATCCACCCCAGTAGCGCAAACGCCGGACCGGTTGCCAACATGGCGAAGATGACCAAGAACACGCGCTTTTTCATCCGTGCTCCCATCCGCTTGTGCCGGCGTAATCAGTCGATTCTCCTGCTTAACGTATCAATTCGCGTGCCAACCAACTAAATTAATTAATAATCAATGCATTAAATAAAATCAGGGTGGCAGGCGCGCGACAAAGCGTCGGCATATGACGACAGATCACGTGACGTTCATGTTAAACGACTGATATGGAAGGAATTTACCTGTCGCCCAATGGCGACAGTCTCAGGCGCGCTTGAACAAGGCGGGGTCAATATGATGGCGATTCAACAACTTGTAGAATTCCGTACGGTTGCGCTTGGCGAGCTTGGCTGCCGCCGTCACGTTGCCGTCGGTCAGCGTCAGGATGCGGGTGATGTATTCGCGCTCGGCCTGTTCCCGCGTCTCCACCAGCGACGGCATTTCGGCCGGACCTTCGTTTAGCGCCTTCTCCACCTGGCTGGCCGGGATCAGGGGCGTGGTGGTCAGCGCGATCGTCCGCTCGACGACGTTGTGAAGCTGGCGCACGTTGCCCGGCCAATCGTAGGCGACCAGCCGCGACATCGCGTCTGGCGAGAAACCCTTGATTTCCTGGGGAGCCCGATCGGCCGCCGCGGAGAGAAAGTGGGCCGCCAGCAAGGGGATGTCCTCGCGCCGATCGGAAAGCGAGGGCAAGCTCAGCGTGACCACGTTGAGACGATAATAAAGATCCTCACGGAAACGCCCCTCGCGCACCGCCGCATCGAGATCCCGGTGCGTGGCCGAAACCACGCGAACATCCACCGCAATAGTGGACACCGCACCCACCGGTCGAACGGCCCGCTCCTGCAATGCGCGCAGCAGCTTGGCCTGTGCCGATAGCGGCATATCGCCAATTTCATCCAGAAACAGCGTGCCGCCACGCGCCGCCTGGAACAGACCCGGATGGTCGTGGGCCGCCCCGGTAAAGGCGCCTTTGCGGTGGCCAAAAAGCTCCGATTCGATTAGATTTTCGGGAATCGCGCTGCAATTCACGGCCACGAAAGGCCCTTCGTGACGGCGGCTCGCGCGATGGATCGCATGCGCCAGCAATTCCTTGCCGGTACCGCTTTCGCCTCGGATAAGGATGCTCGCATCGGCGCGCGCGGCCAGTTTGGCTTCCGCCAGCACGGCCTGCATTTCCGGACTGCGCGTGATGATGCCTGCGCTCCACGCCGCCTCGATTTCCGTCTCCCCGGGGAAGCCGCCCCCCAACTGTACCGCGGAGTCGATCTGGGTCTGCAGCTCGCGGTGGTTGAAGGGCTTGGTCAGGAAACCGAACACGCCGCGCCGCGTCGCGGCCACGGCGTCCGGAATATTGCCGTGCGCCGTCAGGATGATGACCGGCAAACCGGTATAGGCACGGGCGATGGCGTCGAACAGTGCCATGCCGTCCATCCCTTCCATGCGCAGATCCGTGATCACCACTTGCGGCCGAAACACAGGCAGCTTGGACAGCGCTTCCGCTCCGCTCTGCGCGGTCTCCACGTCGTATCCGGCCACATTCAGTCGCAGGGAGAGCACATGCAGCAGATCGGGCTCGTCATCCACCAATAGCACGCGCGTCTTAGTTGAGGTTTTGTAACTCACGATCCTTCACCTGATTGAGCTGCGTTTCGATTCGGGTCAACGCCTTCAGTTTTGCCTGCAGGGTGTCGATTTCCTGGTGCGCAGCGGCCAATGCCTGCGCATCCGACTGTTCGCGTTGCGCGACCTGACGCAATATGAGCGCCAATCCGCGGTAAGGCGTATCCCGCTTGGCGGCCAGAACCTGAAGCAGATCCTCCCGCTGTTCGACGGACAGGCACTGCGGCACCACGGTGGCCAGCGTCGCAAGCGTGATCCGCGCATAGTCGTCAGGGCGCTGGGCATAACGCGCCTTGGCCTGTTCGCAGACCGCCTTCTGCCGATTCTCGGACAACGCGGCCGCCGCACCCGCATAACTCAGCAGCGCCTTGATACCGGCCGAGGGGGACGGCAAAGGCGGTGGCGGGGTTTCGGGCCGCTTCGGTCCAGGGACCGACGGCGTCGTCTCCATGGGGGCCGGCGCTTTCAGAAACGCCGGCAGCCTGGCGCAACCGGCCAGCGACAGCAGGCCCGTCAGCAACAGCAAGCCCCCAAGGCGGCCGATGCTCATTCCGCATTCTCCTCGCGCAAATCCGGCGGCAACTCAACCACGAACACGGCACCCTCTCCTTCGCGCGGCACATCGAGACGCACACGGCCACGGTGCGCCTGCACATATTCCTGCACGATGGCGAGTCCCAGACCGGATCCTCTCACAATACCCTCCTGCGGAGGTCTGCCGCGGTAAAATGGCTCGAACAGATGCGCGCGATCCTCGCCGGAGATACCCGGCCCCTCATCCACCAGACGCATCGCCACCCAGCCCTCGGCGAGTGAAACCACGATATGCAGGGTCGAGCCCCGAGGCGCATATTTGATGGCATTCGAGAGCAGATTGTCGACCACCTGACGCAGTTTGGCCTCGTCTCCCCAGAGTGCGGCCCGGGTCATATGTTTGTCGACCTGCAGGCCGCGCCCGGCGATTGCCGGCATCAGCGCCTTGAGCGATTGTTCGATCAGCTGTGCGAAATCGAGCAGCTTCAGATTCAGGCTTGCGAACTGCCCTTGCAGACGGCTGTACTGCAGCAGTTGCTCGATGCGCTCCTGCAGCTGCCGACCGCTGGCCGCCAATATGCGCATCAGACTGGCCTGCTCGGCATTGAGCATGCCCAGCACCTGCTCGTCCAGCAGCGAAACGCCTTCGAGCAGGGTCGTCAGCGGCGTCTTGAGATCGTGTGACATGTCACGCAGAAAACGCTGCTTGCCGGTTTCGAGTTCCTGCAGGCGACGGCGCGTCCAGTCGAGGCGCTCGCCCAGATATTCGAGATCGCGCGGTCCGCTGACCGCGACCGGCTGATCGAAACGGCCATCGCCGAGGTGATGGATGGCATGATCGATCTGACGCACCGGGCGCAAGATCAGTCTGCTCAGCCCGTAAGCCAGGGCAAAGGTCAACGGCACCAACAGCAAGGCGCCCCAGACCAGCACTTGCTGCAGCCAACCCGCCCGCGTCCTCAGGGCATCGACACGATGGCCGACGACGCGGCTGCTGTCGATCCAGAGCTGATGCGCCTCGCGGCTGAGACGGTCGAACCCGTCGATGCGATTCGGTGCCGCTGGCTTGGCCTGTGTCGACTGCAGAAACCGGTTTGCCAGCTCGCGCTCGCCCGCCGAAAGCTGCGCGATCTGGGTACCGAGACGCTCGCCCATGGACAACGACATCAAGCCGTGCACCGTGTGATCGAACTGCTGGTGACTGGAGCGGAACACCTGCAGCAACCCGGGATCGCCCACCACGAGATACTGACGGGCGCTGCGCTCCATGGTGACCAGCTCCTCCATCAGCAGCAGGCTGCCCTGCGTCAGCTGTACGCCCTCGTTGACGATCTCCTCGCTCTGCCCGGCGATGCGGTTCACCGCGTAAGCCGCGCCCAGCACCACCAGCAACAGCGGCAGCACCACCAGCGTAAAGCTGACCAGCACCAGCCCACCCAGCGAATGCGGTGGCCAGCGCCGCGGGCCGGCGCCGGATAGCCACTTAATCTTCATCGTGCGCGAAAAGTTCTCCGCCCGCGGGCGGCGTCAGCCCGAAATGCGCCCAGGCCCGGCGCCCCGCAACCCGGCCGCGGGCGGTGCGCGCCAGGAACCCCTGTTGAATCAGATAGGGCTCGATAACGTCCTCGATGGTGCCGCGCTCGTCGCCGATGGCAGCCGCGAGGCTGTCCACGCCGACCGGCCCGCCGTCGAAACGCTCCATCACCGCCAGCAGCAGTCGGCGGTCCATGTGATCGAGACCGAAACGGTCGACATTGAGCATATCGAGCGCACGCGCCGCCACCGCGACGTCGATCGCGCCATCGGCCTTGACCTGCGCGAAGTCGCGCACGCGCCGCAGCAGCCGGTTGGCGATACGCGGCGTACCGCGACCGCGGCGGGCAATCTCGCCGGCGCCTTCGGCATCGATCGCCACGCCGAGAATACGCGCCGCACGGGTCACGATGCGCGTCAGATCGGCGGTATCGTAGAACTCCAATCGCTGCACGATACCGAAACGGTCTCGCAGCGGCGAGGTCAGCAAGCCGGCCCTGGTGGTCGCGCCCACCAGGGTGAAGGGTGGCAGCTCCAGCTTGATCGAGCGCGCGGCTGGCCCTTCGCCGATCATGATATCGAGCTGGAAGTCCTCCATCGCCGGGTAGAGAATCTCCTCCACCACCGGACTCAGGCGGTGAATCTCGTCGACGAAAAGCACATCATGAGGTTCCAGGTTGGTCAACAGCGCAGCCAGGTCACCCGGTTTTTCCAGCACCGGACCGGAGGTCTGACGAAGACTCGCGCCCAGCTCGTTGGCGATAATATGCGCCAGGGTGGTCTTGCCGAGGCCAGGCGGCCCGAAGATCAGCGTGTGATCCAGCGCCTCGCTGCGCGCACGTGCAGCGTGTATGAACACCTCCATCTGCTCGCGCACGACCGACTGCCCGACATAATCGGCAAGCCGTTGCGGGCGTATGCCGTTTTCGGCTTCGCCGTCGCCGCCCAGTGATTCGCCGCTCAGCAGGCGTTCGCGCTCGCTCACCGCACCGCCGCTCGCAGGGCCTGGCGAATCATCGCCTCGGCATCGAGGCCTTCGCCAGACACGGCCGCGATCATGCGGCTCGCCTCTGGCGGGCGGTAGCCCAGCGCGACCAGTGCGCTGACCGCTTCCTCTTCGGCATCGACCGGGCGCACCGGTGCGAGGGCAGGCGCGGCATCGCGCGTGCTGGCAACGGGTGCCGAAAGCCGGTCGCGCAGCTCGATGATCAGACGTTCGGCGGTCTTCTTGCCGATACCCGGCAAACGTGTCAGGCGCGCGCTGTCTCCGGCATGGATGCACTGCGTGAACGTCTCCGCATCCATGCCCGAAAGAATCGCGAGGGCGACCCGCGCACCCACGCCGTTGACCTTGAGCAGCTCGCGGAACAGTGCGCGGTCGCGTTCGGCGGCGAAACCGAAAAGTTGATGGGCATCCTCGCGGACATGCAGATGCGTGTAGAGCAGCACTTCCTCGCCGACATCGGGCAGCAAGTAGAAAGTGGACATCGGCGCCTCGACCTCGTAACCGATGCCACCCACCTCGATGAGCAGCTGCGGGGGCTGCTTGAACGTCAGCAGGCCTCGGAGCCGCCCGATCATGCCTGGCCTCCGACAACGCGCGGCAAACGCAGACCCGTATGCGCGTGACACACGGCGATGGCAAGGGCATCGGCGGCATCGGCCTGAGGCTTGGCATCCAGGCCGAGCAGAAGTCTGATCATATGCTGCACCTGTGTCTTGTCCGCCGCGCCTGTGCCGACGACGGCAAGTTTGATTTCGCGCGGCGCATACTCATGCACCGACAATCCAGCCACCACCCCCGCGCAGATCGCGGCGCCGCGCGCCTGGCCCAGCTTGAGGGCGGAGGCGGGATTGCGCGCCACGAAAACCTGTTCGACGACCATCACCGCGGGCGTGTGCGCTGCGACGATTTCGCCGACTTCGCGGAAGATGCGGCCAAGCCGCTCGGCAAGCGCGCCCTCCGGCAAACGGATGCAACCACTGGCGACATGCCGGCTCTGGCGCCCGTCGCTGTCGATCAAGCCATAGCCGGTGATCCGCGACCCGGGGTCGATGCCGAGGATGCGCATCAGCCGGCAGCCATGCGTTCCAGCACTTCGTCCGGGAAATCGGCGTTGGCGTACACCGACTGCACGTCATCCAGATCTTCAAGGGTTTCGATCAGGCGGATCATGGTTTCGGCGGTCTCGGCATCGATCGGGGTGAGATTGTCGGGCCGCATGGTTGCCTCGGCGCGTTCCGGTTCGAGGCCGGCCTCGCGCATCGCCGCTGCCACCGCCTCGTAAGCATCCGGCCGCGTCAGCACCTCGATGCTGCCGTCCGTATCCGTGACCACGTCCTCGGCACCGGCTTCCAAGGCCACCTCCATGACGCGATCTTCATCCAGCCCCGGCGGGAAACCGAGCACGCCGGTATGCGTGAACATGAAGGCCACGGAACCATCGGTGCCGAGATTGCCGCCCGCCTTGGTGAAGGCGTGCCGTACTTCCGCCACCGTACGGTTGCGGTTGTCCGTCATGCAGTCGACCATCACGGCCACGCCGCCCGGCCCATAGCCCTCGTAACGGACCTCTTCGTAGTTGTCGCCGTCGAGTTCGCCCGCGCCGCGCTTGCGGGCGCGCTCGATCGTATCCTTGGGCATGTTCGCCGCCAGCGCCTTGTCGATTGCGATGCGCAACCGCGGATTGGCGCTCAGGTCGTCGCCGCCCATGCGCGCCGCAACCGTGATCTCGCGAATCAGCTTGGTGAAAAGCTTGCCGCGCTTCTTGTCCTGGGCACCCTTGCGGTGCTGGATATTGGCCCACTTGCTATGCCCTGCCATGCCGCCACCTCTTCAAGCGATACATATCGATGCGATGGCCGATTTTATCATGCCCCGGCCCGCTCCACGGAGAGACGCCCCCTAGCCGCGAGGGAATACCCCCTCACGCAGAAAATGGGCCACCGCCTCCGCGACATCCGCCCTGAACAACAGACCAAAATGCCCGCAAGGCACTTCGAGATGACTCGACACGTAGGGCGCCCGCGTCTCGCTCAGCGCTACCGTGCCGTCGTGCGGGCGCGGCAGCGGCCCGCCGAACAGCCGGCCCACGCCCAGCGTATTGCCGGTACCTGCCACCACACCCAGCTCGCGGCCAGCCTGCCAGGGCGGGACATCGCCCTGCAGTCCGCCGGACAGACTGGCGCCCAGCAGCGCGCGCCCCAGCAACGGCCACTGCGCCACGCGGCGCGCGGCACGACTGCCCGCCAGAGGCGACCCCAGCATCACGACGCGGCCCGGCCGCTGCAGCGGCGCCAGATCGAAGAGATGCAACACCACCAGTCCGCCGAGGGAATGCGCAACGAAATGCACCACTTCCGCGTCGATCCGGTCGACGAATGCGCGCAACACCTGCGCGTTCGCGCGCGGCGAGCGGCGCACGCTCGGATAACGAAACGGATACGGCTCGTAACCGCGCAGCTGCAGGCGGGTACGCAGCAGGCGCATTTCCAGCCCGGTCATCCACAACCCGTGCAGCGAGACTACGGCCTCACGCATGCCTATGCGCTCCACGTCGGATCGACGCGCGATCGGTCCACGAACAGGTTCGCCGCAAAGCCTCTCCGCGCGCCAGCCAGCGGTAACGCAGGTGTTCGTGCGGATTCAGCGCGACCGGCCTCGGCCGCGGCAAGCCGACATAAAAGACGTGTTCGAGATTGCCGCGGATGCCCGGGGCGTATCGATGGCGCCAGGGCATGACGATGGGAAAGCGGCGGGCGATACGGGCATCGATCAAGGGCACGTCGCACAATCCCGTCTCCTCGCACAGTTCGCGCCGGGCGGCGGCGGCAGGCGTCTCGCCAGCTTCGAGGCTGCCGGTCACCGACTGCCAGAAACCTCGCGGCCGGCGACGCTCCAGCAACAGCATGCGTCCGTCGCGTACAGCGACGATCACCAACACCGACTCGGGACGCTTCCAGGCCATCCCGACCTCAGCCTCTTGCGTCGTCAGCCCTGGGGGCGGCGCAGGCGGATACCCAGCTCCTGCAGCTGTCGGTCGTCCACGGCGGTCGGGGCATCGGTCAGGGGGCAAGCTGCCGTCTGCGTCTTGGGGAAGGCGATGACATCGCGGATCGAACTGCTGCCGGTCATCAGCATGACCAGCCGGTCCAGACCGAACGCGATACCTGCGTGTGGCGGGCAGCCGTAACGCAGCGCATCGAGCAAAAAACCGAATTTCTCGCGCGCCTCGTCCTCGCCGATACCGAGCAGGCGAAACACGGCCGATTGCATGGCGGGATCGTGGATGCGCACGGAGCCGCCGCCGACCTCCGACCCGTTGAGCACCATGTCGTAGGCGCGCGACAGCACCTCACCCGGGGCGTCGCCGAGACGCTCGGCGGAGGCAACACGCGGCGCGGTGAAGGGATGATGCAAAGAGACCCAGCGGCCGGCCTTGTCGTCGTATTCGAACATGGGGAAATCGACTACCCACAGTGGGCGCCAGCCGTGCTCGACCAGGTCTCGGTCGTGTCCCAGACGCACGCGCAGATTGCCGAGGGCATCGTTGACCACGCTCGCCTTGTCGGCACCGAAGAACAGCAGGTCGCCATCCGCCGCGGCACTGCGCTCGACCAGCGCATCGACCACGTTGTCGGGGAGGAACTTGAGAATCGGCGACTGCAATCCCTCGCGGCCGGCGGCCAGCTCGTTGATCTTGATGTAGGCCAGTCCCTTGGCGCCGAAACGCGCGACGAACGCGGTGTAGTCGTCGATCTCCTTGCGCGACAGCGAACCGCCGCCGGGCAGACGCAGCACCGCCACGCGACCTGCGGGGTCGTTGGCGGGGGCGGAAAAGACCTTGAATTCGACCTCGCGCATGAGATCGGTCGCATCGACCAGCTCCAGCGGAATGCGCAGGTCCGGCTTATCCGATCCGAAGCGGCTCATGGCCTCGGCGTAGGTCATGCGCGGGAAGGTTTCGGGCAGCGCGATCTCGAGTACCTGCGCGAACAGCTCGCGTACCATGCTCTCCATCAACGACATGACATCCTCTTCCTCCAGGAAAGAAGTCTCGATGTCGAGCTGGGTGAACTCGGGCTGGCGGTCGGCGCGCAGATCCTCGTCGCGGAAGCAGCGGACGATCTGATAGTAACGATCCAGTCCGCTCATCATCAGCAGCTGCTTGAACAGCTGGGGGGACTGGGGCAGAGCGAAGAAGCTGCCGTTATGTGTTCGGCTCGGCACCAGGTAGTCGCGCGCACCTTCCGGCGTCGCCTTGGTCAGCATCGGCGTTTCCACATCGAGAAAACCCCGGTCGTCCAGGAAGCGGCGCAAGGTCCGCGTCACCTGCGCACGCAGCATCAAGCGACGCTGCATCTCGGGACGGCGCAGATCGATATAGCGATAGCGCAGGCGCGTTTCCTCTCCGACATCGTCTTCGTCTAACTGGAAGGGCGGGGTATCCGCAGCATTGAGCACACGCAGTTCGCGTCCCAGCACCTCGATCTCGCCGGACGGAATGGCGGCATTCTCGGTGCCCACCGGCCGGCGACGCACCCTCCCTCGAACCTGCAGCACGTACTCGCCGCGCGCGCGTTCGGCCTGGGCAAAGACTTCCGGCAGGTCGGGATCGAAGACCACCTGAGCCAAGCCCGTGCGGTCGCGCAGGTCGATGAAGATCACCCCGCCATGATCACGGCGGCGGTTGACCCAGCCGCACAGCACCACCTCCTGGTCGACCAGCGAGGCCTCCAGGGTCCCGCAATAATGGCTACGCATGCTCACGTTCGGATATCCCAATCGGTAAAACCAAAAGCGCCGCCAGGCGGCGGCGCGGAATCGGCAATGTTAAGGCGAGACCGCAGGAGGCGCAACCGCGACGCCAGGCGGCTCAAACCTCGGGGGCGGCCGTGGCGCGCGGAAGATCGCGTGGCGAGACCACGCCGAGCGACACCACCAGCTTGAGCGCCTCCTCCACCGTCATCGATAACTCGATAACCTCATCGCGCGGCACCATCATGATGAATCCAGAGGTGGGATTGGGCGTGGTCGGCACGAACACAGTGATCACCTCCGCCGCTGTGCGCTCCTGGATCTCGCGGCTCGCGCTGCCGGTCTGAAAGGCCAGCGTCCAGATGCCGCGCCGCGGATATTCGATCAGCAGCACCTTGCGAAAGGCCTCTCCGTTGGCCGCGAACACGGTTTCGGCCACCTGCTTGACCGCCGAGTAGATGCTTCGCACCAGAGGTATTCGCGCCAGCAGGGCCTCCCAGACGGCCACCACCTTGCGACCGAAGAGGTTCGCGGCAAGCAGCCCGGTCAAAAGCACGATAGCTACCGTAAGCACGAGGCCGAGGCCCGGGATGGGATAACCGAGGAGAGCCTCCGGACGCCATTGCGGCGGCAGCAGCAATAGCGTCCGGTCCATGAAGCCCATCAGGACATCGATGACCGTGACCGTGATCACCAGCGGCACCCAGATCAGCAAGCCCGCAATCAGGTAACGGCGCAGCCAAGCGGCCATGGCAGGACGTCCTCAGGTTGAGCGGCTCCCGCTCAGGCGGGTGCGGCAGATTTGCTTTCGGGCGGCTTGGAGGCCGGTTTTGAGGCCGTATCGCCCGCGAGATTGCGCTTGTTGTCCTTCTTGAAATCGGTTTCGTACCAACCGCCGCCGGCCAGGCGGAAGCCAGCCGCGGAAATCTGCTTCTTCAACGATAGCTTGCCGCAACCGGGGCATTCCACCAGGGGCGCGTCGCTCATGCGCTGAATCGCTTCCAGCTCATGTCCGCAAGCCTCGCATCGGTATTCGTAGATCGGCATTTTCAAATACTCCCAAACTCAGCCAATATGTGCGCGATTATATGGGGACGATTTCGATAAAAACCAGTCTGTCGTCACCCGCCCGCAACCGAGACGAGACCAGGAGAAACCGACATGGCCGACAAGATCGTCATCATGCTGCTCAACCTCAACCCGGACTACCCCGGCACGCTGGGCACGCCGTTCTTCCAGGCCGCCGTCGCGGCCGCCATGGATCTCGAGGTGGAGATATACTTCGCAGCCCGTACCACTCGCCTGTTGATGAAGGGAGAGGCGTCACGCCTGTATCCCGGCAGCGGCCAGGAAAAATCGGTCTACGACTTCATGTGCGACGCCCATGAAGCCGGTGCCAAATTCTATGCATGCGCGGGTGCGATGGACGAACATGGCCTGACGCCCGACAATGCGATCCCCGAACTCGACGGCGCGCGCGGCGGCGGTGCCTTCATCGGCGAAGTGGCCGAGGAAGGCGTCGCGGTTCTGACCTATTGAACGCCATGAGCACGTCCCGCAGCATCCTGATCACCGGCTGCTCCAGCGGCATCGGCCTGTGCGCGGCGCTGGCGCTGCAGCGCCGCGGCTGGCGGGTATTCGCCAGCGCCCGACACGAAGCGGATGTGGCCAGGTTGCGCGAGCGGGGGTTGCACGACGCCCTGCAACTCGATCTGGCCAACAGCGCGAGCATCGCCGAGGCAACCGTGGCGGTACTTGATGCCACCGGCGGCCGCCTGGACGCCCTGTTCAACAATGGCGCCTACGGCCAGCCCGGAGCCGTCGAGGATCTCACCCGCGCGGTCATGCGCGAGCAACTCGAGGTGAATCTGCTCGGTTGGCTGGAACTGACCAATCGGCTGCTGCCCGTCATGCGTCGCCAGGGTCACGGGCGCATCGTCAACAACAGCTCCATTCTCGGCCTGATCGCGCTGCCTTTCCGAGGCGCATACGTCACCAGCAAATTCGCCCTGGAAGGACTGAGCGACACCTTGCGCCTGGAGCTGCGCGGCAGCGGCATCCATGTCTGCCTGATCGAACCCGGCCCGATCACCAGCCGCTTTCGCGCCAACGCCTACGCCGCCTTCAAACGCCATATCGACCGCGAGAACAGTCCCTTTGCCGTCGCCTACGCCGGTGCCGAGCGACGTCTGGCCAAGCCCGAATCGGCCAGGGCCGCCTTCGAACTGGGCCCCGAAGCCGTGGTCAACGCGCTGTTGCATGCCCTGGAAAGCCCGCGACCGCGCGCACGCTACTATGTCACCTTCCCCACTCGCCTGTTCGGCACGTTGCGCCGCCTGCTGCCGACGCGCGCGCTGGACGGTTTGCTGGCGCGTATCTCGCGCAACGAGAACGCATGAGACCTACTGGCGGCGGTAAGGCGTGAAATCGAATCGGCCGGCCGTCATGTCGTCCCAAATATCCGACTGCAGGATCGCCATCAACTTGTATAGACGGCGCAATTCCTCGTCCTCCATGAAGGCCTGATTGGGAGCCGACTTGAGCGCATCCGCCAACAAGGCCACCTGATCCCGCGATAGACCCAGTATTTCGAGCCCCTCGTCACCCATTTCGACTTTCATAAAGCATCCCTATCATTGGTGTGCGATCAGCAATCACCGCTTGTCGTTGGCAGACGACAACCGACGTACGTTTCAACATAAAAAATAATAATTTAATCCATTTACCGAACTCTCCGCCGGCCCTAATATCCGTGTCGCCCCTCAGTCGCGAGGGGACCGTATCCTCAGGAGACAATTCGATGAAAAGCTATGTTGTTGCGATGTCCGTGCTGGGCGCACTGACCCTCAGTCTCCCCGCCATGGCCGAAAACGCCATGCCGGCCGCGCCGGCCCATGAGGCCGCCAAGCCGATGACGCCCGCCAAGCCCGCGCACAAGCCGGCCATGAAGCACGTCATGCATGCCAGCCTGTCGGTGAAGAAGGCCCAGGAAGCCCTCAACAAGCACGGCGCCATGCTCAAGGTAGACGGCATGATGGGCCCCAAGACCCGCTCCGCGATCATGAGCTTCCAGAAGGCCAACGGCCTGAAGGCGACCGGCCATCTGACCAAGATGACCCTGGCCAAGCTCGAAGCCAAGTAAAAGCGCTGCCGGCACAGCGACCAGGGCCCCGCGGAACGATGTTCCGCGGGGCTTTTTTCATGCCACCGAAACTTCCTCCCGGCTGAACACCAGACCCGACGCCTCGCTATCGATGTGCACGACGTCGCCAGGCGAGAAACGTCCGGACAGTATCTGCTGGGCCAGCGGATTCTCCACTTCCTGCTGTATCGCGCGCTTGAGCGGACGCGCCCCGTATACCGGATCGAAACCCGCCTCTCCGAGGCGATCCAGCGCCGCCTCGCTGACCTCGAGCCGCATGTCGCGCTCGGCCAGCCGCGCGCGCAGGGCTGCAAGCTGGATTGCCGTGATCAGCCGGATCTGCTCGCGACCGAGAGGATGGAACACTACGACCTCGTCGATACGGTTGATGAATTCCGGCCGGAAATGCCCGCCCACGACCTCCATCACCGACGCCTTCATGGCCTCGTAGTGCTCTTCGTCGGCCATTTCCTGGATCGCCTGCGAACCCAGATTGGACGTCATCACGATCACACTGTTGCGAAAGTCCACCGTCCGTCCCTGGCCGTCGGTGAGGCGCCCGTCATCGAGGACCTGCAGCAACACATTGAACACGTCCGGGTGCGCTTTCTCGACCTCGTCGAGCAGGATCACCGAGTACGGTTTGCGACGCACCGCTTCGGTCAGATAACCGCCTTCCTCGTAACCGACATATCCGGGCGGCGCGCCAATCAGACGGGCAACGGAGTGCTTCTCCATGAATTCGCTCATGTCGATGCGCACCATGGCGTCCTCGGTATCGAAGAGGAACGAGGCCAGCGCCTTGGTCAGCTCGGTCTTGCCCACGCCGGTCGGCCCCAAGAACAGGAAAGAGCCGTTGGGGCGATTGGGGTCGGACAGGCCGGCGCGTGAACGACGTATGGCGTTCGACACTGCGCGCACGGCCTCGGTCTGCCCCACCACGCGGCGGGCGAGTTCGTCCTCCATGCGCAGTAATTTGTCCTTTTCGCCTTCGAGCATCTTGGCCACGGGGATACCCGTCCAGCGCGACACCACCTCGGCGATCTCCTCGTCCCCCACCTTGTTGCGCAACAGTTTCATTTCCTGCATCTCGGCCTGCGAGGCCATATCCAGCTGATGCTCAAGCTCGGGGATTCGACCGTACTGAAGCTCGGACATACGCGCGAGATCGCCTGCCCGTCTGGCCGTCTCGAGCTCGGTGCGCACACGGTCCAGCGCCTCCTTGATGTGCGTGGTGCCCTGCACCGCCGCCTTCTCCGACTTCCAGATTTCCTCCAGGTCGGAGTACTCGCGTTCCAGGGTTCCGATCTGACCTTCCAGATCGGCCAGACGCTTGCGCGAAGCCTCGTCCGACTCCTTCTTGAGTGCCTCGCGTTCGATCTTGAGCTGGATCAGCCGACGCTCGAGACGGTCCATCTCCTCGGGCTTTGAATCGATTTCCATGCGGATCCTGCTGGCCGCCTCGTCGATCAGATCGATGGCCTTGTCCGGCAGCTGGCGGTCGGCGATGTAGCGATGCGAAAGCATCGCCGCGGCAACGATGGCCGGGTCGGTGATCTCGACGCCGTGGTGCACCTCGTAACGCTCCTTGAGCCCGCGCAGAATGGCAATCGTATCCTCCACGCTCGGCTCGTCGACCAGCACCTTCTGAAATCGCCGCTCCAGCGCCGCGTCCTTTTCGAGGTACTGGCGGTATTCGTCAAGAGTGGTTGCGCCGATGCAATGCAGCTCTCCCCGGGCCAATGCCGGCTTGAGCATGTTGCCGGCATCCATGGCGCCCTCGGCCTTGCCGGCACCGACCATGGTGTGGATTTCGTCGATGAACAGCACGACATTGCCCTCGGCCTTGGCGATGTCGTTGAGCACGGCCTTGAGCCGCTCCTCGAAATCACCGCGGAATTTGGCACCCGCCAGCAGCGCGCCCATGTCCAGCGACAATACGCGCTTGTGCTTGAGCCCCTCCGGCACCTCGCCGTTGACGATGCGCTGCGCAAGACCTTCGACGATCGCCGTCTTGCCGACGCCCGGCTCGCCGATCAACACAGGATTGTTCTTGGTACGACGCTGCAGCACCTGCACCGCGCGGCGGATTTCGTCATCGCGGCCGATGACCGGATCGAGCTTGCCCTGCTCGGCACGCTCGGTCAGATCGATGGTGTATTTCTCCAGGGCCTTGCGCTGTTCCTCGGCGTTGGGATCGTCGACCTTGGCGCCGCCGCGCAACGACTCCACGGCCTGCTCCAGCGCGCCGCGGGAACCGCCGCACTGGGTCAGCAGATCCTGCAGATGGCCTTTGACCTCCAGCGCCGCAAGCACGAAAAGCTCGGACGATACATAGGCATCCTGACGCTTCTGGGCCAGCTTGTCGGTCACGTTCAACAGCTTGACCAGATCGTTGGACAGATGTACCTCACCGGCCACGCCCTCGACTTCCGGCAGACCGTCGAGGGCCTCGTCCAGCCGCGCGCGCAACTGGTTGACGTTGACGCCGGCCTGAGCCAGCAGCGGCCGCACAGTGCCGCCCTCCTGGTCCAGCAGTGCATGCATCAGGTGCAAAGGCTCGATGAATTGGTGGTCACGGCCCACAGCCAGCGATTGCGCGTCGGCCAGCGCCATCTGGAACTTGCTGGTCAGCTTGTCCATGCGCATGTCGAAATCCCCTCTGGATAATCGGTGAATGCCCTAAGGGATGCGGCCACCGGCGGCCTTTTTCAATGTCTGGGGTTCAGGATGTCACGCCTGCGCGCCATCGTGCTATGTTTTGCGCACACACCGGGAGGGCGCGATGCACGAGATCAGAAAACTCGGCGCGGCACAGGGATGGGAATGGGTCGCCGGCGGCTGGGATATTTTCCGCCGTCAGGCCGGGATGCTGGTGCTGCTGTTCGTGATCTTCTCGGTGATACTCCTCGGACTCGGCAGCGTGCCGGTCGCGGGGCAACTGATCGCCCTGCTGGCAACGCCGGCGCTCATGGGCGGACTGCTGGTCGCGATCGAAACGACCGCGCACGGCCAAGCCCCCGGCTTCGGCCAGCTGTTTGCGGCCTTTTCCGACCCACGGCTGCGCGGTGGCATGCTCACCCTGGGCCTCTGGACACTGGTCGTCAACGTCATCGCCCTGCTGGCCGCAATACTGCTGGGGGGCAGTTTCATCATGAGCCTGCTGGGGTTCGGCGCCATGGGCGGCGGCCATATGGGCGGGATGGCCCTGGTCGGCGCAGGCGCCGGCATCGGCCTGTTCGCGCTGCTGGGCGTGCTGCTGCTGGCACTGATCTATGCCGCGGCCCTGTTCTTCGCCGTACCGCTGGTCATGCTCGCTGACATGGCGCCGCTGGCTGCGCTGAAACTGAGCCTGCGCGCGAATATGCACAATATCGGTGCCTGGCTGATTTTCGGGCTGGTCTACCTCGCCCTCACCCTCGTCGCCATGATTCCGCTCGGCCTCGGACTGCTTATAATCGGGCCGATGAGCATCGCCTCGACCTACTGCGCCTATCTCGACACCTTTACCAGTCTGGCCCGCAGCACCACGCAGCCGGCAGACAGGCTGCCGCCGGGCAGCGGCGATACGGCCTGACGCCCGCGCGAACTCAACGCGCCAGCCAGATCAGGCTGGCCATGCGGCCCGTGGCACCATCGCGGCGGTAAGAATAGAAGCGCTCAGAATCGCCGTAGGTGCAGTCGCCGCCCCCCCATACGGCCGTGACGCCGGCGCGCGCCAGCGCGAGACGCGCCAAGGCATAAAGATCGGCCAGCCAGCGCCCCGCCGGCGAAGGCTTGAAGGCCGCCTGCGCACGCTCGTCTTCGAGCATGAAACGCGCCCGCACCTCGTCGCCCACTTCGAAGGCCTGCGGGCCGATAGCGGGCCCGAGCCAGGCGAGCAGATCGTCCGGCGAGGTGTCCAGGGCGGCCACCGTCGAGGCCAGCACGCCGTCCGCCAGGCCGCGCCAGCCGGCATGCGCCGCACCGACGCGCGTGCCGGCGCGGTCGCACAGCAAAACGGGCAGACAATCGGCGGTCAACACGGCGCACACGACCTGCGGACAGTCGGTCACGGCGGCATCCGCCTCGATACCGGCGGTGCTGTCGGCGCCCAATACGGCGACACTTCGCCCGTGCACCTGATCGAGCCACACCGGTTCTGCAGGCAACGACGCCGCGGCACGCAGCCGCGCACGGTTTTCCGCCACAGCGGCAGGATCGTCACCCACATGGGCGGCCAGATTCAGGCCGGCATACGCACCCAGGCTGACGCCGCCGGCGCGGGTCGTGACCCAGGCCCGTACCGGCGCGGGAGCGGGCCAGTCCGGACACGGCCAGTCGTGCGTCGGCGCCTCAGTCACCACGCCCCCGGACATGCTCGCGCAAAGCGGCCAGCAGCGTCGTCATGTCGTCGGGCGGCTCCGCATCCCAGACCAGGTGCTCGCCGCTGACGGGGTGCGCCAGTGCGAGCCGAGTGGCGTGCAAAGCCTGGCGGCGGAAACCGCGCATCGTATTCGTCAACGCCTCGTCCGAGCCCGGGGGCAGGCGCAAACGCCCGCCATACACGGGATCGCCGACGATGGGATGGCGGATGTGCGACATATGAACGCGAATCTGGTGGGTCCGCCCGGTTTCAAGCGCGACCCGCACCAGGGTATGGCCGACAAAGCGTTCGATCACACGGTAGTGGCTGATCGCCGGTTTGCCGCCCGGCACCACGCCCATGCGCTTGCGGTCCCGCGGGTGACGCGCGATCGGTTCCTCAACCGTGCCGCCGGCAATGAGCTCGCCCTGCACCAGCGCCAGATACTCCCGGCTGACCTCGCGCGCCGCCAGCGCCGCCACCAGTGCCTGATGCGCCCCGGGTGTCTTGGCGACCACCATGAGGCCGCTGGTATCCTTGTCGAGCCGATGCACGATGCCGGCGCGAGGCAGGGTCGCGAGATCGGGGGCATGGTGCAGCAACGCGTTGAGCAGGGTGCCTTCAGGGTTGCCGGCGGCGGGATGAACGACCAGGCCGGCCGGCTTGTTCAGCACCAACAGACTGTCATCCTCGTGCCGGATATCCAGCGCGATGGCCTGCGCACGATCCTCGTGGATGACCGCCACCAACGGCCGCACGCTCACCGCCTCGCCTCCCGTCACGCTGTCGCGCGGACGCGGCACGCGCCCGTCCAGGGTGACCCGCCCCGCCTCGATCCAGTCCTTGATGCGCGTACGCGAATAATCCGGCATCAGCTGGGCAAGCGCCTGATCCACCCGGCGACCGGCGAATTCGGGCGGTATATCAAACTGCAGACTGGCATTGGGGGGCATACGCGGCTAATCGGGTCAGTTATACTCGCCGGCTATTATTCAGGCTTTTACCCGGGACTGCCATGCATATCTGGCGACACGCCGCACTGCTCGTTCTCATCAGCGCCGCCCTCGCAGGGTGTGCGTCCACCCGTACCGACACCAAGCACTGGACCGCCGAGCAGTATTACAAGGCCGGCGAGCAAGCACTGAAGGACAGCAACTACACCCGCGCCCTGAACATGTTCGAGGCTCTGCGCGGACACTACCCCTTCGGGCAGCTGGCGCGGCAGGCCCAGCTCGAGACTATCTACGTCTACTACAAGCAGAACGAACCCAAGTCGACGGTCGAAGCGGCGCAACGCTTCATCAAGGAAAACCCGTTGTCGCCTGAAGTCGCCTATGCGTACTACATGCAGGGGCTGGCCAACTTCAATGCCCACACCGGCATCATGGACCGCCTGTTTCCGGTCGATCCTTCGCGCGTCGATGTCGCCCCGCTCAAGGAATCCTTCGCTGCCTTCAAGACGCTGGTCGAGAAGTACCCGCACAGCCGCTACGCGCCCGACGCGCGGCGACGCATGATTTTCCTGCGCAACGAGCTGGCGCAGCACCAGCTATACGTGGCGAGCTATTATATGAAGCGGGGCGCCTACGTGGCGGTGATCAACCGCTGCAAACTGGTTCTGCAGGACTACCCAGGCGCGCAAGCCACGCCACGCGCCCTGAGAATGATGATCGCGGCCTACGACAAACTCGGCATGCATGAGCTGGCCGAGCAGACGCGCAAGGTTCTGGTCCTCAATACGCCCGGCGACCACGCCCGGCACTGACAAGCACCGGGAGGCGGCATGAGCGACTTCTTCACGACCCTTCGCCGCCGCCATTCGGTCCGCCACTACCAGCCCGACATGCCCGTCGAGGCCGGCAAGCTGCACGCCATTCTCGAAAGCGCCCTCTCGGCCCCTTCGGCCGGGGACCTGCAGGCCTATCAGATCGGTGTGATCGAGGATGTCGACCGCCGCGCGGCGCTGGCGCGCATCGCCGGCCAGGATTTCATTGCCGAGGCGCCGGTTTGCCTGGTTTTCTGTACCGACGCCGAGCGCTCCGCACTGGCCTTCGGGGAACGTGGCCGCGCACTCTATGCGCTTCAGGATGCGACCATTGCCGCCGCCTACGCCCAGCTGGCGGCGGTTGCCGCCGAGCTGGGTTCCGCCTGGGTCGGCTACTTCGATGGCGCGGAGATTGCGCGTCTGCTGGAGCTGCCGCCGACGCTGAACCCGGTCGCCCTGCTCACGCTCGGCTATCCGGCCGAACTCCCCGAACCGACCACACGGCGGCACCTCGACGAGGTGGTGTTCCGCCCCTAACCCGGCACGACGGCGCAGGCCAGGCGGCCTCACCGGCGGCAATCACGCGCACGGCGCCTATCCTGCATCGCGGACCCGGCGGTCTTAGATCGCGGCCTCGCCTTCCTCGCCAGTGCGAATACGGATGATGCGTTCCACGGGCGTCACGAACAGCTTGCCGTCGCCGATCTTGCCCGTGTGCGCGGCGCTGACGATCGCGTCGATGCTAGCGTCGAGCTGATCATCGCCGACCACCACCTCGAGCTTGACCTTGGGCAGGAAATCGACCACGTACTCTGCGCCACGGTAAAGTTCGGTATGCCCCTTTTGGCGACCGAAGCCCTTGACCTCGGTGACCGTGATGCCCGCGATGCCGATCTCCATCAGGGCCGCGCGGACCTCATCCAGCTTGAACGGTTTGATGATCGCCTCGATCTTTTTCATGCGCTCTACTCCTCAGATGTCTTGTTGTGTGTTCGAAACGGGGCGGGGGCCACGATCAACGCAGCGCGCGCCCGTAACCGGAGGTGATCGGATAACGCCTGTCCTTGCCGAACGCACGGGACGAAATGCGCACACCCGGCGGCGCCTGGCGCCGCTTGTACTCATTGCGCAATACCAATCCGACCACACGCTCGACCACCTCACGATCGTAGCCGGCCGCCACGATCTCGCCGACCGACCAGTCCCGCTCGACGAAATACTCGAGTATGGGATCGAGCACCTCGTAGGGCGGCAGCGAGTCGGAATCCTTCTGCTCCGGCGCCAGCTCGGCGGACGGCGGGCGCGTGAGCACCCGCTCGGGGATCGCAGCCCGGTCTCGGTTGCACCAGGCGGCGAGGCGATACACCAGCGTCTTGGGTACGTCCTTGAGCGGGGCAAAGCCTCCCGCCATGTCGCCGTACAAGGTGGCATAACCGACGGCCATTTCGCTCTTGTTGCCAGTAGTCAGCACCATGCGGCCGGTCTTGTTTGAAATGGCCATCAGAATCACGCCACGACACCGGGCCTGGAGATTTTCCTCCGTGGTATCCGGCGGGCGACCCGCGAGCAAGGGATCGAGCACGCCGAGAAAGGCCTGGAATGGCCGCTCAATCGGGATTTCGAGCGCCTTGACGCCGAGATTCGCGCACTGGATACGTGCGTCCTCGAGACTCATCGATGCCGTATAGCGCGAGGGCATCATGACCGCGAGTACGTCCTCCGCCCCCAGGGCATCGACAGCGATGGCCAGGGTCAGCGCGGAATCGATGCCGCCGGAAAGTCCGATGACCACGCCGGGGAAACCGTTCTTGCGCACATAATCGCGCACGCCCAGCACCAGCGCCCGATAGGCATCGGCCTCGAGTCCTTCCTGCGGTGCCATCACGGCAAGAGCAGCCGCCTCCCCCGGCGACACGGGATAAAGCCCGGTTTCGAACGAAGGTGCGCGCAGGACCAGTTCGCCCGTCGCGTCGAGCACCAGCGACTGGCCGTCGAACAGCAGCTCATCCTGACCGCCCACCTGGTTCACGTAGACCAGCGGAACGCCGGTTTCCACCACCCGCTGACGCAAGGTTGCCATGCGCTCGTCGTATTTGCTCGCGTGAAACGGAGAGGCATTGATATTGACCAGCAACTGCGCACCCGCGTCGACACTCGATCGCGCCGGCTCGGGAAACCAGATATCCTCGCAAACCGTCAGCCCCACGGCGACGCCGTCGACCTGTACCACGCACGGCGATGTGCCCTCGACGAAATATCGCTTTTCGTCGAACACGCTGTAATTCGGCAGGCAACGTTTCGCGTAGCGCGCAATTTCGCGCCCACCGCCCAGCATCACTGCGCCGTTGCGCAAACCGATTTCGTCTCGGTAGGGCACCCCGATCACGACATGGCAGTCGTCGATCAACGGCGCCATGGCCGCCAGCGCGGTCTCGACCTGCACGTGCAGGGAGGGCCGCAACAACAGATCCTCCGGCGGGTAACCGGTCAAAGCCAGCTCAGGAAACACGATCAGCTGGGCATCGAGACGCTCGCGCGCCGTACGCACCTGTTCCAGGATCATGCGCGCATTGCCCTCCACGTCCCCGACCAGCGGGTTGCACTGGGCGAGGGCGATCCGCAGCGCCGCGCTCATCGGCGGTCGGCTAACAACTCGTGCATTCGCCGCCCCATGGCGTCGGGCGAATGCACGATGGCGACGCCTGCGGCCTCCAGTACGGAGAACTTCTGCGCCGCGGTACCCCGCCCGCCGGAGATGATCGCGCCGGCATGCCCCATGCGCTTGCCAGGCGGAGCGGTCACGCCGGCGATGTAGGCCACTACCGGTTTGTTCATCTGAGCCTGGATATAGGCGGCCGCTTCCTCTTCGGCCTGACCGCCGATCTCCCCGACCAGGATCACGCCCTCGGTCCGGGGATCCTCGTTGAACAATTTCAGGCAATCGACGAAATCGAGCCCTTGAATGGGGTCGCCGCCGATGCCGACGCAGGTCGACTGTCCAAGCCCTGCGCGCGTAGTCTGATGTACCGCCTCGTAGGTCAGCGTTCCGGAGCGGGATACGATGCCGATGCGTCCGGGCATGTGGATGGCGCCCGGCATGATGCCGATCTTGCACCCGCCCGGCGTGATGACGCCGGGGCAGTTGGGTCCGATCAGGCAGGCATCCGGATAGTCCGCCAGCGTGGCACGCACCCGCAGCATGTCGAGCACCGGGATGCCCTCGGTGATGCACACGATCACCCGAATCCCCGCATCAGCGGCCTCCAGGATAGCGTCCCCGGCATACGCTGCGGGCACGTAGATCATGCTCGCCTCGGCGCCGGTCTCGCGCACCGCGTCATGCACGGTATCGAATACGGGCAGCCCAAGATGCGTCTGCCCGCCCTTGCCGGGCGTCACCCCACCCACCAGGCGGGTGCCATAGGCCAGTGCCTGCTCGGAGTGAAAGGTGCCTTGCTTGCCGGTAAAGCCCTGGCAGATGACGCGCGTCGACTGATCGACCAAGATACTCATGCCTCGCCTCCCGCGGCCGCGACCGCACGCGCGGCGGCATCGGCAAGATCCTCAGCAGGCAGGATGTTGAGGCCGGAATCGGCCAGGATGGCGCGCCCCTTGTCGGCATTCGTACCCTCGAGGCGCACCACGACAGGCACGCTCACGGCCACCTCGCGCACGGCCTGCACGATGCCTTCGGCGATCAGGTCGCAGCGCACGATGCCACCGAAGATATTCACCAGCACCGCACGTATGTGCTCGCCGGACAGAATCAGCTTGAAGGCCTCGGCCACCCGTTCCGCGGTCGCCGCACCGCCGACGTCGAGGAAATTCGCCGGCCGTCCGCCGCTCAGCTTGATGAGGTCCATGGTGGCCATCGCCAAGCCCGCGCCGTTCACCATGCAGCCGATGTCTCCGTCGAGCCTGATGTAGTTGAGTCCGTGCCCGCGCGCGAAGGCCTCGGCGGGGTCCGTCTGGGTTTCGTCTTCCCGTTCGGCCAGCCGCTGCTGACGGTACAGCGCGTTGTCGTCGAGATTGATCTTGGCATCGAGCGCGATCAGATCGCCGCCACCGGTGACCACCAGCGGATTGATCTCGATCAGCGCCGCATCGATATCCGTGAACAATCGGTAAAGGCGTGACAGCAGCACGCTAAATTGCGCGACCTGCGGCGCGTCAAGCCCCAAGGCAAAACCGAGTTGCCGCCCCTGCCACGCCTGCAGACCGGCCACCGGATGCGCATGCGCGGTCAGGATCAGATCGGGCGTCTCGGCAGCCACGCTCTCGATATCTATGCCGCCGGCGCTCGAAGCCACCACGGCCACGCGCCGATGACCGCGATCCACCAGCAGGCTGAGATAGAGTTCACGCTGTATGTCGGTCAACGATTCGATCAGCACCGAGGCGACCGGCAATCCCTCTGGCCCCGTCTGCCCGGTGACGAGCCGCGAGCCCAGGAGGCTCTCTACGGTCTCGCGCAGGGCCTTGCCGCCCACCGCGCGCCTGACACCGCCCGCCTTGCCCCGGCCGCCGGCATGCACCTGGGCCTTGGCCACCCAGGCGCCGCCGCCCAGCGTCTCGATCGCCTCGGCGACGGCCTCGCCACTTTCGACCCTTACGCCCCGGGGCACGGGGATACCGTAGTGGGAGAAAACCTCCTTGGCCTGATATTCGTGCAGGTGCATGGGCGAGTGCTTTATCCTTAAGGTCGTTTATGCTGACCGCTACCGCGACCGGGCGGCGCCGTACTCGGCGCGGACATGCGGCCGATCACAACCGCACTTTATTGTGCGGGAAAAATCCTGGGGAGCAAAGCCACCCCGCTCGACCGAGGGCACCATGTCACGATTGCTGTTCCTGCTTGCACTGGCCGTCGTCGGCTATTATCTCTACCGCCGCCTCATCGCCAGACCGTCCGGCGACACGCAGCAGCCACCGGTGCGGGAACTTGACATGGTGCGCTGCGATCACTGCGGCATCCACCTGCCCGCGGCCGAGTCGCTGACGCATCGGGGCCGACGCTACTGTTCGCGCGAGCACATGGAAACCGACGACGCCGGAAAACACTGAATCATGCCCGGAACCGATCGCGCCGGCGGGGAACGCCAGAGCTGGCAACCGCTGCGCCTGTTCAACGTCTACCGGTTGTTCGTCGCCGCCTTGTTCCTGGCGTTGTGGCGTTTCGGCCTGGCGCCGCAGTCCCTCGGCCATCTCTCGCCCGGCCTGTTCTTCCTGACCCTGATCTCCTACCTCGGGCTCGGCCTGCTGGCCATGGCCATGATGCGCCTGCGCTGGCCTGCGTTTCATATCCAGGCCAACCTGCTGGCAGCCGGCGACGTGCTTGCGGTCATCCTGCTCGCCCACAGTAGCGGCGGCGTCACCAGCGGCGTCGAAGTCCTCCTGATACCCGCCATCGGCGCCGCCGGGCTGCTGCTCTCGGAGATCAGCGCCCTGTTCGCCGCCGCCAGCGCTTCGTTGCTGCTGCTGCTCGACCAGATCTACCTGCATCTGAGCGGCCTGCAGGCGGAAACCGCCTACACCCAGAGCGGACTGCTCGGGCTCGCCCTGTTCGTGACCGCAGTGGTCAGCGCCGCCCTTGCGCACCGTGCACGCGCCAACGAGGCGCTGGCGGTACGGCGCGGACTCGACCTGGCCAATCTGGCCGAACTCAACGAACATATCGTCGAGCATTTCAATACCGGCCTGATCGTGGCCGAACCGCACGGCGAGATACGCCTGATCAACGACGCCGCATGGCAGTTGATGGGACATGCCAGCGGCGCCCATCTCGATGCCCTGCCGCGCCTGTCGCCCGCACTGAACACGCTCTATCAGCAATGGCAGGCGGCACCGGACGGGCTGCACCGCACGCTGGCCCTGCCGGGACAGGGCCTGGAACTACGCATCCGCTTCATCCCCCTCGGTCTCGACCGTCAGGCCACGCTGATCACGCTCGAGGATCAAGCCGAACTCGCCGCGCAGGTCCAATCTGCCAAGCTCGCCTCGCTCGGACGCCTCGCCGCCAGCATCGCACACGAGATTCGCAACCCGCTCTCGGCAATCAGTCACGCCGCGCAGCTGCTACATGAATCACCCTCGCTCGGCGCTCAAGACGTCCGCCTCGTTGAGATCATCCGGACCCAAAGCACGCGCATGGACGCCATCGTCGACGATGTGTTGCGCCTCTCGCGCAAGGATCCGCCGCGCACCCGCCCGCTCGATCTCAAGGTCTGGCTGCAAACCCAGGCCAGCGAAGTACGCGCGCGACTCGGCGAAGCCGGGGCGGAAATCCGCCTCCATCTTGACGATACCAGCCTCATCGCCGTCTGTGACGAAGGCCATCTGGCGCAGATATTCTGGAGCCTGTGCGAGAACGCGAATCGCTATGGACGCCGACAGGCGGACGGACGCCTGTCACTGACCTTCGCGGCCCATCGCCCGCCGGGAGCTCAGCAGATTCGCCTCGACGTGATCGATCAGGGACCGGGCGTGCCGCCCGAGGTGGTTTCCCACCTCTTCGAACCATTCTTCACGACCTCGACTTCCGGCACGGGACTCGGCCTTTATATCGCCAGCGAACTGTGTACGCTCAACAGTGGCCACCTCGAGTACATCCCCGTCCCCGGCGGCGGCAGCTGTTTTCGATGCTTCCTGCCCGTTCTGCGGCGGGCAAGTACGGGGGCTTGACCATCGCGGCATGCCGGGGGCAGGGTGCGCCACTTCGCCCTGACACGCTATATTGATGCCATGATCGAAGGCCCGAGACACAACCCGCACGCGCTTTGCCGGACATGAGCATCCGACACGTACTGATCGTCGACGACGAGCCCGACATCCGTGAACTGCTCGAAATCACGCTGGGGCGCATGGGCCTGGAGACTCGTTCCGCAGGCGACCTGAAGGAAGCCACCACACGCTTGCGCGAGGGCAGCTTCGACCTTTGCCTGACCGATCTCAGGCTGCCCGACGGGTCCGGCATCCAGCTTGTCGATTTCATCCAGAGGCAGCATCCGGACTTGCCCGTCGCCGTGATCAGCGCCCACGGCACCATGGAAACCGCCATTGCCGCGCTCAAGGCAGGCGCCTTCGACTTCGTCGCCAAACCGCTCGACCTCGAGCGTTTGCGCGCCCTGGTCGGCAGCGCGCTCAGACTGAGCCAAGATGGCGCGCCGGCCCAGCCCGAGCGCAGACGGCAACCCCTGCTCGGCGATTCGCCGGCGATGCAGAACATCCGTGAAACGGTAGCCAAGCTCGCCCGCAGCCAGGCCCCGGTCTACATCCACGGCGAATCGGGCACCGGCAAGGAACTCATCGCACGGCAAATCCACGACCTCGGTCCGCGACGCACCGCCCCGTTCGTACCCGTCAATTGCGGCGCCATCCCACCGGAACTGATGGAAAGCGAGTTCTTCGGCCATCTCAAGGGCAGCTTTACCGGCGCATCGGCGGACAGACCCGGTCTGTTTCAGGCCGCCGATGGCGGCACCCTGTTTCTCGACGAGGTTGCCGACCTGCCGCTCGCCATGCAGGTCAAACTGTTGCGCGCCATCCAGGAACGCAAGATTCGCCCGGTCGGCGCCAGCCAGGAAATTCCGGTCGATGTACGCATCCTCAGCGCCACCCATAAGAATCTCGCGGCGGAGGTTGCCGGCAACCGCTTTCGTCAGGACCTGTACTTTCGCCTCAATGTGATCGAATTGCAGGCCCCGCCGCTACGCGACCGGGTTGATGACATCCCCCTGCTCGCCGCACACCTGCTTGAACGCATCGCGGCACGGTGGGGCCAAACGCCGCTGGCACTTGCCGACGACGCCCTGCAAGCCCTGCAGCGCCACACCTTTCCGGGCAACGTGCGCGAACTTGAAAATATCCTTGAACGCGCGGCCACGTTGTGCGAAGGCCGCACCCTGCACACCACCGATCTGCATCTGCCCGCCGCCACCGTCGCGGGCATCCCGCTTGCGGGCGACGACCTCACCACGGCCGCGACGGGCGACAGCGCACTTGACGTCCACCTGGCCAATCAGCAGCGCGAAGCCATTCGCCGCGCGCTCGAACAAACCCGTTGGAACAAGACGCAGGCCGCGGAACTGCTCGGCATCAGTTTCCGGCAGTTACGCTACCGCCTCAAAAAGCTGGGCATCGAGTGACAATTTTTGTCACTTATTGACACATGCCGTCATTTACTGACGCCAGCACCCGACCCAGGGCTGCCAGACGCCGCACGCAAACGCATCCATGAAAGTGGCACGATAACTGTATACCCTCGAATAGGGCGCCGAATTGGCCCAACCTCGCGGACCCCGCAGAACACGCAAGCATCTGGAGATTTCACAATGAAGAAGGTTCAACAGGGTTTCACCCTCATCGAATTGATGATCGTGGTGGCCATCATCGGTATCCTGGCCGCCATCGCCATCCCGGCCTATCAGGATTACACCATTCGCGCCAAGGTCACCGACGGCCTTAATCTCGCGGCGGCAGCCAAAACGGCGGTTGCGACGACGTATGCGGCCAACGGTACCTTCTCATCCGGCAGCAATGCCAGTTACGGACTCGCCACGTCGACCTCCATCAACAGCCAGTACACGCAAGGCGTGTCTGTGGGGGCCAACGGCGTGATCACGATCACCTACAACAACCTTGGTGGCACGGCCGTTTCCGGCAGCACCCTGGTATTGGCGCCGAATATCGCCAATTCCGGCAGCATCCAGTGGTACTGCATGGCAGCCGGCGCATCGGCGCCTACAGGTGCCACGCCCACTCCCCCGGGAGCCGGCACCTTGCCCGCCAAGTATGCCCCGGCCAACTGCCGCTAAACAGACAACAACAAGCGACCTGAAGAGCTTCGAACAATTCCAACCTAAGATAAGCAAAACTACCCAGGATCTTCAGGCCTGAGCTGGCGCCCCGCCTTCGAGCGGGGCATTTTTTTGCCTAAAAATCATAGGCATAACACACCAAAACAAGCAAAATGGCGCGGGTTTTGCTTGAATTGGGTTGTCCACGACATTCCATAACAATTCCAACACGGCGACCTTTATGAACATCACCCACCATGCGCAGCGCGGCTTCACGCTCATCGAACTGATGATCGTGGTGGCCATCATCGGCATCCTGGCCGCCATTGCCATCCCGGCCTACCAGGATTACAGCATCCGCGCCAAGATCACCGAGGGCCTGACTTTGGCCAACACCGCCAAATCCGCCGTGTGGGACACCTACGGCTACCTCGGCACCTTCCCCGCAGCCGGCGGCAATGCGAGCTACGGGCTGCCCGCGACCATATCGGGCACCAACACCAGCAACGTCACGATCGGCAGCCAGGGCCTGATCATCATCACCTACAAGAACAACCTCGGCGGCACGGCCAACGGCAGGACGCTCCTGCTGCAGCCCTACGCACACGACGGCGTGATCGAATGGACCTGCTACGCGGCCAACAAACCCGCGCAGACGCCCCTGAGCAGCAACACCGCCACACTGCCCGGCAAGTACGCCCCTGCGGTCTGCCGCTAGCCCCCTCTCTACCGCCCGGACTCGCGGCGGCCGCGAGTCCGGTACAATCCACGATGCCTCTCCACCCTGAGGACACGCATGTCCGCGCGATCACGTACGCTACTCTGGATAACCCTGCTCTTCACATCCGCACTGACGGCCTGGATCTACTGGCCAGGCGTACACGGCGGATTCCTGCTGGACGACTACGGCAACATCGTGCAGAACGCGGCACTCCACATCCACAACCTGCATCCCAACACCCTGCTCGCCGCTGCCTTTTCTTCGCATTCCGGGCCGCTGGACCGCCCCATCAGCATGCTGAGCTTCGCCCTCGACGAGTATTTCTGGGGGCCAGCCCCCTATTCGATGAAGGCTACCAATATCGTCATCCATGCGCTCAACGGCCTGCTCGTTTTCGCGGTCGCCTCTTTGATACTCAAGGCGTATCGACGCCGTTTTCGCCCCGAACTCGATGCGGGTCTGCTAGCCTGGACCGCGCTGGCGATCGCGGCCGCCTGGATGCTGCTGCCGATCAATCTCACGGCCGTGCTCTACATCGTTCAGCGCATGACCAGCCTGTCGGCGACCTTCGCCCTGATCGCCATCGGGCTGTACCTGAGCGGACGCCTGCGCATGCTCGAAGGGAGGCCGGGCCTGTGGCGGATTCTGCTCGGATTTCTCGTGTTCGCGCCCCTGAGCGTGCTGTCCAAGGAAGACGGTGCATTGATCCCCGTCTACACGCTGATACTGGAGTGGACTCTCTTTGGATTCGCGCGCGTCGACGGCCGGCGCGACCGGCGCCTTTACCTGCTCTATCTTCTCGTCCTGATACTCCCGGGCATCGCCGGGCTCGCGTGGATGTGGCCAGGCATTCAGGCCACCTTCGAGCACTCGGGGCGATTATTCACCATGCACGAGCGCCTGCTCACCGAGCCGCGCGTGGTGCTGCTCTATATCGCCTGGTCGCTACTGCCCAATCTCGGCGCACTTAGCCTCTATCATGACGATTTTCCCTTTTCCACCGGCCTGCTCTCGCCGCCGACCACCCTGCTCTCGATCCTCGGCATCGTCGCGCTCGTCGCCCTGGCCCTATGGCAGCGACGTCAACGCCCGTTACTGAGTCTCGGCATACTCTGGTTTCTCGGCGGCCAGCTGCTGACCGCAACTATATTCAATCTGGAACTCGTGTTCGAGCAACGCAACTACCTGCCCGATTTCGGCCTGCTGATGGCCCTGTTTTCGATGACCCTGCTGGAAGCGCCGGTCCAGCGACTCGCGCTGCCGCGCCGCATCCTGATCGTCGGACTCATAGCGCTCTATGGCGCCATTACCGCGTTGCGCGTGCACGAATGGGCCAATCCTATCCGGTTTGCGGTCCTGTCCGCAGCGGCACATCCCCACTCGCCGCGCGCCACCTACGGGCTTGGACGCACCTACGCCAGTCTGGTAGACAACGCCCAGTCCCCCATGCTGCCGCTGGCGACCGCAGCCCTGGAAAAGGCCGCGGCCGTGCCGCACGCCAGTATTCTGCCGGCGTCTGCGCTGCTGATCATGCACGCCAAGCTCAAGCTGCCGCTCAAGACCCAATGGTGGCAGGACATCGAACACACCCTCGCGCGACGCCCGGCCACGGCACAGGACATCAATGGCCTCACGGCCATGGTCAACTGCGCCATGGGCGGATGCTCCTTCCCCACCGGGCGGATGATCCGCGTGTTCCAGGCGGCCTTCGAGCAAAGCCCGAACAGCGCCAACCTCATCACCATCTACAGCAATTACGCCCTCAACGTGCTGCATGATTACTCGCTTGCCCGGCAGCTCATGAAAACCGCGGTCAAGCTCGCGCCCAACCTGTCGCAATACTGGATCAACCTGGCCCGGCTCGACATCTATCTCGGCGACTTTGCGGCTGCCGAACAGGATATCGCGCACCTGCAAAGACTCAATCGCCTCAATCACCTGGACGACGCCTTGAAAAACCTGCGAGCAAGGCTGGCGGAGGCGCGTAAAATCCGTGCCGGTGCCGCCAAACAACACGAACGCATGCCCGCGAAAAAAGCCGAGCTAAAGGCCCATGAATGAAACGCGCATCAGCATCGTCCTGCCCGCCCGCAATGAGGCGGACAACCTCCGTGAGCTGCTGCCGTCGCTGCGCGACCTGTATCCTCAGGCCGAGATCGTGGTCGTCGACGACGGTTCGACCGACCATACCGACGAGGTAGCCAGCGCAAATGGCGCGGACCGGGTCATCAGTCACCCGTACGCGATGGGCAACGGCGCGGCCATCAAGAGCGGTGCGCGCGCGGCGCGCGGCGATGTCATCGTGTTCATGGATGGCGATGGCCAACACCAGCCGAAGGACGTCGCACGCCTGCTCGCACGCATAGAAGACGGTTACGACATGGTGGTCGGCGCACGGGATGCCGGATCGCAGGCCTCGTTCGGGCGCCTTGCCGCCAACACCCTCTACAATCACCTCGCGAGCTGGGTAACCGGCCATGCGATCCACGATCTGACATCCGGATTCCGCGCCGTGCGCGCCGCCCGCTTTAGGCGCTTTCTGTATCTCCTGCCGAACGGCTTTTCATACCCAACGACCATCACCATGGCCTTTTTCAGGGCCGGTTATGCGGTCGATTATCTGCCGATCGAGGCGCTCAAGCGCGGTGGCAAAAGCCATGTGCGGCCGCTGCGTGACGGCCTGCGATTCCTCCTGATCATCTTCAAGATCGGTACGCTGTATTCGCCTCTCAAGGTCTTCGCCCCCACCGGCGCCGTTTTCTTTGCCTTCGGTCTGTTACGTTATCTGTACACCTATCTGCACAACGGGACCTTCACCAACATGAGCGTCCTGCTGTTCGTTACCGGCGCCCTGGTCTTTCTGCTCGGCCTCATTTCCGAGCAGATCGCAAACCTGATGTACGCCCAGACCCGCGACGAAGCACCTTGAGCAAGCCGCACGCGCTCGTCATCACACGCAACCTCCCGCCAATGATCGGTGGCATGGAACGGCTGGTATGGCATATCGTCGAGGGCCTGCGCGAGGAATGGCAGGTTCAGGTCGTCGGCCCCGAACGCTGTTCCGCTCACCTGCCACCCGATGTCGGTGCCAGCGAGACCCCACTCCGGCCATTGTGGCGCTTTCTGCTGGGTGCGCTTTTTTCCGGGCTGAAGCAAAGCCTGCGCCTGCGCCCGAAACTCGTCGTCGCCGGCAGCGGCCTGACCGCCCCATTCGCCTGGCTGGCGGCACGACTCATTGGCGGTCGCTGTGTGGTGTACCTGCACGGCCTCGATATCGAGGCACGCCATCCCGTTTACCGCCTGCTGTGGCGCCCCTGCTTCAAACATTTCGATCGCGTCCTGGTGAACAGCCGCTTTACACGCGGACTTGCGATCGACGCGGGCGTTGATGAGTCCCGCATCGCGCTTCTGCATCCAGGCGTCGCCCTACCCGACCTTGCGACAGCTGCCTCCCTGCGCGAGCAGTTCCGCAAGCGCTACGATCTTGGCGACGGCCCGATCATGCTGTATGTAGGCCGCATCACGGCGCGCAAAGGACTCGCCGACTTCATTGACCACGCGCTGCCAGACATTATCCGTCGCTGCCCTGCTGCCAAACTCGTCGTCATCGGCGACGAGCCCTCAGGCTCGCTACTGGGAACCACCGGCGAACGCACACGCATCAATGCCTCATTGAATGACACAGCCCTGCAATCCCATGTACTGTTCCTCGGCGAACGCGTCCAAGACGATCCGGAGCTCGATGCCGCCTATTTCGCCGCGGATGTGTCTGTTTTCCCGGCGCAGCAGCGCCCATACGACAACGAAGGCTTTGGCATGGTAGCAATAGAAGCAGCGGCCCACGGCCTGCCAACGGTTGCCTTCGATGTGGGGGGTGTCGGCGACGCCCTGGCAGACACCGTCTCTGGCGCATTAATCCCGCGCGATGACTACGCGAGCTTTGCGCATGCGGTATGCACTCAGCTGTCCGCCTCAGCCCCCCAAACGATTCGGTGCCATTCAGCGCGCCTGTTCGCATCAAGGTTTGCGTGGGAAATTTTCGCAATACGCTTACGCGACATCTGCCGGATCAGGTGAACATTCAACGAAAAACATGCGCCAAGACACAATGACCGCCGACACAATCGCGAACACGCCTCAAATTACGCCATGATACACGCGAAATTTCGCCGGATGCTCGCGCCGCTCAAGCACACGCCACTACACCCCCAGTGGCTTATGTACCGATCCTGGAAACGGCGTAAGCAATGGCCAGCAGTCGACATCGTAAGCGGTAGGCTACTGGACGTCGGCTGCGGCAATCAGAATCTGCGCGCCCAGCTCCATAATCGAGTCGAATATATTGGCCTCGACTATCCCGCGACAACTGGGCTGGGCTATGCAGGCAAACCCCACATACTCGCTGATGGCCAACAACTCCCATTTGCTGACAAGACCTTCGATTCTGTTTGCCTGCTTGATGTCCTGGAACATATCCCTCAGCCGGAAAAGGCCTTTTCAGAAGCAGTCAGAGTGACTCGGCATCAAGGTAAAATCTACTGGCAGACCCCGTTCATCTACCCGATACACGATTTACCGTACGATTTTTACCGCTGGACCATCCAAGGCATACAACAACACGAAAACAGGTACCCGGTCATACTGACGGAACTGACACCTCATAGTAATGCGATAGAAACAGCCGTCACCTTAACCAACCTGGCTCTGGCAAAAGGCATTCTTGATGCGTTTACACAGCGCCATATCAAGGTTCTGTTAGCGCCCATAGGGGCAATGTTGATCTTATTCAACAACATCTCAGGCCGACTGCTCGCTTCAGTGTTTCAAGACGTGGGCTTCATGCCCTTAGGCTATAGCGCTGTTTTTTCGAAGAACATGCCCGAGAACGGTAGTGGATCAAAATCATCAGAATGCGTTCGCTTATCGCGTAATCGATCAGGCAAACACACACAATAGTCCCACGCCATTCCGCCAACCCAACCCGACTCCACGACATGGCCATAGACCATCAGCCGACTCATTCAACAGCTTTATTTCGCAGCGGCTAGCGGCCACATCCGTCATGTCCGATACCATGAGGCCACCCGCCATCTGGTTTCCAACCCTCCATGCCGGCAGCGGGGCCGATGTTTTTACGGAGCGATTGGTTGCAGGATTACGTGCACGAGACGTCCGAGCCGAAATCGCCTGGCTGCCGCATCATGCCGAATATGCCCCCTGGAGCGTACCCGTCATACCCGCACCGAAATGGGCCAATATCATACACATCAACACTTGGCTGCCACCGCGCTTCATTCCCGACGGGTTACCGGTTGTTGCCACCGCGCTGCATTGCGTACACGACCCCGCATTAACGCCATACAAAAATCTTGCACAAAGTCTTTACCACAAGCTGTGGATCAAGGCAGTGGAACGCCAGAATCTCGAGCGAGCGGCTCGCGTCATCAGCATCAGCGAATATAGCGCCCGACAGATACAAGCCACGTTTGGCACCACTGGCATACACGTCGTACCGATCGGCATCGACCCGAAGGGTGCGTTTCAGGCATATCCAGCACCAGACAAGCCACACAAACCCTTCCGCCTCTTGTTCGTAGGCAATTGGTCGGCGCGAAAAGGCGCGGATCTGCTTGCCCCGATCATGCAAACACTAGGCATGGACTTCGAACTCTGGGTCCGCGCCGGACTCAGGAGCCGACAGCTCGATGCGCTGCCACCCAACATCAAGCAAATACCGCGATGCGAAAACGAAACGGCACTCGCGCAACTTTACCGCCAATGCGACGCCCTGTTATTCCCGTCCAGACTGGAAGGCTTCGGCATGGTCGCGCTGGAAGCACAGGCCTGCGGGCTTCCAGTCATTGCTACGAATGGCTCCGCCCTGCCGGAAGTCGTAAAACACGGCATCAGTGGATTTCTTTGCAAAACCGATCAGACAGGAGATTTTGCATCCGCAATCCGCCTGCTCGCAGCCGATCGCGCAAGATACGAACAAATCAGCCTTGCGGCCAGACAACTGGCCACCAGCCAGTTCTCGGAAGAAACCGCAATAGATAAATACTTGAATCTATATCAATCGTTATTATCGCCACCCCGCTGTGGTCAGTATTGACCAGGGGGCAGGCCCAACCACGCATGCACCAAGGCCCGCACTGGCGAAAGCGTTCTAAAACGAGCGCAACGCGCCACCGCGCGCGCACTCAACCCTAAAATCCTACCCAGCAAAAAAAGCCAACGCTCTGGTGCAGAGGTTGCAAGTTTTTTTGCAAGCAGGATATGTGCTCTAGCCATATGATACTCGTAAAAAACACCCCCTTTTCTTGAGGACCATCCACCCGCATGGGCATAGCATGCGTGCTCGACAACCACCAACTCCACACCCTGATTGACCAATCGCCATGAAAGCAACACGTCCTCTCCATACATAAAAAAATCAGGGTCGAAAAGATCCGCCTTTGCCAATGCATAAGGTATCAACAAGCATGCGCCATTGAGATAACTGATCGCTCCCGGGACGGGATGCGTCATGATCAGGCCGAGAATCTTGTGGTACCAAAGGCGCCCTGGCACCGAGCCATGCGTCGACACTGGCGCCAAAAGCGCAGGGGACGCATGTCTGTCCAGACACTCGACCAGTCCCTCAACCATGCCCTCACACGCTATCGCATCATTATTGATGAGCAGGATTGCCGCGCAGGAATCGGCGCGCTTAGCCACATCGATACCCAGCTGCGCGGCACGCCCAAAACCCAGATTGTCTCCGGCATCGATAATCGTCATATCAAACCCGGCCACAGTATCCGCCAATGACCGCAATCGCTCGTTTAAACGGGAAAATTCCATAGAATCATCGGAATTATCCACGATAATAAACGACGACACCTGTCCCAAAAGACTTTTCACGCATCGCTCGGTCACGTCCGCACCGAAATAATTGATTGCAACCGCAATCACCCGATCATTCATTTCCACCTTGCAAGACCCAAATATCTATATAGACACGAACGCCGGTTATTTCCATCTATCAATCGATTCAGGATGGCGAGCGCCTCATCATCTCACCTGGTAACGAACCGCATAAGAATAAACAGCGAACCCAAATGTCATTGCAATTTCCACAAAATACGTTGCCGCAACGGCGCCTCTCCATCCCCAGCGAGGTATCAGCCATAGATTCAGAATCACGTTGGCAAGCGCTCCAATCGCAATGACCCTGACCACCATGATTTGACGATCCGCTCCAACCAGGGACGATTGAAGAAACAACCTCGGCAATGCCAGGAGCGGCAACCAAGCCAGTCATTTCAGCACATCGACTGCTGCGCCGTAGCTCCGGCCCAGCACATGCGGCAACATATCCGCCGATGCATACAATGCAAAACCGACCACAACGGCGTATACAGCCGGCAATGGCACGATACGCCACCCGTATTTCAACGCGTCGCCCAACCCGGACTGCCCCGCCTTGAAAAACCTCGCAGTCGTTGCAGTCAACCATGCATTCATGGGAATCATCGCGAGATCCATCACGCGATAACCTGCCGAATAAGCGCCGGCCGCCTCCAGCGTGACCAATCGCGCAATCAATGCTTTATCAATATCTGCATACAGTTTCAACGCGGTATTCACGAATGCAAATGGCAATCCGCATTTCAGTGTATGCAATACCTCATGCCACCCGGGGAATATCGCGCATCCCAGCTCTTTTCTGACAAGCGTCAGCGCGTAGATCATTGAGAGCGTTGACGAGCACACATACAAGAAAGACCATACCTCCAGGAGATTTACTGATGCATCGATGTATTCGAACGCAATCAGTATTCCCACAGCTGCGAATCTCGGCAGGACGGGGACAAACACCAGCGTGGACGCCCTCCCTATCCGGTCATGGCCTTGATACGCCTGTATGGCTGAAAGCGTGAAAGGCGCGCATACAATTTCAGCAAACCCCACCATCACAATCACTGTAAGACCCACCCCTTCAGGGAGAAGCCACCATGTCGTCGCCAAATACAACACTAATATTACAGGCATGCTCACCAGCATCACCGTGAGCACTCCACCCCAAATCCGCCCGAAAGGCTGTTCTGCACGTGCAACCTCACGCATCATCAACACAGGAGCTCCAACACCCACAAACCCGCCCATCGCCATGGCCAGCGCCAGCACTGCTGCATATGCGCCGTAATTCCCCGCCCCCATTATTCGCGCAACGGCGATAAACACCACGCCTTGCACAAGGGTTCGCCCCGCCATGCCGAAGGTCATGTATACCGTCCCCTGCACCAGCTGCCCCGGCTTCCAGGATTTCCGTAAACGACACACAACCCGGCTCACGCGGCCATTCCGTTGCATATTCGACACTCCGTCATGTCGGATTGATCCGCTGGCAGGCCACGCCGCTCACGGAAAAGCGGTGCAAACGACGCACCTTAAGCGCCTCCGTTGACTTTATACCCACAGGCGCTAACATACTGACATTACTAAGCTAAAAATACAGAACCCCGGGAGCCCATTCATGTCAACACCTGCGACGCAGTTGAGGCTCAGCGGCCTCGCGCGTCATCTGGTTCGCAGTGGCCTGCTCAAGGAGGAGGAGGCTTACCGGCTGCAGGAACAGTCGCAGCAGAAGCGCATCCCCTTGGTCAGCCTGCTGACCAAGGAAGGCCGTCTGACACCGCCGCAGGTCGCGCTCGCCGCCGCCGAGGAATTCGGCATTCCCCTGTTCGACCTTTCGGTTTTCGATCTCGAACATCTTCCCAAGTCCCTCATCAACGAAAAGCAGGTCCGCCAGAACCGCGCCCTGCCTCTGTTCCAGCGCGGCAACCGCCTCTTCGTGGCCATTGCCGACCCCATGAATCTGGGCGCGGTCGACGAGCTTAAGTTCAACACCGGGATCCAGACTGAACCCTTGATGGTCGAGGACGACAAGCTCGACAAGACCATCGACGAAGCCTTGAGCGCCATGGATTCGTCCATGAGCGATCTGATGGGTGACGCCGACCTCGAAGGCCTAGACCAGCTCGAGGTCGCGGATACGCAGGAAGACGCCAACGCAGCAACGGCTGCCGCCTCCGACCAGGACGACGCGCCGGTAGTCCGCTACGTCAACAAGGTTCTGCTCGATGCCATCAAGCGCGGCGCATCGGATATCCACTTCGAGCCCTACGAAAAATACTTCCGCCTGCGCCTGCGCGTAGACGGCATGCTACACGAACTCGCGCGGCCGCCGGTCGCCATGGCTGCAAAGATATCCTCTCGCATCAAGGTCATGTCGCGCATGGACGTGGTCGAGCGCCGCAAGCCGCAGGACGGCCGCATCAAGCTGCAGATCAGCAAGAACCGGGCGATCGACTTCCGCGTCAACAGCCTGCCAACGCTGTTCGGCGAAAAGATCGTGCTGCGCATACTCGATCCCAGCAGCGCCCAGCTCGGCATCGAGGCCCTCGGTTTCGAGGACGACCAGCGTAAGCTCTACATGGATGCGCTGAGCAAGCCCTACGGCATGATCCTGGTCACCGGCCCCACCGGCAGCGGCAAGACCGTGACCCTGTATACGGGCCTTGGTATTCTCAACACCGAGGACCGGAATATCTCCACCGCCGAGGATCCGGCGGAAATCAACATGCCCGGCATCAATCAGGTCAACGTCAATCCCAAGGTGGGCCTGACCTTCGCCGAGGCCCTGCGCGCGTTTCTGCGTCAGGACCCCGACATCGTGATGGTGGGCGAAATACGCGATCTCGAGACGGCGGAAATCGCCATCAAGGCAGCCCAGACCGGCCATCTGGTGCTATCCACGCTGCATACCAACGACGCGCCCCAGACCCTGACGCGACTGATGAACATGGGCGTTCCCGCCTACAACATCGCCAACTCGGTTTCGCTCATCATCGCCCAGCGCCTCGCACGCAGACTTTGCCCGCACTGCAAGCAAGTGCATGATGTGCCGGATGAGGCGCTGATCGAGGAAGGCTTTTCGCCCGGCGAAGTCGGCAGCATCAAGCTGTACAAACCCAACCCGCAAGGCTGCAACAAGTGTAGCGGCGGCTACAAGGGGCGGCTGGGTATTTATCAGGTCATGCCCGTTTCCGAGGAAATGGGGCGCCTGATCATGGCGGGCGGCAATGCCATGGATCTGGCGGCGCAAGCGGGGAAGGAGGGTATTGCGGACCTGCGTGCCTCCGGACTCAAAAAGGTCAAGGACGGCATCACCAGCCTCGACGAACTCAACCGCGTCACCAAGGACTGAACCGCACTGACGCCACACGCAGAACAGAGACGAAGCCATGGCACAAAAGGCACTGAGCAAATCGATCTTCGTATGGGAAGGCGTCGACCGCAAGGGCATCCGCATCAAGGGCGAAAACGAGGCCCAGAGCGAGGCCCTGCTCAAGTCCCAGCTCCGGCGTGAGGGCATCAATCCGACCAAAATCCGCAAAAAGGCCAAATCCCTGTTCGGTGGCGGCAAAAAGATCGACGGCAAGGACATCGCCGTCCTCGCCCGCCAGCTCGCGACCATGATGAGTTCCGGCGTCCCATTGGTCCAGTCGCTGGATATCATCGCCCAAGGTCACGAAAAGCCCGCCATGCAGAAGATGGTGTTCGGCCTCAAGGGCGACGTCGAGGGCGGCAATACGCTGGCCGACGCCCTAACCAAGTACCCCGACCAGTTCGACGAGCTGTTCGTCAATCTTGTTCAGGCCGGCGAGCAATCTGGCTCGCTCGAGAACCTACTGGACAAGATCGCCACCTACAAGGAAAAAACCGAGGCGATCAAGGCCAAGATCAAGAAGGCCATGATGTATCCCGCCGCGGTGGTCAGCGTCGCCTTCATCGTCACCGCCATCCTGCTCATCTTCGTAGTGCCGCAATTCCAGAAACTGTTCGACGGTTTCGGCGCCTCGCTGCCGGCCTTCACCCTTTTTGTCATTCATCTGTCGAAGCTATTCCAGCAGTGGTGGTGGGTGATCTTCACCGGTATCGGCGTCGGCATCTGGGCTTTTGCGCGCGCCTACAAACGCTCGTATGCATTTCACCGCCTGATCGACGGCTGGACGTTGCATGTGCCGATCTTCGGCACGCTCGCCAGCAAATCCGCCATCGCACGTTTCGCACGCACGCTGTCCACGATGTTCGCCGCGGGCGTTCCCCTGGTCGAGGCCCTGGAGTCCGTTGCCGGCGCGACCGGCAACGTGCATTACGCGGAAGCCACGATGAAAATGCGCGAGGACACGGCATCCGGCACCCAGTTGCGGCAGTCGATGCGCCAATTCACCCACCTGTTCCCGAATATGAGCCTGCAGATGGTGGCCATCGGCGAGGAATCCGGCGCCCTCGATAACATGCTCGCCAAGGTTGCCGATTTCTATGAGGAAGAGGTCGACGTCATGGTCGACGGCCTTTCGACGCTGCTCGAACCCTTGATCATGGTCATCCTCGGCGTCATCGTAGGTGGCCTGGTCATCGCCATGTATCTGCCGATCTTCAACCTCGGCAAGGTCGTCTGAGCCCCTCGCCGTATCGCCGCGAGCACGCGCCCGCTAGCTCGCGACCCGTCAACTCGCAGCGATACCCTGTCCGATGAACCCACCCTTACCGCTCCCGTATCTCGTATTGCTTGGCTTGACCGGACTCGTGGTTGGCAGCTTCCTCAACGTCGTCATTCATCGGCTGCCGCGCATGATGGAACGGCAATGGCGACGGGAATGCGCCGAATTGGCCGCTATACCTGCACCCACGGCGGCATCCGCGCCCCTTGCCCCGCCAGCGGAGGAGTCCCCCTACAACCTCATCACCCCTGCTTCCACATGCCCGCATTGCGGCCATCGCATCAGAGCCGTCGAAAACATCCCGGTCCTCAGTTACCTGTGGCAGCGCGGCCGCTGCGCCGCCTGTCGCGGACCGATTGCCGTGCGATATCCTCTCGTCGAACTGATGGGCGCGCTACTCGCCGTCATGGTCGGGCTACGCTTCGGCCTGGGCTGGGAAACCGCGGCCGGCGCCGTGCTTAGCTGGGGGCTGCTCGCCGCGGCCGCCATCGATCTTGACACCCAGCTGCTGCCCGATAGCATCACCCTGCCGCTGCTGTGGCTCGGCCTTCTGTTCAACGTCGACGGCCTTTTCGTCCCCCTGCCCGACGCGGTCATCGGCGCCGCCGCAGGCTATCTCAGCCTGTGGGCGATTTTTCATCTGTTCCGCCTGCTCACCGGCAAGGAAGGCATGGGTTATGGCGATTTCAAGCTGCTCGCACTGCTCGGCGCGTGGTTCGGATGGCAACTGCTGCCGCTGACCATTCTGCTGTCCTCACTGGTAGGCGCCATGGTCGGGCTTTCGTTGATGGCCTTGCGCCGACACCAGCGCGAAATACCGATCCCCTTCGGCCCCTATCTCGCCGCAGCCGGGTGGATCGCGCTGTTGTGGGGGCATGTGTTGACCGACGCCTATCTGCGCTTTGCGCATATCGGCGGATGATCTACCGGGTTGGCCTGACCGGCGGCATCGGCTGCGGGAAATCCACCGTGGCCGGACGCTTCGCCGCACGCGGCATCAACGTCATCGACAGTGATCGGATCGCCCGCGAACTGGTCGCGCCGGGCCAGCCGGCGCTTGCCGAAATCGTGCACACATTCGGCCCGGAAGTACTGCAGGCGGACGGACGGCTCGACCGCCGCCGCTTGCGCGCGCGGATTTTCGGCGACCCCGACGCCAGGCGCCACCTGGAAGCGATCCTCCACCCGCGCATCCGTGCGACGATGCAGAGCGCCAGTGCCGTCGCGCAGGGCCCCTACGTCTTGCTGATGATCCCGCTGCTGGTCGAGAGCGGTTGGCAGGATCAGGTCGATAGGATCCTGCTTGTCGACTGTGCGCCGGAAACCCAAATCCGCCGGGTCATGGTGCGTGACGGCATCCGCGAGGACGAGGCCCGGGCCATACTCGCGGCGCAATCATCCCGCGAGGCGCGCTTGGCCGTGGCGGACGACATCATCCTCAATGAAGACGGCGATGCCGCGACGCTCGAATCTCGGATCGAGCGGCTCGACGCGCGCTACCGTGAGGCTGCGCGCGCCTGAGCCTGCCACATCAGCTTCCTGGGTTGTCCAGCCCGAGCATCCAGGGCTTGATGACGGCGTTTTCCGTGCCGCGCGACGCCCCAATGGGCTGGCGATTGAACCAGTAGCGCACCACCACACCACCCGACAGGTTGGTGTAATCCTGACTGTTGTCGGAGCCGAAGAAGCCGCTCACGAACAGCCGGGGCGTCCAGGCGTACGTACCCGTGAAGCGCAGCCCGTAACCCACGCTCCCCACGGTGTTTGCAGGATAGTAGGCATTGTTCGACTGGGCTTGCATGTTCGCATCCAGCGGGAAGTACTGGCTGCTGTTCTCGTGAAATATCTGCCAACCGACCAGCCCCTCGAAGCGGTAGCTGAGGCGGCTGCGCGCCTGCCCCTCCCACTTCATCGTCAGTGCCGGGCGGAAATAGTACTGCGGACTGAAATAGCCGCCCTGACCATAGGTGAAATGACTGGAATTGTTGGCATAGAACATCGACAGCAGGTCGAAGCCGATGCCGATACGCGCGCGCTCCTGATCGACGATCCGCCAGCTCGCGCCGAGGTTCGCTTCCACTCGCGAGTTGCTCTGCACGTGCTTGCCGTCGACGGCAGCGAGACTGAGACTACCGTAAAGCACCCTTGACGACTCGTCCAGACCAAAGCTCATGCCGAGACCGCTGGCAAACACGCCACCCCAGACCAATCCGGTCTTGGGATCCTTGATGCCGGCATAGGACAGTACGCTATCGCGTAAGCTGTGCCGGAAGGCCATCAACGTAAGCGGACCGCCCGAGGGTTGCCAGTTGAAGGTGCCGATCAAGCTGTGTTCCAGAAAGCCCAGCGGGGAGGTACCCAACGTCACGGCCAGATTGGGGCGACTGAGCGTCATCGCCAGGGCCAACCCGCTGGCCTTGGCGTAATTGCCCGGCGAGGCGCCATAAATGGGGGCGGTACCGATCAGGCTCGCGGCAGCCCCGCTTACCGTACCGGCGTCGACGGCGATCGGCGCCAGACGCACCGTTACCCGCGTGTTGTAATCCACCGCCGTGCCCCCCTCGAACTGGCTGCCGAACAGCGCCATCTGATCCAGACCGGTGGTGCCGCTACGCGAACGGCCGAAGAAAGCCGCATCGACATAGGGGCTCATGTGCGCCTCGATGGCCGACAACTCCCGTTCGAGCCGGTCGCGAACCACGGGAGCGTCGGCCGGCGCGACCCCGGTGCGCGTGGAGGCCAGGACCGGCGACACAGCCGGCTTCGTCGTCGCCTGCGCCCCCTCGGCAAAGGGATATGCGGGTGACGCATTCGCACCGCTGGCAAAGGGATAAGCCTTCGATGCCTGACCGCCAACGCCCGGATCGCCTTCCGCCTCCATTTGCCCTGGCAATGTCGCCAAGGCGCTGCGCAGAGCCTTGCGCGCCGCATCCGCATCGCCCCGCTGCAGATCGACCTTGGCGGCCAGCGACTTGAGTGCCACATCGTCCGGACGCTGCGCGAGGCCTTCGGCAACCCAGCGGCTGGCCTGGCCGGTTTCGCCCGCCGCCAGAGCGGCGCCGACGGCTGCCTGATAGCCGCTGACGGATTTGCCGGGGCCTACGCGGCGATAGATCGCCACCGCTTCGGCATAATGTCCCTCCTGCACCAACAGATCGGCCCGCACGCGTTGCACCCCGGCATCGTTCGGATACAAGGCCTGGGCACCGCGTAGAATGGCCTTCGCAATCTCCGGATGCCCGTTTTCCAGCGCCATTTGCGCCTCGCGGCGCGCGCCGTTGAGGTAGAGCGCGCGCAACTGCGAACGCTGATCATCCGTCAAATCCCCGTGCCCCTGCAGGCGTGTCAGCAGTGCGTGCAGCGCCATGTCGTCCTCGGCTTGGTACAACAGCCAGGCAAGTTGCAACTGCAGATCGACGGGCGCTTGTGCGCCACCGGCTGCTATCGCCTTGCGCAGGCGCTCGATGGCCTGCGGGCGATGGTCCGTGGCCGCCTCCGCCCAGGCCATGACGCTCGCATAATCCAGATTCGGCTGCAGGCGACGCTGAACCGCGACGGGCATACGCTCGTTCGTGGATATCACCTGCGCGGGGCTGTCCATCGCCTGCAGCGACTGAAGTGCCGCCAACCAGGCCTTCGGATCGCCCGGCGCCGCGGTGGTCAACGTCTCGAATACCCGGGTGGCTGCCTTGTTTTCCCCGAGTTGCTGGTAGGCGCCGCCCAGGGCGGCCAGGGCGGCCGGATCCTTCTGCTTGAGGTTGAGCGCCTGGTGGTATGCGTTGACCGCGCCACGATAATCGGCTTTTTCCACGGCCTGCTGCCCGGCGTGCATCCATGACCAGTAACGCGCATTGCGCGCGGCGGCCACCAGACGCGCCTTGGTCTTGGCGCCATGCGCCAGTGCACGGGCCTGGTCGTAGTATCGCGCAGCCTGTTCGAAATCCTGTGCGCGCATGGCCACGTCGGCCAGCCCCTCCACCGCCTTGTCATTCTTCGGGTCGCGGGCGAGGATGTGCTTGAAGCGCTCGTCGGCAAGATTCAGGTGCCCCGCGCGCAGGGCGGCATAGGCATCGGCCAGTTCGCGGCCATGGCGGCGCTGTTTCTGAATCCCCGCCTGCAGCCCCTCAGCCTGCCGCAGTTGCGCGCTCAGCTCGGCATCCCTGTAACTGGCCAGATAGGCGCGCAGATACGGGATCGCCTTGGGATCGTTGCCCATCCAGGCCAGTGCCTGGCGCCAATCGGAACGTGCACCGGACACCTTCTCCCGAGCCAATGCCGCAAGCAGTTTGATGCCCTCGATACGAGTATCGGCGTGATAGCTCAGCAGCTGTCCCAGCACACGACGGTAGGCGACCTGATTGGGGTGCAGCTGAACCTGGCTGCGCAGTTCGCTGACCGCTGTTTGCCAACCACCCGACACCTTCGCCAGGGTCTGGTAATAGGTTTCCGCCCACTTTGGCGGCGGCGGCCCGTTGAACACGCTACGATAGACCGAAACGGCTGCCGCATAACGCTTTTCGCTGACATAGCGGGCGGCCTCGGCCAGCTTGGGGCCGGCATCCGGCCCCAGCACCAGCAACCCCCGAATCTTTGCGATGGCATCAGACTGGGGCGCCACGCGCTGAAGCCGCTCCATGTAGCGCCTGGCATCGCCCAGACGCCCCTGATGGGCGGAATACAATCCAAGACCGGCCAGCGCCTCAGCCTGATTGGGGTCGGCAGCGAGCGCCTGACGCCAGCTCTTGACCGCAAGATCCTCGCGGCCGTGCTGCTGCCAGTATGCGGCACGCTGAATCAACAGCTGCACCGCCGCGCTGTTGGCCGGATCGGCCGCCAGTGTCAGCACCGGTGCGCTCAGGCTCAATACGCCCGCCATCACGGTAGGCATCCAGATATGTCGCTTCATCGCCAGTTCACCTCAAGCTTGCCATCGGGATCGAAACGGTAGACGCCACCCAGGTAACCCAGCGCAAACAAGGTCAGGTTCTGGTCGTAGTAATGCGCCGGCTGGCCATAAAGCCCGTCCGCCTGGCGCTCCCGTTCGACGATTTTCAGTTGCCGCTTCATCAGGGCGCTTGTCCCCAGTGTGTGCAGGTAGGGCAGCAGCGCGGCCGAAAAACCGACCGGGCCATCGCCCTGCCCAACGCCGGTTGCCATGTCCACCACAACCGGCGGTTGGGCATGAAGGTGCAGATAGTTCGCCATGCCCCAAAGCGCGGCCATCAAGCCGCGGGCCCCCTGTGTGTCCGGCGGGGTCATGCCCGCCCAGAGATAGACACGGATCGCGTCGTAGCTGCCTGTGTTCGGATATCGCTCAGGCGGGCCATATCCGCCCTTCGGGCACCAGCGGACCCAGTTGGGCGCGAACCCCCGCGCGGCGACGGCCTCCATGAATCCAGGCAATCCCTTCGCCATCGCGGACCATGGCGCGCCAAGCGCTCGGCCCAATGCGGTCAACAGGGGCAAGGGCACATAACTCGGATTGAAGGTGTAGCAACCATCCGCATGGGGGCCGAAGCCCTCGCGACCGGGCAGCAGCATCGGCCCCTGACCGCGGATGTCGACGACCTCCTTGAGGGCGATCGTCGCGGCCAACCGGCGTCCCAAGCGCGTGTAATCATCCTGATGCCACAACCGACCGGCCTGCAGCAGGGTATACGCCATCCACAGATCCGCATCCGAAGCCGAATTCGGGTCGAGCACGCCCCATTCACCATTGGCGCGCTTGCCCCACAGCCAGGCTGGCAGACGCTCGCCCAGTTCGCCGCCGGCAAGATTGGCCTGCGTCCAGGACAGTAGACGGGCAAACCGAGTGGGCTGGTTGGCCGCCAGCGCGAAGAACATCGCATAGGCCTGTGACTCCGAAGTCGTGCGCTGGTCTGGATAGGCCCGATCGATCACCCGGCCCTGCGGATCGATGAAGTGCTTGGCATAGGCGTCCCACAGATGCTCGAAGCGCGCCGGATCGACCGCGCTATGGACCTGTGCGCAGGCCGACAGCAGGATCAGCACAAGGCCGATCCCGCTGCCGCGTAGCAGCACCATCAGATGGCTGCCGCGTCCCATCGTCAGTTGGCAGGCAACCGCTTGGCGGCACGGCGACGCAGCAAGGCACCGACCAGCCAGGCGAGGATCAGCGCAGCGATCACCACGCCAATCCAAATCACCCAGGGATGACGGCTCATGTGGTAACGCAGCCAGGTCCAGGCCGGCAGTTTGCCGACGTAGTAATCCGGCGTATGCAGAATGAACGAACTGACCTCGTCGCCGTGCACGATACTCAGATTGCCGAACACGTGCTTGCGCTTGTCGGCGCTCGCCAGCGTGTCGAGCAACGCCTCCCAACCGGCATCGCCCCTGGCCGACATCACCAGCAGGGCTCGTGAGTGATGCAGCGGCGACACGCCTTCCTCGATCACGGCCTGTGGGATCGCGCCGGACGACGCGAACCGTCCGAGCGCCGCCTCGCCGTAATGGCGATCGTCGCCATTCCACCAGGGCAGGTGCCAGCGCGACTCGGCAAACCAGCCAGCCAGATTGTTCAGCTTGATGCCATCATGGCCATACACCAGGGGCAGGTGATCGCCCCATTGCTGCATCGCCGCTCCATCCGGTGTGGTGAAGGCCAGCAGATTCCTCGCCGCCACGCTCCCGGCTTCATGCGGCCTGACCACCGCCACCCGTATGCCCGGCATACCGGTCTGCTGCCCGAACATCCCCATGACATTCAGATAAGCATGCAGCATCGATACATCTGCCGTGGCCGGCAGCACGACGGCCGTGCGCGACAGATCCGCATATCGGGTAAAGGGATAACCGCCGTTCATCCAGATCGAGAGCGCGGGCAAGCGGGTGTAATGCGGAATCCCGCGCAGATCGATGGTGGAATCGGGGTAGATCACGCCCGCGGCATTGTAGACGTTGGTCTGCGTGCACTTGCCCTTGACCGGCACGAAATAGAACGTCGCGCTCATGGAATTGGCATAGGGATGCAGGACGCTGGCCGGGAAGCTCAGCTCCTGCTTCTGCTGCTGATCGACCCCAGCGCCCTGGGGCAGATCGAAGGCATGTACGAAATTGCCGTTGGCATTCAAATTAAGCGTCGAATTGGCGGCAATCGGGACCGAATTGTAGCCATAGTGCAGATTCACCGGCACTCCAGGACGATCCCACAGGAACAATGAAGGCGGCAGGTAGAAGGTGAACGGCAATGTGCCCGTACCCTTCACGGCCATGGGGTTCCAGCCGGCCAGCGCATCCAGACGTACCGGTCCCGTGCTGGGCACCCAGCGTGGCGCGTCGTCCGGCTTGGACAACGGCGGCATCTCCACGCTTGCCACCTGCGTATCCGCACCCTCGAGCATCGCCGACCCAAGCACGAGCCCACGGGCTGCCGTGACGAGTTGGGCCTCGTTCTCGCCCAACACCCACAGAATCTTGCCGTAGGTATCGTTGGGATTGGCGGTCACCGCGATCATAGGCCCACTCACGACGGGCAGTCCGGCCAGCGGCGGTAGATTTTGCGATGTGGCAAAGACCACCGCATTGCCGGAGGACGGCAGGCTGCCGATATCGACCGGAAAGTCGGTGCCGCGGTAGCTGGCCAGATCACCGAACCAGGAGGCCACGATTCCCGCCGCCTGCAACGTGGTACTGCCCGGCTGGGTGAAAAAGACGAAGGGCAGCTTGAGTCGATCCTGCAGCGACTTGTAGAAGAACGGCGCGGGCAGGTAACGCAGATTGTTGCTCAACGCCAGACGCGCGCCCGAAATCGTCAGCTCGGTGCGCGGCGAAATGGTGGCCCACAGGGTGCTGTTGCTGGGATCCTCACACTGGTCGGTATAGTGCCCGATCAGCTGGAAGCCGAGGTGATTGTATTCCGAGAACAGGTTCGGATTGACCGGAAACGTCACCGTATGCTCGTTGCCCTGATTGTCCCCGGGCTGTACCGGTATGGCACGTACTACCTGGTCGTTGAGCAGGACATTGATCTGACTGACCCGCGGCAGCAAGCCTGGCGAAAGATGGTAGCGCATGGTCATTTCGGCCTTGGCCACGACTTGGTCGGGCGGGATCGACAGGGCCACGCCCTGAACGCCGTCGACTCCGGTCATACGCAACCCGCGCTTGGCGCCGAGGTCGCCCAGGGTCCAGTGGCGCGAAATGCTGCCCTGCGCGGCGGCGGTTTCCGCCTGAACCGGCTGCGGCAGCCCGGCCAACCCCGCGATCCCCGTCAGCAGCAGCACAGCCAGCATGGTGCTGGTCGCGCCGCTCTTGGCCGCGCTGGCGCCCGCCGGTTTTGCTTGGGCGCGCGGCGCACGCGTCCAGATGCCGCGCAGCAGGCGACCGACGCCGACGATGGCCAGCAATCCGACCTGCACCAGGCTGCGCCAGGGCCGGTCTTCCTGCCGCGCCTCGCCCCAACCCACCCAGGCATCGGCACGACCATAGATGATCCGCACGAGATCACCGGTCTGTTCGTTATTGAGATCGCTGAACCTGAGCCGCATCAAATTCTCCTCCGAGAAAGTCACTGTCGCCGGAAAACGGTATTCGCTTCCGTCGTAAACCACGCCGATGATCACGCTGTCGCCCAGCGGCATGCGCGCCGATACCTGCAGGCTCGTCCCGCCCTCGGAAACATCCACGGTCTTGGCCAGCATGCGATGGCCGTCCTGCCGGTAGATCATGGCCGGCAGGGAGAGCGGCACGCGGACCTTCTCCCTCACCTGACGCGTTTCCCAGTTCACGCCGAGCACCACGCTGATCATGAGCAGGTTGTAGATCGTCCAGGCCGTGGTCATGACGATGGTTGCGGTATCCGCATGCGGCTCCAGATGCCAGCGCATCACCGCCGCCACCAGCCCCCCCGCGTTGAGCAGGAACAGCACCACGAAAGGTGCGGCGAAACGCCGATCGAAATAGGCCTTGCGCACCAGGCCACCCTTGGCCGTGACGTTGAACTTGCCCAGCTTCGGGTTGATCACCGCCAGCAGGGTGGGCAGCAGGATGTACGGCGCCAGCGCCGTCTCGTAGACCTCGTTCCAGAAGGAGTTGCGATGACGCCCCTGCACGCGCGAGTTCGCGATCATGGCCAGTGCCAGATGCGGCAGCGAATAGGCCGCGATACTGAGCGCATAGGCGTTGATCACGTAAACGCCGAAATACAGATACAGCAGCGGCGCCGTGAGGAAGATCAGCCGCGGCACCGCGAAAAAGAAATGCAGCATCGCGTTGAGATAGCAGAGACGCTGCATCGGCTTGAGCCCTGGGCCGGTCAGCGGGTTGTCGACGCGCATGATCTGCGCCATGCCGCGCGCCCAGCGGATACGCTGACCGACGTGCCCCGAGAAACTGTCCGTGGCAAGTCCGGCAGCCTGCGGCACGTTGAGATAGGCCGAATTCCAGCCGAGACGCTGCAGCTTGAGCGAGGTATGCGCGTCCTCGGTGACCGTTTCCGTCGCGATGCCGCCGATCTGCTCCAGCGCTTCCCGACGCATCACGGCACAGGATCCGCAGAAAAAAGCGGCATTCCACAGGTCGTTGCCGTCCTGTACCACACCGTAGAAAAGCTCGCCTTCGTTCGGCACCCGCTTGAACACATTCAGGTTGCGCTCGAAGGGATCGGGCGAATAAAAGTGATGCGGCGTCTGCACCAGGCCGAGTTTGTCGTCGCGCAGGAACCAGCCCATCGCCACCTGCAGGAACGAACGGGTCGGCACGTGATCGGAATCGAAGATCGCAATGTATTCGCCGTCCGTTTTGCCGAGCGCATGGTTCAGGTTGCCTGCCTTGGCATGTTTGTGCTCCGAGCGGGTGATGTAACCCACGCCGACATCGCGCGCGAAATCACGGAATTCGCTGCGCACGCCGTCGTCGAGCAGATACACGGCAAACTTGTCCCGCGGCCAGTCCATTTGCATGGCCGCCAGCACCGTGGGCCGTACGACATCGAGCGATTCGTTGTAGGTGGGGATGTAAACGTCGACCGTCGGCCAGTCCTGCGTCGAGGTGGGCAGCGGCTGCGGTTTGCGTTGCAGCGGGTAGGCCGTCTGCAGAAAGCCGAGCACCAGCACCAGCCAGGCATAGACCTCGGCCAGGAACAGGGTCAGGGTGATCGCGATGTCATACCAGTGGTAGCCGGCCACGCCGAAACCGAGTGTCTCCGTAGCGCGCCAGTAGGCATAACGGGCCGTTGCGAACAACGATAGCGCCATCAGGAAATAGGTTATCCAGTGCGCCTTGAACAGACGATTAACCAGAATCGCGAGCACTACGAACCCAAGGCCCAGCAAGGCCTGAGCCTGCCATTCGAACGGCACGGCGATCATCGGCGAGAACAGGATCACTCCGGCCACGAAGGCGGCCATGAGTAGGGTTTCCTCAAGCCTGAACACACGTTTGATACGATCCATCTCACGCACCTCCCGGCGGGGTGCTGGTCGAATCCGGCTGAATCATGTCCTCGAGCCAGGCTTCAAATTCGTCGATGGCGCGGGCGAACGGTGTGTAGGCACGGTAAACCTGGGGCGGCTGACCGTTGGCCAGCGCCTCCTGCACCGAATTGTCCAGCGGCAACGAAAGCGTCAGCAGACGGCTTCCCAGGCGCTTGCGCAAGGCCTCCGAAACCTGGACGTGCAACTCACGCGCGGCGTCGAACTGATTGAGCAGATACCACGTGCCGTAACGCGGACGATGGACAGCCTCGTCAAGCGCCCGCTCGATGCGTTCGATCATCACCAGGGCGTTGATGTCCGGACGCACGGGGACGATGGCCATGTCGAAGAAAGGCAAATCCTCGGCCACGTGGGGCGAGGCCTCCATATCCATCACCACCACCGATGCCTGCGACGCACGATGGCGGACATTCTCGATCAGTTCCGCGGTCGGCGCGTCGCCGATCAGCAAGTCGACCGGTTTGCCGCCACCCTCGATGGCCTGCGAGTAATGCACGATTGCCGCACCACTGCGCGCACTTTCGATATCGGGCCCGCCGAAGTAATAAGCCAATGGCGAGTACGGAGTCTGTCCGACCAGGGCGCAGCGCCGATTCAGGCGAGCAAAGGCAGCACCGAGCGCTGCGGCCAGCGTGCTCTTGCCGACGCCACCGGTGTAGGACACCAGCCCGATGACCGGCGCCAGCGTCCGCTCATCCTGCCGGCCACCGGACTCAAGCCGGTTCAGCAGGGAAAATCGCGAGGCCGACGTCGCCTGCTCGGGCGCTTTAACCACTTGAGACGGCGCAAGCGGTTGCCCGGTCACAGCGGCACGCGAACGGGCGACCGGCTCCGATGGCGCCGGGATATCCGCGCGCGGCAGATCCGCGCGTTCCAGTGTCATCACCGCATCGCCCCCGGCTTCGACGTGCCGCCTTGCGGTCGTGCCTTGCGCCCTCGAAGGCGGGATGAATTCTTCCGACCGGCTTTCGTCGACCCACGCCGACGGCGGCGGCGGCGGCTCGTCGAAGCGCTGATACGACGAGGGCTCAAGACCAAGATCGCGGTACAAATTGCGTACATCGGCCAATGGATCGACCCCACCCACCGTCGCCGTGCGGGGTCGCCGCCACCATTGCCACCATGCCTTCCGTTCGTTCGCCATCGTTCAACCCTCGTCTGATCGCATCAAGACAGGCTCCATTGCCACACTTGCAGGGTATTCCCCCTACCGTCACGCCACCGTCAGCGGCTCCGGCACACCCCTTTGCGTCCCCACCCGGCACTCCGTCACCGGGATCGCCGGCCAGGGCACGCCCTGAACGCCGCCCCTCACGCAACCGACGCGGCGGCGTCCGGATTCGCCTATACGCCGGGCAGGGGGAACCTGTTAGACTCGGTCAAAATCATAAAGGGGTTCCGTCACACGTCCGTCAGGCTTGATGTGGGAGACGGATTCATCAGGATCCGCGACACAATGCAGGCACTCAGGCTCTCGCTGCTCGGCCCGATCGAAATCGAGTTTCAGAACCGGCAATTTTCGGGCGCGCCGCATGACAAGGGTTTCATGCTGCTGTCCTATCTGGCCGCGGAAAGCGACCGGCCGCACAGCCGCGAAGCGCTGGCCGAAATGCTGTGGCCTGACCTGCCGGCGGAGCGCGGGCGCCACAACCTGCGCCAAACGCTGTTCCGGCTGCGCAGCCTGCTTGGCAACGGTGCCGCGGGCGACTTCCTTGAAACCGACCGCCACCGCGTCTGGTTCAACCGACATAGCGACTACCGCCTCGATCTCGATCAGTTCCTCCATGCGCGCGACGACGACATGGAATCGCTGCTGTACCGCCTCGGTCTCTATCGCGGCATGTTCATGGAAGATCTGCGCAACGAGGCGGGAGAGGATTTCGGGTTGTGGCTGGAGGAGCGACGCGCGCGTACGCATCGCCTGATGCTGACCATGCTGGAAGCGGCCTGCACGCGCTACGAATCCCAGAACGACCCAATGGCTGCATTGCGCTGGGCCGGCCGCTATGTCGAACTCGCCCCTTGGGACGAAGACGGGCACCGCCGCCTGATTCGCCTGCTCGCCGATAACGGCCAGCGCGGCGCCGCCATTGCCCACTACCGCGCCATGGCCGAATCACTCGATCGCGAGTTGGGCATCGCCCCCTCGCCCGAAAGCCGCAGGCTGCTCGAGCGCATCGAACAGACCGCAACCCCGCAAACCGACACCCGGACGCGCAATCCCGCATGGCACGGGGAACACCATGCCGGGCTCGCGCACGAGTACCGGCAGATCACGGTCCTGCGGTGCGGATTCGCCTACCAGGACATCGAGGATCCCGAAGCATTTGCAGAGGAGGTTGCCGAACCGATCGCCCTGGCCGTACGCATCATCGAGGAGCACAACGGCTGGATCGCCGCGGCGCGCAGCACCGGCATCCTGGCGTATTTCGGCTGGCCAACCGCGGACGAGCGCGCCGCCACGCATGCCGTACGCGCCGCCATCGGTGTCGTCAATCAGGTGTCCGATCCGATCGGACGCAAGCTCGCCACCGGCATCCACACCGGCCCCATCATCCTGACCGGCGAAACCTCGCGCCCCGATACCATCGGCATGACCACCGATATCGCGGTGCGTCTGCAGGTGTCCGCGCGTCCAGGCATCATCGCGATCAGCGAAGCCACGCGACGCTGCATACGCGATCATTTCGAACTCACGGCCCTGCCGCCGCTGAGTATGGCGGAACAAAAACGTCCCCTGTCCGTCTGGCGCGTCCATCGGGGCAGCCAGGGCGCACTGATGGACGGCCGTGCGCAGAAACCGCCGCTGATCGGCCGCGATGCCGAACTCGAATGCCTGCTCGACGACTGGGAACAGGCCCAGAGCGGACGATGCACGATCACCGTACTCGTCGGCGATGCCGGCCTGGGCAAGACCCGGCTGTTGCAGGCCCTGCACGAAAAGGCCGACCGCCCCCTGCTGCGGGAGACCTATTGCGATCCCCTGATGCAGCAGACCCCCTACCACCCGATCATGCACTTCTTCCGGCGCCATCTCGATCTGCCGCGGCATTGCCCCGACACGCTCGTGACCCGGGCGCTAAGCGAGCACTATGCCGGGTTCCCGAACCAGGGCGAAGCCATCATCAAGCCATTGCAATGGCTGCTCGCGCGCCCATCGAGTCCCCAGGAGCAGGACACGAATGCCCACAGCGGCGACGGCGAGCGCCATCAGCTGGCCGAGGCCGTCGCCGCCCTGCTGGAAACGAGCGCGGAAGCGACGCCCTTGCTGCTCGTGATCGAGGATCTCCATTGGGCAGACCCTTCCACGCTGGCGCTGCTGGGCTATCTGGCCACGCGGCTCGCCCGGGCACGCGTTCACATCTGTCTGACCATGCGCAGTACCGCCTGCCTTCCCGCCAACCTCATTGACAGGGCCCGGATCCTGCAGCTCCGGCCACTCGACCTGAAGTCCTCGCTCCACCTCACCCAGCGTATCGCCCCGCCCGACAAGACCAGCGGAGACTTCGCCCTGGTGATCGCCAAACAATCGGAAGGCAACCCCTTGTTCATCGTGGAACTGACCCACATGCTCCACGACGATGCCCTGGACGACGCGCTGCCTGGCAAGCTTCAGGAACTGATCAGTACCCGTATCGAGCAGGCCGGCGCAGATAAGCCGCTGCTGCGTGCGGCAGCCATCATCGGCCGCGAATTCAGTACCGCCCATCTTGCCGGTCTGCTCCAGTTGCCGGAAGAAACGGTCTCTGCGGGACTCGATCGCCTGACGCAACGCCATCTCATCGACCAGCCCGCGGACGATAACGAACATTACCACTTCACCCATGCCCTGGTTCACCAGACGACCTATCAATCGGCCACGCGCAGCCAACGGCGGGCACTGCATCAGCAATACGCCGCGCTGCTGCAATCGGAAAACGATCCCGATGCCGGCGCCATCGCCTGGCATCTGACGGAAACGGGCAGTTACGCAGACGCGGTCGGCTGGTGGCTCAAAAGCGGCCGCGACGCAGCCGGCATGGCAGCCTACGTCGAGGCCACCAGTCATTTCGAACGCGGGCTGCAGTTGCTGGAACACAGCCCTGAAAGGGCCCGGTTGTGGAGCATCGAACTCGATCTGCTGATCAATCTGGCCTATCCGCTTGCCATCACCCAAGGGTATTACGGCGCCAAATCGGAACGTCTCTACCGGCGCGCACTGGAGATCAGCAAGGACCACGACGTCGAACCCCGGCAAAGCCTGGCGCTGCTGCGCAGCTATTGGTTCGGTGCCAGCAGCCGCAAGTCCTTCAGCGAAAGCCGCCTGATCGCAGGCCGCATGATCGAACTGGCCGAATCGGTACACGCCAATGCCTTCACGGCACTTGGACACTACCTCTACGGCAATGCCTCACTATGGCTCGGCGACTTTTCCCTCGCCCGGGACCACCTCGAGGAAACGCTGTCCAGGATGGACCGCAAGGATCAGGAAACGGAGCAGTTCCTGCGCAACGACCAGCAGTTCGATGTCACCGCCACCGGCTATCTTGGCTGGAACCTGTGGTTCCTGGGCCATATCGACCGCTCCCTGCGCATGACCCAGCGCGCGGTACACATGGCCGAAACGCGCCACCACCCCGCGACCCTGATGGCCGCGCTCGCCACCTATATCGGCACCCGCATCTGGTGCCAGAGGGCCGACGAGGTGGCCGTGGCAGCCAAGCGTCTCGGTGCGTTGTGCCGGGAACACGGATTCCGCATATGGGACGATGTCGCCGTTCTCGCCGAGGCCTGGGCGAGAACGGTCAACGCCGGGCGCTGCGAGCCCGGCGGACTCGACGAAGCCGAGGAAACCCTCCATCGCGTGGTGACCCTCTGGCCGGGCGGCGCAACGGGATTCCAGTACATACTGCTCGACGCCTGCCTGTTCGCGGCCGACACGACCCGTGGCTGGCGCATACTCTCGCAGGCCTGGACGTCGATGCAGGCGACAGGCTCGCGCGCCTACCATGTGGGCTGCAAGCTCGCCGAGGCGAGGCTGCTTGCCCTGGAAGGGCAGAACCACGAACATTGCCTGCGTGAGGCCATCGAAATCGCCGAGCAGCAACAGGCCCGCAGCCTCGAAATACTCGCCTGGGGACGGCTCGCCAGGCATTATGCCGCGCACGACATTCGGCTTCCGGAAGGCATTCACGAGCGTCTCATCGACATGCTCGATCACTGCTCCGGCATCGAACTCGCCCCTGAACTGGCCTTTATCGAAAAACAGCTCCGCGGCTTTGCCTGAACAGGGGCGGAAGCGCTCCCCGGCCATGGCAATACTGCGGCAAATGTGCAGAATAGGCCGGACATCACCCAACCGGAAGCGCGCGTGAAAGACTTCGTCACCTACGAACAGCCCCTCAACGAACGCATGCGCACCTTTCTGCGCCTCGAGGTGCTCATGGAGCGCCTACGCGCCGCCATGGAGGGCGACGAAACCTGGCGCGCGCATTGCGCCCTCAACTCCCTGCTCGAAATCGTCAGCCTCGTGAACCGGGTTGACGTGAAAAACGACCTCATGCTCGAACTCGACCGCCAGGCCGCCAATATCGGTCGCCTGAGCGCGGTTGCCGGCGTGGACGAAGCCCGCCAGCATGAAATTGTCGAGCGGCTGCGCCACCTCAGCCGCAAACTCCATGAGATGTCAGGACAATTGGCGCAGCACCTGGTGCGCAACGAGTTGCTGGCGAGCATCAAGCAGCGCATGAGCATTCCCGGCGGCACCTGCGACTTTGACCTGCCCGCCTACCACTATTGGCTATCGCGCGACCCGGCATCGCGCAAGAGCGCGCTTCAGGCCTGGGTGAAACCCTTCGATCAGGTCATGGAGGCCACCGAACTCGTGCTCGGCCTGGTACGCGACAGCGCCGTGCCGACCAGCGAACGCGCCAGCCAGGGGTTTTTCCAGCAGACACTGAATCTCGAAACGCCCACTCAGATCCTGCGCGTTCGGGTCGAGGCCAGCCTGCCCGTCTATCCCGAGATCAGCGCGGGCAAACACCGCTTCAGCATCCGTTTTCTGCGCCAGCCCGACATCGCGGAACGCGCCAGCCAGACCGATGAGGACGTCAGCTTCGAGCTGGCGACCTGCGCACTCTGAGATGCCCGTCAGGGTGTGGCGAAAGGCACCCTGATCTCCACCACGCGCTGCGGATATACCAAACGCAGTACCGCAACCCAGTCGACCCGCCCCGAAGCGCAGGCCGGGATCATGGCGCGCGCGCGCCAGACCGGTCGACCGTTGTCGTCCACCCGCCGGAAGGCGAAGCGGTTATCGCCCATGTTCATGCCCGTCATCACAAAACGGACATCGGCGCTGACCGGGTCCGGGCGGGCCCGCAAGGTCAGCGCGAGCGGTGTGAGACTGGCAGGCGTCGAATCGAATTTCAGTGTCACCCGGTAGCCCTGACCGCTTACCGTGCACCCCGCCACCGCGGTCGCGGCGCAGCCTTGCGGCGCCGCCAGTGTGACAACGGGGTCGGCCGCCTGGACGCGCCCGACCGTCAGCGCGCCACCCAGCAACAGACACGCCGTCAGTGCCGGCACCCATTTACGCATGTCGCGCATATGCTTGCCCTCCCTCCCATAAGCCTCGAATGGCGGCAACTCCCTGACCGCCTCGCCTGCGCGCCTCCTCGATGTCAGTCGTGTCGAGCCCACCCAAGGCATACACCGGGAACGGTGCCTGCGCGCACATCGCCTCGAATCCCAGCCAGCCGATCGCCGGTGCACCCGGATGGCTAGCGGTTGGGCGTACCGGCGAGCAGACGGCAAAATCCACGCCCAATCGGCCTGCCAGGACCAGCTCACGCTCGTTGTGACAGGATGCGGCTATGTACAGGTTCTCCAAGTCGAGCCGGCCTTGCACGGTCTGCAGCTGCGACGCAGACAAGTGTACGCCATCCGCCCCCACCACCCGCGCCAGCTCGGGTCGTCCGTTGAGCATCAGTCGGGCGCCGTGACGCCGGCAAACGTCAACGGCCCCCGACGCGAGGAGCCGCAACCGGTGCTCGTCCACGGACTTGGCCCGCAATTGAACCAGGCGCACGCCGCGGCGTAAAGCCGCCTCGATCCCGGCGAAAAACCGTGCCTCGTCGACATCGGGCTCTGGCGTGATCAAATAACGGTCTGGTAGACGAAGCGCGGCCACGATGCCTCGGTTGGCGTCCGGTAGGCTCAACGCGCACAGTGCGGTCTCGTCGAACCAGTCGAATGCCTGCCCTTCCCTGGGCTCCGGTGTGCCGGAGAAGGATTCGACGCGGTACACGTGCAGGCGCACATGCCGCTCCGGATAGCGGTGGGCGATGGAGATGAGCGGACGAATGATCAACGGACGGATGCCGAGTTCCTCATACAACTCGCGATCCAGTGCGGTTTCCGGCGTCTCTCCAGCTTCGATCTTGCCGCCCGGGAATTCCCAGCGCCCCCCCTGATGCGCATCCGCACGGCGTCGCGACAATAGATAGCGACCGTCCTCGCGAACGATCGCGCCGACGGCGACCTGCAACGGCGGCGCGTCATCGGATCGGGCTGCGTCAGCTGCGGTAATCCGCGTTGATGCGCACATACTCGTGGCTCAGGTCGTTGGTCCAGATCCGCGCCGACGCGTCGCCTCGCGACAGATCGATGCGGATCACGATGTCCGACTCGGCCAGAGCGGCTTGCCCCCGTGCTTCCGTGTAGGCGGGGTCGCGACCACCGGCAGTCGCAATGCGAACGCCATTGATATCGAGATCAACCCGCGCAGCATCGAGGTCCGGAATGCCCGAACGCCCGACCGCCGCCAGGATCCTTCCCCAGTTGGGATCGCTGGCGAACAAGGCGGTTTTGACCAGGGGCGAATGCGCCACCGTGAATCCGACCTGGCGCGCCTCGTCTTTGCTGCGCGCGCCGACGACATCGACGGTCACGAATTTGGTCGCCCCCTCGCCGTCGCGGATTACGGCCTGCGCCAGCTGCTGGCAAAGATCCGCAAGCGCAGCCGCAAAGGCGGCATAGCCTGGCGAATCCGCATCGACAATTTCAATGCCCGAGGCGCCCGTCGCCAGCAATGTGCAGGCGTCATTGGTCGAGGTATCGCCATCGACGGTGATGCTGTTGAATGACTCGGCCATGGCGGCATGCAGCACTTTGCCGAGCAGCGCCTCGGGGAGTCCCGCGTCGGTCCCGATGAAGACCAGCAGAGTGGCCATATCGGGGCGGATCATGCCCGCCCCCTTGGCGATTCCCGTCAGCGTCACCGTATGCCCGTCGATCTCGATTTGCCTTGACCCGCCTTTGGGCAGCGTATCGGTGGTCATGATCGTATGCGCGGCATCCAGCCATGCATCTTTTCGAAGATCCGCGAGTGCCGACTCGATGCCATCGGCAAAGCGATCGACCGGCAACGGTTCGCCGATCACGCCGGTCGAAAACGGCAACACGGCGTCGACGGCGCAGCCCCCCCGTTCGGCAAGCAGACGGCAAGTTTCCTGTGCGGCGGCGAGGCCGGCTGCGCCGGTGCCTGCGTTGGCGTTGCCCGCGTTCACCAGCAGGAACCGGGGCGCGGCGATGCCGAGATGCCGGCGCGCCAGTTGAACCGGCGCGGCGCAGAACGCGTTCTTCGTAAACACCGCTGCGCCTCTGGTGCCAGAGGCGGCCTCGATCACCAGCAGATCGTTGCGCGAACGATAGCGGATACCCGCCGCGGCGACGCCCAGTCGCAGCCCGTCGATGGGCAGCAGGGGTGCCGGCAACTGCAAACCGACCGCCATAGCGAGCGCCTCTTAGTTCAGTCGACCGTGACAGTGTTTGAATTTTTTGCCCGAACCGCACCAGCAGGGATCGTTCCGGCCGACCTTGGGGTGATCCCGGCGGTAGGGTTCGGCGCCGCCCTCGGCATCCGCACGCAACCCTTCCGCCGCGCCTTCCTCGTCCTCACCCATGAACGCGCTCTGCGCCTCGGGATGTGAGAACTGCATCTGCGACGATGCACGCTGCATGGCCTCTGCGCGATCGAGCTCTTCCGGCGACACCATCTGGATACGCATGAGCACCGAAACGACTTCGTGCTTCATGGCTTCGAGCATGGACTCGAACATCGTGAAGGCTTCGCGCTTGTACTCCTGCTTCGGATCCTTCTGCGCATAACCGCGCAGACCGATGCCCTGACGCAGGTAGTCCATCGCCGCAAGATGCTCCTTCCACTGGCTGTCGAGCACCTGGAGCATCACGTCCTTTTCGATCCGGAACAGCAATTCCTCGCCGAATTCGGCGGCCTTTGCCGCCATGGCTTCGTCGGCTGCCTTGCCTATGCGCCGACGCAACCCTTGCTCGTCCAGGTGGTCGTCTTCGTCCAGCCACTGCTGCAACGGGAGGCTCAGACCGAAGTCGCGCGCGAGGGCTTCGGTCAGTCCCGCCACATCCCATTGTTCATCAAGGCTGTCCGGCGGGATATGCTCGTCGATGGTCCCGCTGAGGACGTCTTCACGGATGGATTCGACGGTCTCGTGCACGTCCTCGGCCGTCAGTAATTCCCAGCGCTGCTCGTAGATCACCTTGCGCTGATCGTTGGCGACATCATCGTACTCGAGCAGGTTTTTGCGGATGTCGAAATTGTGACCCTCGACCTTGCGCTGCGCATTTTCGATCGCCCGTGTCACCCATGCGTTCTCGATCGCCTCGCCCTGCTGCATGCCTAGGCGCTGCATCAGCCCCTTGACGCGGTCGGAAGCGAAGATACGCATCAGATTGTCTTCAAGCGACAGGTAAAACCGCGTGGACCCCGGATCGCCTTGGCGCCCGGCGCGGCCACGCAGCTGATTGTCGATACGGCGCGACTCATGACGTTCCGTACCGATGATATGCAGGCCGCCGGCATTGACTACGGCCTCGTGGCGGATCTGCCAGGCCTCGCGTAGCTCGGCACGTCGGGCATCGTCCAACTCGTCGTGATTGGCGTACTCAGCCTCGAGGCTGCCGCCCAGAACGATGTCGGTACCGCGGCCCGCCATGTTGGTCGCGATGGTGACCGCACCGGGCATGCCGGCTTCGGCCACGATCTGTGCCTCTCGCTGATGCTGCTTGGCATTGAGCACCTCGTGGCGAATGCCGAGCTTTTTGAGCTTGCCGGAAAGATATTCGGAGGTCTCGATCGAGGCCGTGCCGACCAGCACCGGACGCTGCGCTTCGACGCACCCGCGTATATCCTCGATGATGGCTTCGAACTTCTCTTCCGCGGTCAGGTAGATCAGGTCGTGGTAATCCTTGCGCGCCAGCGGGCGGTTGGTGGGGATGACGACCACCTCCAGCCCGTAGATCTGCTGGAATTCGTAGGCCTCGGTATCCGCCGTGCCCGTCATGCCAGACAGTCGCTCGTACAGCCGGAAATAGTTCTGGAAGGTGATCGACGCGAGCGTTTGATTCTCGTTCTGGATGCGCACGCCTTCCTTGGCCTCCACGGCTTGGTGCAAACCCTCGGACCAGCGCCGTCCGGGCATGGTGCGCCCCGTGAACTCGTCGACGATGATGATCTCGCCGTCCTTGACGATGTAGTCCACATTGCGCTGGTAGAGCGCATGCGCGCGCAAGGCCGCATTCAGGTGGTGCATCAGGCCGATGTTGGCGACATCGTACAGACTGGTGCCGGGCTCCAGCAGACCTGCCTCGTCAAGCAGCGCCTCGACATGCTGGTGCCCCTCCTCGGACAACAGCACCTGCTTGAGTTTTTCATCGACCAGATAATCGCCTTCCGACTCTTCGTCCGCCTGAGGCGAGAGGTTGGGTATCAGCTCGTTGATCTTGAGGTAGAGCTCGGAATTTTCATTGGTGGGCCCGGAGATGATCAACGGCGTACGCGCCTCGTCGATCAGGATCGAGTCCACCTCGTCGACCACGGCATAGTAGAGCGGACGCTGCACACGCTCCTCGACACTGAAGGCCATGTTGTCGCGCAGGTAGTCGAAGCCGAACTCGTTATTCGTGCCATAAGTGATGTCGGCCCCGTAGGCCGCGCGTCGCTGCTCGGAATCCAGCCCACCCACGATGACGCCGGTGCTCAGGCCGAGAAATCCGTACAGGCGCCCCATCTGGGCCGCATCGCGGCTCGCCAGATAGTCGTTCACGGTAATCACGTGCACGCCGCGCCCGGTCAGCGCGTTGAGGTAGACAGGCAGTGTGGCGACCAGCGTCTTGCCCTCGCCGGTCTTCATCTCGGCGATCTTGCCCTCGTGCAGTACCATGCCGCCAATCATCTGGACGTCATAGTGCCGCATGCCCAGTACCCGGCGGCTCGCTTCCCGCACGGTCGCGAAGGCCTCCGGCATCAGGTCGTCCAGCGCCTCGCCTTTGGCAAGGCGCTGTTTGAACTCCTCCGTCTTTACCTTAAGCGCGGCATCGTCCAGCGCCTCCAGCGAGGATTCCAGTTCGTTGATCCGGGCGACCAGACGCCCATAGCGCTTGACCTGACGTTCGTTACGACTACCGAAAACCTTGGTTAGGACCTTGCCGAGCATGCGCAGCCATCCGCCTTATGCGTTTTAGGGAGGGGCAATGAATGCGGAATGGTAGCAGAAACCGGCGCGCCAGGTCGCGCGCCCGAAGTCAGCTGCGGCGCTTGCGGATGAAGCGCAGCGGATTGATTGGATGCCCCTGATAGCGCACCTCAAGATGAACATGCGGCCCCGTGGAGCGGCCTGTGGAACCCAGTTGGGCGATGACCTGTCCCTGGCGGATCACCTCGCCGACCTTGACGTCGACACGCTCGTTATGTCCGTAGATGGTCGCATAGCCGTCGCCGCTGGCGATCTCGACCATGTTCCCGTAGCCGCCATCCGGACCCGCATGGGTCACGATACCGCCTGCCACCGCATGTACCGCCTCGCCCTCACGTCCCGCGAAGTCGATGCCGGGATGAAATTCTGGACGACCGGTGAACGGATCCGTACGCATGCCGTAATAGGACGAGATCCAGCCCTTTTCGATCGGCCAGCCCTTGGGCGTGGTTTCCGCACGCAGATGACGTCGGGTCAGGACCTGGCCGAGCACCTCAAGCTGTGCCTGGCGCTCGTTGAGTTGCTGTGAAAGCGCATCGAGTTGCTGCTGGATGTCGGGTGCGCTGAAATGACCGTCCTCGTGTTTCGGTTCTGGGCCACCCTGGCCGGGCGGGTGACCGAAATCGAACTCACGGGGGTCGAGGTTGGCCATCTTGACCAACTTGCCGCCCAACGCGTCCAAGCGCATCACATCGGCCTGCAAGGCCCCCAGGCGACGCGTGAGCGCGTCAATCCGCGCATCGGCCGTCTCCCGAGTCACCTTCACTTCGCGCTGCGACTGTGCGATGGATTGTTGCCAGTTTTCCACGAGGTTGCGCACACCGTATTTCTGGCCGACCCAATAGCCGGCATACAGCATGCCCAGGGCCAAGATTGCCAGCACACCTGCCAGACCGAGCCAGTGATGCCAGCGGCCGACCGACAGATGACGGCTGCCGCCGCCCTTTCCACCCAATACAATGATATCCATGGCCATGAGTCTTCTAAGTCCCGCACACCATCGTTATCGACTCGCTGCCCGCGATGTTTACCAGTAGTCCCGCCACCCGGTCACCCTGTATATTGATTACAGTATCGAATTGCCCCGATCGACCAACACCGACTCCAGACGAGCGGCCGTTATATCCCGACGAGTCCGACGCGCGCGCCAGTATGCAACATGCCAGTCAGTTTTTGCCCGCCACCCTGATGGAACGCGCCAAGCGGATGTCCCGCATCTCCGCGATGATCAGGTCCGCGCTGACGCCCGAATTATCGGGGCATGTCTGGTTTGCCGGAATCGAAGACGACACCGCCCACCTGCTCACCGACAACGGCAGTTGGGTCGCACCGCTACGCTTCCAACAGCAGATGCTGCTGGAGCGACTCAATGAAGTCGTGGGGCCGAGCAGATGCGCACGCATCAGCATCCGGGTCGTCCCCGAGGGGCTGCCGCCGCAAGGCTGAAGCATCGATCGCGCGAATCAGGCCATCGAAACCGCCGGCTGAGCATAGGAAATCGGCGCGAGGCGTTCGTCGTCGAAGGTGACCTCTTCCCAAGCATCCTCCTGCTCGATCAACGTACGCAGGAGCCGGTTATTCAAGGCATGGCCGGACTTGTAGCCGGTGAACGCACCGATCAGGCTGTGACCCAGCAGATAGAGGTCGCCAATGGCATCCAGCACCTTGTGCTTGACGAACTCGTCCTCGTAACGCAGCCCATCCTCATTGAGTACCCGATAATCGTCGAGCACGACCGCGTTCTCCAGGCTGCCGCCGAGCGCCAGATTGCGTGCACGGAGGGTCTCGATGTCACGCATGAAGCCGAAGGTTCTGGCACGACTGACTTCCTTCACGAAGGACGTGCTGGAGAAGTCCAGTTCGGTGAACTGGACCCCGTTCTTGAACATCGGATGGTCAAAGTCGATGCCGAAGCCCACCTTGAAGCCATCGAACGGCTCGAAACGCGCCCACTTGTCGCCATCCTCGACAGTAACCCGTCGCTTGATCCGGATATAGCGCTTGGGCGCATGCTGCTCCACGATGCCGGCCGACTGAATCAGAAACACGAAGGGACCGGCGCTGCCGTCCATGATCGGCACCTCCGGCGCACTGACATCGACGGTCAGGTTGTCGATGCCGAGTCCGGCTACCGCGGACAGCAGATGCTCGACGGTGGAAATCGAAACGCCCGCCTGCACCAGCGTGGTCGACAGCCGGGTATCGCCCACGTTCTGTGGGGTGGCCTTGATCGCGACCGGGGGGTCAAGGTCGACGCGCCGGAATACCACGCCCGCATCCACGGGCGCCGGATGCAGCGTGAGCAATACCTTTTCGCCGGTATGGAGCCCCACCCCCGTTGCGCGAATCGCGTTCTTAAGCGTGCGCTGCCTGATCAATGCCTGTATCCCCTATGCATGATTCGTCCTTGACGACACGGAAGCCCCACCCGAAACGTTCCGCACCCATCAATTAGAGCAATTTCCGCGCCATGCGCATGACGCAGACGCTCGGCGGGCCGATTACCCGATAAACGACCCATATTAGCGCAGACTACCCGACCACGCACCATTTTTGCGCGTGCAGCCGGATCAGTCCGCCTGCTTGCGCAAAAACGCGGGAATGTCGAGGTAATCCGTTCCCGTCATCTGACGTCCCGCAGGCTCTTCGTGTCGATGCGGCTTGCGGATCACCGTGGGACGGTCGTATTCCTTGTAATTACCGCGCACCTGACGCTCGCCCTCGGTCTTGACGAAGGGAGAGGGCGGCACCTCGGCCTCGGTCGCCCGATTGCCGAGCCCGGTCGCCACCAGGGTCACGCGCACCTCGTCCTGCATGTCCGGATCGATGACGGTGCCGATGACGACGGTGGCATCATTCTGCGCCAGCGCCTCGATCTCCGACCCCACCGACTCGAACTCGTCCATGGCAAAGTCGAGGCCCGCGGTGATGTTGACAAGAATGCCCTTGGCACCGGCGATGTTCACATCTTCCAGCAGCGGGCTGGAAATCGCGGCCTGCGCTGCGGTGCGCGCGCGGCCATCCCCGCTGCCGGTACCGGTGCCCATCATTGCCATGCCCATTTCGGACATTACCGTGCGCACGTCGGCAAAGTCGACGTTGATCAGTCCCGGCCGCGTGATCAGCTCGGCGATCCCCTGGACTGCACCATAGAGCACGTTGTTGGCCGCCTTGAAGGCATCGAGCAGGGTTACGCCCTTGCCGAGCACCGACAGCAGCTTTTCGTTCGGGATGGTAATCAGTGAGTCGACGTATTTGCCGAGTTCCTCGATGCCGGCCTTGGCCGCACTCATGCGCCTGCGTCCCTCGAAGGGGAAGGGTTTGGTGATGACTGCAACGGTGAGGATGCCCATTTCGCGGGCAATCTGCGCGACGACGGGCGCCGCACCGGTACCCGTGCCGCCACCCATGCCTGCGGTGATGAACAGCATGTCCGCACCCTCGATGACCTCGCGGATGCGGTCGCGGTCCTCCATGGCCGCCTGTCGCCCAAGCTCCGGATTGGCGCCTGCGCCCAGCCCCTTGGTGATGTTGGTGCCCAGCTGCAGCACGGTCTGCGCACTATGGTTTTTGAGCGCCTGGGCATCCGTATTGGCGCAGATGAAATCCACGCCCTCGATACTGGCGTTAACCATATGCTGCACGGCATTGCCGCCGCCGCCACCGACGCCGATGACCTTGATGACCGCATCCGGTGCAAATGAATCTACGAGTTCAAACATGACAACCTCCCAAATCCGTCACGGATTCAACAATTCAGAAATTTCCCTGGAACCAACTTTTCATGCGATGCCAAACGCCTTCCGTTGAAGTCGGCGCGCGATGTCGCTCCAAACGTCCGCTACCGCGTCCCTGGCTGCCATACAACACCAGGCCGACCCCGGTCGCGTGAATCGGGTTGCGTACCACGTCCGCGAGGCCGTAGACGTGCTGCGGCACGCCGAGCCGTACGGGCATGTGAAATACCTCTTCTGCAAGATCGAGGGCTCCCTCCATCTTCGATGACCCGCCGGTGAGCACGATGCCCGCGGCGATCAGATCCTCGTATCCGCTGCGCCTGAGCTCGGCCTGCACCAGGCTGAGCAGCTCCTCGTAACGCGGCTCGACCACTTCCGCGAGCGTCTGCCGCGAAAGACGGCGCGGCGGCCGGTCGCCGACGCTCGGCACCTCGATCGTCTCTTCCGGATTGGCGAGCTGACGCAGCGCACAGGCGTATTTGATCTTGATTTCCTCGGCGTACTGGGTCGGCGTGCGCAGCGCGACGGCGATATCGTTGGTCACCTGGTCGCCGGCAATCGGGATCACGGCCGTATGCCGGATCGCGCCGTCGGTGAACACGGCGAGATCCGTGGTGCCACCACCAATATCGACCAGACACACGCCGAGCTCCTTTTCGTCGTCGGTCAGCACCGAATAGCTTGATGCGAGCTGTTCGAGGATGATGTCCTCGACCTCGAGCCCACAGCGGCGCACACACTTGATGATGTTCTGCGCCGCGCTCACTGCGCCGGTGACCAGATGCACCTTGGCCTCCAGGCGCACGCCGGACATGCCCACCGGCTCATGGATGCCTTCCTGGTCGTCAATGATGAATTCCTGCGGCAGGATGTGCAGCACCTGCTGGTCGGCCGGGATCGCCACCGCCTTGGCGGCATCGATCACGCGATCGACATCGTTCTGGGTGACCTCCTTGTCCTTGATCGCGACGATGCCGTGCGAGTTGAGGCTGCGTATGTGGCTGCCCGCGATCCCGGCATACACCGAATGGATCTGCACGCCGGCCATCAGCTCGGCCTCCTCGACCGCCCTTTGCATCGACTGGACGGTGGATTCGATATTGACCACCACGCCTTTCTTCAGACCGCGCGAGGGATGCGAACCGATGCCCACGATGTCGATCGCGCCCTCGGCGTTGATTTCGCCGACGATGGCGACCACCTTCGAGGTGCCGATATCGAGCCCCACGATCATGCCCCTGTCCGCACGCTTGGACATCCTTACTACTCCTTGGCGGGGGCCGTGGCCCCATCGGTTTTTGGGTGTTTCCAGGCCACGGCAAAGCCGTTGGGATAACGCAGGTCGATACGATCGATCCGCTTGGCCCTAGGCGCCAGCACGCGTGCATACACGGCGGCGAGGCGCGCCATGCGACGCATATCCCAGTCGCGCCCGATGACCAGCTCGATGCCGTTCGCAAACCACAGCCGATAGGCGCGGCGCGCGTCCTCGCTCAGGGCGATCACCTGCAGACCGTCGGCTGAAAACAACGTGCTGGCCTCGCGGTAGTGCTGCATCAGTTCAGACTCCTTGCCTTGCGGGCCGTCCAGCGAAGGCAGGCCCTTGGGAAACGTCGACAACGGCGGCTTGAACACCTCGCCCTGCCGATTCAGCAAGGCGTCCTTGCCCCAATAGGCAAACGGCTGTTGAGGCTGCAGGCGGATCAGCAGGGTATCCGGCCAGCGGCGCTGCACATTGGCGCGATAGACCCATGGGATCGCAGTCAGCGCCTTGGCCACGGCATTGAGATCGACCCCGAAAAAGCCGCCGCCGAGCATCGGTGCCACGATACGCCTGACCTGCGCGGGGGAGACATCGTGCCCCGCGCCCTCGACTCTCACGACACGGACCGGCAGCGTGGACGGCGACAACAGCCAATCGCGCAGTGCATTGGCGCCGAAGCCCACCGCGCCCAGCAGGACCAGCACCGCGAGCGGCCTCGCCCAGCGTCGCGCCCCGGCCCGCAGGTCGTGGGATCGGTCGACGGCACCGGACGGCGGTCGGCGTCGACTGGTCATTGCTGGCATGGGCTTGCGTCCTTTGCTCATTTCTCATCGGCCACATCCGCCGCTAACGTATCCTCGAGGATGCGCAGCACCAGCTGCGTCATGTCCATGCCTGCGGCTCGCGCGGCCATGGGGGTCAGGCTGTGGCTGGTCATGCCGGGCAGCGTGTTCACTTCGGCGACGTAGGGATTGCCTTGCGCATCGAGCAGGAAATCCACGCGCCCCCAATCCTTTCCGGCAACCGCGGCGAATGCTTCGACGGCCATCGCGCGCAGCGCCTGCTCCGTCTTGTCCGGCAACCCGCAGGGGCAGAGATATTGCGTATCGTCACGCGTGTATTTGGCCGCGTAGTCATAGAACTCCGTGGCGGGGAGAATCCGAATCGCGGGCAGCGCCTCGTCGCCCAACACGGTGACGGTGTAGTCCCCACCGGCCATCGCCGGTTCGACCATCACCTTGCCGTGGTGCGCCGCCGCCATGGCATAGGCTGCGGGCAGCTCTTGCGCGCGTTTGACCTTGGTCACGCCGACGCTGGAACCCTCTTCCGAGGGCTTGACGAACAACGGCAAACCAAGCCTTGCCACCACCTCGTCGAAATCGCTGTCGGCATCCAGCACCTCACCCGGCACCACCGGCAAACCCAGGGAACTCCATATCTGCTTGCAGCGCAGCTTGTCCAAACCGAGCGCCGAACCAAGCACGCCGCTGCCTGTGTAGGGCATGCCAAGCAGATCGAGCAGCGCCTGCAGCGTGCCGTCCTCGCCGCCGGTACCGTGAATGATCAGAAAACAGCGATCGAAACCACCGTCTCGGATCTGGTCCAGTGCCGTTTCCCGCCGCAGGTCCACGGCCACCGCATCCACGCCTCCCGCCTGCAGCGCCGCCGTCACTGCCTCGCCGCTCATCAGCGACACTTCGCGCTCAGCCGACCAGCCGCCCATCAGCACGCCGACCCTACCGAAGCGACGTGGATCGACGCTCATGTCCGCACCTCCGCTTTACCCACGATGCGCACCTCTGGCACCAACCGGATACCTGTCTGCTGCGCCACGCGTTCCTGCACCGTGGTCATCAGGGTCTCGATGTCAGCGGCGGTCGCCGCACCCGTGTTCAGTATGAAATTGCCGTGCTTCTCGGAAACCTGCGCGCCGCCGCAACGCAACCCCTTGAGTCCTGCCGCCTCGATCAGCCGGCCGGCATAGTCGCCCGGCGGGTTGCGGAACACCGAACCGCAGGAGGCCACGCCCGTCGGCTGGCTATGTGCGCGGTTGGCGAGCAGGTCACGTGTGCGCCGGTGCAGTTCTTGCGGGTCGCCACCCGCCGCAAAACCGAATTCGGCAGCGACGAACCAGCGTTCTCCAGCATCGCGCGCCGCAACGTGGCGGTAGCCGGTCTCGAAGGCATCGACATCGAACCATTCGACGTTCCCGGAACGCTCAATGGTCTGCGCGCGGCGCACCACGCGCCACGTTTCTCCGCCGAATGCGCCGGCGTTCATCGCCAGCGCCCCCCCCACCGTGCCGGGAATTCCGGCAAAAAACTCGGCACCGACGAGGCCGGCGCGCGCGGCAAAGCGGGCCAGCTTCGCGCCGGGTACGCCGGCACCCGCGCGCACGCCCGCCTCGCCAACACACTCGAGCCCGTCCAGTCGCGCATGCGTCGCGATGACCGTGCCGCGCACGCCACCGTCGCGCACCAGCAGATTGCTACCCAGTCCCAGCCACAGCACGGGCTCGTCGTCGGACAGTCCGCGCAGAAATTCGCGCAAATCCTCCAGATCAGCCGGGCGATACAAGCGATCGGCATGGCCACCGGCGCGCCAGCTGGTCAGTGGGGCCAGCGGGGCGTCGTGCGTCAGTTCGCCGCGCAATTCGCGATGCCTTGCCGCCGCTATCATTGGCCGTCCCCCCCGGCATCCGCCGCCGACACGCTCAGGCAGGCCGGCAGTCTGGCCGCCACAGCGCCGATCGACCCCGCGCCCAGCGTCAGCAGCACGTCGCCCGCACGCAGCAGATCCGCGAGGGTCTCAGGCAGTCGCTCGACCTCGTCGATGAACACCGGCTCGACGCGCCCGCGCGCCCGGATCGCCCGTGCCAGGCTGCGACCGTCAGCGTTGGCGACCGGGTCCTCGCCGGCGGCATACACCTCGGTCAGGATCAAGGCATCGACCTCCGACAGCACCGACACGAAATCCTCGAAAAGATCGCGTGTCCGGGTGTAGCGGTGGGGCTGGAACGCGACCACCAGCCGGCGCGCCGGCCAGGCCTTGCGGGCTGCGTCGACGGTCGCCGCGATTTCGGTCGGGTGATGCCCGTAATCGTCCACCAGCAACACCTTGCCCGCTCGTGCATCCACTTCGCCAGCCAGCTGGAAACGCCGGCCAATACCCTGGAATCCGGACAGCGCGCGCTGGATCGACTCGTCGCTCACACCCAGGTCGTGCGCGACGGCAATGGCCGCAAGCGCGTTGAGCACGTTGTGCCGTCCCGGCAGATTGAGCCGCACGGCCAGCGGTGCCGTGCGCCCCGGCAGACTAACCTCGAAACGGCTGCTCGGACCGTCGTAACGAATGTCACGCGCCATCACGTCGGCAGCACGGTCGATACCGTAGGTGCGCAGCGGGCGGCTCAGTTTCGGTAGGATCGCCTGCAGCCCGTCGTCGTCCACGCAGACCACCGCAAGCCCGTAGAACGGCAGATGGTGGATGAACTCCACGAACACCCGTTCGAGTTCGCCGTAATCCCCGCCGTAGGTACCCAGATGATCGGCGTCGATGTTGGTCACCACCGAAATCATCGGCTGCAAGTGCAGGAACGAAGCGTCGCTTTCGTCCGCCTCTGCCACCAGATAATGGCTGTCTCCCAGGCGTGAATGCGTTGCCGTGCTGTTGAGCCGGCCGCCAATGATGAAGGTCGGATCGAGCCCGCCTTCGGCCAGCAGACTGGCCACCAGACTGGTCGTGGTGGTCTTGCCGTGCGTGCCGGCTACCGCGATGCCGTAACGGAAGCGCATCAGTTCGGCGAGCATTTCGGCCCGCCGCACGACGGGAATGCGCGCTGCGCGCGCGGCCGCCAGTTCGACGTTGTCGGCACGGATCGCAGTCGACACCACTACGACATCCACACCGGCCACGTGTGCCGCGTCGTGGCCCCGGTCGACACGTACGCCCAGTGCGGCAAGATGGCGCGTCATCGCATTGTCGGCCTGATCGGAACCACTGACCTGGTAGCCGAGATTTGCCAGCACCTCGGCGATGCCGCCCATGCCTGCCCCACCCACGCCCACGAAATGGATGCGGCGGATACGGCGCATGGCCATGTGTTCGCGGATCTGACTCATGCGCTTCCTCCCGCGTCGGCTCGCAAATCGGCAAGGCAGGCCGCGGCCACCGCCTCGGCGGCCCGCGGTTTTGCCAGGCGACGTGCAGCCATCGCCATCTCGCGCAGGCGTGCGCGGTCTCCGAGCTCGCGCAACACTGACAGCAAGCGCTCGGCATCGAGCGCCTGTTCCACGATCATGATGGCGGCGCCGGCATCGGCCAGATGAGCGCCGTTGACACGCTGATGATCGTCCACCGCATAGGGGAAAGGCACCAGCACGGAAGCCACGCCCGCGGCGGCCAATTCGGCCACGGTCAGCGCGCCGGCACGGCAGATCACCAGATCGGCCCAGCCGTAGGCTTCGGCCATGTCGGCAACGAAGGACATCACCTCGGCCGTCACGCCGGCCTGGGCGTACGCCTGTTTCGCGTCCTCCAGGTGCCGCTCGCCCGCCTGATGGCGAACCTGCGGCCGCTGCCCCGCGTCGAGGCGCGCCAGGGTCTCGGGCACACGGCGATTGAGCGCGCGCGCGCCCTGACTGCCGCCGAGCACCAGCAGCCGCAGCGAGCCGCTGCGGCTGCTGTAGCGATCCTGCGGCGGCGGCAGCGACGCGATTGCCGCGCGCACCGGATTGCCGACATGCGCGGTCTTGCCGGCCGCGCCCGGCAGGGCGACCGGGAAGCCGGTGAACGCGCGCCGACTGAAGCGAGCCAGCCAGCGGTTGGTCATGCCGGCCACTGCGTTCTGTTCGTGCACGAACAGGGGGATGCGCATCAGCACCGCCATCACCCCGCCGGGTCCCGACACGAAACCGCCGAAGCCGATCACCGCACGCGGGCGCAAGCGTCGCAGCACGCCGCCAGCCTGCCACAGTGCGCGCGCCAGACGCAGCGGCGCCAGCGGCCAGGTGCGCCAGCCCTTCCCGCGCAGGCCGGCAACGCCGATCCAGGCCATCTCGATGCCGGCCTCGGGCACCAGGCGTGCTTCCAGTCCGCGCCGGGTGCCCAGCCACATTACCGGCTGCCCTTGCGCGCGCAGTGCCTGCGCCACCGCCAGACCGGGGAACACGTGACCACCGGTACCCCCAGCCATGATCAGAATGGGACGCGGCGTATTCATGTCGCGCGCCTCCTGCGTCGCCGCCCGCGTGCCGGGGTCGCATCGCCCTCGACGGTTTCGCGGTGTATACGCTGCAGAAAACCCAGTGCCATGCAGTTGATCACCATGCTGCTGCCGCCGTAACTCATCAGCGGCAGGGTCAGGCCCTTCGTCGGCAGGATGCCCATGTTCACGGCCATGTTGATGAAGGCCTGCATGCCGATCCAGATGGTGAGGCCATAGGCCAGATTCGCGGCAAAAGGGTTGCCCGCCTCGGCCGCGCGCGCGCCGATGCGGAACCCCCTGAATACCAGGAACGAGAACAGCACCACCACCAGGACGATGCCAACCAGCCCGAGCTCCTCGGCCAGCACGGCGAACAGAAAATCGTTATGCGCCTCCGGCAGGTAGAAAAGCTTCTGTACGCTTTCGCCCAGCCCCACGCCCCACCACGAACCACCGCCAATGGCGATCAGGGATTGCGTCAACTGGTAGCCGGAACTGTAAGGATGCGCCCAGGGATTGAGGAAACCGGTCAGACGCTCGACACGATACGGCGAGCTGACCGCCAGCACGGCCACCGCGATCAGCGTCAGCAACAGGAAAAGCGCGAACTGGCTCAACCGCGCACCACCCAGAAACAGCATGCCCAGCCCCATCGCCAGCAGGGTCACGGCGCTGCCGTAGTCCGGTTCGACCAGCAGCAGCGCGGCCGCGATGACCATCACCAGCATCGGCTTGGCGAAACCGCGCAGGGTATTGCAGACCTCGCCCTGCCGGCGCACGAGATAACCGGCAAGGTAGATCGCCATGAACAGCTTGGTCGGCTCCGATACCTGCACATTGAAGGCACCGAACCCGATCCAGCGGATACTGCCGTTGACCTGATGGCCAATACCGGGAATCAGCACCATCAGCAGCAGGAAATAGGTGAACAGCAGCAGCGCCATGCCCGAGCGCTCCCACATGGCCAACCGCGTATTGAAGGCGAACACCGCGGCGCCGATACCGAGCAGCGCGTAAACTGCCTGGCGATCGAAGAAATAGAAGGCGTTGCCGGTCTCCCTGGCCGCGACGCTGACCGAAGACGACGCAACCATGACCAGACCCAGCCCGAGGATGGCGAGCGACACGATCAGCATCGGCAGATCGACCGCGCCAACGAACATGGCGCCCACGCGCCGAGACAGATTGCGCCCGAGAGGCAGTTCCTGGGCAGCGCTAGCCACGCGACACCTCCCCGAAGGCACGCACGAAATCATCGCCCCGCGCCACGTAGCTGGCGTACATGTCGAGACTCGCGCAGGCGGGCGACAGCAACACCCGGTCTCCAGGCTGGGCGAGAGCCGCGGCGGCACGCACTGCGTCATCCATGTCCGTGGCGTCGATCAGCGGTGCGATGCCGGCCAGGGCATCGCGCAAACGCGGGGCATCGACGCCGATCAGCACCACGCCGCGCGCGCGGCCGGCGAGCGCCTCGCGCAGCGGGGCAAAATCCTGGCCCTTGGCCTGCCCGCCGGCGATCAGCACGAGGGCGCCGTCAAGGCCCTGGATGGCCGCCAGCGTGGCGCCCACGTTGGTACCTTTGGAGTCGTTGTACCAGTCGGCGCCCCTGTGGCTTCCGATCCATTGGCAGCGATGCGGAAGGCCCGGAAAATCGCGCAGCGCCGCCAGCATTGCGGCTTCCGGCAGCCCGGCCTCGCTGCCCAATGCCAGCGCGGCCAGGGCATTCGCCAGATTGTGACGACCGGCCATCCGCAGCTCGTTCGCAGCCAGCAGGCTCCGCCCCCCCTGCACCAGCCAGTGCGTACCGTCGATTTCGCACAGGCCGTAATCGCCCGGTACGGCGGGCGGCGCAAGCCCGAAGCCGGTCGCGGGGCATTCGTCCGCCAGCGCCGCCGCCAGCGGATCGTCGCGGTTGACCACGCAGTGGCCTGCATGGGAGTAGACGCGCGCCTTCGCGCGGGCATACGCATCGAGCGATTCGTAGCGATCGAGATGATCGGGACTCACGTTGAGCACCACTGCGGCGCGAGGCGCCAGACTGTCGGTGGTTTCGAGCTGAAAACTCGACAGCTCAAGCACGTAAAGGTCCGGTTCGGGCTCGTCCAGCAGATCCAGCGCCGGCGTCCCCAGATTGCCGCCGACGGCCACGCGCAAGCCCGCCCGCTGCGCCATCTCGCCGACCAGGGATGTGACCGTGCTCTTGCCGTTGGAACCGGTGATTGCGATCACCGGGGCACGCGCGCAGCGCGCGAACAGTTCGATGTCGCCGAGCACTTCCGCGCCTGCTGCCTGCGCTTCCTGGATGGCGGGACTGCTGACGGCGACGCCGGGGCTGACGATCAGGCGCCGGGCGCGGTGGAACAGGGAGCGATCGAATGCGCCGAGGTGGATCTCGAGCGGCGAGCACTCGACCTTGAGCCGCGCCAGCCCTGGTGGCTCGGCGCGACTGTCGGCCACGGCAAAGGACTCGCCGCGCGCGGCGAGGTGGCGCGCAACCGACAGTCCGGTTGCCCCCAGGCCGACCACCAGGTTGTCGAGCGGCACTGCCCTGTCGTCGCGTTGTTGCGCCATCATGCTCATCTCAGCGGATCTTCAGACTGGCCAGACCGATCAGAACCAGAATCACGGTGATGATCCAGAAACGGACGATCACGCGCGGCTCCGGCCACCCCTTGAGTTCGAAATGGTGGTGCAGCGGGGCCATCTGGAAGATGCGCCGGCGCGTCAACTTGTATGAACCCACCTGCAGGATCACCGACAGGGTTTCCACAACGAACACCCCACCCATGATCAGCAGCACCAGCTCCTGCCGCACCATCACCGCGACCACGCCCAGTGCCGCACCCAGCGCCAGCGCGCCGACGTCGCCCATGAACACCTGTGCCGGGTAGGTGTTGAACCACAGGAAGGCCAGCCCCGCGCCGACCAGCGCGCCGCAGAACACCACCAGCTCGCCTACTCCATGCACGTAGGGAATGCCGAGATAAAGGGCAAATTTGTAGTTGCCGCTCAGATAAACGAACACGGCCAGGGCGCCGGCCACCATCACCGTGGGCATGATCGCGAGGCCGTCGAGCCCGTCGGTCAGATTGACCGCGTTGCTCGAGCCCACGATCACCAGCCAGGTGAACGGGATGAACAGCCAGCCCATGGGAATCATCCAGTTCTTCACGAAGGGCATCAGCAGCGCCGTCTGGGCCGGTTCGGTCGCGGCGAAGAACAGGTAGAACGCCGCGGCAAATCCGATCACCGACTGCCACAGGAACTTGGCGCGCGCCGGCAACCCCTTGGAATTGCCGTAGCGCAGCTTGCGGTAATCGTCCACGCCGCCGACCAGGCCGAACAGCAGGGTCACGCCGAGCGCGACCCAGACGAAATGATTGTCGAGATTGCTCCACAGCAGGGTCGCCACCGCCACGCCGACCAGGATCAGTGCGCCCCCCATGGTCGGGGTGCCCGCCTTGGACAGATGCGACTGCGGCCCGTCGTTGCGCACCTGCTGCCCGATCTTCAGCGCCAGCAGGCGGCGGATCATGCCCGGACCGATCATCAGTCCGATCAACAGAGCCGTGAGCACGCCCAGGATGGCGCGCATCGTCAAATAGGAGAAGACGTGGAAGCCGCTGTAATAATGGGCCAGGAATTCGAACAGGCTATACAGCATGGTGCCCTCCCGCGCCGCTCTCGTCGTCGTCCGGCAGCAAGCGCGCCAGCAGGCGCTCCAGCCCCATGGAACGCGAACCCTTGATCAAGACGGTCAATGGCCGCGGCGCCACCTCGGCCGAGCGCACCACCGCGGCGGCCAGGGCTTCGATATCCGGGCAGTGGATGGCGCCGGCGCCGAAGGCTTCCGCCGCCCCGTGACTGAGCCTGCCGAGGGTAAACAACCGTTCGACATCTGCCGCGCGTGCGCGCGCGCCTGCCTCGCGGTGCAGGGCCGGACCGGTGTCGCCCAGTTCGGCCATATCGCCAAGCACCAGCCAGTGCCGCCCCGGCTGTTCGGTGAGCACATCCAGCCCTGCCGACAGCGACCCCGGATTCGCATTGTAGGTATCGTCCAGAATCATGATCCCATCGCTTCCCTGCAAACGTCGCAAGCGCCCCGCCACGGGCCTGACCGCAGTCAGACCCGCACGCACCGCGTCGAGCCCGACCCCCGCGCCCAGCGCTGCCGCGGTGGCCGCGAGCGCATTCATCGCGTTGTGACGGCCCGGCAGCGGCAACTGCAGCTCGAAGGCCCCGCCAGGGGTGTCGACCCGCAGATGTCCTTGCCGGTATTCGCCCCGGATCTCGGCCGGCTGCTCCAGTCCGAAGCGCAGCACGCGGCGCTCGCGGTTGAGTGCCAGCCAGTCGCCCGCAAAGGCGTCGTCGGCATTGACCACGGCCACGCCGTCCGCGGGCAGGCCACCGTAGATTTCGCCCTTGGCGCGCGCAACACCCGCCAGATCGCCGAAACCTTCCAGATGTGCGGGGCCGGCATTGTTCACCAACGCCACCTGCGGGCGTACCATCGCGGTCAGCGCCGCGATCTCGCCGGCGTGGTTGGCGCCCATTTCGATCACCGCATACCGATGCGACGGCTCGATCGTCAGCAGGCTCAGCGGCACGCCGATATGATTGTTCAGATTGCCGCGGGTGTACTGGGTCGGACCCGCCTGCGCCAGAATCGATGCCAGCATCTCCTTGACGGTGGTCTTGCCGTTGCTCCCGGTCAGCCCGATCACCCGTGCGGCCAACTGGCCGCGCCAGGCGCCGGCAAAACGCGCCAAGCCAGCGAGGGTATCGTCGACGAGCACCTGCGGGCGCGCGTCGCGCACTGGACGCGACACCATCAACGCCGCCGCGGGCAGTTGCGGGCCGATGTAATCGTGACCGTCGAAACGCGCCCCGGCCAAAGCGACGAACAACGCACCCGCCGACAAAGTACGACTGTCGGTCCCGACGCCGGTGACGCTCACGTCGTCGCCCTGCAGGCGCCCCTGCGACCAGACCGCGACCTGACTGAGCGGCCAGCGATTCACAATGCCACCTCCGCGGCTCCGAACCAGGCCGCCACCGTTTCGCGGTCGCTGAAATGCTGGCTGCCGTTCGCGGCGATCTGAACCGTCTCATGCCCCTTGCCCGCGATCAGCACGACATCGCCTGGGCGCGCGGCTTCCAGTGCCTGACGTACCGCGACGGCACGGTCGTGGATCACCCGCACCTTGCCGCGATCCTTGAAGCCGGACAGGATGTCCTCGACGATCCGCGCCGGATCCTCGCTGCGGGGGTTGTCGTCGGTCACGATAACCTGGTCGGACAGCCGTTCGACCACCTCGCCCATAAGCGGACGCTTGCCGCGGTCGCGGTCGCCGCCCGCTCCGAACACGCAATACAGACGCTCGGCGCCGTGTTCGCGCAGGCTGCCGAGCACGGCCTCCAGAGCGGCCGGCGTATGCGCGTAATCCACCACCGCCAGCGGACCGCCGGCGCGGCCGAAGCGCTCCATCCGACCCGGCACCGGACGCACGGCGCGCAAGCGGTCCGTCGCGTCGGGCAACGGCACGCCGAGCGCCAGCAGGCTGGCGAGCACAGCCATCAGATTGGCCGCGTTGAAACGCCCCAGCAGCGCGCTTTCGATCATGCATCCGCCCCATGGCGTCTGCACGTCCAGATCGAAACCGTCGCCGCGCATGCGCAGGTCGCTGGCCCACACCACGTGCTCGCCTGTCGGGCGAACCGGCGCCAAGGAATAGCCGATGCAATGGCGCGCGGCGATGTCACCGTTCGCCAGCGTTCGCCCGAAGGCATCGTCGAGGTTGAGAATCGCGTATTCCAACCCGGGCACCTCGAACAGTCGGCGCTTGGCCGCAGCATAGGCTTCCAGACTGCCGTGATAGTCGAGATGATCGCGCGAGAGTTGGGTCAGGATGGCCTGATTGAAGCCCACGGCATTCAGCCGCCCCTGCACCAGGCCATGCGACGAGGCCTCCATCACCGCCCAGCGCGCGCCGGCGGCGGCCATGTCGGCCAGCGCGGCCTGCACGCCGATGGCATCCGGCGTGGTATAGCCGCTGGGCGATAGCGCACCGACCAGACCATTGCCCAACGTGCCGACGATCCCGGCCCTCGCGCCGTCCTGGTCGAGCGCCTGTGCGAGGAAATGGCTGACCGAACTCTTGCCGTCGGTGCCGGTCACGCCGATCACCGTCATTCTCTGCGCCGGCTGCCCATAGAATCGCGCGGCGATGGCGCCGAGCTTGGCCGGGAGATCGGCGATTCGGCATACCGGAACGCCCAGGGCAACCGCGTCGTCCATGTCCATGTCCGCGGGCGCGTCGCCGTCCGCGAGGATCGCCACCGCGCCGCGCGCGACGGCATCAGCCGCGTGCGACAGGCCGTGCTCGCGCGATCCGGGCAATGCGACAAAGGCGTCGCCGGGACGGATGCGACGGCTGTCCTGGCTCAGCCCCGTCACCACCGATTTCGGCAGGGCCCGCCCACACCAGTCGGCCAGTAATTCGTTGAGCGGCCATGCGCGAGGTGTCGTCATGCCACCGCTCCCCGTGCCTGCGGCACCGGGCCGGCCTGGAGCACGTCGATGTCGTCGGGCGGGATGTCGAGCAGCCGCAAAGCGCCGGACATGACCTCCTTGAACACGGGCGCGGCTACCTGGCCGCCGTAGTATTTGCCACCGGTCGGGTCGTCGATCATGATCACCGCCACCAGACGCGGCCGAGTCGCGGGGACGATGCCGGCAAACACGGCGGTGTACTTGTCCTCGGCGTAATCGCCCTTGTTGGTCAGGCGATGTGCGGTGCCGGTCTTGCCGGCCACCGTATAACCAGGAATATGAGCTGCGTAGCCGGTACCCATGGGTGTGACCACCGACCGCAGCATGGTGCGCATCTGGTCGGCGACATGCTGCGGCAGTACGCGCTTGCCGGTCACCGGAGCGGTCGGCTGCACAAACGTGGCCGGCGCCATCACACCGCCGTTGGCCAGCGCACAATAAGCGTGCGCCAGCTGCAGCGAGGTCACCGCGATGCCGTAGCCGTAGGCCATCGTGGCCTGATCGATCGGCCGCCAAGTGGTGTAATTGTGCAGGGTGCCTGGCGACTCGCCAGGAAAACCGCTGTGCGTGATCTGACCAAAGCCGAAATCACGATACATGGACCACACATAATACGGCGGCAGGCTCAGCGAGATCTTGCTGGCGGCGACGTTGCTCGACACCTGCAACACCTGCGTCAGGTTGATGCGGCCGAAATCGGAATCGTCCTTGATCGTGTGTCCGGCCAGCATGTACCAGCCGGGCGAGGTGTTGATCTCGGTATCCGGCGTGTACTTGCCGCTGAGCAGCGCCGCCGACAGGGTGAACGGCTTCATCGTCGAACCCGGCTCGTACGCGTCGGTCACCGCGCGGTTGCGATACAGACGCGGCACATAATCGGAACGCACGTTGGGATTGAAGGTGGGCTGATCCGCCATCGCCACGATCGCGCCGGTATTCGGATCCATCACCACGATGGATCCGGAGCGCGCGCCGTGCGCGACGACCGCGGCCTTGAGACTGCGGTAGGCCAGGTACTGGATGCGCTGATCGATACTGGTCACCAGATCCCGACCGGGGCGCGGTGAACGGATCTGGTCGACGTTCTGCACGATCTGCCCGAAACCGTTTTTGATCACCCGCTTGGCGCCCGGCTTGCCGGTTAGCCACGTATTGAATTCCAGCTCCAGACCGTCCTGTCCCTGATCGTCGATGTTGGTGAAGCCGAGCACGTGCGAACCCACTTCGCCCATGGGATAGAAACGCTTGTATTCGCGCAGCAAACCTACACCCGGCACCTTGAGCGCGGCCACGCGATGCGCGAGCTCGGGGTCGATCAAACGTCGCACCCACAGGAATTCGCGGCCCGCCTGGCGGGCACGCACCACCTGTTCGTCCAACGCCCCCGCATCGAGTCCGAGCAGACGGGCGAGGCGCGTCACGCCTTTGGCGTCGCTGTCCTGCTGCGGATCGATCCAGACCGAATCCATCGGCGTACTGATGGCCAGCGGACGGCCATTGCGGTCGAGAATCATTCCGCGATGGGCCGGCATCTTGACCACGCGTAGGTAACGCGCATCGCCCTGCTTGCGCAGAAATGCGCCACGCATCACTTCGAGATCGAAGCCGCGGCCGACAAGTCCCGCCGCACCGACACCGAACAGCCCCAGCACCAACTGCCTGCGTCGCTTGAAATCCGGGCGCGAGTTCATGGGCTGACGTACACCGTATCGGAGCCGTTGGGCATGACCATGTCCAGCTTGCCGCGCGCAATCCGCTCGACTCGCGAATGCGCCGACCACACGCTCTGTTCCAGTTCGAGACGCCCCCATTCCACATTGAGCGCGTCGCGCTGCGCGTCGAGACGCTCCAGACGGATGAATAACTGCCGGGTTTCGTAGGTGCTGTACACCACTCCCAGCGCGCTACCCATCACCGCCACGGCGAGACCAGCCACGATGACGATCGTCCAGTTCACGGAAGGCGCTCCGCCACGCGCAGCACCGCGCTGCGCGCGCGTGGGTTGCGCGCAACCTCGGATTCCGAGGCATGCGCCGCTTTGCCGACGAGGCGGAGCGTCCGCCCCGCCGCCGGCTGCTCGCGCACTGGCAGATTGCGCGGCAACTGTTCGCCGCGCGCCTGCTCGCGCATGAATCGCTTGACGATGCGATCCTCCAACGAGTGAAAGCTGATCACCGCCAGCCGCCCGTCGGGCGCAAGGATCTCGACCGCCTGATCGAGCGCTTCGCGCAACTCGTCCAGTTCGCGGTTGATATGGATGCGGATGGCCTGGAAGCAGCGTGTGGCCGGATGCTTGCCGGGCTCGCGCCGGCCGATCACGCTGGCGATCAGATCCGCCAGCTGCGTGGTGCGCATCAGCGGCGCCTGCTCGCGCGCCTGCACGATACGTTTGGCGATCCGGCGCGCGTGACGCTCCTCGCCGTAGGTCCAGAACACGTGCGCCAGCTCGCGTTCTTCGGCCGTGTTGACCCATTCGCTGGCTGGCGCACCGTTGCCCGAATCCATACGCATGTCCAGTGGACCGTCGCGCATGAAACCGAAGCCACGTTCCGGCTGATCCAATTGCGGCGAGGAGACGCCGAGATCCATCAGGATACCCTGAGCGCGTGATGCGCCCGCAAATGCGCGCCAGCATGATGCCAGGGACGAGAACGGGGCATGGACGATGGAAAACCGCGGATCGGCTGCCGCCAACTCACGCCCCGCGGCCACCGCCTCCGGGTCGCGATCCAAACCAAGAAGACGGCCCGATGACGCCAGTCGCGCCAGTATGGCGCGACTATGCCCGCCGCGACCGAAGGTCGCGTCGACATAGCTGCCTTCCGGTTTGATCGATAGTCCCGCCACCGCCTCCTCCAGGAGAACCGTCTGATGCCCCGTGGAATTCGCCACGTCAGATCGACAGCGAGGACAGCGCCTCGCTCAGCCCGCTTGTAAAGGCATCCGATTGCAGCCACTCGTCACGTTGCGCGGCCCAGACCGCCTCGTCCCAAAGCTCGAACTTGTTGCCCTGACCCACCAAGACCACGTGCTTATCCAGTTTCGCCTGCTCGCGGAGCGTGGGTGCAATCAGAATACGTGCCTGGCCGTCCATTTCGACGTCCGTCGCATAGCCCACGAATACGCGCTGCAGCTGCCTGACCTGCGGATCGATATTGGGGCGGGCCATCACCGCGGCCTCGATGCGCTCCCATTCGGGCAGCGGATAGACCAGCAGGCAACCATCGCGATCCACGGTGACCACCAACTGACCCTCGCACGACTCCCGCAGACGATCGCGATACCTGGCCGGCATCGCCACGCGCCCTTTCGAATCGATATTGAGATTGGTGACTCCGCGAAACACGCGCTCCCCCACCGGACGGATCGGACCAGGAATAATTACCCACTTTCCACCACTTCACCCCACACATCGACACTATAGGTGCGGCAATAGGTGGCGTCAAGCAAGCCAGACCGCCGGTCATCGGGAAGATTGTCGTTTATACACAAGGGCTTACGAGCACCCCTCCGCGGCCGGATCAAGGCCTGGAAGCGCAATCAAACGCATGTACAATCAGCGTGTTGCACGCGAAATGTAATGCACGACATGAGCAACTGCCGCACCTGCCGGCGGGCCTCGCCTCAAGGAAGTGGGGTAAGGTGGGGAGTCGGCCGATAAGCCGGGTTCTGTCGGGGGCAGCCATTCATCTGGGGCGTACGTCGCCGCACGCCTCAAGCGACCTACCCGGACGCGATGCGGGCCACATCATGGCGTCCCTATTTGGTCTTGCTCCGGATGGGGTTTACCGTGCCGCGGCATGTTGCCACCCGCGCGGTGCGCTCTTACCGCACCTTTTCACCCTTACCTGTATCCCCGAAAGGACCATCGGCGGTCTGTTTTCTGTGGCACTTTCCGTCGGCTCGCGCCGCCCAGGCGTTACCTGGCATCCTGCCCTGTGGAGCCCGGACTTTCCTCCCCGCCGCTAGGCGGAGCGACTGCCTAGCCAACTCCCCACAGGAGAATACCACAGCCAAGACCCACTCATGCGCCGCCGACATCGGGGTCGCCGCCGTCCCGCTTGACACGCTGGGCTTCTCGGTACAAGCCCTGACGCGCTCCGCCTGTGATCAGGGCGGCAAGATCCGCCGCCTGACGCGTGGGCAGAGCACGTGCCAGCACCTCGATCACGTGCGCTTCGCTGATACCGGACGGCTCGCGCCGTGCGCTGGGCGGCAGGCCCGCCACCATGACCACGAACTCGCCGCGCCGATGGTCCTCGTCCGCACGCACCCACGCGCGCAGCTCGCCCAGGGGGGCCGACACCACCTGCTCGAAACGCTTGGTCAACTCGCGCGCCACCACGGCCAGACGCGCATCGCCAAAGACTGCCGCCATGTCTTCGAGGCTGTCGGCAATACGGTGACTGGATTCGTAAAACACCAGTGTGCCGGACTCGTCGGCCAGCACCTGCAGACGCGCGCGCCTGCGCGCCGACCTGGACGGCAAGAAGCCCTCGAACACGAAACGGTCTGTCGGCAACCCGGATACCGAAAGTGCCGCGATCAGCGCGCTGGGCCCAGGCACCGGGCTGACGCGCACGCCGGCCTCGCGCGCCGCGCGCACCAGGCGAAACCCAGGGTCGCTGATCAGGGGCGTACCCGCATCCGACACCAGCGCCACGGATGCGCCCTCCGACAAGATCTGCAGGATCGAGGGGATGCGTGCGGCCTCGTTATGCTCGTGCAGACTCACGCATCTGGCCTGTACGCCCAGATGCGACAGCAGGCGCTGCGCGACGCGGGTATCCTCGGCAGCGATCAGAGCGACGCCGTCGAGCACCTCGCGCGCGCGCGCGCTGATGTCGCCCAGATTCCCCAGCGGGGTCGCGACCACGTAAAGCACACCCTCTTCAATTGACACGTTGCCTTCCAGTCCAGATACTGAGCCACCCGTTCACGCGCACAGGGTCCATGATACACGGGCGTACCCACACGATGACCCGCCGCGTCATCATCCGACTCGGCCTCGCAGCCGGCGCTGCATTGCTGCTGGTCGCCTGTGCGCCATCGCCCACCCGCCCCGGCGAGCAGTGGGCGCAGCAGGCTCAGGCCCAGCTGCAGGCCGGGCACCCCGCCATGGCGGCCGACACCTACCTCAAGGCAGCTGCCGGCCTTGCCGCGCCGCAGCGCCAGCAGCTCATGCTCAAGGCCGCCGCGCTGCTGCTGCAGGCGCGACAGCCCGACCGCGCACGCACGGTGATCGAGGGCATCGAGCCGACGGGCCTCGGCGCCGACGACATGGCCCGCAAAGCAACGCTGGCCGCCCGGATCGCGCTGCTTGCGCATCAGCCAGAACAGGCGCTGGCCGCGCTGCCGAACGATGTACACGGCCTGTCACCCGAAGTCGCGAGCGGTCTGCTGGAAGTCCGCGCGCAGGCCGAACGACTGACCGGCAACCCGCTCGGTGCGATCCGCGCTCGGATCGCACTCACGCCGCTGCTGTCGGCCCCCGCGACCATCGACGCCAACCGGCATGCGCTGTGGGAACTCCTCAGCCAGGCCAGCCCAGGCCAGGCGCAGGCATGGCAACAAGAGGCCGCAACACCCGCCCTGCAAGCCTGGCTCGCACTGGCGCTCATCGCCAAGACAACGTCGGCCTCGCCGACGGCGCTGGACAACGCACTGGCACAATGGCGCCAGCAGTATCCGCAGATGCCGGATGCCGAACCGATCATCAAGGCCCTCGTAGCTCAGTGGCAGGCGATGCAGGTCTATCCCTCCAAAGTCGCCGTGCTGCTGCCGCTTTCGGGACGCTTCGAACCGGTCGCGCGCGCGATCCTCGATGGCATACTCACCGCCTACTACCGCCATCGCCAGCGAAACGGCGGCCACGAAGTCCATCTTCGCATCTACGACACCGCCGCCCACCCCGACCAGATCGTCTCCCTCTACGCCCGCGCGGTCCAGGCAGGCGCCCAGTATGTGATCGGCCCGCTCGACCGCGATACGGTCACCCGGCTGGCCACCAGCGGCCAGCTGACCGTCCCCACTCTCGCGCTCAACCATGCGGCCGATGGCACGCCGATCCCCCAGCAGCTTTACCAGTTCGGACTGCTCCCCGAGAGCGAGTCGGCGCAGGCCGCGGAACGTGCCAGCCTGGACGGCCGTCGCCGCGCCATCGTATTGGTGCCGGACAGCGGCTGGGGCCAGCGCGTGGCCTCGGCCTTCGCCGACCGCTTCCAGCAGCTCGGCGGCGAGGTGCTGGCGATCGGCCGTTACGATCCGTCCGCCTCCGACTTCTCGCCCGCCATCGTCAACACCCTCAACATCGACTACAGCAATGCCCGGCGACGAGCCGTATCCGCCACCATCGGTCGCTCGGTCGACTTCGAGGCCCGCCGCCGCCAGGATGTCGACATGATCTTCATTGCCGGCGATCCCCGGCAAGCCCGGCTGCTGATGCCGCAAATTCGTTTCCATCACGGCATCGGCCTGCCCGTATACGCCATCTCCACGGTTTACAGCGGCACACGAGATCCTCGCGCGGATCACGATCTCAATGGCCTGATATTCGACGACGCGCCGCTGCTGCTCGACAGCCAGGGTCCCGCTGCGGCTGCACGTGCGGCGATGCATGCCAACTTCCCAGAAGCCAGTCGCCGCTATCCTCGCCTAATCGGCCTCGGAGAAGACGCCTACGACGTGCTCCCTTCCCTGCAACGGCTTGCATCGCAGGACTGGGCGCGATTCCCCGGCGTAACGGGCCGACTGAAGATGACCGCCGACCACGCCCTGGTACGACAGCTCGAATGGGCGCAATTCGCCGACGGACTGCCCATCCTGATGGGTCAGTCGCAGGACGCCGCTCAGCAGAACGCCACCGCAACGAAAGCCGCCAATGGCGCCCCCCCCTAGACAAGGTCAGGACTTCGAAGCGCAGGCCTGCGACTACCTCTGCCGACAGGGGCTGCGCCTGCGCGAGCGCAATTACCGCTGCCGCTCCGGCGAGATTGACCTGGTCATGAGCGACGACGGCACCCTGGTCTTCGTGGAGGTACGCTATCGCAACAGCGCCCGCTTCGGCGGCGCGGCCACCAGCGTGGACGCCGGCAAGCGGCGACGACTGACGGCCACCGCCCAGCACTATCTGCAACGCCATGGCGCCGACGTCCCGACACGCTTCGACGTCGTCGCCATGGGGCCGGACGGCCGGATCGACTGGATACCGGACGCCTTCCAGGCCCAGGAAACCTGAGCCCCGACAACCCGCAGGAATCACGAGTGAACGAACGCATCCAACAACATTTCACGGCCAGCATCGACACCAAGACCCGCTCGGCACAACTGCTTGCCGACCCGATCGAGGCCGCGGCCAGGCGCATGACCTACGCCCTTGTGGGCGGCCACAAGATCCTCAGCTGCGGCAACGGCGGCTCGGCGGGCGACGCGCAACATTTCTCGTCCGAGATGCTCAACCGCTTCGAGCGCGAACGGCGCGGCCTCCCCGCGATCGCGCTGACCACCGACACCTCGACCCTGACCTCCATCGCCAACGACTACAGCTACGACCAGGTCTTCGCACGACAGGTGCGCGCACTGGGCGCGCCCGGCGACCTGCTGCTCGCGATATCCACCTCGGGCAACTCGAAAAACGTCATCGAGGCCGTGCACGCGGCGCGCGACGTGGGCATGCACACGATCGCGCTCAGCGGCCGTGGCGGCGGCACCCTGCATGAAGCACTCTCGCCGGAGGACATCGAAATCTGCGTCCCCTCGGAAAGCACGGCCCGCATTCAGGAAGTGCATCTGCTGGTCATCCATTGTCTCTGCGACCTCATCGACCGCCAGCTGTTCGGCGACGTCTGACGCCGGTGCCACTGTCCCGCGACTTCCTCGACGCGCTGTCCGGACTGCTGTCCGAGGGCGACCTGCTGACCGAGCCTGGCGACTGCTGGGCCTACGGCTACGACAATTCCAAACGACATGCCGCGCCGGACGCTGTCGCGTTCCCGCGCGAGCACGACCAGGTCGTATCCCTAGTACGACTGTGCAACGAACACCGTGTCGCCATCACGCCCCGCGGACGCGGTACCGGCACCACCGGCGCCACCGTGCCCACCCAGGGCGGACTCGTACTCAGCCTCGAACGCATGGACCGCGTCCTGCGCGTCGACCCCGACAACCGCGTGCTGGTCGCCCAGCCCGGCGTCACCAATCTTGCGATCCAGCAGGCCGCGGGTGCGCACGGCTTCTTCTGGCCTCCCGATCCCACCAGCGCCGCCGTGTGCACGCTCGGCGGCAATCTCGCCTACAACTCGGCCGGGCCGCGCGCCGTGAAATACGGCACGCCGCGCGAAAACACGCTCGGTCTGCGCGCGGTGACCGGCGCAGGCGAAAGCATCCGCACAGGCGTCATGACCACCAAGGGCGTGGTCGGCTACGACCTCACGCGGCTGATCATCGGCTCGGAAGGCACGCTCGCGATCATTACGGAAGCGGTGCTCAAGCTCACACCGAAACCGGCGGCGCGACGTACCCTGCAGGCAATCTATGCTGACATGGCATCGGCCGCCCACGCGGTCGCCGCGATCATGGCTCAGCCGGTGGTGCCCTGCGCCCTAGAATTCATCGACGGCGCCGCCATCGAAATGATACGCCGGCAGGCCCACGCCGATCTGCCCGAAGGCGCCGGCGCGCTGCTGATGATCGAGGTGGATGGCTCGCCCGCGGGCCTGGACGAAGCCGTGCGCGAAGTCATGCGCGCGGCGGAGGTTGCGGGTTGCCTGTCGATCAAGGCGGCAGCCACGCAGGCGGAGGTCGAGGCCCTGTGGGCCACACGCAAGGCGCTCTCACCCGCCCTGCGCTCCATCGCGCCCAAAAAGATCAATGAGGACGTAGTGGTGCCGGTATCGCGCATTCCGGAATTGATCGAGGGTCTGGGAACCTTGAGCCGGCAACACGCGATCACCATCGTCAATTTCGGCCACGCAGGCAACGGCAACATCCACGTCAACCTCTTGATCAACCCCGACGACCCACGTCAGGCGGCGGCCGCCGAGCACTGCCTGCAGGAGGTGTTCGCGCTGGTGTTACGACTGGATGGCACCCTATCGGGAGAGCACGGGATAGGGCTGGTAAAGCGCGACTTCGTCGCCTTGGAAATCGACGCCCCCACGCTTGCGTTGATGCATGCAATCAAACGCCAGTTCGACCCGCAGGGTCTGCTCAACCCAGAGAAAGCCCTGCCGCCGGCCGCGGCTACTTGACCACACGCAGTCCCGGACGGCCGACACCTGTCGCTTTCGGCTCCGACGGCTTGTCCCCGCCGTCGGATGGCGGCGGTGGAGGCGTATCGTCCTCGCCGAACATCATGCCCTGCCCGTTCTCACGCGAATAAACCGCCATCACCCGCTGGACCGGCACGAACACTTCCTGCGATTTGCCCGCAAAGCGCGCGCTGAAACTGATGTACTCGTCGCCGAGATTCAGCGCCTGCACCGCCTGCGGAGCGATATTCAGCACGATGCGTCCTTCCTGAACGAACTGCACCGGCACCTGAACATCCTCGCCGCTGGCGTCGACCAGCATATGCGGGGTGTGATGGTTGTCCACGACCCACTGGTATATCGCACGCACCAGATAGGGTCGGCTGGAAGTCATTTGATTGGAAGCGGAACTCATGACCCTCTCAAGCAATCATGTCACGTTCAACATCGCTCAGGCTGGCGCGCACGGATGCACGCGCAAAGGTGCGCTTGCTGTAATCGGCCATGGCCTTCGCCGCAGGCGGCAACTGGATGCCGTGCGACGACAGCCGCCAGAGCACCGGGATGACGGAGCAGTCCACGAGACTGAATTCTTCGCCAAGCAGATAGGGACGGGCCTCGATGAACAGCGGCGCGGCGGACAATACGCTTTCGCGCAGGATCTTACGCAGCTTCGGCTGGCTCTTCTTGTCAGCCGTTGCCAGTTCGGCCATCGGCAGGTACCAGTCGCGCTCGACGCGATACATCAACAACCGCGCCTTGGCCCGGGCAACCGGATCGACCGGCATCAGCGGAGGATGCGGGAAGCGTTCGTCGAGATACTCGATGATCACCCTCGCATCGTAAAGCACGAGATCGCGGTCGACGAGCGTGGGTACGGAGTTGTAGGGATTGAGATCGACCAGATCTTCCGGCTTGCGGCTCGGGTCGATATGTATCACATCCGCGGTGACGTCCTTTTCCGCAAGCACGATCCGGGTACGGTGGCTGTCCGGGCAATCGGGTGCCGAAAACAGGGTCATCACTGAGCGGCGGTTGGCGACCAGACTCATCTCTATCACTCCGTCGTCAGGCGGTACATCGACAGGACGCCCGCCAGTCTCGCGGATAAAACCCGCCTCGCGCCGGCCGAACCGAGGCGACAGCGGACGGCCACCATCAATGCCGTACGTCCTTCCAGTATTCCTTTTTCAGGAAGTATGACACCACAAAGAGCAGCCCGAGGAAGCTCAGCACCCACAACCCCAGATTCTGTCGCTGCACCTTGTTCGGCTCGCCTACGTATACCAGAAAACCGACAAGGTCGCGCGCGGTCCTTTCATACTCCACCGGGGTCATTGTACCCGGCTGGACGAGATTCAGGTGATCGATCGGTGCGTCAGTGGACGGCGGCCGCGTCGCCCCATCTGCGTACACCGCAGCCTGCTGCCCCTGCAGCTGCCAGATCACGTTCGGCATCGCCACCTTGGGAAAGGCCAGATTGTCGACGCCGGTAGGTCGGGTATCGTCCAGATAGAAGGTCGTGAGATAGGCATACAACCAGTCGGCTCCTCGCGCCCTGGCAATGACGGAAAGATCGGGCGGCGGCGCGCCAAACCAGCGTTTCGCATCCTCAGGGCGCATGGCCACTTCCATGGTCTCGCCGATCTTGCGACCGGTAAATATCAGATTTTCACGAATCTGGTCGGGCGTCAGACCCAATCTTTCGAAGAGGTTGTAACGCACCGCCGACAATGAGTGGCAGCTCAGACAGTAATTGACGAAATACTTGGCGCCCCGTTGCAACGCGGCGTGGTCGGTCAGGTCCACGTCGACCGCACGCAGATGCAGTCCCGCTTCGGCCTGCGCCGTCTGCGTGGCCCAGGGCATCGCGAACAGCAGTATCAGCAGCATCGCTTTCATCATCGCACCCTCGACGGTACGGTCTTGTCAGTCGCGAGCGCAGGGAAAAACAGCGCAAGCAGCAATAGCCCGGAAATATAACCTCCGGGTATCATCAGGCTGGTAAATACGAGGTGGCTCGTTTCGGCGGATACCCGCAATAAATCGTAGAGCAGGATGAGACTCATCCAAATGAAATAGATGGCCAGTATCGTGCGCGGCGGCCTGATTCGGCTGAAAAACGCGAGCATCAGGAAAAAACTGAAATAGACCTCCGAGAGACGCAAACCCATCTCGGTCAGGAAAGGCGTAGGATGCCGGGTGCCCATTATCCCGAGTATGACGAACACCACCACGAAGACCATGATGTTGGCCTTGTGCAAAACACTGCGATAACGGATCGATTTGACCGGATTGCGGTCGAGCCAGGGCAACACGAACAATACCAGGATCGACAACCCCATCGCGACCACGCCGAGGAACTTGTCGGGTATCGAGCGCAGGATCATGTAGAAGGGCGTGAAGTACCAGACGGGCGCGATGTGCGGTGGCGTTTTGAGAGAATCGGCGGGGATGAAATTGTCGTACTCCAGGAAACGTCCCCAGAAAGTCGGTTGGAAGAACACCACTGCAAAATACAACGCCAGGAACACCACCACACCCACCACATCCTTGACGGTGTAATAGGGATGGAAAGGTATGCCGTCCAGTGGTACGCCACGGTCGTCCTTCCGCGCCTTGATTTCCACGCCGTCAGGATTGTTCGAACCCACTTCGTGCAATGCCAGCACATGCATGGCCACCAGCCCGAGCAGCACCAACGGGAGAGCGATCACGTGCAGGGCAAAAAAACGGTTCAAGGTCGGGTCCGAAACGACGAAATCACCACGAATCCAGAGTGCCAGTTCGTTACCGACATAGGGAATCGCGCCGAACAGTGAAATGATGACCTGCGCCCCCCAGTACGACATCTGCCCCCATGGCAGCAGGTAGCCCATGAAGGCCTCGGCCATGAGAGCAACGTAGATCAGCATCCCGAATATCCACAGCAGCTCTCGCGGCTTCTTGAAGGAGCCATACATGAGTCCGCGGAACATATGCAGGTAGATGACGATGAAGAAAGCCGAGGCCCCGGTCGAATGCATGTACCGGATCAGCCAGCCCCACTCCACATCGCGCATGATGAATTCAACCGAGGCGAAGGCCAGTTTGGCGTCGGGCTTGTAATGCATCGTCAGGAAGATGCCGGTCAGTATCTGGATGACCAGGACCAGCAGCGCGATGGAACCGAATAAATACCAGAAATTGAAATTCTTCGGCGCATAATACTTGGAAACGTGCTTTTCCCAAGTCTCGGTCAGCGGGAAACGGCGGTCGATCCAGCCCAGAAACCCGGTCGTCGTTATTTCCTTCTCGGCCATCACACGCCCCCCTTCGCATCTACGCCGATCATGATTTTCGCCTCGCTCACATAGTGATGGGGCGGCACTTCCATATTCAGCGGCGCCGGCACGTCCTTATAGACGCGCGCGGCAAGATCGTAGAGCGAACCATGACAGGGACACAGCCAGCCGCCGCGCCAGTCTGGCCCGAGATCGGGCGGCGCCAGCTCAGGACGATAAGTGGGCGAGCAGCCAAGATGGGTACAGATCCCGACGACCACCAGATATTCCGGTTTGATGGCGCGGGATTCATTTCTGCAATCGGGGGGCTGTACGGACTGGAGCGACCGGGGATCGCGCAGTTTGGGATCGTTCTTGGGCAGGCCGGCCAACATCTGCGATGTACGTCTGACCACCCAGACCGGCTTGCCTCGCCAGGCGACCCGCAGCATCTGCCCGGGTTCGATTTTGCCGATGTCGACGTCGACCGGCGCCCCGGCCGCCCGCGCGCGGGCACTGGGACTCATCGATGCGATAAATGGCACCGCCGCGGCAGCCGAACCTGCCGCGCCCAACGCGACCGTCGCAGCCACCAGAAACCGACGGCGCGGGACATTGATGTCCTCTGCTCCCATCCCTGTTCCCCCTGTTCGTTTTTGTGATTGTAGTTCTAGCCGCGGCGCCTCTACGGGCATTTTGTGCTTCGCGGTCCTCCCGAAGCTTCGACCAAGTATCGGGCAAGGTCAAGTCCGCGGCCACGACGGGAGAACCCGCGGCACCGCCGTCGTGGATACCTCGACGGGGCGGCATGCGTGTGTATTCGGTAGGTGGGAAGGAGGCGGACGTGCGCGCGACCCGGTCAAACGGGGTTGTCGATATCGACGAAGCGATGCTCGATGTCCCACTCCGCCGCTAGGTGCTCGCCTAACGCCTGTACGCCGTAACGTTCGGTGGCATGATGACCCGCAGCGATATAGTGCACGCCCGCCTCGCGCGCCGCGTGCACCGTCTGCTCGGAAATTTCGCCGCTGACATAAGCCTGGGCGCCCTGCGCTGCCGCCTGGTCGATATAACCCTGAGCCGCGCCCGTGCACCAGGCAATGCGCTCGATGCTTTCCGGCCCGGCAGGGATTGCCAGCGGCGCGCGCGCCAGCGCGCCGTGAATGCGCGCCACCAGGGTGTCCAGCGTCAATGCGGTGTCCGACCGGCCGATGGAGCCGATGCCTTCGGCCGTGAGCGCAGCCTCGGCCTTCAGCCCCAGACGCCTTGCCAGCTGAGCATTGTTGCCCAGTTCCGGGTGCGCGTCCAACGGAAGATGGTAGGCGATGAGGCTCACATCGTTGGCCAGCAGCGCCTTGAGACGGCGGCGACGGATACCGGTAACCACAGGGGACTCACCGCGCCAGAAATACCCGTGATGCACCAGGATGGCGTCGGCCTCAAGGTCCAGCGCGGCCTCGATCAGGGCCATCGAGGCGGTGACACCGCTCACGATGCGCCGCACCTCCGGCCGCCCCTCCACCTGCAGCCCGTTGGGGGCGTAATCGCGAAAGCGCGACACGCCGAGATAGTCGTCGGCATAACGGCAAAGCGTGTGCAGTTCCACCATGCCCTCGCGCCCCGCTCAGTCGGTCGCCTCGTCGGACACACGGTATTCGGCCGAGCGTGCATGGGCGATCAGACCTTCGCCCCGGGCAAGCGTCGAGGCGGTGCGCCCCAGCACGCGCGCGCCTTCCGCCGAGCAATGGATGATGCTGGCGCGCTTCTGGAAGTCATAGACCCCAAGAGGCGAGGAGAAACGCGCGGTACGCGAGGTCGGCAGCACATGGTTGGGGCCCGCGCAATAATCGCCGAGCGCCTCGGCCGTGTGCCGCCCGAGAAACATGGCACCGGCATGATGGATGCGCGCCGCCAAGGCATCCGGGTCGGCCACGGACAGTTCAAGATGCTCGGGTGCGATGTGATTGGCGAGTGTCACGGCCTCGTCGAGATCGCGCACGCGAATCAGCGCACCGCGCACGCGCAGGGACGTGCGGATGATGTCAGCGCGCGGCATGTCGGCGAGCAACTCGTCCATCGCTGCGGCGACGCGGTCGATGTAGTCGGCGTTGGGACACAGCAGGATGGCCTGCGCGTCCTCGTCGTGCTCGGCCTGGGAAAACAGGTCCACCGCGATCCAATGCGGGTCCGTCAGGCCGTCGCAGACGACCAGTATCTCCGAGGGCCCGGCAATCATGTCGATACCGACCGTACCGTAGACCTGCCGCTTGGCCGCAGCCACGTAGATGTTGCCCGGACCGACGATTTTATCCACCGCGGGCACGGTTTCGGTGCCGTAGGCCAATGCGGCCACGGCCTGGGCGCCGCCGAGGGCGAATACCCGATCCACGCCCGCCACCGCGGCAGCCGCCAACACCAACTCGTTGAGTTCGCCGCCGGGAGTCGGCACCACCATGACCAGCTCACCCACGCCGGCCACCTTGGCGGGGATCGCGTTCATGAGCACCGACGAGGGATAGGCGGCCTTGCCGCCCGGCACGTAGAGGCCGACCCGATCCAACGGACTGACCTGCTGACCCAGCACCGTGCCGTCGGCTTCGGTGTACTGCCAGGAGTCCAGACGCTGACGTTCGGCATACGCACGGATGCGCGCGGCCGATGTTTCCAGTGCCTCGCGCTGGGCTGCCGGGATATCGTCCAGTGCCTGCCGCAGCCGCGCCTGCGGAATTTCGAGGTCGGCGCCACATGTCAGATTCAGGCGGTCGAATCGTGCGGTATATTCGAGCAATGCGGCATCGCCGCGCGTACGCACGGCCGCCAGTATTTCGTTCACGGTCGCCGTCACCGCCGCGTCGGCCACGCTCTCCCACGCCAGCAGCGCATCCAGGCGGGCGGCAAAATGGGTGTCACGGCTGTCGAGTCGATGGATTTCCGGCATGTTCGCGGCCTCGGAAGGGGATGGACGGGGCGGCTTGATCCTCGATCGGCTTGCGCGGATCAGCCCAGCTGCTGTTGTCGGCGATGCTTTTCCCGGCGCGCGTTCACGGCTTGCGCAAGACCGCGCAGTACCTCCTCGGTTGCATCCCAGCCCAGACAGGCGTCGGTGATGCTCTGACCGTAGGTCAAGGTCTGCCCCGGGACCACATCCTGGCGACCGGCCACGAGATGGCTTTCGATCATGACGCCCATGATCGCTTCGCTGCCGGCGGCGATCTGTTCGCCAAGCGCGGCCGCGACCTCGACCTGGCGCTCGGCCTGCTTGCGGCTGTTGGCATGGCTGCAATCGATCATCAGGCGCGGCGGCAGTCCGACCTGAAGCAGGCGTTCGGCCACGGTCTGCACGCTTTCGGCATCATAGTTCGGACCGCGCGAGCCGCCACGCAGAATGAGGTGACAGTCCTCGTTGCCGGTGGTGGTGTAGATCGCGGAGCGCCCGGCCTTGGTCAGCGACAGGAAATGATGCGGCTGCGAGGCCGAACGGATTGCGTCGATGGCGATCTGAACACCGCCGTCGGTGCCGTTCTTGAAACCCACCGGGCAGGAAAGCCCCGAAGCCAGTTCGCGGTGCACCTGACTCTCGGTGGTGCGCGCACCGATGGCGCCCCAGCTCACCAGGTCGGAAATGTACTGCGGGCTGATGATATCGAGATATTCGGTCGCCGCGGGCATGCCCATGGCGCCCAGCTCCAGCAGCAGACGACGCGCCAGTCGCAGGCCGCGGTCGATCTGGAAACTGTTGTCGAGGCCCGGGTCGTTGATCAGTCCCTTCCAGCCAACCGTGGTGCGCGGCTTTTCGAAATATACGCGCATGACGACGAGCAGGTCGTCGCTGAGCGCCTCGCGGATCCGCAGCAGGCGTTGCGCATATTCCTTGGCCGCCTGCGGATCGTGGATCGAGCAGGGACCGACCACGACGAGCACGCGGTCGTCCGCGCCGGTCAACAGGTCATGTATCTGTCGGCGCGTATCGTAAACGAGACGGGCACCGTCGTCGGTCAACGGCAGTTCCTCGCGAACCGTCGCCGGCGTGCTCACCTCGTGGATGGCCTTTATCCGTAGATCTTCAGTCTGGTAACGCATGTCTTTCCGGGTGCCTGCACCAGGCGGGGCAGGCGGCGGGCCGGTCCGCACCGTTTGGGTGCCATTTTCGTTCAGAGCGTAACATGAATGCACGCCTCAGGGCTGCATATAAGCACGCATTCACGCCTCCTCGACGGCGCGTTGCAGCTGTTCGACGATTCGCTGCACACGGCGGTGTTTCATCTTCATCGAGGCCTTGTTGACGATCAGCCGGGAACTGATATCCGCGATCGACTCCCACGGCACCAGACCGTTGGCTCGCAGGGTGTTCCCGGTATCGACGAGATCGACGATGCAATCGGCCAGCCCCACCAGCGGCGCCAGCTCCATCGAACCATACAGCTTGATGACCTCGACCTGCCGGCCTTGGGCGGCGAAATGGGCGTGCGCGGCGTTGACGAACTTGGTCGCCACCCGCAGCCGCCGCGTTCCCTCGTAGCCGCCGGGCAGGCCCGCGACCATCAACCGGCACCGGGCAATACGCAGGTCCAGAGGCTCGTAAATGCCCTCGCCGCCGTTTTCCATCAAGACGTCCTTGCCGGCGACACCCAGATCGGCCGCGCCGTAGCGCACGTAGGTCGGCACGTCCGTGGCGCGGATGATGACCAGCTTGATCGTCGGGTCGTTGGTGTCGAGGATCAGCTTGCGGCTGGTCTCGGGATCGTCGACCGGTACGATGCCCGCTGCGGCCAGCAAGGGCAGCGTATCCTTGAAAATGCGCCCCTTGGACAGCGCGATGGTCAATGTTTCACTCATGCCGTCATCCCACCACTCGGCGAATCCTGCCGCCGATCTGAGCCAGTTTCTCCTCGATGCACTCGTAGCCGCGATCGATATGGTAGATACGGTCCACGATGGTCTCGCCCTTGGCCACCAGCCCGGCGAGGATGAGGCTTGCCGAAGCCCGCAGGTCCGTCGCCATCACCGGCGCGCCGGTCAGCCGCGGCACGCCGTGAATAACGGCGGTATTGCCGTTGACGCGGATGTCCGCGCCCATGCGCTGCAATTCCTGGACATGCATGAACCGGTTTTCGAATACCGTCTCGGTGATCGAGCCGGTGCCCACCGCCACCGCGTCGAGCGCGGTGAACTGGGCCTGCATGTCGGTAGGGAATGCCGGATAGGGAGCCGTGCGCAGATCGACCGCGCGCGGCCGTTCGCCATGCATGTCGAGTTCGATCCAGTCGTCGCCGACCTTGATTTCGGCCCCGCATGCACGCAGCTTCTGCAGCACGGAATCGACTAGGGCCGCCCGTGTTTTCTTGACCCGTACGCGGCCGCCGGTGATGGCACCCGCGACCAGAAACGTGCCCGTTTCGATGCGATCCGGCAATACCTCGTATTCGCAACCGGTGAGCCGCTCGACGCCCTCGATCACGATGGTATCGGTGCCCGCACCTTCGATGCGCGCGCCCATGCAGCTCAGGCAGCCGGCAAGATCCACCACCTCGGGTTCGCGCGCCGCATTCTCGATAATGGTGCGCCCCTCGGCCAGCGCCGCCGCCATCATCAGGTTCTCGGTGCCGGTCACGGTAACCACGTCCAGCACCAGACGCGCGCCACGCAGGCGCTTGGCCCGGGCCTTGATGTAGCCGCCCTCGACCTCGATATCCGCGCCCATCGCGCGCAAGCCTTCGACATGGATGTTGACCGGGCGCGAACCGATGGCGCAGCCGCCCGGCAGCGACACCTCCGCCTCGCCGAAACGGGCCAGCAGCGGACCGAGCACCAGGATCGATGCCCGCATGGTCTTGACCAGCTCATAGGCCGCGCGCAGTGTGTGGATGCCGCGGGTATCGGTCTCGATTCCCAGGCGTTCGTCGACGGTGAGCGACACGCCCATGCGGCCCAAAAGCTCCATCGTCGTCGTTACGTCGTGCAGATGCGGCACATTGAGTATGCGCATGGGGCCGTCCGCCAGCAGCGTGGCGGCCAGAATGGGCAGCACGGCATTCTTGGCGCCCGAGATGCGGATTTCCCCGTCGAGGGGGCCGCCACCGTAGATCAGCAATTTATCCATGAACGACGCGTTTCCGGCCGGTTGCGCTACCGGCGCTATCAAAAGGGGGCTGATCTTACCTCATCGCCGCCCCGGGGGGCAGTCAGGCGGCATCCGTGGATGGCGCAAACAGCGCCTCGAGATCGCTGACCTCGACGATCACGCGCATGGATTCCGGCATGTCGGTGAAACGCACCTGCCCGCCGGCGGTCCTCATGCAAGCCACCAGACAGGCCACGGCGGTACTGTCCGCGCGGGTTACCCCCGCCAGCGAGAGATCAAGTTCGCCGCCATTTCTGAACGCGCGCGCCAGCTCCGGCCATAGCGCCGGCACCGTGGCGACCGTCATAGGTCCCACCACGCGATAACGGGCGTCGCCGTCGCGCTCGAGGCGGGCCGTCTCGCTCATGAGGAGGCGGCAGCCTGGTTGTTGGCCTCGTTCTGCTTGGTCAAACGCTTGATCAGTGCCTCCAGACTGGTTTGCGCGATTTCCTGGCCGAAGGTGCTGCGGTAGTTCGTCACCAGACTCAGGCCCGAGATGGTGATGTCGTACACCTTCCAGCCGCCCGGGGTTTTGATCAGGCTGTAGTCCACGGCCAAAGGCTGCTGGCCGCTGCGCTGCACCTGGGTGTAGATGGTCGCGAACGGCGGATTCACCGAATCCCGGTTCTTGAGGAACACGACCTTGCTGTCGGTATGCTCGGTCAGGGACTTGGCATAGGTATGGATCAGCAACAGCTTGAACTGCTCGACGAAGGCGCTGCGCTGGGCAGGGGTCGCGGTCCGCCAGTAACGGCCGAGTACGAGTTTCGCGGAGGCGTCGATATCCACCGCCGGCAGAATGATCTTGGACACCATGCCGTTGACGTAGCGCGGTGACGACAACTCCGCCTTGGTGTGCGTATGCAGGGCGTGCAGGGTTTCGTCGACCGCGGTCTGCACCACCTTGAACGGCGCTTCGGTGCCTGCATCGGCGAACGCGGCCTGACCGCCGGCGAAGAGCGTCACGGCAACCAGGGTGAACAGCTTTACAATTCTTGCGATCATGCGCGTCTCTCCGTCTCGCTTCGGTTCACTTGGAGGTGAGCTTGACCATCAACTGCCCGATGATCTTTTCCAGCACCACGGCCGACTGGGTGTACTGGATGCGGCTGCCGTTCTTGAGCGCCTGCTCGGAGGCGCCCGGGGACAGCGCGATGTACTGCGCGCCCAACAGCCCCGCGGTGTAGATGCTCGCCGAGCTGTCGACCGGAAAATCGTGATATTTGTCGTTGATGGTCATCACCACCTTGGCCTCGAAATTCTTGGGGTCGTACTTGATCGCATCGACCCGACCGACCTGCACGCCTGCGGCCGTCACCGGCGCGTTGATCTTCAGGCCACCGATGTCGTTGAAGTAGGCGTAGACCTGGTAGCCGTTTCCGCCGCTGAAATCGGTCAGATTGCTCACCTTCATCGCCAGCACGAGCAATGCCGCGCAACCGGCCGCAATGAACAATCCGACAAGTATTTCGATGGAGCGCGTGGTCATCTTGGGACTCCGGGGCTTAATGGCCGCTGAACATGAGCGCGGTCAGGATGAAATCCAGACCCAGCACGGCCAGTGAGGTATTGACGACGGTGCGGGTGGTCGCACGGCTGACGCCGGCCGAGGTGGGGACGGCGTCGTAACCCTCGAACACCGCGATCCAGCTGGCGACGACACCGAACACCAGGGTCTTGATCACGCCGTTGAGAATATCATGGGCAAAACTGACGTTGGCCTGCATCTGCGACCAGAAGGCGCCGTCGTTGACGCCGAGCAGGCTCACGCCGACGAGGTAACCGCCGAACACGCCGATCGCGCTGAACAATGCTGCCAGCAGGGGCATGGCGACAATTCCGGCGATGAAACGCGGCGCGAGTACACGGCGGAAGGGATCGACCGCCATCATTTCCATTGCCGACAACTGCTCGGTCGCCTTCATCAGGCCGATTTCGGCGGTCAGCGCCGAGCCGGCCCGGCCGGCGAACAGCAACGCCGTGACCACCGGCCCGAGTTCGCGCACCAGCGACAGCGCGACCACCACGCCGAGCGACTCCGTGGCGTTGAACTTGACCAGGGTCGTATAACCCTGCAGGCCGAGCACCATGCCGACGAACAGCCCGGACACGGTGATGATCAGGAACGACAGCACGCCGACCGAATAGATCTCGCGCACGATCAGGCCTGGACGGGCAAGCGGCGTCGGCAGTGCCGAAAGCAGGCGCAGCAGGAACAGGCCTGAGCGCCCCAGGCGTTCCAGCACGCCCAGCGCCCGTCGGCCAAGGCTGGCGATGGCATCCATCATGTCAGCGCCCCCCCAGCAGATCGTCGGCGTAGTCGGGCGCCGGATAGTGGAATGGCACCGGCCCGTCCGGCAGCCCCTGCAGGAACTGCGCGGACCATTCCGATTGCGTGTCCCGCAAGGCGGACGGCGTACCGGACTCGACCACCTTGCCGTCGGCGATGAGGTAGATCAGATCGGCGATGCCCGAGGTTTCCGGCACGTCATGGGACACCACGATGCTGGTCAGGCCGAGCCCGTCGTTGAGGCGCTTGATCAGGGTGACCACCGTGGCCATGGTGATCGGGTCGAGCCCCGTGAACGGCTCGTCGTACATGATCATCATGGGATCGAGCACGATCGCACGCGCCAGCGCCACCCGGCGCGCCATGCCTCCTGACAGCTCGCTGGGCATCATGTCCCGCGCACCGCGCAATCCCACAGCCTGCAGCTTCATCAGCACCAGCGGGCGGATGATGTCCTCGGGCAGACGGGTGTTCTCGCGCAGCGGGAAGGCGACATTCTCGAAGGCATTGAGGTCGGTCAGCAGCGCCCCGCTCTGAAACAGCATCCCCATGCGCTGGCGCAGACGGTACAACTCGCCGCGACCGAGCCGGTGCACGTCCTGCCCGTCGACCAGCACGCGGCCTCGCGAAGGCTTCAGCTGGCCGCCGATCAGTTTGAGCAGGGTTGTCTTGCCCGTCCCGCTCGGCCCCATGATGGCCGTCACCCGGCCGCGCGGGACGACGATGTTCAGGCCATCGAAGATGGTCCGGCCGCCGCGTCGGAAGGCGAGGTCCTGAACCTCGATCAGCGGCTTCTCGTTTTGGTCCAGCATGGCACCCCAGACCGCATCCATTGCGGAAAGCGTAGCAGTCTCGAAGAGTCCGGCCGGACTGTCAACCTTCCCGACCGACTGATTCACAGACCGAGCAGCTGTGTCAGCTGGCGGCATTCGTCGACGACGGCGGGCGGCCCGTCGACCAGCAGACAGCGGTCCACCGGTCCAGGCGCGGCGGCGAAGGCCTCCAGCAGGCTCCGCCGTTTGCGTGCGTCGTCTTCCGCCCGGGGCCGGTAAAGGCCCACCCCGCCCGGGCGGTCGGGGTGTTCCGCGCGCCAGGGCGCGCCGATGCCGGGCAACGGCGGCTCCGCAGCCTGCGCAGGCGCCACGCCCGCCCGCTTCAGGGCTTCCATCAGGCCGCGCGCGGTGGTCGCATCGACCTGCTCGAACACGAGACCGGCCAGTCGGGAGCCGAGCGTATACAGGTGTTCGACCAGCTCCGGCACGGCCAGCTGACGGACGCCGCACCCCAGCCAGAAACACAGATGCGCGCCCGTTTCCTCCGCCCATCCGGAAACATCGGCTGGCATCCAGGCGGACGACGGCAGGCCGACGCAGGCGTAATCGTTTGCGTAATAGGCCGGTCGCCAGTCGACCGGCAGATCCGAAGGATAGTAGGACGCCACCCATTCCGGGCGACCCCAGTCCCAGACACCGATTTCCACACGACTCACACCCTCACCTCCTGTCCGCTCGCCGGCACGGCGCCATGGTATCGACCGCACCCGGCAGAATCCCCGGACACGCCGACGGCCTAGACGCTAGAATGCCGGCCATGCGTTTCGATCTGTTTAACGAGCTATCCGTTCCGTCCGCCGGCGATCGCAGCGAGCGGGCCGTGTTCGAGGACACGCTCGCGCAGTGGGTGCTGGCCGAATCACTGGGATTTTCGACCGGCTGGCTGGTCGAGCACCACTTCATGCCGGAGTACTCACACAGTACTGCGCCGGAGCTGTTTCTCGCGGCCGCCTCGCAGCGCACGCAACGTCTGCGCCTGGGGCACGCCATCGTACCGCTGCCCTACCATCATCCGATACGGGTCGCCGAACGCCTCGCCACGCTCGACGTCCTCTCGGGCGGGCGCGTCGAATTCGGTTTCGGCCGCGGCTTCTCACCGCAGGAATACCAGGCCTTCGGCCGCGAGATGCGCGACAGTCGCAGCTACGCCGAGGAGTCGCTCGCCGTGATTCGCCAGGCCTTCGCCGACGGGCGGGTGAACTTCCGTGGGCAGCATTTCGATTTCGCGGACCTCGCCGTGCTGCCACGGCCGCTGCAGCAACCTCATCCGCCGATCTGGACCGCCGCGGTCAGCCCCGACAGCTTCGAACTCGCTGCCCGACAGGGCATCGGCGTGCTGGTCGGCCCCTTCAAGCCCTGGTTCATGGTGCGCGAGGACATCCGCTGCTACCGGGAAGCCTGGCAACGCCAGCACGGCGGCGCCGCGGACGACCCGCGACTCAACCCGCGCGTCGCCATGACCATCGGTATCCATTGCCACGACGACCAGCGCACCGCCCGCCGCCAGGCGCGCGACGGCCTGGTCTGGTTCTACCGCCAGCTGCTGGGGCAGACACGCGGGGTGCTGGAGCGTCTGTACGAAGGCTACGAATACTACCGCCGCTTCGGCGCCTTCCACGGTCTCATGGGCAAGGCGCTCACGCTCGGCACGCTCGAAACCCTGGGCATGACCGTGGTCGGCAACCCGGATCACTGCATCGAGCGGCTGTCGGCGCTCAAGGCGGCCGGGGTCGACCACGTGATGCTGGCCTTCGGCGCGGGCGTACTGCCGCAGACGCAGACCGTGGACGCGATGCACCTGTTCGCCGAACGGGTGATGCCGGCGTTCACCGACTGATGCGGATCGTGGTCACCGGCAGCGCAGGCCGCCTCGGCCGTGTGCTCGTGCCCCGCCTGCTGGCCTCTGGCCTGGCCGACGAGGTAACCGGCATCGACCGCGCACCCGCAGCCTATGCCGACACCCGCTACCGTCACCATCGACTCGACGTGCGCGACCCTCGATCCGCGGCCCTGCTCGAAGGCGCGGATGCGCTGGCGCATCTCGCCTTCGTGCTCATGGGCGGCGGTCTCGGCCGTCGTCGGCACGACCGCGAAGTCGTCCGCGGCATCAACGTCGAGGGCAGTTGCCGCGTGTTCGAAGCCGCCGCACGCGCCGGTGTCCGACAGCTCGTCTTCGTCTCCAGCGCCGCCGTGTATGGCGCGTGGCCGGACAATCCACCCCGACTGACGGAAACCGCGCCGCTGCGCGCCATGCCCGGTTTCGCCTATGCCGAAGACAAGATCGCGGTCGAGCGCTGGCTGGACGATTTCTCCTCCGCCCACCCGGACCTGACCGTGACCCGATTGCGGCCGCATGCCATCGTTGGCGCCCAGGCGCATCCGCTGCTCAACCTCGTGCTGAAGCAACCTCTTTATCCCGCCGCGCGCCCGGTGCCGCTCACGCAATGCATCTGGGAACAGGACGTCGCCCGCGCCATGATCCTGGCGCTGCGGCAACGGACGCCGGGCATCTTCAATCTTGCCGCCGACCCGCCGATGAGCCTGCGCGACATGCTCGGACTGGTACGCCGCTGGCGCCTGCCGGTCACGCCCTCATTGCTCGCCGCCACGCACCGCCTGGCCTGGCGGCTGACCCCGGCAGCGGGCGAGCCCGGCTGGGTGCAGGGTCTGCGCCATCCGCTCGTGCTCGACACCCGACAGGCTCAGCGAACGCTGAGGTTCACGCCCCTGCTCGATGTGGCCGAGTGCGTGCGCCGTGCGGCACGAGGCTGGCCGGACGACGCATGATGCCCGGCGGATGCCCGAACGACGGCTTTTCGGGACGCCCCATGTATAATTTCCCGTTCACGCCCGCGCAGGCGGGCCCCAGTTCCTAAGGAAACCACCGCAACGTGCTGCTCGCCGTCATCGCCATCATCGCCGGTTTCGCACTGCTGATCTGGAGCGCGGACCGCTTCGTGCTCGGCGCGGCGGCTCTGGCCCGCAACCTCGGCGTACCGCCGCTGGTGATCGGCCTGACCATCGTCGGCATGGGCACCTCGGCACCCGAGCTGCTGGTCTCCGCGCTCGCGGCCTGGGACGGCAATGCCGGTCTCGGCATCGGCAATGCCATCGGCTCGAACATCACCAACATCGGCCTGGTGCTCGGCGTCACGGCGCTGATTGCCCCGCTGACCGTGAATTCGAAACTGCTCAAGCGCGAACTGCCGTTGCTGCTCGCGATCATGCTCATCGGCTACGCACTGCTGGCCGACGGCCGGCTCGCGCGGCCGGAAGGCGGCGCCCTGCTGCTCGGCCTGGCAGCCTTGCTGTTCTGGATGGTCTGGTCCGCACGCCGCGCACAGCCCGACGACGCCCTCGCCGAGGAAATCCTCGAAGACCAGCCGCCGCCGATGAGCACGCAGGCCGCACTCGGCTGGTTCGCCCTCGGGCTGGCCGTACTGCTCGGCGGCGCCAAGCTGCTGGTTTGGGGCGCCGTGGCCGTGGCCCATGCGCTCGGCGTCAGCGATCTCGTGATCGGCCTGACCGTGGTCGCCATCGGCACCAGCCTGCCGGAACTGGCCACCACGGTGCTCAGCGCGCGACGCGGCGAGCCGGACATCGCCCTGGGCAACGTCGTCGGCTCCAATCTGTTCAACATCCTCGGCGTGCTCGGACTGCCCGGCCTGATCGCGCCCGGCCCCGTGCCGCACGAAGTGCTCAGCCGCGACTATCCGCTGATGCTGTTCCTGACCGCCCTCCTCTTCCTGTTCGCCTTCGGCCGCCAGCCCAGACGCATCAACCGCGCCGAGGGCGGCGTGCTGCTCGGGGTCTTCATCGGCTACGAATGCTGGCTATACTGGACCGCCTGAAACCCATGTCTCTTGACGACCAACAGCTCATCACCCTCGGCCTGGCCGTGATCCGCACCGAAAGCGAGGCAGTCGCCGCGCTGGCGGAGCGTATCGACGACACCTTCGTGCGCGCCTGCCATCACTTGCATGCCTGCGAAGGACGCATCGTCGTCCTCGGCATGGGCAAGTCCGGGCACATCGGCGGCAAGATCGCGGCAACCCTGGCCAGCACCGGCACGCCGGCCTTTTTCGTCCACCCCGGCGAGGCCAGTCACGGCGATCTCGGCATGATCACGCCACGCGACGTGGTACTCGCGCTGTCGAATTCTGGCGAAACCGATGAAATCCTGACCATCCTCCCGCTTATCCGCCGCCTCGGCGTACCGCTGATCGCGCTCACCGGACGCCCGGAATCCAGTCTCGCGCGCGAGGCCACGGTACATATCGACATCAGCGTCGCCCGCGAGGCCTGCCCGCTCGGGCTCGCGCCGACTTCGAGCACCACGGCGACGCTCGCCATGGGCGATGCACTGGCGATCGCACTGCTCGAGGCGCGCGGCTTCACCGCCGAGGACTTCGCCCGCTCGCACCCGGGTGGCCGCCTCGGCCGCCGTCTGTTGCTGCACGTGGCCGACGTGATGCGGCGCGGCGACGACGTACCCGCCGTCACGCCCGACACCATACTCAGCGACGCCCTGCTCGAAATTACCCGCAAAGGACTCGGCATGACCGCGGTGGTATTCGAAAACAAGGTCGTCGGGGTCTACACCGACGGCGACCTGCGCCGCACGCTCGACAGCGCGCTCGACATCCATGCCACGCCGATCGAACGCGTGATGACGCGCGACTGCAAGACTGCGCGCCCCGACATGCTGGCAGCCGCGGTGGTCAAGCTGATGGAGGACCACCGTATCCAGGCGCTGCCGGTCGTCGACGAGCAGTCCCGACTGGTCGGCGCGCTGAACATGCATGACCTGATGCGTGCGGGCGTGGTGTGACATGAGCCGGGACAAGCACGCGGGCGCCGCCCCGAACGACATCGAACAACAGCCGGCAGGCCCGGTGCTGGCGCGCGCGCGCGCCATACGCGTGATGATCTTCGACGTCGACGGCGTACTCACCGACGGTCGCCTGTTTCTCGGCGACGACGGCCAGGAATACAAAGCCTTCAATTCGCGCGACGGTCACGGCATGCGCATGCTCCAGGCCAGCGGCGTGACCCTCGCACTGCTTACGGGAAGGCGTTCGCAGGTCGTCGCCCGCCGCGCGGCCGATCTCGGCATCGAGCACGTGATCCAAGGCCGCCGCGACAAACTGCCGGCCTTCGAGGATCTGCTGACGACGCTCGGGCTACCGCCTGCCGCCGCCGCCTTCGTCGGCGACGACCTCGTCGACCTGCCGGTGATACGCCGCGCCGGGCTCGGCATCGCCGTCGCCGACGCGGCCGCCGAAGTCCGCACGCACGCGCACTGGGTGACGGCACGCGCCGGCGGCCAGGGTGCGGCACGCGAAGCCTGCGAACTGGTGATGCGCGCCCAGGGGCAGTACGAACGCCTGGTCGCGACCTATCTCGCATGAACGCGCAGCGCCTGCTCACAGGCGCCGCACTGGCCGTCACCCTGCTACTGGGTCTGTGGCTGGCTCGACACGTGCTGCCGCCGCCGCTCAAGGTTGCCCCCTTGGCCCGCGGCACCGACTACTCCGCCGACGACATCACCCTGACCCAGATGCGCCGCGATGGGCAGCCACGCTACCGGCTACGGGCGACGCATCTCGCACACACCCTGCCCGACCGCCTGACCCGGCTGACCGATCCCGTGCTCGTGGTATATCCTGAGCACGGCGCGCCGGTCACGCTGCGCTCACCCAGCGCGGTACTGTTGCCCGGCGACACCGTCGTGCGCATGCCGGAACGGGTGGTGATCACGCGTCAGGACGCGCAGGGTCGGACGATTCGCGTGATATCCAATGATGTGACGGTCGACACGCGTCGGCAGATCGCGACCAGCCCGAAACCCACGCGCATCGAAGGCCCCGGCTACGTGACGCGGGGCATCGGCCTGGACGCGAATTTCAAGCAGCAGGTCTTCGACCTCCTAAAGGACGTGAACAGTGTCTACACCCGCCCCACCGCGCAGCCCTGAGCCCCGGCCGAGCGTAGAACGGCGCGTGCCATGGCGCCTGCTGTTTCTAGCCGCGCTGCTGCCGGCCGCTGCCGTGGCCGCGCCGCCGGTGGCACGCGATGCGCCCGTGCATATCAGCGCAGACCGATTTCATTTCGACCAGAAGACCGGTGTCGGCATCTACACCGGGCACGTCCGCGTCACCCAGAACACCCTCACCATCGACGGCGACCGACTGACCGTGGTGGCGCCGCCCAAGGGACCGGTCGAACGCCTGACCATGGACGGCAACCCGGCCACCTTCAGCGACGTCACCCCCAAGGGCAAACCGGTCAAGGGACACGCGGCGCACATGCTCTACCTGCCGGACAGCCGGCAGATACAACTGCAGGGACAGGCCGAACTGAGCCAGGAGCGCAACACCTTCAGCAGCACGCATATCGTCTACGACACGAAAAATGGCGTCGTCACCGCCGGTGCGCCTGGGCATCGCGTCGAGGCCACGCTGGTGCCCGATCAGGGCACGACGGGAAAATCCGCGCCATGAGCGTGCTCGGCGCCAGTGGCCTGACCAAGCGCTATCGCGGACGCGACGTGCTCGGCGGCGTTTCCCTCGAGGTCGGCAGCGGCGAAATCGTCGGCCTGCTCGGCCCCAACGGCGCGGGCAAGACCACCTGCTTCTACATCATCGTCGGTCTGATTCAGCCGGATTCGGGGCGGATACACCTCAACGATCAGGACATCACCCGCTTCCCCATGCACGCCCGCGCACGCATGGGCGTTGGCTATCTGCCGCAGGAAGCCTCGGTTTTCCGCCGCCTCAGCGTCGAAGCCAACATCCGCGCCGTACTCGAACTGCGTGACAATCTCGACCCCAGGGCACAGAATGAAACCCTGGAAAGTCTGTTGGATGAATTGCAGATCGGGCATATCCGCGCCAGTCGCGGCTTCAGCCTCTCGGGCGGTGAGAGACGACGCGTCGAGATTGCGCGCGCGCTGGCCGCCGACCCGGCCTTCATCCTGCTCGACGAACCCTTCGCCGGCGTCGACCCCATTTCGGTACTCGACATCCAGCGGATCGTGCGACACCTGAGCGACCGGGACATTGGCGTCTTGATTACCGATCACAATGTGCGTGAAACCCTCGGCATCTGCCAGCGAGCCTATATCCTGAGCGAGGGTCATGTGCTCGCCGAAGGCGCGCCGGAAGACATCCTGCACAATCAGAAGGCCCGCGAGGTCTATCTGGGGCAGGACTTCCGACTCTAACAACATCCCGTAGACCGATGATGACCATTGCGTTAAACGCGGATTCAAGATAAACATCAGGCGCGATGATCAAGCCATCCATTCAACTCAGGCTGGGGCAATCCCTGGCGATGACTCCCCAGCTGCAGCAGGCGATACGTCTGCTGCAGTACTCGACGCTCGAGCTGCAGACGCACATCCAGGAAGTGCTCGAGACCAACCCCATGCTCGAAATCGACGAGGACGGCGGCCGGGGCGAAGGCGCGGACGGCGAACCGATCAACGGCGAAGCCCGCGAAAGCAGCGCCGAGGACAGTCCGTCGCAGGACACGATTCCGGACGAGCTGCCCGTCGACAGCGCCTGGGACGACATCTACGAACCGCCCTCCGCGGCCGGCTCCGCACCCTCCGAAGGCGACGACCGCGACCCCTATGAGTCGCAGAGCGGAGACGGCGAATCGCTTGCGGACCATCTGCTCTGGCAGGTCCACCTCGCCACCATGAACGAGCAGGACCGCCTGATCGCCATGACCCTGATCGACGCGATCGGCAACGACGGCTATCTTCAGGAAGACCTGGAAAACATCCGCGCCTCGCTCGCGGATCAACTGCAGACCGAACTCGAGATCGAGGACGTCGAAGCCGTACTGCATCTCGTACAACGGCTCGATCCGCCCGGCTGCGGTGCGCGCAACCTGTCCGAGTGCCTTGACATACAGCTCTCGGAGATGCCGAGGGACACCCCCCGGCTGGCATCGGCGCGGCATCTTGTGCAATCGCACATCGACCTGCTCGGCAACCACGATTTCAAGGCACTGATGCGTCACCTGGATCTGGACGAGACCGAGCTGCAGGAAACCATCGCACTGATCCAGTCGCTCAACCCCCGCCCTGGCGCGCAGATCAGCAACAGCCGCCCCGAGTACATCGTCCCCGACGTGACCGTGCGCAAACAGGGGCAGCGCTGGCGCGTGGAGCTCAACTCGGAGGTGGCGCCGCGCCTGCGCGTGAATTCGACCTACGCCTCGATGGTCCGGCGCGCGGACAGCAGCGTGGACAACACCTACATGAAGAATCAGCTGCAGGAGGCCCGCTGGTTCATCAAGAGCCTGCAAAGCCGCAACGAAACCCTGTTGCGCGTCGCCACCGCCATCGTCGAGCAACAGCGAGGCTTTCTGGAATACGGCGAGGAGGCCATGAAACCGCTGGTGCTGCGCGACATCGCCGAACAGGTCGAGATGCACGAATCGACCATCTCCCGCGTCACCACCCAGAAATACATGTATACCCCCCGCGGCATCTTCGAATTCAAGTACTTCTTCTCCAGCCATGTCGGCACGGCCGACGGCGGCGAGTGCTCGGCCGTCGCCATACGCGCGATGATCCGCAAGCTGATCGAGGGCGAACCCGGTGACAAGCCCCTGTCGGACAGCAAGATCGCCGACCTGCTCGGCGAAAAGGGCATCCAGGTGGCGCGCCGCACCGTGGCCAAGTACCGCGAGGGCATGAACATCCCGTCCTCCAGCGATCGCAAGCGCCTCAACTAGACTCAGATTATGGCGACTTCACACGTATCCTCGACCTTGCGCACCGCGAAACACCTGCCGCGGGCCGGCCGGACCAGGGAGCACGGTCGGGTGCGAGCGTCGACATCAGGCGGCGGGGGATGCCGCCCCTGGCCGCGAAAGCGGCCGCGGGATGGCGCCAGCCATGACGGCCCCGCCCCCCACATGGGCACATAAGACATGGCCCTCAACGAGGAGTATCGTATGCAAATCAATCTGTCCGGGCACCATATCGAGCTGACCGACGCCCTGCGCAGCTATGTGAGCGAAAAATTCCAGCGCCTCGAGCGGCATTTCGACAACATGATTGACGTCCACGTGATCCTCTCCGTAGAAAAACTGCGCCAGAAAGCCGAAGCCAGCCTCAATCTCAGCGGCAACCAGCTCTTCGCGGACGCCGTCAGCGAAGACATGTACGCCGCCATCGACGCACTCGTCGACAAGCTCGACCGGCAGGTCATCAAGCACAAGGAAAAAACCAAGGACCACCACAAGGCCGAAGCGACCAAACGCACGGCCACCTGAAAACATCGGGGCGACACCTGAACCATGCAGATAGGCGAACTTCTCACCACCGAGCGCATCCTCAGCGGTGCCGACATCCACAGCAAGAAACGGGCGCTGGAAGCACTGAGCGAGCTGCTGGCCCAAGGCGGGCAGGTTTCCTCGCACGAGGTCTTCGATACCTTGCTCGCGCGCGAACGCCTCGGCAGCACCGGCTTGGGCCATGGGGTGGCGATCCCCCACGGCCGCATGACCGGGCTCAAGGAGACGCAGGCCGCCTTCATCAAACTCAGCGGGGGCATCGATTTCGATGCCCCCGACCAGCAACCCGTCGACCTGCTGTTCGCGTTGCTGGTGCCGGAGGATAGCGCCAGCGAACACCTGGAGACGCTTTCCAGGCTGGCGCAGCTGTTCAGCGACCCGGTCGCCGTGCAACAGCTGCGCACTGCCGATGGCAGCGAAGCCACTCTGGGACTGCTCAGCGACTGGGAAGCCCGGCACGCCGCCTAGGCGACGCCATGGAAGCCAATCTTTCAGCGGCTGCCCTCTACCAAGCGCTCGGCAAGCGCCTGCAGCTCTCCTGGCTGTCGGGACGCGACGGAGGCGTACACCAGCTGTCCGCCGCCGACACGCACTGGGGCGGCGCCACCCTCGTCGGACATCTGAATCTGGTGCACCCGCATTGCGTCCAGGTGCTTGGCAGTCGCGAGTGCGCCTATCTGCGCCAGCTCGACGACGACGCCCGCGAACAGGCCTTGCGGCAGATGTTCAACGGCGAAAGCATTCTGATCGTGATCGGCGGCGGGGAATTCCCGGACGAGCGCATGATCGGGCTGGCCGAGCACGCCGGCATCCCGCTGTTCGCCTCGCCACTGGCCACCCAGGAACTCATCAGCACCCTGCGCTACTACCTGAGCGAGACCCTCGCCGAAACCGCCACCGCACACGGCGTGTTCATGGAGGTACTCGGCACGGGTCTGTTGCTGACCGGCGACAGCAACGTGGGCAAGAGCGAGCTGGCGCTGGAACTGATCACCCGCGGCCACCGACTGGTCGCGGACGACGCCCCCGAATTTGCCCGCATTACCCCCGACACCCTGCAGGGGCGTTGCCCGATGGTGCTGCAGGACATGCTCGAGGTACGCGGCCTCGGCATTCTCAACGTGCGCGCGATGTACGGCGACAATGCGATCAAGCTCAACAAGTACCTGAGGCTGATCATCGACCTGCGCCACCATCACGGCGGCCATCATGCAGACGAGCACCGGCTGTACGGCATTACCCGGACCCGGCGCCTGCTCGGTGTCGAGATCCCCGTGATCGAGATTCCCGTCGCCCCCAGCCGCAACCTGGCGGTGCTGGTCGAAGCCGCGGTGCGCAAACATCTGTTGCTGCAATCCGGTTATGATGCGGCCGACGACCTGATCCAGCGCCAGCAGGAACGCCTCGGGAACCAACCGTGAGACTGATCATCATCAGCGGCCTTTCGGGCTCCGGCAAGACCGTCGCCCTGCACGCCCTAGAAGACGAGGGATTGTATTGCATCGACAACCTGCACCTCGGCCTGCTGCCTGCCTTCGTCGAAAACCTGCTCAGCCCCAAGGTCAAGCTTTACGACGAAGCCGCCGTCGGCATCGATGCCCGCAGCGGCATCGAGGAGCTACGCCGCTTCAAGGACATTCTCGAGGACATCCGCACGCGCGGCGTGCAACTCGAAATCATCTATCTGCAGGCCGAGATCGACACGCTGCTCAAGCGCTTCAGCGAAACCCGCCGCAAACACCCGCTGTCGCGCAAGGGCCTGCCGCTGATCGAGGCGATACACCTGGAACGTTCGCTGCTCGCGGTGATCGCCGAACATGCCGATCTGACCATCGACACCACCCGCAGCAACGTCCATCAACTCAGCGCCCAGATTCGCGAACGCATCGGACGCAGCCACGTCGGCTCACTGTCGCTGCAATTCCAGTCGTTCGGCTTCAAGCACGGCGTGCCGGGTGACTCCGATTTCATTTTCGACGTCCGCTGCCTGCCCAATCCGCACTGGGAACCGCGGCTGCGCAACCAGACCGGACTCGACCCATCGGTGCAGCACTATCTGGCCTCGCACCCGATGGTCGAGGATATGTACCATGATATCCGCCAGTTCCTGCAGACCTGGATTCCGCGCTTCGAGGCGGAAAACCGCAGTTATCTGACCGTGTCGATCGGCTGCACGGGCGGGCAACACCGCTCGGTCTACCTCGTGCAGCGGCTCGGAGACGCCTTCCGCGACGAACGCGGTACCGAAATCACCATCCGTCACCGGGAGCTGGGTTGATGGCCCGCCCCCATTCGCCCGACCCTGCATAGGCTCATCGTTTCATGTCCGTGGGAATCCTGCTCATCACGCACAACCGACTGGGTGCCGACCTGATGGAAACGGCCCGCGGCATGTTGCGCGAGACACCGCTGTCCGTGGCCAATCTGGCCGTCTCGCCGGTATCGGATCCGGATGAAATACTCAAACGTGCCCGCGAACTGTGCGACCGACTCGATACCGGCAACGGCGTCCTGGTGCTGACCGACATGTTCGGCTCCACGCCCAGCAATATCGCCTGCCGACTCTGCAATGACGCGCATCAGGTGCGCATTCTGGCCGGCGTCAACCTGCCCATGCTGATCCGCATCTTCAATTATCCCGCGCTCGATCTGGATGCGCTCATGGACAAGGCGCTGAGCGGCGGGCACGACGGCGTCCTCAACTGCCAGGAGGTCAGCAGGCATGGCAAAGACTGAGGTCACCATCGTCAACCGGCTCGGGCTGCACGCGCGCGCCGCGGCGCGCCTGGTCGGGCTGGCCAGCCGCTTCGATGCCCACATCGAACTCGAGCGCAACGGGCGCCGCGTGAACGGCAAGAGCATCATGGGGGTCATGATGCTTGCCGCCGCCCAAGGCAGCACGCTGACACTGCACGCCGACGGTACCGACGCCGAACAGGCGCTGGCCGAACTGAGTACGCTGATCGCCGACCGTTTCGGGGAAGAAAGCTGAGACCGGCGACAAGGGCCCGAATGCTATAAACAGAAGGGGCATCGCACACGCGACGCCGCCACCCGGCGCGGATCCCGACTCCGCCCGCCAGCACGAAGGAAGCATCACTGCATGAGCCTGCTGCTCAACGGCATCGGTGTCTCCCGCGGCATCGCCATCGGCCGCGCATACCGCTATGAACAGGAGTCGCCGGAAATCGTCGAACGGCGCCTTGCCACCGCGGATCTGCCTGCCGAGATTCGTCGTTTCCGCCGTGCGCTACAGCGCGCCAAGGCCGAACTCAAGGGCGTGCGCGACCGCATCCCCGAAAATGCGCCTGCCGATGTCGGCACCTTCATCGACACGCATCTGCTGATGCTGGAGGATGGGCTCCTGGCCCAGGCGCCCATCCAGCACATGCGCGCGTTGCACTGCAATGCCGAATGGGCGCTCAAGCTCCAGTACGACGAACTGGTCGCCACCTTCGATGCCATGGAGGACGCTTACCTGCGCACCCGCCGCGACGACGTCGCGCACGTCATCGGACGGATACAACGGTTGCTCGCCGGCCATGAAGCGACTTCCGCGCCCGCCAGCCGGGGCGATGTCGTGGTCGCCGGCGACCTGTCGCCCGCCGACATCGCCAGCCTGCACGATGCCCGCGTAGCCGGCGTGATCACCGAGTTCGGCGGACCGCTGTCGCATACCGCGATCCTCCTGCGCAGCCTGGAGATACCCGCCGTCGTCGGTACCCATGCCGCACTGCGCCTGATCGGCAGCGGCGAAACGCTGATCATCGACGGTGACGCGGGCCTCGTGCTCGCGGGTGCAGCCCCTTCCCTGCAACGCCATTTCCGCGAACGCCTGCGCCGCGACCGGGTACGTCGCGCGACGCTGGCCAAATCGGTCCTATTGCCCGGCATCACCCTCGACAGACACGTCATTTCTCTGCAGGCCAATATCGAGCTGGATGCCGACCTTGCCGCGCTGCGCCGGCTCGGCCCCACCGCGGTCGGCCTCTACCGTACCGAATTCCTTTTCATCAACCCGAAGGCCAGCCCGCCGGGCGAGGAAGAACAGCTGCGAGCCTACCGCAAGGCGCTGCGTGCCCTGCGGGGCTCGGCGCTGACGATCCGCACCTACGATCTCGGCGGCGACAAACTCTTCGACGGCGACATGCGCGACGGGCAAATCTCGCCCAATCCGGCGCTCGGCCTGCGCGCGGTACGCCTGAGCCTGCGCGAACCGGCCCCCTTCGCCGCGCAGATCCGCGCCATACTGCGCGCTTCGGCGCAAGGCCCCGTCCGGCTGATGCTGCCGATGCTGACCGATCTCTCCGAACTCGATCAATGCCTCGCCCTGATCGCCGAGCAGCGCGAGGCACTGCGTCGGGCAGGTCGCCCGTTCGACCCGGATCTGCCGATCGGCGCCATGATCGAGGTACCCGCCGCAGCGCTGACCGCCGAGGCCTTCGCTCGACGCCTGGATTTTCTGTCCATCGGCACCAACGACCTCATCCAGTACACCCTCGCCATCGACCGTACCGACGAGATGGTCAACCATCTCTACGACCCGCTGCATCCGGCGGTATTGCAACTGATCCGATTGACCCTGGAAGGCGGCGCACGCGCCGGCATTCCGGTCGCGATGTGCGGCGAGATGGCGGGCGACGCCCGTTACACCCGTCTGCTGCTCGGCCTGGGGCTGCGCGAATTCAGCGTCCCGATCAACCGGCTTGCCGAAATCCGCCACGTCATTCGCAATTCCGACTGCGGCGCCCTTAGCCAACCGGCCGATGCGCTGCTCGCAACGCCCGATCGGGCCGAGCGCCTGCGTCGCTTGCAAGAGATCAACCGCGATCTGGACCCGGCCGTTTAACCACCATCCCGACCGGCCGCAGAGGCTTTCGGCTGTTACACTGCCATCGTCCGTATTCTTCAACACGAGCGCGCGCCATGGCCGACCCGGAACCGACTAGACGCACCGCGAGCAATCTGGAACTCATCTCCGCAACCCTGCAGACGGGGACCATGCAGCAGGCCAGACGCATGCTCAACGCATTGCACCCTGCTGAAATCGCCCACCTGCTCGAATCCATGCCGCCGGCGCAGCGCGAGCTGGTCTGGGAACTGGTCGATCCCGAATACGATGGCGAAGTGCTGTTGCACCTCGGCGACGAGGTGCGCCAGAGCCTGATCCAGGGCATGGATGCGGACGAACTCGTCCAGGCCGCGCATAGCCTCGACGTCGACGATCTTGCCGACCTGATCCAGGACCTGCCCGCCGCAGTGCTGCAGGAAACCCTGGAGGGAATGGACAAACAGCGCCGTTCCCGCCTCGAGGCGGTCCTGTCCTATCCAGAGGACAGCGCCGGCGGCCTGATGGATACCGACACGGTGACCGTGCGCGCCGACGTCACCCTCGATGTGGTGCTGCGCTATCTGCGCCTACGCGGCGCGCTGCCGGATCTCACCGACAAGCTCATCGTCGTCAACCGCTACGACAAATACCTTGGCCTGCTGGGGCTGTCCGAGCTGCTCACCCAGGACCCGGAACATACCGTTGCCGAGGTCATGGATACCTCCAGTTCGGCCATCGAGGCGGCCACGCCGGCGCACGAGGTGGCCAAAATCTTCCAGGACCGCGACCTGATCTCCGCGCCCGTGATCAACGAGAGCGGTGTCCTGCTCGGACGCATCACTATCGACGACGTGGTTGACGTGATCCGCGAGCAGGCGGATCACTCGGTAATGGGGCGCGCCGGCCTCAGCGAGGACGAAGACATATTCGCACCGGTGATCCTCAGCTCGCGCCGGCGCGCGGTCTGGCTCGGCATCAATCTCGCCACCGCCTTCCTGGCCTCATGGGTGATCGGCCTGTTCGAGGGCACCATCGAACGTTCCGTCGCGCTGGCCGTGCTGATGCCGATCGTCGCCAGCATGGGCGGCATTGCCGGCAGCCAGACGCTCACCCTGGTCGTGCGCGGGCTGGCGCTCGACCAGGTCAACCGCGGCAACCTGCGCTGGATATTCAGCAAGGAAATCGCCGTGGGCGCGATCAACGGCCTGCTCTGGGCGCTGGTCGTCGCCCTGATCGCGTTGATCTGGTTCGACAGCCTGCGCATCGGCGGCATCATCGCCCTGGCGATGATCATCAACCTGTTCGCCGCGGCCGTGGTGGGCGTGACGCTGCCCCCGTTGCTACGTCGATTCGGCGTCGACCCCGCAATCGCCGGCAGCGTGATCCTGACCACTTTCACCGACGTGATCGGCTATGCCTCCTTCCTCGGGCTGGCCACCGTGGTGCTGTTCAGCCTTTAGCCATGCACGCCTTCCCTCGTGCACGGCCGGGGTCTAAGCTATTGCGGCCCCAGCCTTGAGTCCAGAACAGAATGAACGCAATGAAGATGAAGCCCCGCGATCTCATCATCGGACTTGTCGTCCTCGGCCTCGTCGGGCTTGCAGGCTGGCTATGGCTCGCACCATCGGGCAACGCCGCGCCGAACGTTGAGATGACCCTGCTCGATGGCAAGACCGTCGATCTGCGCGAACTGCGCGGCCACCCGGTGCTGATCAACTTCTGGGCCACCAGCTGCCCCGGCTGCGTCGAGGAGATCCCCCACCTCGCCAAGCTTTACGACCGCCTCTCCCCGCAGGGCTTCGAGATCATCGGCGTGGCAATGTCGTACGACGTGCCCTCGCAGGTGCGCAACATGCAGCAGGACCGGCATATTCCGTATCCGATCGCCATCGATCACACGGATGCCATTTCCAAGGCCTTCGGCACCATTCGACTGACACCGACCTCCTTCCTGATCGATCCGCAGGGGCGCGTGGTCTACCAGAAGATCGGCAATGTCGACGTCCACAAGCTCGCGGCCCGGATCGAGCGCATGCTGAAAAAACAGGGCAACGGCTAGGCGCGAGCGCGCGACAGGCTCAACGTTTGCCGGCCCGCACCAACCCGCCGAGACCTGCGTCGACGAGCGCATCATTGAGCAGTTCGCGCACGCGGTCCGGATCTTCCAGCTTCAGCGCCTCGTCCGTGAGCGCTCGCGCCGTCTCGGTGGAAAAGCTGCGCACCACCCACTTGACCCGCGTCAGCCCCGCCACGCTGACGCTCAGGCCGTCGTAATCCATGCCCAGCAGCAGAATGACCGCCGCGGGATCACTCGCCATCTCGCCGCACACGTAGATCGGCTTGCCGGCACGGCGCGCACCTTCACGCGCCTGTCTCAACGCCTGCAGAACCGCCGGGTGCAACGGGCGGTATAGGTCTGCGACCCGGCTGTTGTTGCGGTCGACCGCCAGCAGATACTGGACCAGATCGTTGGTGCCGACACTCAGGTAATCCACCCGTCGCGCCAACGATTCCGCGAGATAAACCGCCGAAGGCACCTCGACCATGACACCCACCTGCGGCGGCGGGATCACCAGGCCTTCTTCACGCAATTCCTCGGCGGCGCGTGCGAGCAGTCGATTGGCCTCTTCCAATTCGCTGACCGCGCTGATCATGGGGAACAGCACCCGCAGATTGTCGAGGCCGGCATTGGCGCGCAGCATGGCGCGGATCTGGGTGAGGAAGATGTCCGGGTGATCCAGGGTCACGCGGATGCCGCGCCAGCCGAGGAACGGATTGTCCTCGCTGAGCGGGAAGTACGGCAATGGCTTGTCGCCGCCGATGTCCAGGGTACGCAGGGTGACCGGACGCGGATAGAAGGCGCTCAGCATCTGCCGGTAGGTGGATACCTGGGCCTCCTCGGAGGGAAAGCGGTCGCGCACCATGAAGGGAAACTCGGTGCGGTAAAGCCCCACGCCTTCGGCGCCGCATTTGAGCGCCGGTTCGACATCGGCGAGCAGGCCCGTGTTCACGTAGATCGGGATCAGGCGGCCGTCCGGCGTGAGCGCGGGCTCGCCGGCCAGTGCGTTGAGGCCGTCCGAAAGCTCGCGTTCCTCGCGCGCAAGGCGTTCGAACTCCCGGCGCACTTGCGGGCCGGGCTGGATGAACAGGCGGCCCTGATAGCCGTCGACCACCAGCTCCTGACCCTCGAGACGACCCACGGGCAGATTCTCCGCGCCCATCACTGCCGGGATACCCAGCGCGCGCGCCAGAATGGCCACGTGCGAAGAACTCGAGCCGCGCGCCGAGACCACGCCGACCAGCCGTTCCGGGGGAATTTCGGCCAGCTGAGCGGCGGACACGTCTTCGCCGATCAGGACCGTGCGCTCGGGCATCGGAGATTCGCTGCTGACCTGGCTGAGCAGTTGCGCCAGAATGCGTCGGCCAAGATCGCGGATGTCGCTGGCGCGCTCGCGCAGGTAGGCGTCCTCCATCTCCTCGAACGCGCGTGCGTACTGCCGCACGGTGTCGCGCAGCGCCGCCGGCGCCCAGCTGCCTTCCTCGATGCGCGCGGCCGTGCCCTCGATCAGATGTTCGCTTGCCAGCATCATGGTGTAGGCATCGAACAGAGCCTGCTCCTCGGCCGGCAGCACGTCCACCATGCGCGTGCGGATCGCGGCCATCTCCTCGCGTACCGCCTCCACGGCCTGACGGAAGGCCAGCACCTCGGCCCCGATATCGGCGGCCTGCCGGTCGGGGATGCGGTCGAGGTCGGACTGCGAGTAGGCAACGCGTCCCACACCAATGCCCACGCCCGGCGAGCCGCCAAGGCCGGTGATGATGAGGTCGGTCGGCAGTTCTCCGCGCAGCAGTCGCAGCGTTTCGCCCGACAGCTCCGCCTGGCGGATGGCTACCGCGATCTGCACCGCGAGCGTGGACAGCAGCGCGACCGCGCCATCGTCGAAGCTGCGGCTGACACGCTGCTGCACGACCAACACGCCAAGCACGCGGCGACGATGGATGATCGGCACGCCAAGGAACGCGTGATAACGCTGTTCGCCGGTTTCGGGGAAAAACTTGTAGCGGGCGTGGGCAGGGGCCTCGTCCAGGTTGACCGGTTCCGCGCGCTGCGCCACCAGCCCGACCAGCCCCTCGTCGAAATCGAGCTGCACCTGACCGACCGCCGCCTGGTTCAGGCCCTCGGTGGCCATCAGCACCAGGCGCTCGCGCCCCGGCATGACCAGATACATGGAGCAGACGTCGACCTCCAGCGCCGTGCGCACGCGCGTGACCAGCACGCGCAGCGCCTCGCCGGTGGAATCGGCCGCGCCGACGGCCTCCACGATGCGCTGCAGGGTCTGCAGCAACGGCTGCTGCAGCAGCTGCTCCGGCGCTGCCGTGGCGTGATCGTCGTCAGGACACACGTCGGGCCGGGCCTGAAGTGGGCAGGGGGGACGCGGTTTCCGCTTCCGCACCGAACAGCAGCGGCGCCAGTTCGCTCAGCGCGCGCCGGTAGACCTTGCGTTTGAAGAACACGACCTCTTCCATGGGCAGCCAGTAATCCACCCAGCGCCAGCCGTCGAATTCGGGTTTGGGCGAAGCGCCCAGATTGAAGCAGCTTTCGTCGCAATCAAGGCTGAGCAGGAACCAGACCTGCTTCTGCCCGATACAACGTGGCGAAGCATGACGTCGAACCAGGTTCTTGGGCAGGCGATAGCGCAACCAGCCCCGCGTCCTGCCGACCAAGCTTACATGCCCGGCCTCAAGGCCGGTCTCCTCCCACAGCTCGCGATACATCGCCTCCTCAGGCGACTCGTCCGGGCGGATTCCGCCCTGCGGGAACTGCCAGGTGCACTGGCCGATGCGCTTGCCCCAGAAGACCCGCCCCTCGGCATTGCTCAGGATGATCCCAACGTTATGTCTAAATCCGTCCGAATCAATCACTTGCAAACCCCAATGGCGGCATCAATGCATGCCCTCATTTTTCCATAAGCGCCGTCGTTGGGCAAATGACGGTATCCGCGACAACCGGTACAATGACAGCGCCTTAATCGACACCTTGGACAATCATGGGACTTGCCCTTTTCGATCTCGATCACACCCTGCTCAACGGCGACAGCGACCACGAGTGGGCCCGCTTCCTGATGGACGAGGGCATCGTCGACCGCGAAGCCAACAGCAGCGCCAACGAACAGTTTTATGCCGACTACACCGCCGGCACGCTGGATATCCACGCCTTCGCGCGATTCGCCTTCGCACCGCTGGCCGCGCACCCGCTGCAGGCACTGGAATCGTGGCGCGCACGCTATCTGCAGGAACGCATCGAGCCGATGATCGGCGAGCAGGCCCGCGCACTGGTATCGCGTCACCGCGAGGCCGGCGACACCCTCGTTCTGATTACGGCCACCAACAGCTTCGTGACCCGCCCGATTGCGGACCTGTTCGACATCGAGCACCTGATCGCGACCGAACCGAAACGGATCGACGGCCGCTTCGTCGCCGAAATCGAGGGCACCCCCGCCTTCCGCGAGGGCAAGGTCGCGCGCCTGCAGGCCTGGCTGGCCTCGCGACCCGATCTGGCAGAGGCGGAATCCTGGTTCTACAGCGATTCGCACAACGACCTGCCGCTACTGGAACGCGTCGATCATCCGGTGGCCGTCAATCCCGACACCAAGCTGGCCGCCGTTGCCGATGCCCGCGGCTGGCCGATACTCAACCTGCGCGACAGCGCTCAGCCGAAGCTTTCGGCCAAGGCCTGAAGCTCGCGTCCAGCAGGCGTTCCCGCCTTGCCTGCTGCAGCCACGGCCGTCACGTAACCCTGGAAGAACGCAGGCAGTGCCCTGACCAGTTGCTGCTTGCGCAGCCGGCCCACGCCATGGATCGGCCACATCGGGCGCAGGCCGCCATTGGGCAGCGCGTCGCAGACCTTCACCCCCCAGCCGGCATGCGCGACGTCCCACACGTGATGGCGCACGGCCAGCCGGAACACGTGCTCGGCATCCATGTCCAGCATACCGATGCCCGGCCCCAGATATTCGACCTGTAATGCTTCGGCCAGCACCTCGATGCGTCGGTCAAGCGCGCGCAGCGCCTCGTCGAGCGCCGCGTTCACTGTCACGCTGGGCGCGGCGGCCTGGGCGGCCAGCAGCGAGATATTGTCATCCATAGTCATTCCTTCATTTCCGCCCCGCCGTTGGCGTGGCCTTCGGCATTCACGGCCTCAAACCTCGACCATCTCGAAGTCTTCCTTGTTGGCGCCGCATTCCGGGCAGGTCCAGGTCAGCGGCACATCCTCCCAGCGCGTGCCCGGCGCAATGCCCTCCTCGGGCAGGCCCTTGGCCTCGTCATAGATAAAGCCGCAGATCACACACATGTACGTCTTCACACGCCGCCTCCTAGGCTTGCACGACAAAAGCGCGATATTCTCTACTCTTACCGGCCCGGAAGTAACCCCCTCGGGCCAGGCGAATGCGCGGCGGATACGCAATGAACGAAGCACCCACCCTACCCATTGTCCTATGCATCGGCGGCAACGACCCGACCGGCGGCGCCGGCCTGGCGGCCGATATGGCAGCGGTGCTGAGCCTGGGCGGACACCCCACACCGGTGGTCACCGCCGTCACCGTCCAGGACACCCGGCGCGTCCACGATTACCACGCCCTGCCGCCCACTCTGGTGATCGAACAGACACACGCCGTACTCGACGACATGCCGGTCGGCGCAATCAAGCTCGGCATGCTTGGCGAGATCGACATCATCGAAGCCGTACATACCCTGCTGCGCGATCATGCCACGATTCCGGTCGTGCTCGACCCCGTGCTGCAGGCCGGCGGGGGCGGCGACCTGTCCGGCCAAGGCGCCGCCGAGGCCATAAGCGAACTGCTGCTGCCGCTGTGCACGCTGATCACGCCCAATACGCCGGAGGCCCACCTGCTGGCGCCCGGCGCCGACTCGATCGATGCGGCGGGCATGGCCCTGCTCGAAGCCGGCGTCGAGTACGCGCTGATCACCGGCACCCATGCGCGCACCAACGCCGTCGTCAACCGGCTTTACGGTAGCCACGATCTGATCGAGCGCTACGAATGGCCTCGTCTGGCGGGCGAATACCACGGCTCCGGCTGCACCCTGGCCGCCGCCTGTGCTGCACTGATCGCACAGGGCGAATCGCCCGCAGCCGCGGTCAGACGGGCCCAGTCATACACCTGGCGCAGCCTGCAGGGTGCGCACTCGCCCGGCGGCGGACAGGCGATTCCCGACCGGCTGTTCTGGGCCCGCGACGGAGGCGAGCATTAACGCTGCCGCTGGACGACGCCCGCCTCTCGGCGGCCTGTACGTGATCACCGACGCAAACTTGAGTCCTGGCGTGAACCGCCTTCGCGAGGCCGTGGGCGCGGCACTCGCCGGAGGCGCGCGCTGGGTGCAATACCGCGACAAGGGCGGCGACCCCGCTCGCCGCCTGCATGAGGCGCTGGCCGTGAAGGCGGCGTGTCGGGCCCATGGCGCCGGCTTCATCATCAACGACGATCTCGAACTCGCCGTCGCCAGCGGTGCCGACGGGCTGCACGTCGGTGCGCAGGATATTCCCCTGAGCGCGGCGCGTGCCCGGCTCGGCCCGCAGGCCATCATCGGGGCCTCCTGCTACAACCGTCTGGCACTCGCCCGCGAAGCCGCGGCGGCTGGCGCCGACTATCTGGCCTTCGGCAGCGTGTATCCGTCGCAGACCAAGCCCGCAGCCGTCTCAGCCGGACTGGCGCTGATTCGCGAGGCCCGCAGCCTGGGCCGTCCGATCTGCGCCATCGGCGGCATCGGCGTCGACAATGCCGCAGCGGTGATCGCCGCCGGGGCCGATCTGGTTGCCGTCGTCAGCGCGGTATTCGGCGCCGCCGACGTGCGCGGCGCGGCACAGCGCCTCGCCGCGCTGTTTGCAGCGCCCTGAGTCCCCCCACAGGCGGCCATCGGGTACACTCCCGCCTTTGGCGACACGCACGAGGACCGACCCCATGAGCGACACCCACGCACGCTTTGACCGCGCTCAGCGACACATCCCCGGCGGCGTCAATTCGCCGGTGCGCGCCTTCAGGGGCGTCGGCGGCGACCCGCTGTTCATCGAACGCGCGGCAGGCGCCTATCTGCACGCTACCGACGGTCGTCGCTATATCGACTACGTGGGTTCATGGGGCCCTATGATCCTCGGACATGCGCACCCCGAGGTGATCGCCGCCGTGCAGGGCGCGGCCGCCAACGGCCTCTCCTTCGGCGCGCCCACCGAGCTCGAAACCGAAATGGCCGACCGCGTCTGCAAACTCGTGCCCTCGATGGACATGGTGCGCATGGTCAACTCGGGCACCGAGGCAACCATGAGCGCCATCCGGCTCGCCCGCGGCTTCACCGGCCGCGACAAGATCGTGAAATTCGAAGGCTGCTACCACGGCCATGCCGACAGCCTGCTGGTCAAGGCCGGCTCAGGCGCACTAACCCTCGGCGTGCCCGATTCCCCCGGCGTACCCGCGGCACTGGCCGAACACACGCTGACGCTGCCCTACAACGATCTCGATGCCGTCGCCGAGGCCTTCGCCCGCGTCGGCGGCCAGATTGCCTGCATCATCGTCGAGCCGGTGGCGGGCAACATGGGCTGCGTGCCACCCGTACCGGGTTTTCTGGAAGGCCTGCGCACCCTGTGCGACCGCTATGGCACCCTGCTCATTTTCGACGAAGTCATGACCGGCTTCCGCGTCGCCCTCGGCGGCGCGCAGGCGCTCTACGGCATCCAGCCAGACCTCACCACGCTCGGCAAGATCATCGGCGGCGGCATGCCCGTGGGCGCCTTCGGCGGCCGCCGCGAAATCATGGAGCAGCTGGCCCCGCTCGGCCCCGTGTACCAGGCGGGCACGCTCTCGGGCAATCCGCTGGCCATGACGGCGGGCCTCAAGACCCTGGAACTGATCGGCGCCCCCGGCTTCCATGAACGCCTGACCGAGACCACCGCGCGTCTGATGCACGGCCTGGAGGTCGCTGCTGCCGAAGCCGGCGTGGCGGTACGAATCAACCAAGTGGGCGCCATGTTCGGCCTGTTCTTCACCGACGCGCCGGCCGTCACCCGCTTCGCCGACGTCATGGCCTGCGACGCCGACCGTTTTCGGCTGTTCTTCCACGGCATGCTCGACGAGGGCGTCTACCTCGCCCCCTCCGCCTACGAGTCCGGCTTCGTCTCCAGCGCTCACGGCGAGACCGAAATCGAAGCCACCCTGGCTTCCGCACAGAGGGCCTTCGCCGCGATCGGTTAGCCCGCCGCCACCTGCGCCAAACGCGCGATACCCGCATCGATCCTGGCGGCCTCGATGGAGGAAAAACCGATACGGATGAAGCGGCCGTTGTGGTCGTCGCCATAGAAAAACGGGTCGCCGCTGTCGATCAAGACCCCGGCCTCTAGTGCGTCGGCCACGAGCTGCCGGCCGCTCAGCCCCTCGGGCAGACGCGCCCAGACCACGGAACCGCCGGCGGGGTTGCGGAACGTCAGATCTGGCCAGTGTCGGCCCAGCGATTCGGCCAGACCTTCCGCGCGCTCGGACAATATCCGCCGCGTACGCGTGATCAGCTTGTCGTAATGGCCCTGGGCGATGAACAGCGCCAGCGTGCGCTGATTGTTGAACGAAGGGTGACGGATCATGAGGCGGCGCAAGCGCCGCAGAACGGCGATCAGCGCCTCGTTGGCGACCACGTAGCCGATACGCAGCCCGGGCGAAACGATTTTCGACATGCTGCCGACGTAAACCACACGGTCGTTGCGATCGATTGCCTTCATCGCCGGCAGCGGCTCTCCCCGATACTGGGTTTCGGCATCGTAATCGTCCTCGATGATGACCATGTCGTCGCGCTCCGCGTGGCGCAGCAGCGCCAGACGGCGTTCGGTCGACATGGTGATGCCGGTCGGGCACTGATGACTGGGCGTACAGTACAGATAGCGGCAACCAGCCAGTCGCGCATCCGGCGCCAGACCATGTCGATCCAGTCCGACGGGCACGATTCGCGCCGCCCGGCGCATGAATATGTTGCGCGCGTCCATGTACCCGGGTTCCTCGAACGCGACCGGCATGTCCTTTTCGAGCAGGGCTTCGGCAAGCAGAAACAGGGCCTGCTGGGCACCGACGGTGAGCAGTATCTGCGAGGGCCTGGCCGCAATTCCGCGACGCGGCAACACGCGCCGGATGAGCTGTTCCACCAGTACCGCGTCGTCCTGCTCCACTGCGTCGGAAGCCCAGTCGTGAATTTGTCCCACGCTGAGTGCCAGGCGGCTGCACTCACGCCATTCGGCCACAGGAAAACATTTCGGGTCGAACTGCCCGTAGACGAACGGATAGGGATAGCGCATCCAGTCCGGAGGCTTGTCCAGCCACTTCCCGGTACTGGCGGCAGGCAGGACTCGCGCGGCCCAGTCAGGCGCATCTGCACCCGCGGGCCCGGATGCCGGGCGGTCGAACTGCGGCACGTCGGTTTCGCGCGGCGCGACGAAATAGCCACTGCGGGGCCTTGAAAGCAGGTACCCGTCGTCGACCAGTTGATCCAGCGTCAACACCACCGTATTGCGCGCAACCTTGAGCATGGTCGCCAGCGCGCGGCTGGAAGGCAATCGGACCTGCGGACGCAGCACGCCATTGAGAATGGCACCGACGATGGCGGCGCGCAGCTGGCTCTGCAAGGTCGCGCCATCCTGATGCAGAAGCAGCTGCTGCCAGAACAGTACATGCGGCGCTTCCCGTTCCGAACGTTCTTTCACGCCCGCCTGGCCTCATGAATTTTCCGAACTGGCATTATGCATGAGTCCAGAACGTCTGCGAGCATGACTCTCGATCATCATCGAGAGGTCGTCATGAGCGCCGCAAATCCCATCGAGACCCGCGACTCCACGCCACTGGGCACGCAGCAGTGGCTCCCCTTCACGCCCAACCGCGAGTTCCTCGCGGACCCGAAACTGTTTGCGTCGGCGTCGCGTCAGCATTACTACGACGCGAGCGGACGAGCCATTCTCGACGGCAGCTCCGGACTGTTCACCACGCCGGCCGGCCATGGGCGCCAGGAAATCGCCCAGGCCGTATACGACCAATTGCTCAAAATGGATTTCTGCGCCGGCTTCACGCGCGCCCATGCCGGCTCGTTCGCCCTCGCCGAACGCCTGGCCGGACTGCTGCCGGAGCCATTGAATCACGTCTTTTTCGCCAGCTCCGGTTCGGATGCGGTCGACACGGCGATGAAAATCAGCATCGCCTACCATCGCGCCCGCCGCGAACCCTCGCGCACGATGTTCGTCTCGCGCGAGCGTGCCTACCATGGCTCCAATCTTAGCGGCACGGCCTTGTCCGGCATGGTCAATAACCGGCGCGCCTTCGGCAATCCGGTTTCCGGAGTCGTGCACATGCGCCACACCTGGCTGCCGGAACAGCGCATGCAGCCCGGGCAGCCGACCGTGGGCGCGGAACTGGCCGACGATCTGCTGCGACTGATCCAGCTTCACGGAGCGGAAAACATCGCCGCCTGCGTCGTCGAACCGGTCGCAGGTTCGACCGGCACGTTGGTTCCGCCGGTGGGCTACCTGGATCGTCTGCGCGAGCTGTGCACCACACACGGCATCCTGCTGGTATTCGACGAGGTCATCTGCGGTTTCGGACGCACGGGCGAGTCCTTCGCGGCGCAGAGCTTCGGCGTCACGCCGGACATCATCACGATGGCCAAGGCCATCACCAACGGCGCGATCCCCATGTCGGCGGTGGCCGTCAGCGACGAGATCTATCGCACGGTCATCGATTCGGCGGTCGATGACGGCATCGAGTTCTTCCACGGCTACACCTGGTCGGGGCACCCCGTGGCCTGCGCCGCCGCCCTGGCCACTCAGGACATCTATGCGAACGAGCGACTCTTCGAGCGCGGACGAGCACTTTCCCCCTATTTCCTCAATCAGCTCCACACTCTGGCCGACCTGCCGGCGGTATTCGATATCCGCGGTTACGGCATGATTGCCGGCATCGAAATCCACCCGGACGGCAAACCGGGACAACGCGGCCATCGACTGCAGAAGCATCTGTTCGAGCAAGGGTTGCATCTCAAGGCTACCGGCGACACCGCCATCCTTGCGCCACCGCTGATTTTCGAGCGAGAGGACGTCGACCGGATGATCGGCCTGCTGCGCGACGCACTCGCCGCACTGGATTAGGGCCGGATCCCACGATGATCATTCTCGTGACCGGTGCCACGGCGGGATTCGGGCGCGCCATTGCGCTCGAGCTTGCGGCGGCCGGCCATACCGTGATCGCCAGCGGCCGCCGGCGGTCGCGCCTCGATCAACTCGCAGCCGAAGCGGCGGACGCGGCCGGCACGCTCGTCACCCGGGCACTCGATGTCACCCGCAGCCTGGCCGTCGGCGAGACGATCGCGGAAATCGAACGCAACGTGGGTCCGATCGACATACTCGTCAACAATGCCGGCCTTGCCCTGGGGCTGGCGCCTGCCCAGTCGGTCGAGCTAGACGACTGGGAAAACATGGTCGATACCAACATCAAGGGCCTGCTCTACTGCACTCATGCGGTACTACCGGGCATGGTGCGGCGCGACCGAGGCTACATCATCAACCTCGGCTCGGTCGCCGGCAACTATCCCTATCCCGGCAGCCACGTGTATGGCGCCAGCAAGGCCTTCATCCATCAATTCAGCCGCAATCTTCGCGCCGATCTGCTGGGCACGCGCATCCGCGTGACCTGTCTCGAGCCCGGGCTGTGTGGCGGTACCGAATTTTCGCTTACGCGATTCAAGGGCGATGCCGACAAGGCCGAGGCGGTCTACCGCGGCACGAAGCCGCTCACCGCCGAGGACATCGCACAACTTGTCGCCTATCTGATCGGACTGCCCGCGCACATCAACGTGAACCAAATGGAACTGATGCCGACCTGCCAGGCATTCGGCCCCTTCGCCGTCTCGCGCACCCGCGACATGCAGTGACCGCGCCCCTGATCCCCGCCACGGCGACGCTGCTCGAACTCGAACTGATCAGCCTGTTGGCCGGCTTGATCAAGGGATTGACCGGCTTTGGCTCGGCTTTGGTGATGGCCCCGTTCTTCAGCCTGTTGCTGGGGCCACATATCTCGATCGCACTGATCATACTGATACATACCTTCACCTCTCAGCAAGGCGCATCGGCGTGGCGGGGGCAGATCCGATGGCCGCCGGTACTCGGCCTGGCCACTCTGGCCGTCGTTTTCGACATCCTGGGCACCCACGTCATGGCCGAGGCCGAGGCCGATCCCGATACGCTGCGCCGGGCCACCGGCGCGCTGGTCATACTGCTCGCCGCACTGCACACTCGAGGCATCCGCTGGCGTCACAACGGCGGCGCCGTACCGACGCTGCTGGCCGGCGCGATATGCGGCACCTTCATGTCGATGGCCGGCCTCGGCGGCCCGCCCGCGGTTTATTATTTCGACGGCCTGGTCGGAAATTCGACACGCCTACGCGCGCACCTGCTCGCTTTCTTCATGATTCTTTTCATCGCCATCACGGCGGCGCTGGCCATGCAGGGGCTTCTCACGCTTGAGCTTTGCCTGCTTGCCCTACTGCTGGTACCAGCCTTTTATCTAGGCGCCTGCCTGGGCGAATTGGGATTCCATCGCCTCCACGTCGATCATTTCAAATATCTGATCGGCGCACTGCTGGCCGGCTCGGGATTGATCGCGCTGTGCGCCTAGAAATGCACCTCGTTGGTGCGCCCACGGGCCGTTATGACGCGGCGGGCCGGCGTCCCGAACCGGACCCGGAAGCTGGAGATCGCCTGCGCTGATCGCAGCTCGACCCTATCGGCGGACTGCTTGCGCCCGCGAAGGCGCACGCGCCGAACCGACCGGGTCACGAGACAGCGATACAAGCGTAACAAAATGATTTTTAGTAATTTTTATAAATTACACCCGAACCTCGGCGCGGCCATGAAACGACCGTCTCAGACTCCTCGATCGGCAATTTCGCCCCGTATAGACCGCGATTTGGCCTTGGCCCGGATTCTGCATCCAATACCCATGCATTCGACTCACTTATCACAGGATTTCAAACGACCCATGTAGCGAGGTATCAACATGAAGAGCGCTGAGCACGGCCGTACCGCCGCAACTGCCGGTACGCATCGCAGGGCTGGCGGGGCAAGCCTCCTGATGGCCTTTCTTAAAGGCCGAAAGGCGACAGCAACGGCACCAAAACCAAAAACACGGACATTCGGAATCGGTGTCGCAGCCATCTGCATTTTCAGCCTGATCGGTCAATACGCCCATGCCGCAGACAAAGAGGTCACTATCGGCTACGTGCCCATCGTCGACACATATGCGGCCGCCATCGCCGATCACGCCTTCGAAAAGGCAACCGGCTACAAAATCCACTGGCAGCAGTTTTCATCGGGCGGGCCGGTGATCAAGGCACTTGCCTCGGGCGCCGTGCAGATTTCAACATTGGGTTCCTCACCGATCGCGGCAGCCGTGTCCCATGGCATCCCGATCGAACTTTTCTGGATACTGGAAGGCATCGGTTCCAACGAAGAACTGGTGATTCGTAATGGCTCCGGCATCCACTCCCCCAAGGATCTGGCCGACAAGCCGATAGCCGTACCGGCGGCATCGACCTCGGCGCTGGATCTTTTCTTCGCGCTCAAGCAATGGGGCGTCAATGCCCGTGTCCTCAATATGCCGCCTTCCGCGATCACGGCTGCCTGGGACCGCGGAGATATCGACGGCGCTTTCGTCTGGGACCCGGCGCTGAGCCATATCAAGCGCACCGGCAAGGTCATGGTTTCATCCGGTCAGCTATGCAAGGAATCGGGTGTCTGCACGTTCGATGGACTCGTCGTGGACAAGGATTGGGCCGCCAAGCATCCCAAATTCATGACGGCATTCGTGAAGGTGCTCGCAAAATATTACGCCGATTACGAGAAGAACCCTGAGGCCTGGACAGCTGATTCTCCGATGGTGAAAGGCATTGCCCAATTCTCTGGCGCCGACCCCATGGAAATCCCAGGAATACTGAAAAACTACGAATTCCCCAATCTGGAACAGCAGGCATCCTCCGCATGGCTAGGCGGCAGTGCCGGCAAAAACCTGGTTACCAGCGCCTCCTTCCTCAAGGAAGTGGGACAACTCGACAGCCCCCTGCCCGCTGCCGACTATGAGGCTGCCGTCACCACGAAATGGGTCGAAAAGGCACTTGCCAAATAAAGCGCCATCGACCGTAAGGCAAGTTGATCTTGCACAGGACCCATGCGCAGCCGCCAAGCGGCTGCGCATGTATACGCCGCAGCGTCCTTGCTCATCGGTCATGCCAGAATACCGTCCGTGCAAAGACCGTAAATCGATGACCGAAAGAGCGTCAGGATCGGAGAAAATCGATGTTGGAAATCGACCAGCTAAGCATTGAGTACGGCGCAAAGGACACCCAGCCGACCATTGCGTTGCAAAACGTCAATCTCTCTGTTCAATCCAACGAATTCATCGTCGTCCTGGGAGCATCAGGCTGCGGCAAAACTACTTTGCTCAATGCGATAGCCGGGTTTATCGCCCCCACGCGCGGCGAGATCCGGGTCAATGGCATGCCAGTGACCGGGCCAGGGAAGGATCGCGGCGTCGTGTTTCAGAAGCATGCGCTCATGCCATGGATGTCGGTGATCGAGAATGTGGAATTCGGCCTGCTTCTGCAAGGTCTCCCCCTGCATGAGCGGCGCCCCATAGCAATGGAAAACCTGAGGCGCGTCGGGTTGTCCAAATCGGCGAGCACACCCGTTTACGAACTATCCGGCGGTATGCAGCAACGCGTCGGGCTGGCCCGCGCAATCACCGCCTCGCCGGATGTCATGTTGCTCGATGAGCCATTGGGGGCCCTCGACGCTTTCACCCGTGAATCCATTCAAGGACTGCTGCTTGAACTGTGGCACGAAACGCAACGCACGTTCTTTTTCATTACCCACGATGTCGAGGAAGCGCTGTTTCTTGCCACGAAACTGATCGTGATGGCGCCGTCCCCAGGGCGCATATCTCACGAATATTCACCTGAATTCTCAAGGAAATTCATGGGGTCGAAAGACGCAAGACAAATCAAATCCGCATCCGATTTCATCGAAATGCGCGAACATGTCCTGAGCGTGGTCCGCGATGTATCGTCCGGAGGACACTGATGAGCACTACGAAAACAGAAGACAATCGCGTGGCCGAATCCGCCCCAAACAAACACAGACGGAAAAACGGCAGAAATCCAGCAAGTCATTTCGGCTCGAACGAACACAAAACCACACGCATCAGCGTGGTCACGGTGATTTTTCTGCTGGGCGCATGGTGGATGACCACGTATTTCGGACTGGTCAAGCCGCTTTTCCTGCCCTCGCCCGATGCCATTTACAATGCATTCTATAAAGCGCTTTTCAGCACACTGCCGGGACAGCCGAACCTTCTGGACAACACCCTGATCAGCCTTGCTCGAGTATTCGGCGCATTCCTGCTGGCTGTCGTCACCGCCATCCCGCTGGGACTTGCGATGGGTACATCGCGGATAGCCAACGGCATCTTCGACCCGATCATCGAATTTTATCGTCCACTCCCACCACTTGCGTATCTGCCGCTCGTGATCATATGGCTCGGTATTGGGGAAACCGCCAAGATCGTCCTGATATACCTCGCCTGCTTCGCGCCGCTGGTCATCGCCACCAAGGCCGGCGCGCGCACGGTACCCCGCGAACAGATCAACGCAGCCCTGTCTCTCGGCGCCAGCCGCTGGCAAGTCCTGAGATACGTCGTACTACGCGGGTCGATGCCGGAAATCATCACCGGTATGCGCATTTCGATCGGTTTTGGATGGACCACTCTGGTGGCCGCGGAAATGGTGGCAGCCAACACAGGTCTAGGACAGATGGTCCTGAAAGCCTCCAATTATTTGCGTACCGATGTCGTGATCATGGGCATCATCATCATCGGTCTACTGGCCTTGTTCATCGATCTGATCATGCGCAAGGCGGAAAAACTTTTCGTCCCCTGGAAAGGGAAAATGTAGACGTTTCGAATTCGGCCGGTGGCCAGTGCCGATCCTTTGCATCATCGGCATAGGCCTGTGGACCCGCGCCACTCGCGTATCGGACCTCATCGACTTACCGCATCGGGGGAAATCATGCACAAGGACCGCTTTGGCCACACCGTAACAGGCGCTAATACGGAAGCACTGGAAAGCTATGAATGCGCACTCGAAGCATTCAATATCTATCGGGGTGATCCCGTCGGCCTGATCGACCAGGCCCTTGAGGCGGCACCCGGGTTCGTGATGGCCCATGTTCTCAAGGCCTACATGTTCGGGCTGGCGACCGAGCCCGAAGGCACCCGCGAGGCTGCACGGCTGTTGGCCGTGGCCAGCGAACTGAGTTGCAATGAGCGCGAATCCTCCCATGTGGCCGCACTGAGGCCGTTGATTGCCGGTAACTGGACCGCTGCGGCGACCGCGCTCGACCTCCACAACCTGCACTACCCTCACGATCTGCTGGCCCTGCAAGCAGGCCATCTCATGGATTTCTATCGCGCCAATTCACGCAACCTGAGGGATCGCATAGCACGCGTGCTGCCACTGTGGTCACGCGAAATGCCGGGCTACTCGATCGTATTGGGTCTGTATTCCTTCGGCCTGGAGGAAACCGGCGCCTACGCCCACGCGGAAGACACGGGGCGTGAAGCGCTCGACAGGCAACCCCTGGATTGCTGGGCCCACCACGCGGTCGCCCATGTGATGGAAATGCAGGGTCGCGTACAGGATGGCATTGGCTGGATGAGCGAACGCGAACCCTACTGGTCCGGCGAAGACAATCTTTTCAAGGTGCACAACTGGTGGCACAAGGCGCTCTACCACATGGACCTGGGCCAGGTCGAACGGGCATTCGACATCTACGATCGTCACATCGCTCCCGATCTCGGCGGCGTCGCCCTGAATCTGGTAGATGCGTCGGCCCTGCTCTGGCGGCTGCATCTGTCGGGCCTGGCAGTGGGTGATCGTTGGCAGGCAGTGGCCGACGGCTGGGACGAACTGGCCGACGGCAAGCTTTACCCCTACAACGACTGGCATGCGGTGATGGCTTACCTTGGCGCCAACCGTGGCGATCGCGTCGATGCCATCATATCGGCATTCGATCAAGCCTCGTCCCAGTCCGAGACCGATACCTGGGCACAGGCCATCGGCATGCCCCTGGTCCGTGGATTTAGCGCCTTCTGGCATGAGGATTACGCCACCTCGGCAAAGACGCTTCATGGGGCGCGCTTCATCGTCAATGCGTTCGGCGGCAGCAATGCGCAACGCGATGTGATCGACTGGACGCTCGCCGAAGCCGGACTGCGCAGCGGCGACAGCGGTATCGCCCGCGGCATCGCCAACGAGCGTCTGGCCCTCAAGCCGCACAGCGGATTGAACCGGGACTTCCTATCCCGCGCGTTGGCGATGGGCGACGGGGCTGTCTGACGCTATAAGAGGGAGTCCTGCCCAAACGGCCATCGATCGTGCAAACGGCTTCAGGTCAGCTCGCGCAATATCCTCAAACCAAGGTTGGTATCGAGCTCGTCGGCCAGGCGTGGCCGCCTGGCCGCGCTGCGGGCGAGCGCTGCAGGATCGAACCATGAGCCGCCGCGCGTGGTCAGGCGTGACGGCGCGCCCGACGAAGGATGCGCGTGGCCATCGGAGTCGACATCGCCCAGGTCGTCACACCAGGGGCTGAGGGTCATTTCCCACACGTTGCCGTGCATTTCGTGCAACCCCCACAAGTTCGCCGGCAGGCTGCCGGCTTCGCGCAAGCGCGCCCACGGCAGGCAGCCAGCCGGCCGACGGACACCCGGCGGATAGGGGAAAGCGGGATTGTAGCTAACCTGGCTGCAATCGACGGACTTGCCGAAGGCAAACGGCGTCCGCGTGCCTGCACGCGCGGCATATTCCCATTCCGCCTCGGTTGGCAGACGATAGCGGTAGCCGGTTTGCCAGGATAGCCAATCGACATAGGCCTGGGCCTCGCGTGGCCGCAGATTGATCATCGGCTGCAGCCCCAGCGACTGGATCAGGTCCGGACGCGGTCGCCAGCCGCTCTCGCGGGCGTAATGTCCGAACGCATCGGCCGTGACCGTGCAACGCCCCAAGGCAAACGCGTGCTTCAACCGGACGTAGCGCAATGGCCCCTCCACCGGCTCCCGCCCAGGCTCGTCTTCCGGCGAACCCATCTCGAAATGGCCGGGCGGAATGACGACCAGGGCAGGTCCTTCCCCGCCGTCCGCCAAAGTGTCGGCGAAACACACCGGCACACCGGCCGCGACAGCGGCGGCTTTCTGTCGGGCACAGCGTGCCCGCGCGTCGAGTTCGTGCATCAACGTCAAGGATTCTGCTTCCGGTCCCGCACGTCTATCCGTCATGACAGTCCCCCATCACGGTCGGCCGGCCAAGACGACGGCCGGCCGCGCTTGCACTATGCTGACGAGTGATCGGCCCCGCATGCGACGGGGAACCCTCGCCGCGCAGGCCTGTCCCATTCAATGAAAGGATGGCACATACACGCAAGCACGGAGGTCCAGCATGAACGTGACCCGGCTAGACGATGGCCACCTCGCCATCGAAATCGACATCCCCACCGCCGAGAAGCTCTATCAGGCCGTCAACAAGCATGCGGTGGACATGACCAACGGCGCGCTCGAACTCGCGAGCCTGTTGCAGGAGGCCTACTACGACGCCTCCCACACCTTTCGGCAGCCGCCGCACGCCTTCGACGAACACCACCCGCGGCACCCGGTATCGGAGGACTAGGCCATGCGTATCGTCAAACGCGACAAGCAATCGGTCACCATCTCGCTCAGCGAGACCAAGGCGCAGGATCTGCTCGACGGCCTGCTGGCGCATCCGGAGTTGGGCGACGCAGCCGCCGAGTTGGGCGCAAAGCTGAAGGAGGCTGGCGTGCAGCCGCCGCGCCACGAGGATCACATCCGCTACGAGCACGCATCGCCGTTGAACCACTAGAGGCGCGGCGCCAGCCGCCAGTTCTGCAACCGGCCCGGCCGCAAGCGGTCGGGCCGGGCCGCCGTGGCGGCCTCATTCGATCAGCGGCGCCTCCGGTCCAGGCATCGCCTTGCATTCGTTGAAAATGCGGCGACTGCAGTGGCGGCAGATGTCGTGATCGAGCTTGCGGCGCACGATATCGGCGATCGCCTCGCTCTTGTTCAGATAGACATTGTCCCAGCCGATCTTGTCGAGATAGTCGCCGCGCCGCAGGGTGTTCCACGGCTCCTCCTTGAGCCGGTAGAGCGACAGGCTGCCGCCCGCCGCACGTCGGCTGGTGGCTTCTCGTGTGAGGAACTCGGCCCCCGCCACGTCGACGAAGTTCACGCCCGAGGCCACCATCAGCAGGTGCTTCTGGCGCGGCTCGCGCTCGGTGAATTCGCGCAGACGCTCGGCCACGTAGTTGACCGCTCCGAAGAACAGCGAGCCGTCGACGCGTACAATCTTGAGCTGCGGACACTCGGGCAGCTCGGCATCGGTGTTGAACTTGCGGTTGGGCAGGCGGGCGTCCGGCACGCGAACGCGCACGTTGGGCCGCGAGGTGCGGTTCAGATACACCAGCAGCGACGCAATGATGCCGACCATGATGGCGAATTCCAGCTCCATCAGCAGCGTGGAAAAGAAAGTCACGGCGAGCACCATGGCCTCGGTGCGGCTGGTCTTGAAGATCAGCGAGATATGGTGGAAATCGATCAGCCCCCAGGCCACCAGCATCAGGATGCCGGCCATCGCCGCATTCGGCAGGTAGGCGGCGAGCGGCGCCACCAGCAGCACCACGACCATCAGCAACAGGCCGGCGAACACCGCGGCCAGCGGCGTACGCGCGCCGGCGGCGTAGTTGACGCCGCTGCGATTGAAGGAGCCGGTGGCGACATAGGCCGAAAAGAAGCTGCCGACCATGTTGGACAGCCCCTGGCCGATGAACTCCTGATTGCCGTCCACGTGTTGGCCCGAGCGCACCGCCAGCGAGCGCGAAATCGACACCGCCTCGGTCAACGCGAACAGCGTGACGGCGATCGCGCCGGGCAACAGGTGCTTGATGGTCTCGGGCGAGAAATCCGGCATCGACAACGGCGGCAGCGAGGCCGGCAGGGCGCCGACGGTCTTGATGCCCGTGACCGCCTGCCCCAGCGAGGTGTTGAACAGGTAGGCGACCACGCTGCCGAAGATCATCGCCGCGATCATGTACGGGAATTTCGGCAGGAAGCGCTTGAACAGCAGCCCCGACACCAGGGTCGCGACGCTGACGGCGACGACGTAGGGATTGATTTCGACGATGTGCGTGCCGATGTGCAGCAATACCTCATGCGGGTGCAGACCGCGCGGGATATCCATGCCAAGGAAATGCTTGAGCTGACTGGCCGCAATCAGAATCGCGGCGCCGGCGGTGAAACCGATCACCACCGAATGGGAAATGAAGTTCACCAGTGTGCCCAGACGCGCGAAGCCCAGTCCGAGCTCGATCACGCCGACCATGAACGTCAGTGTCAGCGCCAAGGCGACATAATGGGCCGTACCGGGTTCGGCGTAGGCCGAGAGCACCGAGAACAGCACAATGGAGCCGGCCGTGGTCGGGCCCGACACCAGGTGCCAGGAGGAGCCGAACAGCGCCGCGATGATGGCCGGCACCATGGCCGCGTAGAGGCCGTATTCGAGCGGCATGCCCGCGATCGCGGCGAAGGCCACGCCCTGCGGCAGCACCACCACCGCCCCGGTCAAGCCGGCCATCAGATCGGTACGGAAACTGCGCCGGTTCACGTTCGGCAGCCAGGCCATGAACGGGAACAGCGTTTTTACCCAGATGGGCGGACTGCGGCGGACACCGGCTTCCAAGGGCTACCTCCTGCGCGATGGGCTTGAATGCCCTCACAAAAATTTTGGCATTATAGCGCTTACCCGGGCCTTAGCCGAGCAGGCGGTAATATTCTGATATAGCCTATAGCCTATGGGTACTCCACGCGACACCACGCCGACCTGGCACGCAGAACCGGCCGAGGCCGTGCGCGAACGGCTGGACAGTCCGTCAGGCGGGCTGGATCCCGGCGTTGCGGACGCCCGCTTGCGTCTGCACGGCCCCAACCGCCTGCCCGCCCCTGCGCAGCGCGGCCCGCTGCGCCGCTTCCTCGCGCAGTTCCATAACCTGCTGATCTACGTGCTGCTGGGTGCCGGCGCGATCACGCTGCTGCTGCAACACTGGGTCGACGCCGGCGTCATATTCGGCGTGGTCGTCATCAATGCCCTGATCGGCTTTCTGCAGGAAGGCCGCGCCGAGCGCGCGATGGCGGCCATCCGTGCAATGCTGTCGCCGCAGGCAACCGTCGTGCGCGGCGGCCAGATGCGCAGGATCGACGCCCAGTCGCTGGTGCCCGGCGACCTGGTCCGTCTCGAGGCCGGCGATCGCGTCCCCGCGGATCTGCGCCTGCTGCAGGCACGCAATCTGCGCATCGACGAATCCAGCCTGACCGGGGAATCCCTGCCGGCCGACAAGCGGATCGACCCGCTGACCGAGGCCACACCGCTCGCGGACCGCCGCAATATGGCCTATTCGGGGACGCTGGTCGTCAGCGGGCAGGGCGCCGGGCTGGTCGTCGCTACCGCAGCCGGCACCGAACTCGGTCGCATCAACGCCATGCTCGCGGCCATCGAGCCACTGACCACCCCGCTGCTGCGCCAGATCCACGGGCTGGCCCGGCGGCTGACGCTCGCGATCCTGACCCTGGCGGCACTGACCTTCGGATTCGGGGTCGGACTGCACCGCCAAGGCATGCTCGACATGTTCCTGGCCGCCGTCGCCTTCGCGGTGGCCGCCATTCCTGAAGGGCTGCCGGCCATCATCACCATCACCCTCGCCATCGGCGTGCGCCGCATGGCCGAACGCCATGTCATCATCCGCCGGCTGCCGGCGGTGGAGACGCTCGGCGCGGTAAGCGTGATCTGCAGCGACAAGACCGGCACCCTCACCCGCAACGAAATGACCGTAGTCTCCCTGGTCACGGCCACCGCCGACTACGTCGTCGAGGGCGCCGGCTACGCCCCGACGGGTGAAATCAGCACCGCCGACGCCGCCCCCAACGCCGGCGACCTCGAGGAACTGCTGCGGGCCGGCCTTTTGTGCAACGACGGCGGCCTCGAACTCGAGGCCGGTCAGTGGTCGGCCGTGGGCGATCCGATCGACGCAGCCCTGGTCGCGGCGGCGCGCAAGAACGGCCTGGACGCGAACGCGGAAAGCGATGCCTGGCCCCGGCTCGACGCCATCCCCTTCGAAGCCGGTCTGCAGATGATGGCGACCCTGCACCGCGATCAGCAGGGGCGCGCATTCGTCGCTCTCAAGGGAGCGCCCGAACGCGTGCTCGCGCGCTGCGCCACCCAACGCCGCAACGGTGTCGACGAAGCGCTCGACGCCGGGCACTGGCAGGCGCGCCTGGAACGGCTGGCGGACAGCGGACAGCGGCTGCTGGCCCTCGCCATCCGCCCCATGTCGTCCGACACCGGCTCGCTCAGCCATGCTGCCCTCGAAGACGGCTTCAGCCTCCTTGGCCTTGCCGGCTTCATCGACCCGCCGCGCGAAACGGCCGCCGCCGCCGTGGCATTGGCCGCACAGGCCGGCGTGGATGTGAAAATGATCACCGGCGACCATGCCCGCACCGCGGCAGCCATCGCCGCCGGCCTGGGCATCCACGGCATCCGCCCGCCGCTCACCGGCGGCGAACTCGACGCGCTCGATGCCGCCGCGCTGGCCACGGTAGTCCGCGATACCGCGGTATTCGCGCGCATGGCGCCCGAACACAAACTGCGCCTGATCGAAGCGCTCCAGCAGGACGACCACGTGATCGCGATGACCGGCGACGGCGTCAACGACGCGCCCGCGCTCAAGCGGGCCGATGTCGGCGTCGCCATGGGGCGCAAGGGCACCGAGGCCGCCAAGGAAGCGGCCGAGATCGTGCTCACCGACGACAACTTCGCCGCCATCGTCGCCGGCATCGAGGAAGGCCGCACGGCCTACGACAACATCCGCAAGTCGATCCTGTTCATATTGCCGACCAATGGCGCCGAAGCGCTGGTGATCATGTCGGCCGTCGCCGCCAACGCCCTGCTGCCGATCACCGCCGTACAGATTCTGTGGGTGAACATGATCACCGCCGTCACCCTCGCGCTCGCGCTCGCGTTCGAGCGCCCCGAGGCCGATGTCATGCGCCGTCCGCCGCGCGCGCCGGCCACCCCGCTGATCTCGCGCTTCCTGCTGTGGCGCATCCTGCTCGTGTCGCTGCTCCTGCTTGCCGCCGTGGATGCGGTCTTTTACGGGGCGCTGCTGCTGGGAGCCGGCATCGATACGGCGCGTACCGCGGCGGTTAACATGCTGGTGCTCGGCGAAATGGCCTATCTGCTCAACGCCCGCTACCTGAGCGCGTCGACGCTCAACCGCGAGGGCCTCGGCGGCAACCCCTGGGTACTGCTCGCACTCGCGCTCACCGCCGGCATCCAGCTCCTGTTCACCTATGCCGCACCGATGCAGACGCTGTTCGCCACCGCCTACCTGCCGTGGTACGCCTGGCCGCCGATGCTCGCGCTCGCGGTCTGCGTGTATCTGCTGGTGGAGCTGGAAAAACGCCAGCTGCGCCGCCGCGGCCTTGATCGGCGGCGCTAGCTCACGCATGCTCAGCTGCCCCGACACCATCCAGCGCCCATGCCCAACACGCAGCCGCCCCCTCTCCCGCCCGCCACCCTGATCGAAGCCAATGTGCAGGCCGCACTGGCCGAAGACCTCGGCAGCGGCGACCTCACCGCCGCGCTGATCCCCGAAAACGTCAGCGCCCGCGCCGAGGTGATCACCCGCGAGGACGCGGTCCTCTGCGGCCAGGCTTGGTTCGAGGCCGTCTTCCGTCAGCTGTCGCCGAGCATCGCTGTCGTGTGGGCCGCAGAGGAGGGTCGGACGGTGGCGGCAAACACGCTGCTGTGTACCCTGCAGGGCCCGGCGCGGCCGCTGCTCAGCGGCGAACGCACCGCGCTCAACTTCCTGCAGACCCTGTCGGGCACCGCCACCGCGACGCGGCACTATGCGCGCCTGCTGGCCGGCACCCGCACGCGGCTGCTCGATACCCGCAAGACCCTGCCCGGATTGCGTGCGGCACAGAAGTACGCGGTCGCCTGCGGCGGCGGCCAGAACCACCGGATGGGGCTCTACGACGCCATCCTGATCAAGGAAAATCATATCGCCGCAGCCGGCTCCCTCACCGCCGCGGTGCGCCGCGCGCGCGAGATCGCGCCCGATGTAACGGTCGAGGTCGAAACCGAGCATCTCGGCGAACTCGACGAGGCCCTGGACGCCGGAGCCGACATCATCATGCTTGACGAGTACAGCCTCGACGACATGCGCACCGCAGTCGCACGCGCGCGGGGGCGCGCCCGCCTGGAGGTATCGGGCGGCGTCGACGAGGCGCGCCTGCGCGAGATCGCCGAAACCGGCGTCGACTACGTCTCCGTCGGCGCGTTGACCAAACACCTGCGGGCCACGGATCTGTCGATGCGCTTCACCTTCGCCGCCGGCGGCTGACATGCCGCCGGACCTGCGCCCGCGCGCACGGCTGCGCAGCATGGGCCATGCCTGGCGCGGCCTGCGCTGGATGCTGCGCAGCCAGGCCAACGCCCGCGTACACCTGATCTTGACGACACTCGTCATCGGTGCCGGTCTGGCGACCAGGCTGGATGCCTGCGAATGGACGCTGCTGGTGCTGGCGATCGCCCTGGTTTGGGTCGCCGAGGCGATGAACACCGCCATCGAGTGCCTTGCCGACGCGCTGCATCCCGAACATCACCCGCTGATCGGGCGCGCCAAGGACGTCGCCGCGGGCGCGGTGCTGCTGGCGGCGCTCGGCGCGCTGGCTGTCGGCGTGCTGATCCTGCTGGGGCGTTTCGGCTAGACCGCGCGCGGCGACGCCACTACCACCACTTCTCGTAGATCAGCTGCGCCGGCGATAGCCCGCCGTGGCTGAGATCGCGGGCCATGTCGTCGACGAAGCCCGGCGGGCCGCAGAAGTAGTAGAGCGCGTCGCAATCGACGCCGGCCTCGTCGAGCAGCACCCGGTTGATGCGGCCCTCGAAGCCGCTCCAGTCGCGATTGAGCGGCTGGGTCACGGTGTAGAAGCAACGAATGTTTTCGCGCGCGGCGCTCATCGCGTCGAGTTCCTCGCGGAACAGGATGTCCTGCGGATCGCTGACGCTGTAGATCAGCGTCGCCGACACATCGGGGGCGGTCGCATACACATGCCGCAGGATGCTCAACAGCGGTGTGACGCCGATACCGCCGGCCAGCAACACCAGCCGGTCGCCCATGTGACGCTCGTAGCGGAAGCCGCCCTGCCCGCCGGAGATGCCGACCGTGTCGCCGACGCGCGCACGATCGTGCAGGTAGTGCGTGACGGCGTGGGTCTTCGAATCCTTGACCGCGAGCTGGATACGCCCGCGCACGCCCGGGTCGGACACGATGGAATAACCGCCCACCGAAACCTGATCCTCGACACGGGCGTACAGGTCGATCCACTGCCCCGGCAGAAAGGCGAATGCCTGGTCGCCGTAATCGAGCCAGAACGACTTGATCGTGGGCGATTCGCGCCGTATCTCGACGATCTCGGCGCGGAAATCGCCGCCGGCGAGCGGCTCATGCGGCTCCGCCGGCGTGGCCTGCGGGTCAGAAATGGAGCCGGATGCCAACGTGCAGTGCGTTGTCGAGCTTGTATTCCCCATAGTTCTTCAGGTCGGTCTGCAGGACGCGATACCCGGCATAGGCCGTCGCGCCGGGCGTAACCTCGATCTGGTAGTCCAGGCTGAGGTCGGAGAAGGACTTGCCTTGGCCGAAGGTGGTGATATCGGGGGCGTAATAGCCTTCGAGCACCACGGCCATGGGCATGCGGTAGGGAATAGTGTATTTGACCAGACCGCCGAGCGCGATTGCCCCCACATTGTCATTGGGTTTGTCGATCGAACCGGCATACGCCTTGACGCCCAGTCCAAAACTCAGCGGCGTTTCACCTGCCGCCAACCCTTCGACCTTGACGCTGGCATTGGCCATCACGTCGTGGCGGCTGTTGACGAATCCGCCAAAACCCACGATGCCGCCGCTGTAGCCCAAGGCACTCGAACCGGTGTAGAACTGAAGTTGGGCGGTATGGTTGCCAAGCTGGAAATCCAGGCCGTTGGCCATCGCTGCGGAACTCGCCGCCAGCAGACCGGCTCCAAGGACAGTCACAATGCGCATAGTGTCACCTTAAGAACAGTAGAACAGAGGGTTGGACGGAATCCCGGCAAACCGGGGCACGGCGGGGAACAAGTCTATCATTCCCGGCCCGAACGCCGTCCACCGTCGCCATTCAACGACGCGGAGCGACAGAATATGATGCGACTGGTCACCATGGCAGGCGCCACCGTCGGCGGCTGGCTGGGCTGGGATATCGGCCAGCCCGGCGGCACCGGCATGGCCTTCGCGCTCAGCAGCGCGGGCACGCTGGCTGGCGTCGTACTGGGCTGGTGGTTGGTTCGACGGTATCTGGAGTAAGACCGCGCGCGGCGCCGATGGGCCTATAATTCCACCGAATTACCGCCGGGACCCCATCATGCGCCTCACCCTGGACGCGCTCAACGTGCTCGACGCCATCGAGCGCAAAGGCAGTTTCGCAGCCGCAGCCGAGGCCCTCCACCGCGTGCCCTCGGCGGTCACCTATACCGTACAGAAGCTGGAGCAGGATCTGGACGTGACGCTGTTCGACCGCAGCGGGCATCGCGCACGACTGACCGAGGCCGGCCGCAAGCTGGTAGTGGAAGGCCGACACCTGCTGCGCATGGCCGACGATCTCGAATCGCTGGTCAAACGCGTGTCCACCGGCTGGGAAACCGAGCTACGCATCGCCGTCAGCGACCTGATCCCCATCTCGCGGCTGTACCCCGTCCTCGAAGAATTTTATGCGGCCGGACACGGCACCCGCCTGCGCCTGAGCGAAGAAACCTTCGGCGGCAATTGGGATGCCCTGATGAGCGGCCGGGCGGACCTGGTCGCGGGCGCGCCGGGTGACGGCCCGCCCGAAGGCGGCTACAACGTGCAGCCGCTCGGCGAAGTCGAGTTCGTCTTCGCCGTCGCGCCGCATCACCCATTGGCCCGCGCGGCGGAACCGATCCCCGAGTCTCTGATCCGCAGTCACCGCGTCATCGTGGCCGCCGATTCCTCTCGCCATCTGCCACCGCGCAGCTCGGGCATCGCCGGTACCCAGGCCATCCTGACCCTGCCCAGCATGGAAGCCAAGCGCGAGGCCCAATGCCGCGGCCTGGGCATCGGCTATCTACCGCGCCACCTGATCGCGCGCGACCTCGCCAGCGGCCGTCTGCTCACCCGTCAGGTCGCCGCCGACGTCCCCAAGCCCCGGCTGTCGCTCGCCTGGCGAGGCAATGCCGAAGGGCGCGCGCTGGCGTGGTTCCTCGAACGCCTCTCGCACCGTGACTGGCTGGAAGGCATCATCGGCTGACTCGCCGCGCGGCATCGCCCTCAGACCAGCCGCGGCAAATCGAAAAGCAGCGCCTCCAGGTCCTCGCCGGCCGTCAGCCGCAAGGCATCGCCGGCATCGGCTTCCACCGCATCGCCCGCCGCCAGCGCCATGCCGTCGAGTTCGCCCGCGCCGCGTGCGATGAACAGATAGCTCACGCGCCCTTCGCCGGGCGCATGGTCCAGCCTCTGCCCGGCGGCCAGCAGGGTGGCGTAGAGCGCCACGTCCTGATGCACTCGCACCGAACCTTCGCGCCCGTCATGCGAGGCCACCAGACGCCAGCGGTCGCTGCGTTCCGCAGCGGGATACGCGCGTTGCTCGTAACCCGGCGTCAGTCCGGCCGTGTCCGGCAGGATCCATATCTGCAGAAAATGCACCGGCTGAATCTGCGAAGCATTGTACTCGCTGTGACTGACGCCAGTGCCTGCACTCATGCGCTGTACCTCGCCCGGGCGGATCAGCGCCCGGTTGCCCATGTTGTCGCGGTGCTCCAGCGCGCCCTCAAGCACGTAGCTGACGATTTCCATGTCGCGGTGCGAATGGGTCGGGAATCCGGCACCCGGCGCCACGCGGTCCTCATTGATCACGCGCAGGTGCGAAACGCCCATATGACTGGGATCGTAATATCCCGCGAACGAAAAGCTGTGCCGACTCTCCAGCCAGCCGTGACGGCCGCGACCGCGTTCCTCACTCTTGCGCAGCTTGAGCATGATGCGTCTCCCGTCGATGCCCTGAATGGATGAGGGATACAGCCTAACGCTTGCCAAGCGGCGGTGGGTGAAGGCTTTTGCACGACTCGATCAGGGAATTCGATGGCTCGCTTGTGGACGCGGGACTGCGCCCCCATATGTGCGTGAGGCTCACAACGCTTTCCCGGACGATGGATAAATCGCGCATCTACCGCATCGTTTTCCACAACCAGGGCAGTCTCTACGAACTGCACGCGCGCAAAGTGGCGCAAAGCGGTATGTACGCCTTCCTGGAGGTCGAGGACATCGTCTTCGGCGAACGCTCGCAGGTGCTCGTCGACCCGACGGAAGAACGCCTCAAGGCCGAGTTTGCCGGCGTCAAGCGCACCTACATACCGCTGCAGGCGGTGGTCCGCATCGATGAGGTCGAGAAGGTGGGCGCCAACCGCATCCTCGCCGAGGGCGGCAGCGCCGGCGGCAAGATCGCGGCCTTCCCCTACCCTGCGCCACCCAGACCGACCGAATAGGCCCTCGCGCTCAGGGCAGCAGCACCAGCTTGCCCGTCACGCGGCCTCGTTCGATCTCCGCATGCGCCGCTGCCGCCTCGTCGAGCGGATAGCGCCGGCTGACGTGCACGCGCAAGCTGCCACGCTGGATCAGCTTGGCGCAGCGATCCAGGATATCGCCCTGATGCGCACGCGCCTCCGGCAATGCCCGCAGCAACGGCGTCAACATCAGCTCGAAACCGATTTTCAGGTTACGCGTGCGCGCCTCGCCCCAAGCCGTTCCGGTGTCCGGTTCGAGCAGGGTGATCAGACTGCCGTAGTGCGCCGTGGCCGCCACGCTGCGCGCAAAGGTCTCGCCGCCGACCGTGTCCAGGCACACGTCGACGCCGCGTCCGCCTGTCCAGGCCAGTGTCGCCGCGACGAAATCCTCGCGCCGGTAATCGATGACGTGGTCCGCACCGAACTCGCGCACCAGGGCCGCCTTTTCCGGCGTGCCGACGGTGGTTGCGACGCGTGCGCCCGCCCATTTGGCCAGCTGGATGGCGACATGGCCCACACCGCCGGCGCCGGCATGCACCAGCACGGTCTGACCACCCTGCAGCCCGGCGCGATCGAACAACCCTTCCCAGGCCGTCAGCAGCACCAGTGGCCCGGCCGCCGCCTCGGCGAAATCCACGCCCGCCGGCTTACGCCTTGCAACGGCGGCATCGATCACGGTGTATTCAGCGTAATTGCCAGGTTCCCGGCCCAGGCCACCATTGCAGTACCAGACCTCGTCGCCCGGCGCGAGACCGGTGACGGCCTCCCCGACCTCTGCGACCACGCCGGCGCCATCGAGCCCCAGGATGATCGGCAACGCATCCGGGAAAAACGGCCCGCGGCTGCGGATCTTGGTATCGATCGGATTCACGCCGGCAGCCCGCACATGCACCCGGACCTGACCCGGCCCGGCGATGGTCGGCGCCGCCATGTCCACCGGGCGCAGCACTTCCGGCCCACCGGCCGCCGTCATCTGTATCGCTTTCATGGTCGTCCTCCCAACCGATCCGGCTTGCGGGCGCATGCCCGGGCTTGATCCCGCGACGATAGCGCATTCGCCGGCGAGCGGCTCTGGACGAGGACAAAAAAAGGTCCGGCACGACGTGCCGGACCCAATGGAGAACATCTGCAGACCCTAAGTCGTACCGGGAAGATGACGCTGACACCCCCCGGCTGGAGGGAGATGACTTAAGGCACGATAAGTTTAGCCAATGCCTGGATTTTCGACAAGTATTAATTATATGGACATAAGAGACTATGTCTGGCTCGCCACGGGGCGCGTGGGATCGCGGATCCATTCGCTCCATGAACCCGGATACAAACGCCCGCCGGGCAGACCGGCATGCGCCATCGCCAGCAGCAGATGGCAGGCGGTAACCCCGGAACCGCACATCGCGACGAGAGCCTCCGGCAGATGATCGTCCAGCAATGCGTCGAACTGTGCGCGCAATTCCGCGGCAGGCAGGAAACGGCCGCGCGCGTCCAGCAGCTGTGTAAAGGGGTGGTTGACGGCACCCGGCACGTGCCCGGCCACCGGGTCGATCGGCTCGATCTCGCCCCGGAAGCGCGCGGCGGCGCGTACGTCGACCAGCCGGCATCGACGGGCGGCCAATGCGGACTGAAGCGCCTGGGCCTCAAGGGTCATGGCTTCGACCGGATGCCCCGTAAACGAGCGTGGCGAAGGCCGCGGCACATCCGTCTGCTGCGGGCGACCGCTTTCGCGCCAGGCATCAAGGCCACCATCGAGCACGCTCACCTCGGCATGTCCGAGCCAGCGCAGCAGCCACCACAGACGGGCGGCGTAGGCGCCGCCTGCGTCGTCGTAGGCCACCACACGCACGCCCGGGCCGATGCCCCATTCGCCGCAACGCGCGGCAAACCCTTCGACGTCCGGCAGGGGGTGCCGTCCCGTCTGCGGTCCGGTGGGCCCGGAAAGATCCTCGTCGAGATGCGCATAGACCGCGCCTGGCAGGTGGCCTGCCCGATAGGCCTCTCGCCCCGCCTCCGGGCGGGCGAGATCGAAGCGGCAATCGACCAGCACCAGGTCTCCGGCGCTGTCGAGCGCCTGGGCGAGACGCTCGGTATCGATCAAGCAGTCGCTCATCGGCTCAACGCTCCACCGCCTGTCCGCCCGCCGCCAGCGCAGGGCAGGCCACATCGGTTCCGCCAAGACCGCAATAGCCACCCGGATTCTGCGCGAGATACTGTTGGTGGTAATCCTCGGCCAGGTAAAATGCCCCAGCCGACCCGATCTCGGTGGTGATGGCGCCACGACCCGCCGCGCTCAGCGCCGTCTGATAGACCTCGCGCGAGGCCTGCGCGGCCGTCAGGGAGGCGGCGTCGTGCGCCAGGATCATCGATCGGTACTGGGTGCCGACGTCATTGCCTTGGCGCATCCCCTGGGTCGGATCGTGCGCCTCCCAGAAGCTGCGCAGCAGCTCGGCAAACCCGATCGCCTCCGGGTCGTAGACTACCCGTACCACCTCGGCATGCCCGGTCAGGCCAGAACAGACCTCCTCGTAGGTTGGATTCGGCGTATGGCCGCCGGCGTAGCCGACCGCCGTCACCCAGACGCCCGGCAACTGCCAGAAACGCCGTTCCGCCCCCCAGAAGCAGCCCAGGCCGAACGTCGCCAGACGCATGCGTTCGGGATAAGGCGGCAGCAGCGGACGACCGTTCACGCGGTGCGGGGCGGGAGCCGGCAGGGCCTCGCTGCGCCCCGGCAGAGCTTCCTCCGCACTCGGCAGGGGGCGTCCCTCGCGATGAGACCAGAACATGAGCGCGATCCTCCTCGATCTGCGACAGGCAGCCTATTCGTCGGGGGTATAGCCGCGAATGATGTAGCCGCCGGATTTCTCGTCGTGCTCCAGCGTCAGCAAGCCTTGGGTCTGGGCCTCCTCCAGTAGCGCACTGAAGGTGCGAAAACCGTAATAGGACTCGCTGAAGCCGGGTTTGCGGCGCTTGAGGGTCTGCTTGACCATAGAACCCCAGACCTTCTCTTCCTCGCCGCGTTCCTCGAACAAATCCTCCACCGTGGCCATCAGCAGGTCCAGCGCCTCCTGTGCGCGTGCTTCGCCGTCGACCTCCGGCTCCGCCTCGCTCCCGGCGGGCGGCGATTTGCGCGTCGGGGCCGTCCTGGCTGCGGGCTTGCGGGCCCGCGAGCGGCGCGGCTTGACGGTGGCGCGGACCAGATCGTCGTAATAGATGAACTCGTCGCAATTGGAAATCAACAGGTCCGAGGTCGATTCCTTGACGCCGACCCCGATGACCACCTTGTTGTTCTCGCGCAACTTGCTGACCAGCGGCGAAAAATCCGAATCGCCGCTAACGATGACGAAGGTATCGAGATGGGCCTTGGTGTAGCACAGATCCAGGGCGTCGACGACCATGCGGATATCGGCCGAATTCTTGCCGGACTGCCGCACGTGCGGGATCTCGATCAGCTCGAAGGCGGCCTCGTGCATGGCTGCCTTGTATTCCTTGTAGCGCTCCCAGTCGCAATAGGCCTTCTTGACCACGATATTGCCCTTGAGCAGCAGGCGCTCGAGAATCTCGCGCATTTCGAAACGCGCGTAGCGGGCGTCGCGCGCGCCCAGGGCGACGTTCTCGAAATCGCAGAACACCGCCATGTTGCGGGTCGGCTCAGCCATGCGCGGGGCACCATGCGCATGCCGAGACGCGCGTGCCGGTGTAAGCTGTCATTCGGTTCACCTTCGGTTGCCCCATGTCGCTTGCATCCTATCTGATCCCGACCGTTATCGTCGGCTATCTCGCTTGGCAGTGGCGTCCGTTGCTGCGCGCGCGACGTCAGCGCGGCCGGACCGTCGCGGGACTCGAACGGCTGTTTCCCGGGCACGTGCCGGACAAGGCCGCAGTCTACTTCTGGAGTCGACACTGCGTCATGTGCCACGGCATGACACCGGTGATCCGGCGACTGGGCGAGGAACGCGGGGATGTGGCCTGTGTCGACGCCGAGCAGGAAATCGAACTGGCCAGGTCGCTGGGCGTGATGGCCACACCCTCGCTGGTGCTGATACGCCGCGGTCGAATCGCGCGCGTCGTGGTCGGCGCCCAGTCGGAGCCGCGCATCCGCCGCCTGCTCGACGAGACCTTCCCCGAAACCGCCGACACGGGCGTCTGACCCGCAGGCGAGCTCAGACGCGGCCGACACCCCGCACCGGCATGCTGGCAAGCGTCGGCGGCGTGGCCGGCACATACCCCATGTGACGCATGTCCGCTGGCGGCATCCCATGATGCAGCAGCGCCGCCGCAGCCAGCACCAGCACGCCCAGGGCGGCTTCCAGGTGCACCGCGCGCGCGCAGCGCGACAGCAGGTAGGCGCCGCCTCGTGTCGCCGATAGCGGCCGCCAGCCCGGCACTCTCTGCCAAAACGACGCCGGCGCGGTCGGCATGCCGACCCAGCGCTGCAGGGCCGGCACCTTGTGATAGCGGTTGTGCCCGCCGAGGTAGACCATCCAGATCACCAGGGCGACCTTGACGCTCAGAATCTGGCCGTAGCGGCTTTGCCACAGATCGCCGATGCCGTCGAGGCCGCCCCAGGCATTGTAGATACCGGAGGCCACGATGGCGGCCAGCGCCAGCGTGGCCACGCGCGACAGCCGCGCGAACACCTCGGCCGCGAGTGCGCGCTCGATCTCCACCTGGCGCAACAGCAGCGGGAACACCAGCAGCGACATGGCGAACAGGCTGCCCACCCAGATGCCGCTGGACCATACGTGCAGGCAGTCGACCCAAACGCCGCCGGAATAGATACCCTGATCGCCCGCATGTCCCGTGGCGCTACGCGAAAACACGACGACCAGCAACGCCAGCATGGACACCGGCGCGGCCACGGGGCGCAGCGAACGCGAGCCCCCCCCCAGCCAGCACAGCCAGAGCACGCCGACCGCCGCCATCCGCACCTGCCAGATATGGCCATACTGGGTCTGTTGCAGCACCAACGGCAGATCGGTGGGCAACGAAGCGAACGGCGCGCCGCTGAATTCCAGCGTGCGCGCGACGAGCAGGACGGCGCTGGCGGCCGTCAGCAACGCCAGCGCGGCGCCAAGCCCGGCCCAGAGGCGTTGATGGAAATGCCCCGGCGCATGCCGGGGCATCACCCAGAGGCAACAGGCCAATACCCCCGCGCAGGCGGAGATGGCCATCACGTCCAGCCAGGTCGCAAGGACGAAAAAGGCTTCCATGACGCCAGCCTAACCGACGTGGAACGGAAACTTGCCCTCGGTATGGTGACCGTCGCGCGCGACCACGCTCCACTTCACCCAGTACTGTCCTGCCGGCAACGGCTTGACCGCCGTTTCCAGCAGGCGCGGATGGCCTGCGGGGACATGGGCGCCGCCGGTACTCACGACCTGCCCGGCGCTGTTCACCACGCTGATCTTGGAGAACAGTGCATTGAGATCCGCGTCGAACCAGATGCGGACCTGCTTGGGCGCGCTCGCCACCGATGCGCCGACCTGCGGCGAGGACTTGACCGGAAAGGCATGCGCCCATGCGGGCAACGACACGGCAAGACCGGCCAGCAAACCGAGAACCACGCCCAAGCGTTTCAGAACACGCAACATGTGACACCTCCTGTTTATAGGGATACCCCCGCCCGCCGGCTAAGGCCGGTCTCGTCCGCGGCTCAACCGAAGATCGGCGCGCCGAGGCTGTGCGGCAGCACATCATCCAGATAAACGTCGATGCCGACCAGTATGCCCACGTGATTGCCGGAGGCGCGGTTCGCTGGAATCTGCGCCTCGACGCCGAGCTGATAGTACTTGCCCACCCAGATCACGCCGGGATTCACGCTGCCGGTACGGTCAAGGCTGCCGCTGCTGGCGCACACGGAATAGCTGTCCACGCACTGGGACATGGTGTACTCGACGATCGGCACCATATTGTTGAACGGCGCGCCAAGACCCACATCCTTCACGAAGCTCTGCAGGTACGGAATGCTGTACTGCAGCGACACGCCCCAGTTGAGCATCTTGGGCTGCGTGGAATCGGAGGGCATATCCTCCGAAATCGCACCTGAAATCGCCAGCGGGCGCAGGTACTTCACCGACCACGGCAGGTCGCCGAAGCCCTTGCCGAAGGCGAATTCGGGGGAAATCGTGGAGAAGTTGCTGTCCATGCCGCCGCTGCCGCTGTTCGCCAGCGTGTCGCTCAGGGCCAGCATGCCGATGGCCTCGTGCGGGCCGTTGACGAACAACTGGTAGGCCGCGCCGATGGTCACGTTGTCCCAGCCGCTCTGGTTGGGTTGTCCGGGCTGGGTGATCCAGTTGTAGTCGGAGGCGATGCTCAGACCGAATTTCGGCGTGATGGTCTTGGCGTAGGCGAAGGCGAGATTCTTGGTGGTCACGCCATCGGCCTTGATCTGGCTGTAATTGGTGGAAAATTCGTTGGCCACGCCCGGATCGTCGAAGCTCATCGTCGCCGGGAACACGCGCATTCCTGCCACCGCATGGGCCCAACCCGCCGCCGGCGCGGCCAGCGCCGCCGCGGCCATCATCCCGAGACCCAGCTGTTTGAGTGAGTGGTGTCGCATCCTCATTGCCTCCTGCAAATATAGTGGTTTTTGATAAGGCGGGATTATCATCATAAAAACTTAATCTTGTCTCTGCGACGAAGTGTCGCAGGGATCGATTGCGCATAAATGGGATGATTTGCGGCAGAAAACGGAACTATCATGGCGGCTTACGGCTCGAAGCAGCCGAGCACGCCTCCCGGCATCCGCATCGCCAGGCCGGGAGATGACAGGGTGAAAAGCATGAACGCCGCAGTCAGCGAGGCCACGCGCAGTCCGGGCAGCCCGGGCAAGACTAACCTCCAGCGCCTCTACGTGATGCGCAATCTCGCCGTCGCAGCGCAGCTCGGCGCGATCATCGTCGCGCGCGAGCTGTACCGCATCCACCTGCCGCTCGACCCGCTGCTGCAGATCATCGGCGGCCTGGCCGTGATCAACGTGCTCACCTGGCTGCGCCTGCAGAGCGCGCGCGACTGCGGCGAACGCGAGTTCCTGTTCCAGCTGCTACTCGACATCGGCGCGCTGACCGCGGTGCTCTATTTCACCGGCGGCGCCACCAACCCGTTCGTCGGCCTGTTCCTGCTGCCGCTGACCATCGCCGCCACGGTCCTGCGCCCCTATTACACATGGCTGCTCGCCGGCATTACGGTGCTGGCCTACACCTGGCTGATGACCCACTTCGTGCCCATGCCGCCATCGCTCGGCGCCGCGGCCACCGGCTTCGATCCCATGGTGACCGGCATGTGGCTGCGTTTCGTGATCAATTCCGCGCTGATCGCGTATTTCGTGGTCGGCATGGCGGAAACGCTGCGCCAGCGCGAACGCACCCTGGCGCAGGCGCGCGAGGAGACGTTGCGCAACGAACGCCTGGTCGCGCTCGGCATGCTTTCCGCCGGTGCCGCGCACGAACTCGGCACACCGCTGGCCACGCTGGCCACCCTGACCGGCGAACTGCGGCGGCGCTACAAGGGCGCCGAATACGAGGAACTGCAGGAAAGCCTGGGACTCATGCGCGGCCAGATCGACCGCTGCAAGGAAGCGCTCGGTGAAATTTCCGCCTCGGCGGGCGGACAGCAGGCCCAGGCCGGACACGTCGTACCCGTGCGCGGCTACCTGCTCGACACCCTCGAGCAGTGGACGCTCATGCGCCCGGGCGTCAGCGTCAAGCCGCGACTCGCGGGACCGGAGGCCCAGCCGCGCATTCTCACCGAGCGCACGCTGTCCCAGGCCATCATCACCATGCTCAACAACGCCGCCGACGCATCGCCCCAAGCGGTCGAGCTCAATGCCGAATGGGATGACCAGCACCTGATTCTGGAGGTCTGCGACCGGGGAGCCGGCCTTGCGCCGGCGGCCTCGGCGACGGTCGGACAATCGCCCTTCTCCACCAAGGAGCAGGGCTTAGGCCTCGGCCTCTATCTGGCCCACGCTGCCATCAAGCGGGTCGGCGGTCAGGTGTCCCTGCTCGACCGCCCTGGCGGCGGCACCTGCGCGCGGGTCGAGCTTCCCCTTAACCGACTCTCAGCGACCTAAAACCATGACATCACTCGCGACAAGCCCCCTTTCCGCTCCCCGACCCTCCCTGCTGCTGGCCGAAGACGACGAAATATTCCGCCACGTGCTTTCCCGCGCGCTCAACGAGCGCGGCTACGAAGTGATCGCGGCCAGGGACATGGCCGACGCCGAAAGCCTCGCCGATCAGCACAAGCCGGCCTACGCCGTGGTCGACCTGCGCCTCGGCGAGGATTCCGGCCTCGAACTGATCGACCGGCTGGCGCGACTCTCGCCCGGCATACGCGCCGTGATCCTGACCGGCTACGCCAGCATCGCCACCGCCGTGGAGGCCATCAAGCTGGGGGCCATCTATTACCTCACCAAGCCCGTGGACGCCGACGAGGTCGTCGCCGCGCTGCACCGCGACGAAGGCGACCCCGGCATCACCCCGGCCGAGCGCCCCTGCTCGGTCAAGCGCCTGGAATGGGAGCACATCCAGCAGGTGCTGCAGCAGTGCAACGGCAACATCTCGGAAACCGCACGCAAGCTGGGCATGCACCGGCGCACCCTGCAGCGCAAGCTGCAGAAGCGCCCGGTGCGTCACTAGGCGCCGACCGCGACCCCTGCCGGGCGCCGCAGATCGAGCACCGGCAGGCCCTGGGTCCGCGCGCGTTCGACCAGGTCCGGCGTACCGCGCCCCCCGGGGAAGGCCACGAGGAAATCCGGACGCCCCAGCTCGAACATGCGCCGGTGGCAGTCCGGGCCGGCCGCAAAGCCGCGGCGGCGCCAGTCGGCAGCGAACACTTCGGTGGCGATGCCCTGCTGTTCCGCCCAGGCCTGTGCCAGTCGATCGACCTCGCTGCGGCCGGCATGGATCACGCAGGCGATGGGCCAGCGTTCGTGCACGGTGTAGAGCGCATGGTAGACACGCGAATGCGCATTGTCCGCCGCGCCGCCCGCCACGAGCACCCGCCTCACGGCTGCTTTCTGCGCGCCAGCCAGGCCTGCGCAGCCCGGGTTGCCCGCGCCGTTTCATCCGGCCCGATCTCGTCCGCGAGCGCGTGCAGCACCGGCCGCCACTGCGGCGAGCGGCTGGCCGCCAGCCAGTACCAGCGGTAAGCGCGCGCACGATCGCGGCGCACGCCCTGCCCGAGGTAATAGGCATCGCCCAACTCCGCCAGCGCACGCGCGCTGCCGAGTTGCGCGGCGCGCCGGTACCACGCCACGGCCTTGGCCGGATCGACCGCGACGCCCCGCCCGAAGCGGTACAGATACCCCAGGTTGAGCGCCGCGGTGCGATTGCCCGCGGCCGCCGCGCGCAGATAGTCCCGCCGCGCGCGCGCGGGCTTGCCCGCACTTTCCCAGTAGGCCCCCAGCCAGTTCATGGCCACCGCGTCGCCGCGGTGGGCGGCGGCATCGAGACGCAGGTAGGCGCGCGCGTCGTGCGCCAGCGCCATCACCGCCAGCCGATGCCCCTGCGCCGAACTCATGTCGGCGTCTGCGACCGGCGGCAACAGCAATCCGAGCAACACCAACCCTGCGATGTGCCGAGTCATTCCTGACGCACCCGGCGCGGCCCGAACATCGAGGACACCACCGGCTGGCGCGCAAGCTGATGGATCACCACGATGCCCACATGGCCAAGCCAATAGGCCCAGGCCAGGTAGGAGATGAGGTTGTGGGTTTCCGACACGGCCGTGAAGATTGCCGCGCCGTGCATACCCTTGAAGGAAGGGCGCAGCAGCAGATTGAGCACGCCGGTCAGGCCCATACCGGTCATGATCAGGAACCCGAGACCGTGGATATAGCTCGGCAGACCCACTCGCGGGCCGGACTCCGGCAGCTGCCCGCGCAGCAGCCCGCGCAGATCCGCGAGCACCGCCCGGCGGCCGCTCGGATACCAGGGAAACAGCTGGGTCACATACCAGCCGTTGCGATAGCGGACGATCCAGACCCAGTGGGCGGTGACCAGGCAGGCCGCAGTCACGCCGATGATCTGGTGCATCAGAAACACATCCGCCGTCTGGGGCGTTGACATGTCGAGACTGCTGAACAGCTGAAACGTGATGGTCAGGGCCATCCCCAGATGCAACCAGCGTATGGTCGGATCCCAGGAGCGGCCCATATCGGGCGCGTGCATGGTCATCGTGTCGCCTCCGGTGGTTCGATCTCGCCACGCACCCCGTGGGGATGCGCGGTTCCACTCGGAAACGATGCACAGCCCGCGCCAGCGTCGGAAAAGCGGGCGGCTGCAACGCTCCGGTAGCCGCCAGACCATATCTGGCGCGGCTGTGCCGCTTATCCTGCGCTTGCCGCCGCAACGCCTGTGCTCAGCCTTACTGATTCACCCTGAGACCCGGCTGACGCAAAACGAGTCTGCACGGCCTCAGCTGGCCAGCTTGAGAATCAGCTTGGCAAGCACCTTCGCCTGCGCCGGGCTGGCCATGCCGGGCGGCATCGGCGGATAGCCGGGCCACAGGCCGCTGCTGCCATTCGCGATCGCCTTGCTGACGTCGGCGGCCGCATGAGCCTTGCCGTGATAGCGCAACGCCACGTCGGCCCAAGCCGGGCCGACGACCCGATGATTGACGGCATGACAACCCATGCAGGCAAGGCCTTTGGCGTTCACATAGGCGAGCAACTTGGCGGCATCCGCCTGATTCACCTTAGGCGTGGCCAACGCCGGCGCGCAAAGGCCGGCGAGCAGCATGGCGACGCCGGCGGCCTGAAGGGATCTGACAATTTTTTTCATATCGCGGCACTCCCGTTTTCGATGCCACCGACAGTGGTCGGGGCAAGATGTAATCTACCGCCGGCGACCGCGCCGTCGCTTGATCGGGATCACGAAACGAGCGGAAGACTTCAGCGCGCAACCCGAAGTAAATTAGCGTAGACTTATATACTTGCCTTTTACCGCTGCAACCCCCGAAACTACGCTACAACTCATAACAACCAGCCAATGGGCCCATGCCTTCGCTGCCGACGTCCGCGCCCGGGCAGCCGAGAACCCCTCAAGCCATGCACGACCTGCACACCGCCTACAACATGCCGCTGGTCGGCCTCTCCTTCGTGGTTGCCACGATGGCCTCCTTCACGGCGCTGGAACTGGCCCGCCGCGTTTCCGAGCACGGCGCGGGCCGCCGTGCCGATCTCTGGCTCATCACCGGCGCGATCATCATGGGGCTGGGCATCTGGTCGATGCACTTCATCGGCATGCTCGCCTTCGAGACCGGCATGCGCATCCACTACGCGACCGGCCTCACCGTGCTGTCGATGGCGGTCGCCATCGCGGCCTCCGGTTTCGCCCTGCATATCGCCACGCGCAGCCAGCTCGGCGCCCGACGGCTCGTCATCAGCGGGCTGCTGATGGGCGGCGGCATCGCCTCGATGCACTACATCGGCATGGCGGCGATGATCATGCCCGCCCGCCCGCACTACGACCCGTTCATTCTCGGGCTGTCGATCGTCATCGCCGTGGTCGCCGCCACGGCGGCGCTATGGATGACCTACCACCTCTCGCGCAAGCATGCGCAGATGCTGCCGCCGATGCGCCTGCGCCTCGCGGCGTCGCTGGCCATGGGCATCGCCATCTGCGGCATGCACTACACCGGAATGGCAGCGGTCGAGTACACCCCCCTCGCCACCAATACCCTCATCCCCGGCGGCAACGACCTCAACCGCTTCTGGCTCGCGGTCGCCCTGGGCAGCATCATGGTGATCCTGCTCGCCGCCACCCTGCTGATCGTGCTCGTCGAGACGCGGCTGGCCGACCACGAGCGCGCCGAACGGGCGCTCAAAAACCGCTTCGAAAACACCTCGCGCGCGCTGCACCACGAGCAGATCCGCGGTCAGGTGACACTGGATGCCATCGCCGACGGCGTGATCACCACCGATCTCGACGGACGCGTGATCCACCTCAACCCCATGGCCGAGCAAATGAGCGGCTGGTCCGCGGAAACGGCACTGAGCCGCCCCGTGGCGGAGATACTGTCGATCCTGCACGAAACCACCCGTCGTCCCGTCACCCTGCCGATGGATGCGGTCTTCGACGAACACCGCACCTCGCGTCTGCCCTCGGTCAACCTGATCAACGCCGCCGACCAGAGCGAGATCGCCGTCGACCTGATGGCCTCGCCCATCCGCGACGACGACGACAGCCTGATCGGCGCGGTGGTCGTGTTCCGCGACATCAGCCAGCGCCAGGAGCTGACCCGCAAGCTCAACTACCAGGCACGCCACGACGCCCTCACCGGCCTCTACAACCGCACGGAGTTCGACGAGCGCCTGCGCGAGGCCATCCGTTCTTGCCAGGAGGAGGAGCGCGAACACGCGCTGGTGTACTTCGACCTCGACCACTTCAAACTGGTCAACGACACCGGCGGCCACATCGCCGGCGACGAGCTGCTCAAGCAGCTCAGCCTGCTGCTGCGCAGCTGCTTCCGCGAAGCCGACGCCATCGCCCGCCTCGGCGGCGACGAATTCGGCGTGATCATGCGCGACTGCCCACCGGTGATGGCCCGCCGGCTGGCCGAAAAGCTGCGCGAAACGGTCGAACACTTCCGCTTCACCTGGAAGGACCGTACCTACAGCATCGGCATCAGCGCCGGTCTGGTCAGCATCAACGCCTTCGGCAGCGACGTCACCCGCCTGCTCAGCGCCGTGGATGCCGCCTGCTATCTGGCCAAGGACAATGGCCGCAACCGCATCGAAATCTACGACGAAAAGGCCGAGCTGCTGGCCTCGCGCGGCCAGGAAATGGAGTGGGCGCACCGCATCCGCGAGGCCCTGGACAACGATCATTTCGTGCTCTACTGCCAGCACATCAGCGCCCTGAATCCCGGTTCGCAGCCGGCTCACTGCGAGGTACTGCTGCGCTACCGCGACGAACACGGCCAGATTTCCCCGCCGATGAGCTTCATCCCCACCGCCGAACGCTACTTCCTGATGCCGGCCATCGATCGCTGGGTGATCCGCAACGTCCTCGACCTCCTGAGCCGCCAACGCGAGCAGGACGACACACCGCACACCTACTCGATCAACCTCTCCGGCCAAAGCCTGGGCGACGCCGGACTGATCGACTACATCACCGAACGCCTAGGCGAAACCGGCGTCGACCCCGGCTGCCTGTGCTTCGAAATCACCGAAACCGCGGCCATCACCAACCTCGGCCATGCGCGCGAATTCATCCGCAAACTCAAGGCCTTGGGCGTACGCTTCTCGCTGGACGATTTCGGCAGCGGCATGTCCTCCTTTGCCTACCTCAAGGATCTGCCGGTCGACTACATCAAGATCGACGGCTGCTTCATCCGCGATCTGCTCGACGACAGCCTCGATCACGCCATCGTCACCTCGATCTGCGACATCGGCCGCGTGCTCGGCATCAAGACCGTGGCCGAATACGTGGAAACCGAATCCGTGATCGAGCGTCTGCGCGAGATCGGCATCGACTACGCCCAGGGTTTCTGGATCGGCAAGCCGCAGCCGATACCGGAAAACAGCCAGGCAGCCGCGGCGAAGACCGCCGCCCTCGCGCCAGCCGCCGCGCAACCGACCTGAACCGCCCGCCGCCTTAGCGCCCCGGACGGCGGTAGGTGCCCATCAGCGTCGCCTCGGCGAGCACATGACCGCGCATCGCAGCGAGCAGGGCCGCACGGTCGGGCGGGGATGCGAAATCGGGGCGCGTGTCGAGCGCGTACAGCCTAAAGAAATAGCGGTGCCGCCCGATCGGCGGGCACGGACCGCCATACCCCGTTCGGTTCCAGCTGCTCAAACCGCCCCGTGCGCCGCGCGGTGGCGCCTTCGCGCCCTCGGCCAGACGGCCCGCCGTCGGCGGCAGATCGTAGAGCACCCAATGCACCCACGTCATGCGCGGCGCCTTCGGATCGGGCGCGTCCGGATCGGTCACGATCAGGGCGAGGCTGCGCGTGCCGGCCGGCGGCGCGGCCCAGCTCAATGGCGGTGCCAGCCCCGCGCCGTCGCAGGTGAAGCGCACTGGTATCGACCCACCCTCCACGAAAGCCCCCGAAGCGAGCCTAAAGAATGGCGAAGCGGCCCAAGCCACCCCGCAGGCCAAGACAAATCCGAGGACCACCGCATACAAACGCCACTTCGTGCTGCTCCGTTTCATCATCCACCTCCCTGGCAGCGCCCTAGGCCCTGTTCACACGATGGGGTCGCGTGCCGTGGCCGGAGCCACTTTCCGTGGCTCGCCAGGCGCGGCGCGCGCGGCGTGGCCGCCCACACGCGCGAGCGGCAACACCGCGAAACGCGAAACGGGACCCGGCCCTGCGGGTTGCGCCCGGAAAACCGCCACCCGGCGTTGCGCGTCGCTGATTTGGCATCGCCAAACTACGCTCCTCGGTCCACGGCAACCTCGCAGAATTCCGCGAAAACCTCCACCAGATAATCCATGACCGCGCGAACGGGCGCAGAACGCCTTAGGTCGCTGTGAACCACCAACCACAAATCAGGCATATGCGCTTCGCCGTCAAAGGGCAGACGCACCAGTTGTTCATCTGCGTCCCCTAGAAAACAGGGCAGGTTGGCGACGCCGGCACCCGCTCGCGCAGCGGCCTGCTGCCCGGCGGTTGTGCTTACCCGGCAGGCCACCTCACGCGTACCGGCGGCTTGAATCAACCATTGCTGATTGGACACCGACTCGAACTGGGCGTCATAAAAAATGAATTCCCAGGCCTCGGGCCGATCCAGGTGTGGATAATCCCGGCTGCTGTAAAGCGCGAAAGGAATCTGGCCCAGTTTGCGCGCCACATTGTTCTGTTCGCCCGGCGCATCCATGCGTACCGCGATATCGGCCTCGCGCCGAGTGAGCGACACGAACAAGTTCTGCGCCGACAACGAAAGCTGGATACCCGGATAACGCCGACGGAAATCCCCCAAGCGAACGGCGAGAATGGCTTCCACCGTCATCGGCGTCGCGCTCACGGTCACCTCGCCCTTGAGCTGCGCCTGTTCGCCGCGGGCAATACGATCGATTGCGAAGGCCTGACTCTCGATTTCCGAGGCGAGCGCGTACACGCGCTCGCCCGTCGCGGTCAGGCGGCACTCACGCGGCAACCGCTCGACCAGCCTCGCCTCCAGCCGACGCTCCAGCGCGGCCAATCGGCGACTTACGGTCGCGTGATCCACTTTCAGGGTCCGCGCTGCACCGGAAAGGCTGCCGGCCTGCGCCACGGCCAGAAAATGACGGAGATCTTCCCAGTTGGTCATCTGTGCATATATGCACTAATGCATTGCTGTATTGAGGAATTTACGCAGATTACGCTGCCCCGTAGGATTTTTCCAGCGACTCCCCCTCTCTCTACAAAGGTGCAGCGACGATGAAAACCGCCCTCGTGATCGACATTGGCCATGGATTCGGCATCCATATGGCGTCCGCACTCCTGCGCAGGGGCTGGCACGTACGCAGCTTGATGCCCCGCTCGGCCATTGGATCGGCATGGATGAGCGGCATCGAATACCTCACGGGAGATCCCCGGCAAGCCCAGCACCTGGCACGAGCCGCCGATGGCGTCGAGGCCATCGTATCGGGTAGCCCGTATCTCGGGCCGCATGAACTCTGGCCTCTCGCGATGGCCGCCGCAGACTCGGGCGCCACACTGGTCCTGCATGACAATCTGTACGCGCGCCCGAAAATGTCCTCCAGCCGCGGCCTTGATCCGACAGCAACGCTCGATCACCTCATACCCGACGTACAAAACCCGCTGCGTTCGGCCATCGAGCACGGCTCCCGGGTCATCTTGATGCGCTCTGGCGACCTCATTGGGGCACACGCCCCGAATGGTCTGCTTTCGCAGTTGCTCGTCGATATGCCCGCCGGGTATCGGCTCTATCATCCCGGCGGATCCGATCGTGTACACACATGGGCCAATCTGCCCGACGTCGCAAACGCGACCGGCCGGCTACTCGACCACGATAGCGCCTTGCCCACCTACGCAGCATTCGACTTTCCGGGATATCGACTCAGCTTCGCTGATTTGGCTGACACCGTACGCCGTGCCAGTGGTCGGCCGGTAAAACTTCTCCCCTTCGGCGTGAATACGACGCATCCGTTTGCGGGCTTTGCCCTGCATCTTCGCGCGTTGCGCCGTGCGTATCCCGGTGACGCGGCGACCCTGCCGCCGCTAGACGGCGAGCAGCTACGCGTAACCCTCGGCGGCTCGTTACCGTTCACGCAGCTGCCTGCGGCCCTGATCGCGGCCGGCCTGGTCGACAGCGTCGACCAGCGAGAACTGCATTGGTCCTACGTGGAGTCGCCATGACATCGGCGCACGTATTGATCCCATGCTTCGCGGACACGCGGCGAGTGTCCGAGCCGGCACGCCGATATGGAAATGGCGCGCAATGCGTTCTCCCACAGACCGGCAACCGCACGCGTTTCCTGTTAGGCTCCGCCAGCGAAAGACGGCGCGACGAGATTGAACATCACGCGACCCGCCCGAGCGAACCACCCTCACTCAAGAGCTGCCCCATGACCCGCGATACGAACACGGCCCACCCACGGCCGGAACCCGCCGATGCGGTCGCCCAGACGCGCTGCTGGATCGAGCGCGTGGTACTCGCCCACAACCTGTGTCCCTTCGCGCGCAGCCCCTTCGAGGCCGACCGTATTCGCTACATGGTGTCGGACGCGCGCGGCGCCGAGGATCTGCTCGGCGATCTGCGCGAAGCCGTATTGCATCTGCACAACAGCCCTGCGGCTGACACCGAAACCACCCTGCTGATCCACCCCGGCGCGTTGCTCGACTTCCTCGACTACAACGATTTTCTCGATCTTGCCGACGCCCTCATCGAGGATCTCGGACTGAGTGACGAATACCAGATCGCCAGTTTCCATCCGGACTACCAGTTCGCCGGCACACGGCCACAGGATGCGGAAAACTATACCAACCGCTCCCCCCATCCCATGCTGCATCTGCTGCGCCAGAGCAGTCTGAGCGCGGTACTCGATCGCTACCCGGACCCCGAGGCCATCCCCGAACGCAACATCGAAATCCTCAGGGCGCTCGGCGGCGAACGGCTACGCTCGACGCTCGCGGGCTGCCGGCTGCCCGCCGACAAGGAAGCCGACGGCTGACGCTGCCGGCTGCCCGCGCGGGATACGCGGCCTGACCGCGCATCCCGCGCCCCCTGCTCAGGCGAAATGCGCGTCGAAGGCGATGTTGAACGAACGGCCGGGGCCGGGCACAGTGATCCCAGCCGGCACGCCGTTGAGCATCATGGTCATGCCCTGGCCGACATAGACGCCATTCTGCGGGTTGTAGTACAGGCGGTTGAACAGGTTGTCGATGCCAGCCCGTACCGTCACGTTGCCCTGCGTGTAGGTCGCGTGCAGGTTCACGATGGCATAGGCGCCCGTCTTCGGCTCGCTCTGGATTTCCGAAACGTTCGTCTTAGCGCCGACGAACTGCACGGCCACGCCGTTGTCCCAGTGCACCGTGTGCTGCGTGAGCGCGACATCGCCCTGCCAGGGCGCGATGCCGAACAGCCCCTGATGGGTGCTCGTGTTGCGGGCATGGATGTAGCTGAGTTTCCCGTTCAGGAAAAATGCGCCGGCGGCCTTCGTCTGCGCCACGCGGACCTTGCCCTTCAGGTCCGCCCCGGCCATGCGCGCCTGCTGGTTGGTATATTGCAGGATATTGAACTGGCCGGATTTGCAGGTGGTGCCGGGCTCGCACTGCTCGCCGATATAATCGTGAATCTGGGTCAGGTAGGCGTCCGCGTTGACGATCCACGGGTGTCCCTGCGTATGGGCCCACTCGCCGCTGATGTCGGCGGTGTAGGCGACCTCTGGCTTCAGGCTCAAATTGCCCACGTACCCGTTGCCGTCGCCGACCAGATTGTTCATCACCGCCACCATCGGCATCGACGACCAGGTATAGCGCTGATACAGATTGGGCGACCGCTCCTGGCGCATCACGCCGAAGGTGTATTTCTGCGTAGCGCTGGGCTTGAATTTCGCGACCGCGCTCCAGTCCCAGTTATGGTCGGTTTTCGCGTGCGACTGGGCGTTGAACGCCGCCGCCTGCATGTTGTACATCATGTTGTAGCCGTGTACGTCGCCGGCATTCTGCTCGACCGTATCGCCGCGCACGCCCACCAGCGTGCTCCAGCGCGGCGCCCATTGACGCCGCCACTCGACGTACGCGTCGTAGCGGTTACTGCGGCCGTTGTTGATGTTGTCGAAGGTGTTCGGCGCCATCATGCCGGTACCGGACGGCGGCCAGTAGTCGTTGAGCCGGAACGAGTGGAACAGCAGCCCGGTGCGCAACTGATCGTCTTGATCCAGGTGGATCGTGCCGTCGAGCTTGACGCCGTCGACGTGGCCGTGGGACTTCATCGGCATCCCCGGCGTGGTGCCGTACTGATACTGCTTGTCGCTGCCGAAATCCATCGTATGGCGCACCTCCTGATGGTAGACATGCAGCTTGATATTGCCCCAGTCGAAGCGATCCCGATAATTCAGGTGGATCAGGACGCTCTTGTTCTCGACCATGTCCATGCGCTGGTTCGGGTAGTACTCGTAGGGAATGTCTTGCCAGTTCACTCCCAGGCTGGTGAGCTGGGTGCCATGCCGGTAGGCGAACTCCAGCATCTGGTTGTTCGTGCTGTAGGCGGAAGAACCCACCACGTCGGCGCCGATCGAACCGCGGCCCATGGCGGCAGGGCCGGCGGCATGGAAATCGCCGCCGGCCTTGTAATCCGACGCATGCGACACATCGCCGCTGTACTTCATGCTGAATGCGTCGTTGGCGAGCGTCGCGGCCAGATGCGCCCCCGTCGCCGCGCCGTTGGTGTGGTAGTACGCGCCGATATCCCCGCGAGTCAGCGTCTTGCCCGGCATCGCGAACTTGGGCGGCGCGGGATGCACGATAATCGATGCGCCGATGCTGTTGCCGTCGGCGCTGACCGGCACGATGCCCGTATACGCCGTCACCCCGCCGACCTGGCTCGGGAAGAGGTACGACAGAATCGGATTCATGTGATTGGGGCAGGCGGAATTGAGCTGCATCCCGCTGAAGGACAGATGCAACTGATCGTCCATCAGGCCATGCACGACCGGAAAACCGGACACGCCGCCCGTCTTGAACACACTGCCGCCGAGTATGCTGTTGAGCATGTCGGTCGTATTGCTCGTCTTGAGTCCGTAGCCTTTGATCACTGCGGGGGACAGCACCTGCGCGCCCATCTGGGCTTCCCATGAAGTGGCCGTATTGATGGTCACCACGGGAATATGTATCGCCGAGGTCGCGGCAAAGGCGGCATACGGAAAGCCGGTGGCGGCCGACGCGATCGATACCGCCAGCAATTTCTTGGCGAAGGGTGCAAGACCCGGGTTACGGCATATCGCTCCTGCAAGCGTGGGCAGCTTGTTTTTCATCGTTATCCTCTCGAATGAAGGCGGACTTGCGACCGAATCCGTGTCGCGGGATTGATCCGCAATCGATGCCCGTTCACCGTCGGACGGCGGCGACACGGGTCGTCGATTGCGATAGCTAATCCATGAAATGCGATCGAGCGCGCACACCCTATGCGATCGCCATTCGAGGTCCAATAGCCCAGAGGATTTCTGCGACGATATGTCGCGATTTTCGGGTGTATTTATGGCTGTCTGCGACGATATGCCGCAGAAAACAACACAATCAATGAAAGCGAATATCCCACGTCATCGACCAAAAATATTTTGCGGACGCGAGAAAGCCTGCGCGCCCGAATATCGGCGCTAATTCGTATTAATCAGGGAAAACCGGCCAGATGAACATCTGGCACATGGTGCCTACGCACCGGCCCCATGTGCCGAAGGCCCGATGCCCTTATTGCCCATTCACTCCCGGCGTGGACATCGGCGCGATCGTGGCGAAACGCAGATGCAGCTCGCGCCCCGGCGCGGGGAAGGGCGAGGCCTCGCGGATCGCGGTCCTTTCGACATGCCAGAGTGCCATCGATGAGCTGTTGATATCGCGGATCCGGGTCACCTGCCCGTCGGCCGCGACCGTCACCTCCACGCGCGACACGCCGATCGGCAATGCAACCGGCCTCCCGCCATGACGCGCCATCGCATGCCGCTCCTGCCGCACCCGGACCGCACGCACCTGCCGCGCGACAAGACGGGATATCTCGTTGGCATAGATAATCCGAGGCGGACGCATCGCCGACATCATCGGCGGCGCCGCCGATGGACGGTCCGCGACGGTCTTTGCCAGGCAGGCATGAATCTGCTGACGCAGCTGCATGGCCAGAGCGGGCGGCAGCGCGGCGACATTCCGGTCACCGAACCCCCGACCCTCCAGCCCCGCGAGCAGCACCGCACGCCACTCGCCCGGCGTGGCCGCCACCGTGTCCGTCATGCAACCGCAGTAGTCGTTCCGGAATCCGGCCATGCCGGCGGCTGTTTCCGCGCAGCTGCCTCGCATCTCATGCAGGAAGGTCCGGTCTGGGAAATCGTGTTTCACGCGCGCCTCGGCGAATGTCGCGCGACAGGCGTATGGGCTGATCGGACAGGGCATTGCGGCTGTCGCGCCGACCGCCGAGAAACTGCCGAGCAGCAACAACCATGCCCCGAGGGCACGAGGGACCACCCTATCGCTTCGCTTCATGACAAGACCTCCCCGGAAAACCTTGCAAACACGAATAAAGTGGTTTTTATCGATTATTCCGATCTGCGCACGTCCGCCAGGTTCCATCATTTAAACCAATCGCGCGGCGGCATTCCCGCGCTTTATTCCCCGGCGCGCACGCCCTGCACGAACAGACCGGAGAGGACCAAAGCGCCGCCGGCGACGGTCCACGCCGTCGGCTGCTGTCCGAGAAAAGCCCAGCCGAAACCGGCCGCGAACAGCGGGGTCGTCAAGCGGATCAGGGTGTTGATGAACGCGGGCAGGCGACTGGAAGCCACGGCGACCGCCAGCGTGGGCAACGCCGTCGACACGAGGCCTAGGCCGATCACCGCGATCACGGGCTGCGGGGCCAGCGGCAGCACCTGTCCGACGGGTCCATGCAGCGAGACCGCGACCATCAAGGCTGCGCCCAGCGGTGCGAAGGCGGCGCGGCCGACCTCGGCACCGGCCGGGGCGCGTTGCCGCAGCGCCAGCCGGCGGTGCAGCGTCGCATAGGCCGCCGTCAGCGCGGCGGCCAGCAGCGCCACGGACAATCCCGACCACGCGGCTCCCCCGCCCGCACCGCGCAGCCCGGGCCAGACCATCACGGCAAGCCCTGACAGCGTCAGCGCTACCGCCGCGATCTCGCGCCGCGCCGGCCAACGGCCGCCCAGCGCCTGATACAACAGCACGAACAGCGGCGCGCAGCCGATGCACAGGGCCACCTCGCCCACCGGCGCGCGCTGGAAGGCGAACACCGCCGCCAGGTAATACGCCACCAGCAGCGTGCCCAGCCCCCAGGCCTGCGGCCCGTATCCGCGACGCACGCGAGGAAACAGCAGCCAGAACAGCGCCGCCGCCAGCAGCAATCGCCAGGCGACCAGCGCGAGCGGCGAAAGCGCGGGGGCCAGATTCACCCACACCCCGGTCGCCGCCCAGGACATGGACGTCACCACCGCACCCACCACGCCGCGCCGGTCGATGTCGCTGTCCAAGGGATCGCGTGTCCGCGCAGTCATCTCCGGCCTGGGTCCGCATCGGGGGAACAGCGGCGATGATATCGGTTGGGAGAGCCCGCGTCTGCAAAGCGCGCCGGCGTCGGATACATGGGTGCACCCCGCCGGAAAGGCGCGTGACGACCGCCGCTCTACCAGTCCACGCACACGTCGGGGCCGCCGAACTGCGGCGCGATGGCGCGATAATGCGGCAACCCGTCGCGCACGGGTTGCAAGGCAAACCGGCACTGCATGTGATACCGCGGCCGAAACGCCCCGACCGGCAGGAGATACCCGTTCACGCCCCGCAGTCCGAGCGCGGTGACTTCGATGAACAGGCGCGTGCCGCAGTCCTGACAGAAAAAACGCGGATTGCGTTCCAGGGCCCAGGACGCCGGCTCGCCCTTGAGTATCCTCACCTCATCGGCGCGATAGACCGACTCGGGCACGTAAGCCGCGCCATGTGCGGCCTGGCAGTCATCGCAATGACAGAAAAACTGGGCCATCGGCTCGGCCGCAATCTCAAGCTCCACGCCTCCGCAACCGCATCGAACGCGCATCGTCGACCACCCTCATCCATGGCAAATCCCGGAGGCACTCATCTTATCCGATCCGAAAACGAAACATCGACAGCGCGCCAGGCTATCCTGCCCATCGATAATTGGCGCTTATTAATTATCTTGGCTACGCGCATGCTCGCCTCCACGCGCGCCGCCCGATAATAAATTATTATGAATTACCAAATGTTAATGCCGAAAAATAATTAGTTCATTTTCCCGTTACCAATCGTTCATGACGCCAGGTCCAACATGCCCGGCATCCGCCCAACCGGCGGATGCAAACCGAAGTCAGCCATTAAATCCTGTACGGCAAGCCTTCATGCAACACCACCAAAAATATTAGGAGAGCTTCGTGAAATCGTTGAAACGAAATGCAGTCGCGGCCGCGATTGCATCTGCTTTGATTTGCCCGCTGTCCGCACATGCGGACGGCATTATGAACCTCGGCACGGTCAACGCCAACGTCAAAAAAATTCGCAAGGAGCGTCCCTCGGACAGCTCGGTCATGAGCGAGAAAAAAAAGCTGGCCTCCACGCAAACGGTCAAGACCGTATCCAGAAACAGCATTTCCCTGTTCGGCCCCGACGCGGGCGGCATGCAGGCGCTCAGCATCCTGCCCAACGTCGAGATCAGCAGTTATAACGCCAGCAGCGTTTCATCCCGCTCCACCATCTCGATGCGCGGCTTGAAAGTCGGCTGGAACAGCGTCCCCGGCGACCTGGAAACCGATGCCATCACCACCGAACTCGACGGCATCCCGCTGAATAGCCTCAACCGCAACACCGGCTGGCATTCCCCGGAAGTACCCATTGGCGACCTGATGGCGGGCACCAATGTCATACAGGGCCCGGGCAATCCCGATACCCACTGGTACGACAGCCTGGGCGGGACCATCAACTTCATTCCGGTTCAGCCGACCGCGCACGCCAATACCCAGATCAGCCTGTCGGGCGGCAGCTTCAACACCAACGTGATTTCCGCCGTGCACAACACGGGCGAGATCGACGGCTGGTCGACCGTGATCGGTCTCGCCCATGCCGGCAGTGACTCGATCCGCAAGACCTCGGACACCTGGCCGTCCAACACCTATCAGCTCTACGTAAAGACCAAAAAATCCTTTGCCGGCGGATCGTTCAGCGCGGGCGCCTACGCGATCAACAACGACGAACTTCGGCCCAACATGATCCCGCTCGTGCCCAACAGCGAGATTCACGTCGACGGCTTGAACGGGACAGGTCCGTTGTACAGCCAGCAGACGACCGGGTTCTATTCGGCGCTGCCGAAATCGGTCTGGTGGAAGCACAACTACGTCAAGGATTACATGGCGTGGTCGCATCTGCATTTGGATCTGTCGCCGAACCTCAAGCTCTCCAACAGCATCTGGTTCAGGAACGGCAATATTTATCACCATCGCGTGAACTCGGGTTACGATGCCGGCTCGACGACGAATGTCGAAAACTTCCACGAACATTCCTACAATCTCGGCGACAAGATCGTTTTCGATCAGGCCATCGGCGACGCCAACCTGGTCAGCTTCGGCGGCTGGCTGATCATGGCCAAGTCCCTCAGCAATTACCTGGGCTATGCGCCAACGCTGGGTTATCACAATTACAATCCCGCCGCGGTTTATTTCAACACCACCTACAGCACCTATTCCTCCGCATTCATTCAGGACGCCATCAAGCTCACGCCCTCGCTCAAGATCGTGCCGGGCATCAGCGTGAACGGCTTCCAGACGGACTGGGTGAACAACAGCTACACCGAAACGCTGCACCTCTATCCGGCCGGCGTGCCCACCGACCCCAACTTCAGCTACGACACCAACCCGAACGCTTCCAGCAATTTTCTCAAGACCGAACCCTCCATCGGCATCAACTGGAAGCTTTCGAAGGGCATGGCGGTATTCGCCAATTACGGCATTGCCTACCAGAACCCCACGGCGGGAAATTACGACAATTACCCGATCGACATCAGCACCCTGCAGCCCGTCAGGGCGGCGACGTACGACCTGGGCTGGCGTTTCGCGGGCGAGCACGTCCTCGGCCTCGAGCGGATGACGGCGTCGCTCGAATATTTCCACACCAAGATGGATCATCAGACCATCCCGCGTAACATCGCCGGCAGCCCGGTCACCACCTTCGGCTACGGCGCCGCGACCCTGCAGGGCGTGGATGCGCAATTTTCCGGCGACCTCGATACGCACTGGTCCGGTTTTGCCAATTTCGGCTGGCTCAAGAGCAACTGGGATTCGTTCTTCTCGACCACCAACAATACCTATTACAACGGCTACCCGGTCTCGAATTCGCCCTCGACCACGTTCAACGCCGGCGCCAGCTACAAGTGGTATCTCTCGACGTCGGCGATCACCACCACGCTGTGGGATCAGTACACGGGCCACAGTTATTTGTGGGACAACAACAACGGCGCGCCGACGAATCAGCAAACCCCGGCCTATAACCTCGTGAATCTATCGATTTCCGATGACACCCGGGTCTTCAATCACCTGATTCCGGGGCTCAAGTACGCGACCGTATCCCTCCGCGTCCTCAACCTGCTGGACAAGAAATACAATTCCACGGAATACATCTCCAGCGGCGGCTACTTCGGCACCACCTCCACCGGCTACATCATCGCCAACCCCGGCGCGCCGAGAAGCGTCTATCTGACGGTCACCGCAAGCTTCTAGTTCTTTGCCACACCCTGGCGCCGAGCATCGACCGATGCTCGGCGCCCCTTTCAGGGCCTCCGCCCACAACGCCATCCGCGTTGGCCCGTTTACCCCGCCCGCCGGGTCGATTGTTCCGTTTGCGACAGACCCGCTCCGCCCGCCCCGCCGAAAATCAATCGCTTAGCTGTGGCACGTCGCTTGCTCTCCGATTGCCATCGAGTTTGCCTGCGAAATCCACCCCGTTCCGGAGTGAGTGCCATGCCAAGACCCGCCAAACACGTATTCGTCTGCGTACAGTCCCGTCCGCCGGGCCACCCCCGCGGCTCCTGCGGCGCCAAGGGCTGCCAGGCCGTGCTCGACGAACTGTTGTCCCAGTCGCAGAGCCGGGAGCTGGCAGCCCAGGGGATTCAGGTGACCGGTACCGGCTGCCTCGACCCCTGCGATTCCGGCCCCAACCTGCTGATCTATCCCGAGGGCGTCATGTACGGCGGGTTGAAGAAGGAAGACGTGGCCGAGATCATCGACAGCCACCTGCTCGGCGGCAAGCCGGTCGAACGGCTGCTGGTACCCTCGGAGATCTGGTGATGCTCAGCGAGCTCGATCGGCGGCTGGAAGCGCTGCGTCCCCTCGGCATCGAGGTGCTGCGGGAGCTGGAACGCGCCGCCGGCCGCCTGGGGTCGCTGGGTTTCTTCGCCCCGGCCTGGGAGGCCGGCACGCCCACCCTGCGCCGCGACCCGGCCGACGGCTCGATGGCGCTGGTGATGGAGTGGCGTAACGCCGAGGGCTACCGCTGCGGCGAGCTGGTGGTCAACGCCGACGGCAGCCTGTATGCCGAGTGCGACGTGCTGCGCCCGCACCCCACCGACTCGCGCTGGTTCGTCGAGGCGATCACAGCCTGGGGCCGCGCCGGCGCGATCAACACCGAGCCCCGCCTGTTGCAGGCGGTCTAGGCGCATCTAGCCCGCAGCCGACCATCGCCGCCGGCCGTTCCCAGGCAACGGCGCGGCGCGATGCTGCCCGTCCGCTGGCCGTGGCGCGGCCGATATCGTCAGGAATTCCGAGACACCCATGCAAATGTTCACTCAGCAGGAGATCGACGAACTCTCCGCCCTGCACTTCATCAACCAGATCGATGCGCACCTGCGCGTCGTCTCCAAGATTCGGATCGTTGCGGATACCGGCGACCGCCCGCCGCGGGTGATCCTGCTGCTGGAGCTGCTCTATGACAGGAGCCGCGTCGACCAGCTCAGCTTCGACCTGCACAACCACAGCTACGCAGACATCATCGAAGTGGCGCGCAACGTCGGCGACAACGAATACCTCATGTGCGAGATCGACAACCTGCTTTCCGGCCACGGCGAATGACGCCGCCTGTGTCTGATACGAGGTACTTTGCGGGCTTAATAGCAAGCTTGATCGGTTCAAACCCTGAGTCGATTAGAGCAGGATTGATTGGCCAACAAGGACACGTCTAGTATGAAATGGCAGGGCTGTTTCACACGCCTTCAGCGACAACGTTTTTAATAGTTTCAGTGCGGGCGTGCGAACAAATAGGCTCGGGCGCGTCGCCGAGGTCAATCAAAGGCAAGGAAGCTAATTCTCGCCCAAAACAGCATGTTGAATTTAATATATGAGCCAATGAAAATCACAATCAACCGATAATTGACTAGAGGCCAGAGGCTAATCCAGATATCCCGACAGTCCGCTTCCGACCCCGAGCTGCCAGTTGCTTGTACGTGACACGCTGGTGGTTCCAGAGCCAACAGCGGCCGGCCGTTCAACGCTTGAGTTATGTGTCGCGGAATACTTGCTCCCGGTGAAAATGCATGTATTCCTGATGCTCGGCCTGCAGCTTGACCTTCATGTCTGGAGATACGCCCAATGTCCCTGGCTCTTGGAGTAATGGCGATATGAGCACCTTCCCAGCAGCATCAAAAGAGATAAGGCCCGAATCAAATGCCTTGTCCAACGTTGGGAGCAAGAGCAAACCATTAAATCGATCAAGGCGTTCAGCATTAGATGATGCCCGCCACGGCTTGATGTGCGAGGCCACTAGCATTGAAGTGTCTTTGTAGCCAGTAACTGCGCACCCACCCCACAAAGCGATCAGTTTCTGCCTGAAATTGCCTTGCCCGATTCTCGTTTTGAGCAAGGAAGCTTTTTCCGTATTGGAAGCATATCCATCTTCCATGATCGCTTCCACATCTGACTCAATGTCAGAATCGAACCCTTCTTGCAGGTACTCGGCGTACTTGTTCAGTGCGCTGTTGTACATGTTATGGCCCCGTTCATTTCGCTCCTGGTAGATCGGAAGCTTTCGGAGGCCGATAACAATTGATTGGAATCGGCTGTGGCTGAGAAGCGATGTAAGCGGTCCATCCATGAGGCCACCATTAACGGCCCACTCGGACATAACACCGCTAACTGCACCCTCGTACTTCCTGACTGAGGATTCAGATAAGCCCCGGTGCCTCATCCATTCTTCGAACGTCACTTCACCATCCTGCCTAGTGATATATAACGCCGCGGCGAAGCCGTCGGCGAAAGTGACTCGTTAGCCTATCGGCTCGTTCTACAGACATCTCTACCCATCCCTTCCGTCCCAAGACAAAACGGTAGGACAATTTTTATGCGAACTCGACCTTGGCTGCAAACGCATTGAATGTCGCCTGCTGAAGATTTGCGAACGACGCGAATATTCCAATAAAGTTGGGAATGGTTTTCTTTACGCCCTCTGTCGTAACTCGACCTTTGGTAAAAGCGCCTTCCAGCTGACCGCATAGCGGTAGCATTATATCCAAGATAGGATCCCATTCTTCAGTCATCTTAAATGGCGACCTATTAATCCTAAATCGAACATCGAATTTATTCGGAATCGGCCTCCCAATTATGGTTTCTAAACACTGAGCAACGGTATATATAAGCAGGAACTGAGAGCCCTTTTTATTCAAGAATTCCAAAGTGTTTTTTTCTACCGTTGTCAAAGAGGAGGGATCTGCCTTCTGCTTCCCTATCAATCGGAGCCTCCGGTTACTTATTGCTTCCAATATGGAAAAGCAGAAGACAATATGTCGCGCACTTGTTCTGTCTGTGAATACGCGGCCGTAGTTATTATCATCTATCCAAATTTCCGACTTTTTATCATATGCCACTACTGGATCACCGTGAAAGGCAGCTAGAGACTGCCCGACAGTATAGGACGGGAGGGTGTACTTACTCCTCCGGATGGCGTCACTTGCCCCCCCACGACGCCCCCCTTCATATTCGGCATCAGGGACCCCGGAAAATTCCTGCCGCAATCGCTCCTGCACTGCATCATTGCTTCGGAAATCTGCCGCCTCAAGCTTATTCTGAGAGTTATTATACTTAACGATTTTTTCAATTAGATCATCGCTATCAGCCTTGACGAAGCGAACACCTACGAGAAGGTTTTCATCAACAGTGCCTTCAGTACTAGCGATTGATCCGGTGGTCTGCGCTCCGTTGACAATGGAGATGCCTGTAATCTTCAGGCGCCTGCCCTTATTTGTTTTCTTCGCATAGACATAGTCCAAAACTAACGAAGTAATCCCATTATTGTAGACTAGAAAGTTTTCGGGCTCATCGACCGTAGTTTTCTTAATTCCGTAGTTTATATTCTTATCGCTCGATCGGGAACCTAGATAACCTCGCAGGTTAGCGGAGAACAGATCGGTCTCGTATCTACTGTATAAATCCGCCAGCCACTTACCTGGTACAAACGTGCTAATCGATGCCCAGTTAGCCTCTTTGTGCTCAACTACGTCCGGAACTTGAACCTCGAAAGTGTCTGTTACGATTATCGCGCGCTCTGCTTTGGTATACAAAGTTTCAATTGCATCTGCCCCCATTTCCTTTGCAAAGACATTTACTTGCGATCCTCCGCTGTAGGAAGAAAGAGCACTGCGAACTGTCTGTTCTACAGTTTCTAGCTCCTTACGAACATTTTCAGAATGTGGCAGATTGTGGACGTACCAACAGTGAATTTGCTTGATATCTCCTGCCCGTATTGCATCCCGCAGTTCCTGGGCGCGACCGGCAAGTAACGGGTCGAGCGTCTGTATTTCTGCGCTGAGTAGCCAGCTTACGGCAGTGTTCAAGTCCGCAGCCTTGTTCGCCTTGGCGGCAACCTTTTTCGTCTGTGCCACATAGCATTGTGCAACGACGGCGACACCCATTTCTTTATCAATGTGCAGAACGTCGCACTTGCGATCATTGCCTCCACCAGTAATCGCCTCTGCGGCGATTGTTTTGATGTCATCTAAGTTGAAGCGCAATTGAATTGCAAATACACCGATGGCGTCATCGTCGAGACCGAAATTCGCTTTTGTCGTCTCGTAAGCGGCTTGCCATTTTTGACCTGGTGTTAAGTACATTCGTTATTTCCTGTATACGTTCAACAAAACAAATGCCGATGCGAGTGGATTCGACAGTAAATGTAGGTTCATAGGAGATTCTGGTTTTGGACGGTGACCCACTACCGCCAAGTATTCTCACGAGAAAGCATCTAGCTGATGGAGGACTAACCGACCATAGCTTCGTGAACGGTACTTTGTCCTCAACTGGCCCTCTCAACATAAGACCGAAGAGCCTAACGTAGAGCCAACAGGCGCGGCGCGGCTTTGTCGCGCAGCGTCCAGCGACTGAGGGGAGCGAGGTTGAGCCCCATGTTAGAACTTAACCGTGAGTGTTCCACGGCAGCTTAGCTTTGTGCTTGGCAATATTTGTTTCCTCGACGAACATGTGAGTTCTAACAGTAAATATAGAGACCGACGGGTCCGGACATCCTTTAATATAGAGACCCGCGAAAAAAGAGATTAACCATCGGATCCTTCATCACCTTACCATCCCTCTGTCTCTATATGCATGCATGAAAACGGGGACATGACGTTGACGCCAATCAACCATAAGGTTAACGACTGGTTCCAGCCGCAACTCTGCCGTCCAACGGCTTGATAGGGAAGGAGCATGAGCGGCCGGATGTGGCCGTTTTCTGCCATCCCACTGAGAAAACATCCAATAAACAACCCACGGTTCAGAATCGAAATAATAAGGCATCAATCAACCTGCATTTCTCTATTACCAAGAGAAGTCACTTATTCTCCTGCCACCCACGCTTTCGCCATCTCCAAAGCATCATTCCCAAACAACCTCACCTCCCCGGGAATCGTGAACCCGAAATATTTCACCCCGGCATGTATCCACGGCACATCGGTGACGACGGCGACCTTTTCCCAGGCGGCGCGGTGGGCGAGGCCGACCTTGGCGTCGTCCCACATCGCGCCGGCGGTGAAGCCGGTCCATTCGGGGCCGATGTGGTACAGGAGGCGGATCTTGTCGTGTGCCTTGAGCGCCGCTTCGACGGCGGGTATGACGACGGTTTCGTAGTCCTCGGCGGTGACCTGGCCAGAGGCGGTCAGGCCCAGGACGCCGGGCGGGAGGTCGGGTATGAGTTCGATCATGGCGGTTTTCTCCCCTGCGTGGGCCCTCGTTTCGGGGCATTGTCGATGCGTGCGGCGTCTTGCCTTACCGCTCATAAGTAAGGCTGCTGGATGGCGCGAAAGTTCCTGCATAAATTCTGTGGCCAATAGTGCGGAACGGCAGAGCTGGCGCCGAAATTGCAGCTCGAATCTGTGGAATACTGGCCGGCAGTCGCGCCGATGTGGCCGGGCGGCCCGCGGCGCTGGCGCTGAGCGGGTCCGCCGGGCAGACTGAGCGCAACGACAGGCGCCCGGATGACGCGAAATAGGCCATCCGTGCACCACGAACCTACGACTGGAAAACCTCACACGCCCATGGATGCTGCGGCATGAATCAACGCGCTCTCGACCGGCTCGACACCTATTACGAACAGGTCACCCGCATCATCCTGTCGCGTCAGCACCCCATCACCGGCCTGTTGCCGGCCAGCACCGCGGTCACCGCGCACGGCGACTACACCGACGCCTGGGTGCGCGACAACGTGTACAGCATCCTCGCCGCCTGGGGCGTGGGGCTGGCGTATCGCCGGCTGGACGAGAGCGGCGGGCGCACGGTGCTGCTGGAGCAGAGCGTGGTCAAGCTGATGCGCGGGCTGCTGACCGCGATGATGCGCCAGGCGCCCAAGGTGGAGCGCTTCAAGCAGACCCTGGACCCGCTCGACGCGCTGCACGCGAAGTACGACACGGAAACGGGCGATGCGGTCGTCGGCGACGACGAGTGGGGGCATCTGCAGCTGGATGCGACCTCGCTGTTCCTGCTGATGCTGGCGCAGATGACCGCCTCGGGCCTGCGCATCGTGTTCACCATCGACGAGGTGAACTTCGTGCAGAATCTGGTGCACTACATCGGGCGCGCCTACCGCACGCCGGACTACGGCATCTGGGAACGCGGCAACAAGATCAATCACGGCATCGCCGAGGTGAACAGCAGCTCGGTGGGCATGGCCAAGGCGGCGCTGGAGGCGATGAACGGCTTCAACCTGTTCGGCCCGGGCGGCGGGCAGGCCTCGGTGGTGCACGTGGTGCCGGACGAGATCGCCCGCGCGCGCATCACCCTGGAATCCATGCTGCCCAAGGAATCGCTTTCCAAGGAGGTCGACGCCGCCACCCTGAGCGTGATCGGCTATCCCGCCTTCGCGGTCGAGGACCGGGTCCTGGTCGAGGACACGGTGGCCGACGTGGTCGGCAAGCTGCAGGGCGAATACGGCTGCGCGCGCTTCCTGCGCGACGGCCATCAGACCGTGATCGAGGACCCCACCCGCCTGCACTACGAACCCGAGGAGATGCTGCAGTTCGAGCACATCGAGTGCGAGTGGCCGCTGTTCTTCACCTATCTGCTGCTCTACCACCTCAACCGCGGCGACGAGGGCATGGCGCGCAGCTACCGCGAACGCCTCGAAACGCTGCTCATCGACCGCGACGGCGAGCGGCTGCTGCCCGAGCTGTACCGCGTGCCGGTCGGGCTGATCGAGGCGGAGAAGGCCGACCCGCACAGCCAGCGGCGGATGCCGAACGAGAACGTGCCGCTGGTCTGGGCGCAGAGCCTGTACATCCTCGGCGCGCTGATCCAGGACGGCCTGCTCGACGTATCCGACATCGACCCGCTCGGCCGGCGCCTGCGCATCGGGCGCCAGCGCGGCCGCCGCGTGCAATTCGCGCTGCTGGCCGAGTCGCCGGCCGTCAAGGCGCGCCTGGAGGAGCAGGGCATCCGCAGCGAGACGCTGGACGAGGTGGCGCCGGTGCAGGTGCACGACGCCGAGAGCCTGGCCGAAGCCTACTGTCAGCTCGGGCGCAATCCGCGTCTGGGGCTGAGCGGTCGCCCGCTGCGCCACCTGCGCGGGCTCGCGACCAGCCTGGTGTACACCTTCGAGGGGCGGCGCATGGTGTTCCAGCCGCAGTTCATGAACCGGCACGATTTCTATCTCGCGCTGGACAACGTGCTGCTGGTCGAGCGCCTGAAGATGGAGCTGGCCTACGTCAGCCGGCAATGGGACGCGCCCGGCCGCCCGCTGGTGGTGATGGTGGTGAAGGAGCGCATGCTGGGCGAGAAGGGCAGCCGCGCCCTGCTGCAGTTCATGGAGGCCTGCCGCGAGGGCAAGGTCGACGACACGCCGGTGCAGCTCGGGCGGCTGGCCGGGTTCCTGCCCACCACGGGTCGCGAGCGCATCGACATGCTGCACGGCTACCGCTTCCCCGACGAACCGGACGAGATCGGCGACCGCCCCTGTTTCGCGCTGCTGCCCGCCCCGGGCAGCGTACCCGCAACGACCGCCGACTATCCGACCACGAGCCAGAAACCGACCGACGAGGCCCTGGTACAGACCGCCACCCATACCGGCGACCTGCTGATCCAGTTCGCCGCGCTGCTGGAACTCGAAGCGCGCCACGGCCTGGACTTCGACACCGGCCTGCAGGACATGCGCGGCCGCCCGGCGCGGGTCGGCGATCTGCTCGAAGAGGTCTACCTGCGCGCCTGCGAGGCGCGGCACTGGCGGCTGATCCGCCTGAGCGCGAACGCCTTGGGCAAGCACGACATCGACCTGGAAGGCGCCGCCACCGACCTCGTGGTGCGCCAGAAGGCCTTCAGCGTGTCGCGTTCCTACAACCGCCACTCGACCTTCCGCCGCCCGGTCGGCGCCGACGAGATCCTGCGCACCATTCGCGAGTTCAACGCCGACGATCCGCGCGCGCAGATCCTCACCCAGGAGCTGATCCTGAATCTCGGCCTGATGGTGCGCTCGCATCCCGAGCTGCTGGAGAACATGAGCCTGATCCGCGCCGGCCAGCTGCTGCAGCTGATCGCGGTGCGCCAGCGCAGCGCCGGACAGCCGGCGATCAGCGACACCCTCGACGTGCTCATGGACATGGAGCCGCACGAATTCGCCGGCGCCCTGCGCGACGTGCTGCAGCACTACCATGCCGCGCAGGACGCGATGCAGCAGCTCGAACGCATGCACGTGTCGGTCGATTCCAGCGGCATGACGCGGGTGCGCTTCGACGCCGGCATCGACCCGGACAACAGCGACGCCGGCGACTGGCACCAGTGGCGCGCCATCCAGGGCAGCCTCGGGCTCTATCCCGAGGACTACTTCGAGGGCGTGTGGGACATCGTCAACCAGAGCCGCGGGCTGGTGATCGGCGACCAGTGGAACCCCAAGCGTCGCCTCGACCACAAGCTGTGCGCCGACATGACGCGCGGCGAAAGGCAGTTCCAGGACCGGGTCGAACACATCCTCAACAAGACGCCCGCCCCGGACGCGCGCCAGCTCTACACCGAGGCGCTGCGCGTGCTGATGCTGGTGATGTGGAAGAACCCCGGCCTGCGCATCGACGACACCCTGTACCTGGACGTCATCATCGGCCACGCCGTGCGCCTGGCCTGGGAGCAGGCCCACCCGGACCAGCAATCGCTCTACGACGAACAGCGCGCCACCGCCTGGAAGGACTTCTACCTCAGCCCGCCGTCCGCGGTCGCCAACCACGTCATGGACGCCCTCGCCTTCCTGCTCAACGGCAGCGCCCGCCAGTCCGCGTAAAGGCGGCGGTCAGCCGCCCCACAGCCGTCCCAGGTCGGGCGCGGTTGCAGCGCTTGCCGATGCGCTATCCGTGCCGGTCCACATCCTCGGCAAGCCATGCCTTGATCAGCGATTGATAGGGAATGTCGCGCTTGTTGGCCTCGATCTTGATGCGTTCCAGCAAGGCGGCGGGCAGGCGTAGCGAGATCGTCTTCGTCGAAGGCTTCAGATTCGGCAGCCGCACGGACTCGGCCACCCCCCAATCCACATATTCGCTGGCGTCATGCGACTCCCAGAAGGCCCGTTCCTCGGCCTCTGTCTTGAAGTCAGGTGCAGTTTTGCGCCGCTTGCTCATAGTGCCTCCTTTCCGTGCGGTGCATGTCGCGAGCGGAGATCACGCGGATCAGGCTTCCCGAAGCACGCATTGTCAGCCTATACAAAAAATACAAAGCACCTACGCCGCAGTCATGCGCCCTGCGGACGGTCGCCAAATTGTCTGTCTAGCGAGCCACGTAAGCGTCTACCACAATCTCCCGCGCAGCCCCGATGCGCGCCTTACCCGACGGGCGACGGCGGTGGCGAGGATCGACGGCTCGGCCCACAGCTCCACGCGGCGGCGCGCGCGGGTGATGCCGGTGTAGAGCAGCTCGCGGGTCAGCACGCGTGCGTCCTGGCGCGGCAGGATCAGCAGCACCTCGTCGAACTCCGAACCCTGGCTCTTGTGCACGGTCATGGCGTAGACGGTTTCGTGCGCCGGCATGCGCCCCGGGTGCACGGTCTTGAGCCCGCCGTCGGCGCCCTCGAAATACACGCGCAGATGATCGCTCTCGTTCGGCCAGGCGATGCCGACGTCGCCGTTGAAGAGGTCGAGGGCATAGTCGTTGCCCTGCACCATCACCGGCCGCCCGCGATACCACGGCTTGCGCGTGTCGACGCCGAAGCGGCGGCGCACGTGGCGCTCGACCAGCGCGTTGATCTCCGCCACGCCGAACGGCCCCTCGCGCAGCGCGCAGAGGATGCGCAGCCGGCCGAGCGCGGCCAGCGCCTCGGCGGGGCCGGCGGCCTCGAACAGCTCGGCCAGCGCGCCGTCCAGCCGCTCGCCCAGGCGCGGCTCCAGCGGCGCGGGCGGCGCCTGGGCGAGGTCCGTCCAGCCGGCGTCGAATTCGGCCAGCGCCGCGTCCGCGTCGCCGGCGTTCACCGCCCGCGCCAGCGCGGCGATGCCGCCCGCCTGCGCGAAGCGGTAGCTGTGCGCGAGCAGGGCCACGCTGTCGGCCAGCGGCGAGGGGGAAGCCGACGCGGCAGCGGGCGCCTCGCCCGCAGTCTCGGCCAGCGCCGCGCACAGCGCCGGCGAATAGCCCGCCGCGCCCTCGCCGCAGATGTCCGCGAGCACCGCGCCGGCCTCGACCGAGGCGAGCTGGTCGCGGTCGCCGAGCAGAATCAGCCGCGCCTGCGACGGCAGCGCGGCCAGCGCCCGCGCGAGCAGCGGCAGGTCCACCATCGAGGCCTCGTCGATCACCAGCAGGTCGACGTGCAATGGATTATTCGCGTCGCGCCGCGGCCGGCTGCGCCCCGGCACGATGCCGAGCAGGCGGTGCAGCGTGTGCGTGCGCTCGGGGATGGCCGCGCGCACGGCGTCGTCCAGCGGCAGCTCGCGCTTGGCGGCCTGGATCGACTCGGCCAGCCGCGCCGCGGCCTTGCCGGTGGGCGCGGCGAGCGCCACGCGCAGCGCGGGCGCCTGCTCCAGCAGCAGCGCGAGGATGGCGGTCACGGTGCGCGTCTTGCCGGTGCCGGGTCCGCCCGAGATCACCGCCAGCCGGCGCAGCACGGCGAGCGCGGCGGCGCGGCGCTGGTCCGCGGCCGCGTCGTCCTCGCCGAGCAGCCGGCTCAGGCCTGTGGCGAGCCGCGCGCGGTCCACGCCCTCGGCCCAGCCCTCGGCGCGCGCGCGCAGGGCGGCGGCGAGCGCGGTCTCGAAGGCCCAGTAGCGCGCGAGGTAGAGCGCGTCGCCGTCGAGCACCAGCGGCACGCGCGCGTCCGCCCCTACCGCCGGGCTTGCCGCGAGCATCGCGCGCCACTCGGCGAGCGGCGGCAGGCGCAGCGCGGGCAGCGCCTCGAAGGGCGCCAGCCCCGCCCAGTCGGCAAGGTGCAGGCACACGTCGCCCTCGCCGGTCTGGCGGCTGGCCAGCGCGGCGGCGAACAGCACGCCGTCCGGCGCATCGCACGCGAGCTCGCCGATCAGCCGCGCGAAGTGATCGTCCAGCGCGCGGATCAGGCCGAGCGCGGCGGCGCGTTGCAGGGTCTCGCGCGCGCTCATGCGGCGCGCTCCCCGCCCGCGAACAGGGCGTCCAGCGCATCGATCAGCGCGGGCTCGGGGCGGTCGCGGTACACGCCGAGGCGCGGGCCGTCGGCCGGGCGCATGCCGCGCAGGAACAGGTAGAACACGCCGCCGAAGTCGCGCGCGTAGTCGTAGCCCGGCAGGCGGGCGCGCAGGTGCCGGTGCAGGGCCACGCAGTAGATCAGGTACTGCAGGTCGTAGCGGTGTTCGCGCATGGCCTCGGCGAGGCGCGGCGGGGCGTAGTCCTCGGCGCGGTCGCCGAGGTGGTTGGACTTGTAGTCGACGAGGTAGTAGCGCCCGTCGCGGCGGAACACGAGGTCGATGAAGCCCTTCATCATGCCGCGCAGCGGGTTGAAGGCGAGGCGCTCGCCGTCCAGCGCGAGTGCGCCGTCGCGGGCGAGCAGATCATTGAGCGCACCCGGGCCGAGCGGCGCGAGCGGGTAGTAGAAGGCCAGCTCGTCGCGGCGGTCGGCGCGCGTGACCTCGCGCAGGCACAGGCCGCTCTCGTCCAGCGGGGTGTCGAGCACGCGCCCGATCAGCGCCTCGACGGCGGGCTGCCACTCGGCCTCGAAGCCGTGCAGCGCGAGGCCGGCGCGCACCGCCTGGGCCAGCGTCTCGCCGCGCGCCTCGGGAAAGTCGAGCTTCTCCAGCAGGGCGTGCAGGAACAGGCCCGCCTGCGCGCCGCGCGGGAAGGCGAAGGCGTCGCGCTGCGGACGCGCGGGCGCGGCGGTGTCTCCAGCGGCCACGGCGTCGTAGTCCGGCAGCTCGGCGCGCTCGCCGTGGCCGGCGGCCAGGCCCGAATAGCTGGTCACGCGCCAGCCGGCGTCGATACGCCCGGCAAAGTGCCGCGCCTGCTGCACCGCCGGCAGCGGCGGCGCGGGCGCGCGGATCGCCCCGCTCGGCAGGTCGAGCAGCGCCAGCCGCCCGGCGCCGCCGTCGAGCGCGAGCAGTTCGTCCCGCAGCGCGGCATCGTTACGCCCGGCGATGCCCGACGCGCCGTGCAGCAGCCAGCCGAGCGCGGAGGCCTCCGCCCCGGCCACGCGGCCCCAGCTGAGGTAGACGCGGCGCTGCGCGCGGGTGAGCGCGACGTAGAGCAGGCGCAGGTCCTCGGCCAGGCGCTCCCGCTCGGCCAGCTTTGCGTGATCCTCGCGCGCCTCCGAACCCAGATCGGCGCAGGCCGCTAAGTCGCTTTCGGCATGGAACAGGATGGGCTTCTCGTCCGTCTTGAACGGCTTGGCCGCCCAGGGAAACGGCAGGAACACCAGCGGATATTCCAGGCCCTTGGAGGCGTGCACGGTGACCACCTGCACCAGCGACTCGTCGCTCTCCAGGCGCAGCTGCTGCTGTTCGTCGTCGCCGTCGGGGTCGGCGATGCGTTCGTCCAGCCAGCGCAGCAGCGCCTCGAAACCGCGCCGCCGGCCGGATTCCTCGGCCAGCAGCTCGGCGAGCTGCAGCAGGTTGGTCATGCGCCGCTCGCCGTCCGGCTCGGCGAGCAGGCGGTGAGCGATGGCGCAGTCGGTCATGAGCTGCGCGAACATGGGCATGAAGCCGTGCTCGCGCCAGCGCTGCTGGGCGCCGTGGAAGCGGTCGAGCCAGATCTCCCAGGCCGCCTCGTCGCGATTGAGCGCGTCCAGCGCCGCGGCGTCGGCGCCGAGCAGGTCGGTGGCGAGCGCGGCGCGCAGGGCGCGCGTGTCGCCCGGCTCGGCCGCGGCGCGCAGCAGGTGGCGCAGGTCGACGGCCTCGGGCGTGGCGAAGATGCTCTCGCGCGCCAGGAACACGCTGGCGACGCCGACCGCCGCGAGCGCACCGCGTATCTCGTCTGCCTCGTAGCGGTTGCGCACCAGCACCGCGAGATCGCCCGCGGCGAGCGGCGCGTCGCCGATTGCGGCCTGCCCCGTCGCGGCCAGCCCGAGCAGGCGCGCGATCTCGTGCGCGCAGGCCGCAGCGGCCTGCGCCTTGGCCGCGCCGCTGCCGAGCGGCTTGTCGCCGCCGTTGGGCAACCACCAGCAGGCAAGCGGCGGCGGCTGCACGCCCTCGACGACCAGCGGACCGGCGTCGGCCAGCGGCGAGGGCGCCGCCGGATGGAACTCGATGCCCTCGAACAGGAAGGGCTTTTCGCGCCGCGCGAACACGCGGTTGACCGCATCCACCAGCGCGGACGACGAGCGCCAGTTGGTGCCGAGGGTATAGGTCGCCTCGGCGGCCGACCCGCGGGCCGCGAGATAGGCGAAGATGTCGGCGCCGCGGAAGCCGTAGATGGCCTGCTTGGGGTCGCCGATCATGAACAGCGCCACCGATCTGCTGCGGGACGCCCATGCTGCGTTGGAAACCGCCTCGGAATGCTCATTGGCTGCAGCCAACTCCGCTTCCTCGCCGCTTTCCGCCTTGCCTGACCGTCCCTCGCGACGATCGGGCTCTGCAATACCGTCGAACAGCCCGAGCTGCGCCGCGCCGCCGCTTGGTGCGGATGCCGAGGATGCCGGTGGCGGTTCGTCCGCAGCGGCGTAAACGGCGCTGAAGATGCGGTACTGCACCGGGTCGGTGTCCTGGAACTCGTCGATCATCGCCACCGGGTAGCGCGCACGGATGCGCGCGGCCAGCGCGGCGCCGCTCTCGCTCGCGAGCACCGCGTCGAGGCGGGTGAGCAGGTCGTCGTAGGACAGCAGGCTGCGGGCGCGCTTGTGTTCGTCCACCGCGCCGCGCGCGTAGTCCACCGCCTCGGCGAGCAGCGCCGCGCGGCGCGCGCGCGTCAGCCGCGGCGCCAGCTCCGCCAGCTCGCCGCAGCGCTCGAACAGCGTGCCGGTCGGCGTCTCCTGACCCTTCCTGGTGGCAGCGGCGAGCTTGTCGGGGGTGAACAGATCGATGCGCTCCGGCAACCGGCCGGGCACGGGCGCCGCGTCCTCGATCCATGCCGCGAACGCATCCAGCGCCGTTTCGACGGTCTTCGGCTTGTAGCTGTTACGGTTGAGCGCGGGACTCGCGCGCAGGGTTTCGGCCACCGCCTCACCCGACGCGCCCCAGGCCGCGCGCGCGGCCGCGTACAGCGTCTGCCAGCGTTCGGCAAGGCGCGCCGCCTCTCCGACCGCATCGGCCGGCAGCAGGCGCGCGGCGTCGCGGCCGAGCAGGCCGGCGATCTGCGTGTACAGCGTCTCCGGCGTGCCCCACTCGCCCGCGGCCCAGGCGACGTCCGCGTCCGGCGCGTCATAGAAACGACGGCGCCAGAAGTCCTCCACCGCGGCGCGGCGCAGGGCGTGCTCGTCGCCCAGCAGCTCGGCCTCGAAGGGCGCACCGCTCTCGAAGGCGTGATCGGTGAGCATGCGCTGGGCGAAACCGTGAATGGTGAACACCGCCGCCTCGTCCATGTCGGCGAGCGCGAGTTCAAGCCGGTTCCCGATCTCCTCGGGCATGCCCGCCGCCTGACGCAGCAGCGTGCCGAGATCGCCATCATCCTCCAACGCGCCACGCACCAGCCGGTCGCGCGCCTCGCGCAGCCGCCGGCGGATGCGGTCGCGCAGCTCCTCGGTGGCGGCCTTGGTGAAGGTGACGACCAGAATCTGCGGCACCTCCAGCTCTTCCTCCAGCACCAGACGCAGGTAGAGGTTGGCGATGGTGTAGGTCTTGCCGGTGCCGGCACTGGCCTCGATCAGGCGTACGCCGTCGAGGGGGAATGTCGGCATGTGGAGTTCGTTCATGCCGGGTTCCGTCCCGGTTGTCGATTGGACGTCAACGGACAGCGGTTGAAAGCACGGTTCCGGATATTCCTTTTCGGTAACGTGTGGAGACTTGTTTCGTGCGCGGATGGGCTTCGATGGTTTCGATCAAGCGCGGCAACGCGCCCGAGCCTCTTTCTTTGCTTGTCCAAAGAAAGAGGCGAAAGAAAGGACACCCGAAGGCCTTGGCCCTGCGGGCAAACCTCGAATGCGCACTCCGTCACGAGGCACCGCAGCCACGCGCCATCCAGGCACGAGGCTGCTCGGGCGGCGTCCTGCCGCCCGACCCCGCGCCAGAGCGCACGTTCGAGGCAAGGCCTAACGGGACTGGGAAAACAAGACAGCACATCGCCTACTCGGCCGGGTCGACGTCTTTTGCCGTTGACGTTCAACCCCCTTTGAGCGCTTGCCCCGCGGACGCGTGACTGGGCTGGAATGGCCGGCAGGAAAGCCGGCCAAGCGGCCCCGCGCCCGGATGGCGCGTGGCCGCGGGTCCTGTCCAGACGCGTGTGCGCGGGGTTGCCCGTAGGGACAAGCGATCCTGGGGCGCGTTTCTTTCGCCCATTTCTTTGCGCGAACAAAGAAATGGGCTCGGACGCGTCGCCAATGCCTGGCAATGGTGATATCGCTTGATCGCGTCCGAAACCCTCCCGCAGACGCGGCGATCCACTCAAGAGACCCCCAAGCCTCACGCAGGCATGACACGTCCTCTTCACGCACCATCCCCTTCAATCTCGGCATCGATCATCGGCCCATACACCGCCAACGCCAACTCCGCAAAACGCGCGTCCAGCGCCTCGCGCCCACGGAACGCGAGCGCGTTGTAGGCGTCGTCGCGCTCGCCGCCGCTGCCGCTCCAGGCGTTGCCCTCCCACACCTTGCGCGCGGTCTCGAACGCCGCGCCCTCGTCCTCGCCCTTGCGCAGCACGCGCTCGGCATAGGCCAGGCTGGTTTCGGGGAAGAACGGCAGCGGCGCGCGCCAGGCCTCGCGGTAGAGCGCGACCAGCTCGCGCAGCCGCCCGGCGGCGTCGGGCAGCGGGCCGAAACGCAGCGCGTCCTTCTCGGCGAGGAACACGCTGCCGCAGGCGACGCCCTCCGGGGCCAGCGCATTGAGCGCAAGGTGCTGCAGCCACAACCGCAGGCGTTCGCGCGCGCGCAGCCGGCCGACCCGGTACGCCAGCAGGCCGTCCGCGCCGACGCCGTGCAGCCAGCCGCGCAAGCGGCAGCCGCCGAGGTCGAGGTCGACCTCCAGCGACGCGCGCGGGGCGTTCGCGCCGTGGTCGCGCAGCGTCTCGGCGAAGTCGGGAATCCCGGCCACGGCGTCGTCGAAGGCCAGCCGGCCGAAGCCGGCGCTGGGCAGGCTGCCGTCGGCCAGCGCGAGGGATTCGAGCACCGCGGCATCGCCATCTTCCAGCGCGAGGGCCAGCGCGCGGTCCTTGAGCTGCCAGGCGGTCAGGCCGTCGAGAGCGAAGGCCTCGGCGTCCTCGGCGCGCGCGTCGGAGGCGTGCAGGAACACGCCGAGACGGCGTTCGAGCAGATACCGCGCCGGGTGAAGCAGGCAGTCGGCGAGCTCGCCAAGATCGAGCGCCTCCTCCTCGCCTTCGGCCTCGGGCAGCGGCGCGTCGAGGAAGGCGCCGACGCCGGGGTGTGCGGGGTCGCGCAGCCACTCGGCGGCGTAGCTGGCCGGCCTTGCGTCGGCGGCGAAGTAGCGCGGGCTGAAGGGCTGCAGCGGGTGTTCGGTGACGATCCGCGCCAGCACGTCACGGCCGCCATCCGGGGCGCGGAAGCCGCGTTCGATGGTCTCCAGCAGCTCGCCGAGCAGCACCGAGGGCACGCGCCTGGCGTTGCTGCGCACGTCGCGGCCGACGTAGCTCGCGTAGAACACGTCGCGCGCCGAGAGCAGCGCCTCCAGGAACAGATAGCGGTCGTCCTCGCGGCGCGAGCGGTCGCCGCGGCGCGGCGACTCGGCCATCAGGTCGAAGCTGAGCGGGCGCTGGGCGCGCGGGTATTCGCCGTCGTTCAGCCCGAGCAGGCAGACCACGCGGAACGGGATGCTGCGCATCGGCACCATGTTGCAGAAGCTCACGCGGCCGTCGAGGAAGGCCTGGCCAGGGCTAGCGTCCTCCAGCCGGCCGCGCAGGTGGTCGCGCACCACGGCCAGTTCGACGGCCTCGGCGAAACCGCCCGCGGCCGCGTGGCGGCGCAATGCGTCCAGCGCCTCGCGCACCTGCTGCAGCAGGCGCGCGCCGTCCTCGTCGGGCAGGAAGAAGGCGTCCAGCAGCGCGGACAGGGTCTCCGCCCAGCCGTCGACGGTGCGCGGGCGGGCAAGGCGCTCGCGCCAGTCGGCGAGCCGCTCGACGAAGTCGGCGAGCTGGCCGAGGTCGCGCGCCTCGCCGCCCTCGACGTCGACATAGGGCGCGATGCCGGCGACCGGCGCCGCGGCGTCCGCCGGCATCGCGTAGCCGAGCAGCAGGCGGCGCAGGCCGAAGGCCCAGCTCGCGGCTTCCTCGGCCGGCAGGCCGAGCGCGGCGCGCATGGCGCCGTCCAGCCCCCAACGCACGTTGGCCTCGCGCACCCAGCGGCGCACGCGGTCGAGCCCGGCCTCGTCCAGCCCCAGCCGGCGCATCATCGCGGCGTCCTCGAGCAGCGCCAGCACCTCGCTGACCGCGAAGCGGCTCTGCGGCAGGCCGAGCAGGGCCAGCAGCGTGCCGGCGAGCGGGGATTCGGCGGCGGCGCGGCGGTCGGCGATGGACCAGGGGATACGCCGCTCGGACGGCACGGCGCCGAACACGGCCTCGACGTAGGGTGCGTAGGCGTCGATGTCCGGCGCCATCACCACCACGTCGCGCGGGGTCAGCCCGGGCAGGGTCTCGAACAGCCCCAGCAGGCGGTCGTGCAGCACCTGCACCTCGCGCATGGGGCTGTGCGCGCTGTGCACCTGCAGCGAGACGTCGTCCGGCGCGAGCGGCACCGGGGGCTGCTCGTCCGCGCCCTCGCCGCGCGTCTGCAGCAGCAGCATGTCGAGCTGCAGCAGGCCGAGCAGGTCGAGCCGCTCCGGCGGCGCGTAGTGCTCGCGGTGCTCGTCGTCGCCGGCGTGCAGCAGGTCGATGAAGTCGCGCCCCTGCTTGCCCAGCGAGGCGAGCAGCGGGTTGCCGACCTCGCGATGTTCGGCCTCGCCCGGACGGGCGTGGCGCGCGCGGCCGGCGGCGAGCCGGGCGCGGGTGCGCTCGTCGACGATGTCGCCCCAGTAGGCCACCGAGGGGTCGAGCACGAACAGGTGCACGTCGATGACTTCCGCCAGCGCGCGCAGCACCTCGACGTAGGCCGGGGGGATGGCGGTCAGCCCGAACAGCGACACGCGCGCCGGCAGGTCGCCGCGGCGCAGCGTTCCGGCATGCCCGACGAACTCGGCGTGCAGCCGGGCGCGATGGCGCGGCCGTTCGCCGGCGCACAGGGTGCGCCAAAGGCGCGCCTGCCAGTGATTCTCGGCGCCGTCCTCCCAGGCGAGCACGCGCTCGGCACGGAATACGAGGTACTGGTCGAACAAGTCGGCGATGCGCCGCGCGAGCTGATAGCGGCGCAGCGGCTCGTCCGCGCCGGGCTTGAGGTAGTGGCGCAGCGGCGCGAAGGCGGGATCTGCAAGCTGCGCGGGAAGCAGCGCCATCAGGCGCCACAGCAGGATCTCGCGGTCCAGCGGCGACTGTTCGGGCAGATCGTCGAACTCGGCGGCGTAGACGCGCCAGACGAAGGAGGCGAGCAGGGGAAAATCGAGATGGGCGGCGACGCCCGTGCACTCGGCCAGCCCCAGCGCCAGCCAGCGCGCCATGCCCGGGTTCTGCACCACCACGGTCTCGGCGGCGAAGGGATCGGCCGGCGCCGCGGCGCAGACCTCGGCCAGCGCGTCGAGCAGGCATTCGGCACGATTGCTGTGGTGGATTTGGAACATGGGACCGGGTCTTCCGTAGTATGGGGCCGTATGGGCGACTATCGCCATCCACCGCCTCGACCGCCGACTACACTAGGAACGCGTCGTCACGTCAATCCACATAAGGGCACACACCATGAACCAGCTGCTCGATCCCGGCAAGTTCGACTGGAATCACCTGCTTGAAGCCTACGCGATCCCGTGGGGGATCAAGATCGTGTTCGCACTCGCGGTACTCGTCATCGGCCTGTGGCTGGCCGGCCTGATCACCAAGCTGATCGGCAAGGCGCTGGTCAAGGCGCGCATGGACCCCATGCTGGTGCGCTTCCTCGAATCCATCATCAAGGCACTGCTGCAGATGGTGGTGGTCATCGCCGCGCTCGGCCAGCTCGGGGTGCAGACGACCTCGCTGATCGCCATTTTAGGCGCCGCCGGCCTGGCCATCGGTCTGGCCCTGCAGAACTCGCTGTCCAACTTCGCCGCCGGCGTGCTGCTCTTGGTGTTCAAGCCGTTCAAGTCGGGCGACTTCGTCGAGGCCGGGGGGGTGCTCGGCGTGGTCGAACACGTGCGCGTGTTCAACTCCGTGCTGCGCACGCCGGACAACCGCGAGATCACGGTGCCCAACGGCAAGATCTACAACGACGTGATCACCAACTATTCGGCGCGCGACACCCGCCGCATCGACCTCGTGGTGGGCATCAGCTACGACGCCGACATCCGCAAGGCCAAGGAAATCGTCGAGGCGATCCTGGCCGAGGACACGCGCATTCTCAAGGACCCGGCGGCCACCTGCGGCGTGATGGATCTGGCCGACAGCAGCGTGAACCTCTACATCCGCCCCTGGGTTGCGTCCGCCGACTACTGGAACGCCCGCTGCGATCTGCTGGAGACGATCAAGCTGCGCTTCGACGCCAACGGCATCGGCATCCCCTACCCGCAGATGGACGTGCACCTGCAGCACGGCAAGTCCGAGGCTGCCTGAGCGCACGATTACCGGCGCCCGCAGGGGCAGGCGCCAGGTTTTCTTGCGACCATCTGATAGGCGATTCATTAACGATTCATTACGGGGCGGCGACGGCCGGAACCCTGCCGCCTGCGATCCGGTCTGCTGATGGTACGCAACCGTCCGGACTGCCCATGCCCGCCCCACGCTCCCCGTTCCTGCTGCTCGCCGCACTGCTGGCGTCCGCCCTGCCCGCTGCTGCCATCGCCGGCTACGCGGTCGACGTCGTTCCCGCGCGCATGGGCGCCTGGCAGGCGCAGGTGGACACTCTCGGCGAGGCGCGCAGCCTGGCCTATGCGACCCTGCGCGCGCCGCTCGCCGGGCAGCTGCGCGGGCCCTATGCCGCCCAGGGGGCGCAGGTCGCGCGCGGCCGCCTGCTCGCCCGCGTGGTGCCGCCCGGCCTGCGCGCGCGCATCGCCGCCGCGCAGCACCGGCTCGATCTCGACCGCAAGCTGCTGCAACACGTCAGAACGCTGTACCACGGCCGGCTCGCCACCGTCGCCGAGGTACAGCAGGCACAGACCCAGGCCGCCACCGCACAGGACCAGCTCGACGCGCTGCGCGCCGAGCGCCGCGCCACGCGGCTGACCGCACCGGCCGCCGGCACGGTGAATTACCTGCTGCCGCCCGGCACGCGGGTGACCTCGGGTACGGCGGTCGCCCGCTTAGCCGGGGCCGGCGGCGTGTGGGTACGCAGCTACGTGACCCCGACGACGGCGCGCGCGCTGCACCCCGGAGCGCCGGCCAGGCTTGCCGGCGACGGTTGGCAGGGCGCGGCGCGCATCGCTTCGGTCGGCGACGACGCCCGCCATGACGGTCTGGTCGAGGTCGTGCTGCGCCCGGCGCACGGCGGGCTGATGCCCGGCGAATGGCTGCACGTGCGTCTGCCCGGCGTGGGCGGTCACGCCTGGCAGCTGCCGACACAGGCCTTGGTGATGCGCGGCGCGCGCGCGCTGGTGTATACGGTCGCCCACGGCCGCGCGCATGCGGTGCCAGTGAAGCTGGCGCACCTCGGGCAGCATGCCGTCTGGGTCGAAGGCCCGTTGCACGCCGGCGAGCCGGTGGTGACGCGGGGCGCGGGTACGATTGCCGACGGCACCCCCGTCGACGTGCGCGCGCCCGGCGCATGAGGCGCTATCTAGACTTCCTCTGGACCAACCGGGCCACGCTGACGCTGCTGGCGCTGCTGCTGCTCGTCGCCGGCTGGCTGGCCCTGGGCGCGCTGCCGCGCAGCGTGTTCCCCGACGTCGACTTTCCGCGCGTGACCGTGCTGGTGAGCGACGCCAACCTGCCCGTGCGCTACATGCTGCTGCAGGTCACCGAGCCGCTGGAGCAGGCCGCCAAGGGCGTCGCCGGGGTGCGTCTGGTGAAGTCGCAGTCGGGCGTCGGGCTGTCCAAGCTGCACGTGTATTTCGGCGACCACGTCGCCCCGGAAACCGCCTACCTCACCCTGCAGGCGCGGCTGGCGCAGATCCCGCTGCCGCCGGGCGCGCGCATGACCGTGCGCCTGATGACGCCGCACATCCAGCCCTTCGCGCAGTACGCGCTGGTCTCCGACCGCGTCGACAGCTCGGCGATGATGCCGTTCTACGCCTTCGACGTGCGCCCGGCGCTGCTGTCGGTGCGCGGGGTGTACCAGGTCAACGGCACCGGACGCGGCTGGCCGGTGGTCACGCTGTCGCTGTCGCCGCGCCGGCTGGCCGAGCACCACCTCTCCGCCGGGCAGGTGGTCGCCGCGTTGCGGCAGGCGCAGGGCCCCTTCTTCGCCGGCCTGCTCGACCGCTTCCACCAGCAGTTCGTGCTCGTCTCCGAACCGCGCCCGAAGGACCCCGCCGCGCTCGGCCGGCTGATGCTGCCGCTCGGCCCGCGCGGGCCCGACGGCGCGCGCGCCGCGCTGCCGCTGGACGCGCTCGGCCACGTCAGCACCGGCCCGCCGCCGCTGATCATCGGCGCCGCGGTGTCGGGCTACCGCCATGCCCTCCTGATCGACGTCTCGGCGCAGGCCGGCGCCAACGTGGTCCAGGTCGCCGGGCAGGTGCACGCGCAGGTGCAGTCGCTGCGCGCTGAGCTGCCGCCCGGGGTGCACCTGATCCGCATCTACGATTTCAGCTCGCTGGTGCGCCACAGCCTGGGCGACGTGTGGATCGCCCTGCTGCTCGGCACCGCGATCGCCTGGGCGGTGGTGCTGCTGTTCCTGCGCCGCCTGGACAGCGCGCTCGCCACCCTGCTGGTGGTGCCGCTCGCCATGGCCGGCACCTTCCTGGTGCTGCACGTGCTCGGCTTCGGCATCAACATCATGACCCTGGGCGGGCTCACGGCGGCCATCGGCGCGCTGGTCGACCACGCCATCGTGGTGATGGAGCGCGGGCTGCGCGGCCTGCCCGCCGGGGCGGCACCCGCGCTGCGTCGGCGCACGGCGCTGGCCGCCTGCGGCGAGATCCTGCCGCTGATGACGCTGGCGACCCTGACCTCGTCGGTGGTGTTCCTGCCGCTGATCTTTCTCTCCGGCACCCTCGGCCTGCTGTTCCGGCACATGGCCCTGGCCATCGTGATCGCGCTGCTGGTCTCCCAGGTCGTCGCCCTCGCACTGACGCCGGTACTCGCGGCGTGGCTGGCCCACCGCCCGGCGCGCCCGCCCAAACCCTGGCGCTGGGCGCGCCGGCTGCGTCTGGGCTACGACCGCGCGCTGCGCGCGGGCACGCGCCGCCCCTGGCTGGCGCTGCCGGTCGCCGCGCTGCTGATCGCGGCCGGCCTGCTCGCGGGGCTCGGCCTGCCCACGGCCTTTCTGCCGCGCTGGGACGAGGGCGCCATCGCCGTGCCCTTCCGCACGCCGGTCGGCACGCCCACCGACGAGACCCTCGCCGCCGGGCGCCGGCTGGCCGCGGTGGCCGCGCACGACGCGGCGGTGGCGCGGGTGTCCGTGGTGGTCGGGCGCAGCCTGGAGAATTCGCGCGCGACCTCGAACAAGGGCGATCTGGTGATCATCCTGCGGCGCGACCGCCGCGCGACCACCGAGGCGATGATGCAGACCCTGCGCCGGCAGTTCCACGCCGCGCAGCCGGACCTGATCGAGCTCAAGCTGCACCAGATCATGAGCAACCGCCTGGAGAACCTGTCCGGCTCGCACTCGCCCCTGTCGATCCTGCTGTTCGGCAAGGACCCGGCCGAGCTGCACCGCTACGGCAAGCGGCTGCAGGCCGAGGTGCGCGCGAGCGGGCGCTTCGAGAACACCGTGTTCAAGTCGCCCTCGGCGGGGCCGGAGATCGTGCTGCGCCCGCGCGACCGCGCGCGCCTGCTCGGGGTGGACGGGCGCGAGATCGCCGCCCAGGTGCGCGCCGACGAGTGGGGCCGCCGCGCCGGGTTCCTGCTGCGCGGGGAGCAGATCCTGCCGCTGCGCGTGCGCGTGGACAGCCCCGGCGAATCGCCGCAGACCCTCGCCCGCCTGCCGCTGCGCCTGCCGGACGGCACGCAGACCCCGCTAGGCCAGCTCGCGCACGTGCGCCTGCACGGCTCGGTGCCCTACGTGACGCACGACAACCTGGTGCCCTACGCCTACCTGTGGATGGCGCCCAAGCCCGGCGAGGGGCTGGCCGCCGCGGCCGGCGTGCTGCATCACATCATCGCCGGCGCGCACCTTCCGCCCGGCATCGTCGCCGTGGTCGGCGGCTACTACCGTCAGCAGGCGCAGGGCTTCCGCCAGATGAGTCTGATCCTCGGCGGCGCGCTGCTCGTGCTGCTGATCCTGTTCGGCTTCCAGTTCTCCGGCCAGCGGCCGGCGGTGGCCGCGCTGGCCGCCATCGCACTGGCCGCGCCCGGCGCCTTCCTCGCGCTGCGCCTGACCGGCACGGCGCTCGACAGTACCGCCTTCCTCGGCCTGCTGCTGGTGTCTTCCATCGCGGTGAACAACGTTATCCTGATCTTCTCGCTGGCGCGCAGCCGCGCCGGACGCCTGCCGGACGCGGCGGCGGTGGCGCGTTCGGCGCGCCTGCGCCTGCGCCCGATCCTGATGACCATGCTGGCGGACGTGCTCGGCTTCCTGCCCATCGCCATCGGCGTCGGCCGCGGCACCGACCTGCTCAAGCCGCTCGCGATCGCGGTCATGGGCGGGCTCAGCCTCGCGGTGTTCGCCTCGCTGTGGCTCGCGCCGGTGTTCTACGCCGGCCTGCTGCGCCTGCGCCCGGCCAGGACCGACTGAGCGGAACGGGGCGGCAATCACGCGGTCTACCGTGACACGACGCCATAAAGCGCGTCGATAACGATACCGGGCGCATGCCGCCCGACACCACCAGCAAGGAGGTCATCATGGCCGACGTCATGCCCACCCCCGCCCGCGCTGCCGCGCGCTGGGATCTCCACGACCATGCCGTGCAGCGCCGCGCCTTTCGCGCGCTGCGAGTCGTCTTCGGGCTGATCTGGGTGTTCAACGTGGTCTACCAGCTGCATCCGGCCTACATCGAACGCCTGTTCCTCAAGTCCATCGCCGCCCACCACGGCCAGTCGGCGTGGTACGTGGACTACACCCACTGGGCGATGGGACTGATCGCCGCCATCGGCGCACCCGGCGTGGCGCTGTTCACCGTGGCCGTCGGCGCGCTGCTCGCGGTGTCCCTGCTGAGCGGCCTCTGGCTGCGCCAGGTGGCCTGGATCGGCGTCGTGTTCACCTTCGTCATGTGGACGCTCAACGGCCATCTCGGCGGCCCCTACACCGCGGGCGCCACCGATCCCGGTACGCTGGTCGTCTATTCGCTGACCTTCATCGCCCTGCTGCTCGCCGAACCGGCGGCCGGCGCCGCGGACGACGAGACCGCCCGCGCGCGGCGCTACCGCATCCTGCGCCTGCTGTTCGGCGCGCTGTGGGCCTTCGACGCGGCCTGGAAATGGACGCCCTTCTTCATCGACCACTCGCTGAGCTACCTGGTGCAGTCGCAGGCCGGACAGCCGGCCTGGATCGTGGCCTACATCCAGATTTTCGTGGACGCGATCAAGCTGGTCGGCCAGCAGGCCTTCGGCATCTTCGCCGCGGTGGCCGAGACCGTTATCGCCGTCGGCCTGATCGCCAATCGCGGCATGCGCTTCGTGCTGCCCTTCGGCTTTCTCTACTCGATCGGGGTGTGGACCACCGCCGAAGGCTGGGGCGGACCCTACGGCGCCGTGACCGGCGTCGGCGGCGACGTGCTCGGCACGACGATCATCTACGCGCTGATCTTCGCCTACCTGATGGTGATGTATCCGCCGACGCGGCGGTCCGCAGCGTGAGGGCGATGCGCGGGCACAAAAAAACCCGCCGGACGTGCCAGGCGGGTTTCGCGTTGTGGAGCGGGTGATGGGAATCGAACCCACGTTAGCAGCTTGGGAAGCTGCAGTTCTACCATTGAACTACACCCGCGCGTCGGCAATTCTACGGGGGCGGCGGGCGGCAGGGCAAGCGGCGTCCGCCGCCCGTGGCGGCAGTGTTGTAGAATGGTCGCCCACATTACCGCCACCGCTCTCAGCGACATGCAGATCATCCTCAACGGCCAGTCCCGAGAAGTCCCCGAAGGCATCACCGCGCGCGAACTCGTCGCGCTGCTCGAACTCGAGGGCCGCCGGCTGGCGTTGGAGGTGAACGAGGAGGTGCTGCCGCGCAGCCGGTTCGACGACTACCGGCTCGGCGCGCAGGACCGCATCGAGATCGTGCACGCCATCGGCGGCGGCTGAACGCAGGAAGTCATCATGGCCACGAATCCCGACATCATCGAAAGCGCGACGGCACAGCGCGACGACGCCCTGCGCGTGGGCTCGCGCACGTTCACCTCGCGTCTGCTGGTCGGCACCGGCAAGTACAAGGACCTGACCGAGACCCGCGACGCGGTCGAGGCCAGCGGCGCCGAGATCATCACCGTCGCCATCCGGCGCACCAACATCGGGCAGAACCCGGACGAGCCCAACCTGCTCGACGTGATCCCGCTCGACCGCTACACCCTGCTGCCGAACACGGCCGGCTGCTATTCCGCCAAGGAGGCGGTACGCACCTGCCGGCTGGCGCGCGAGCTGCTCGACGGTCACAATCTCGTGAAGCTGGAGGTGCTGGGCGACGAGAAGACGCTGTTCCCGCACGTGCTGGAAACCCTGTCCGCCGCCGAGACGCTGATCGCCGACGGCTTCGAGGTGATGGTGTACACCAACGACGACCCGATCATCGCGCGCCGGCTGGAGGAAATGGGCTGCGTGGCGGTGATGCCGCTGGCCGCGCCCATCGGCTCGGGGCTGGGCATCCGCAACCCCTACAACATCCTCGAGATCATCGAGAACGCCCAGGTGCCGATCATCGTCGACGCCGGCGTGGGCACGGCCTCCGACGCGGCGGTGGCCATGGAACTCGGCTGCGACGGCGTGCTGATGAACACGGCCATCGCCGCCGCCAAGCGACCGGTGCTGATGGCCTCGGCGATGCGCAAGGCCATCGAGGCCGGGCGCGAGGCCTTCCTCGCCGGACGCATGCCGCGCAAGCGTTACGCCTCGGCCTCCTCGCCAATCGACGGCACCTTCTTCTGATTCCACCCGGGGCGCCCGCCCCGGGCGAGCGCCCACCGTGAACGAAACGACGACACCCAGCCGCCGCATCCGCAGCTTCGTGCGCCGCGAGGGCCGCCTCACCCGCGGCCAGCAGCGCGCGCTCGATACCCTCGGTCCGCAGTATCTGCTCGACGCGGAAGGCCCGCCGCTGGACCTTACCGCGCTGTTCGGGCGCACGGCGCCGGTAACCCTGGAGATCGGCTTCGGCAACGGCGAATCGCTGGCCGACCAGGCCGCTCGGCACCCGGAACGCGACTACGTCGGCATCGAGGTGCATCGTCCCGGCGTCGGCCACCTGCTGCAGCTCATCGAGCGCGACGGCCTGACCAACGTGCGCCTGTTCTGCGCCGATGCGGTCGAGGTGCTGGAGCGGCGCATCCCCGACGCCGCGCTCGACACGGTGCAAATCTTCTTCCCCGACCCCTGGCACAAGAAGCGTCACCACAAGCGCCGGCTGGTGCAGCCCGAGTTCGTCGCCCGCCTGGCGCGCAAGCTCGCCTCCGGCGGCGTGCTCCATCTGGCCACCGACTGGGCCGAATACGCCGAGCACATGCACGAGGTGATGGAGGCCGCGCCGAACTTCGCCAATGCCTACGGCCCGGGCGCCTGGGCGCCCGACCCGGGCGACCGGCCCGAAACCAAGTTCGAGCGCCGCGGCCAGAGGCTGGGCCACGGCGTGCGCGATCTGCGCTATCGCTGCGACGAAGGCGGGACTTGATGCCGCGGAACAATCCCTCAACACTCCTGCCGTAATCGATAGGGCATGTCGCCTGCGAGGATTTGCGTCGATTCGGCAATATTCGGACCCCGCCGCGATACGCGGCGATCTCAGAACATCATGCGTAACCTGGGTCACCTCGCAAATCCAGACCGCCCGGTATCTTATGGCCTCGGCACGAATACGAGGTTTCCACGTGGGCGATCAGGGACAGCGCGGCGAATGGCTTGCCCGACACAACGGAAACGGCTCTCGCGTTCCCTGCCACGCTTGCCATCTGCGTACGCGCTGCGCGGTGGCCGCGTTCCCCGCGGACGATCTCGAGAGCCTCAAGGGGCACGTGCGCGCGCTGCGCCCCGTGCGTCGCGGCGACACCTTCTATCGTGCCGGCGAGGCCGCAAGCCGACTGCTGATCGTGCATGCCGGCAGCGCCCGAATCTCGCTGAGCCGGCAAGGCGGGCGGGAAATGATTTGCGACTATTATCTGCCCGGCGACACGCTCGGGCTCGAGGCGCTCCATACCGGTACGCACACCGCGACCTGTGTCGCCCTGGAAACCACCCAGGTCTGCGAACTGAGCCGCAACTCGCTGATGCGCCTGGCCGGCCGCCATCCCGACCTGCGCGAACGTATCTGCCTGCAGATGAATCGAGCGCTCGTACGCAGCCAGCACCATCAGCTCGATATCGCGACCAAGAGCAGCGAACAGCGTCTTGCCGGCTTCCTGATCGACGTATCCATGCGCCTTGGCGAACGCGGCTACTCGACCCACAGCTACCGCCTGCCGCTGACGCGCCTGGAAATCGCCAATCATCTGGGCATGCGCACCGAAACCTTAAGCCGCCTGCTCGCCGACTTTCGCCGACGCGGCCTGATCACCCTGGCGGGACGCGAGATCGACCTGCTCCAACGCGAAGGCCTGTCCAGGCTGGCGGGCGACTGATCGAGCCGGGCGAATCCGCTAGACTGGCGCCACCTCGCGCCGCCGTATGTGGCCCCGCGCCCTCTGCGGATGGCGCGAATCGGCCCGGACACAACGAATGAAGCAGACGGAACCACCCGCAATCGACGAATCGCTCCAGCACTCTCCGCTGTTCGCCGGCGTGGATGCGCGTCAACGCGAGCGCATGCTGGCCGACATGACTCGCATGCAATGGCCCGGGCACAGCCCCGCGCTGGGCGACGCCGATACAACAGAACGCTTCTACCTGATCGAAAGCGGTCGCGTGAAAATCAGCCAGGCATCCGCCGACAGCGGCCGCGAATTGAGCCTGGAACTACTCGGCCCGGGGGACGGTTTCAGCCTGGTGTCGCTGCTGGACGGACAGCCGCATGCGGTCATGCGCGAGACCCTGGAGCCGGTCAGCACCCTGTCGGCCCCACTGGCGGCATGGCATACATGGCTCGAATCGCAGCCGGCCCTACGCCGCGCCCTGCTGCGCTACGTCGCCGCGCGCCTGCGCGTGCTGGAAGCATTCGCCACCGACCTGGCCCTGGCCGATACTCAGACCCGCCTGGCGCGCCTGCTGCTCAGCCAACTCGCCGGCGAGGCGACACGGCGACCGGCGCTGTTGCACGGCCTTCCGCAGGAAGAGCTGGCCCACCTGATCGGCAGCGTGCGCGTGGTCGTGACCCGCACCTTGCAGCGATTCCGGCGCGAAGGTCTGGTCCGCCACGAGGCGGGGCGATGGATCATCGAGGATATCCGCCGCCTCGCGGAACGCGCCGGCGTGATCCACGCCAGCCATCACGACAAAAGCTAGGCCAGGCCGCCCCGCCCCCGTGCTACCCCTGCGGTCGCTCGGCCACTGCCGCCGCCATCGGCCGCCACTGCAGACCGTAGAACATCTCCAGATAGCGCCGGGTCTCCGCGCGTTCGAAATTGGTAACGAATTTCCAGAAGCCGTAGATGCGCGACAGCGTCATCATGCGCTCGGCGTACAGCGACCAGGTATAGCGGCTGGCGACCCGGTCCAGCGAGGCCTGCGCGATCTGCTCCCAGTAGCCCGGCCGCGCGGCGCAACGCTCGATGAACCCGGCCATGATGTCGCTTGCCGCCTCGCCGTGATTGGGGTCGATGTGGAATCCCGACACGCCGTCGACGATGATCTCCAGCGGACCGCCGTAACGCGTGGCGAAGGTCGGCAGACCGGAGCTCATGGCCTCGATCACGGTCAGCCCGAAGGCCTCGAACAGCGCCGGCTGCACGAAGGCGCCGCGCAGGTCGGCGATGAAGCGGTACAGCTCGCCGGCGAGCATCTTGTCGAGCCGCATCCCCAGCCAGCGCACCTGCCCGTCCAGGCCATAACGGTCGAACAGCGCATGCATGTGTTCGATCTGCGCCTGTTCCTCGCGATCGTCGGAGGCGCCGGGGTCGATGTGCCCCGCGATCACCAGTAGATTGGCCTGGCCGCGCAGGCGCTCGCTGGCGGCGTACCACTCGACCAGGCCGGCGATGTTCTTGATCCGGTCGAGCCGCGCCATGGTGAACAGCAGCGGCCGCCCGGCGTCCTCGAAACAGCCGCGAGCCTGCGCGCCGGGGGCGCCGAACACCAGCTCGCGCAGTTCGTCGTGCAGACCCGTGAGCCGGCGCGCCTGATCGGTGTAGGGAAAGTACACGTCCGCATCCGCGCCGGGCGAGACGATGTTGAACTTGGGATCGAAGATGTCGATGCCGCGCACCACCCGGTACAGCGAGGGCAGGGTAAAGGATTCGTAGCTCTCGTACTGGCCGATGCTGTCGTCGGTGCCGGCGATCTCCTGGTAGGTGCTGGTGACGATGAAATCGGCGGCGTTCATGGCGATCAGGTCGGCCGTGTACTGGGTGGCGAAGTGGTATTCGGCATCGTTCTCGCGCCAGTAGAGATCGGAGAACAGGTATTTGGTTTTTTCCAGCGCATGGGCGATGTTGCACTGGGTCACGCCCATGCGGCTGGCCAGCATGCTGGCGACGAGGTTGCCGTCGGAGTAGTTGCCGACGATCAGGTCGGGGCGGCCGTCCAGCTCCATGGTCACGGCCTGCTGGACCTCGCCCGCGAAGCGTTCGAGATAGGGCCACACCTCGAAGCGCGAGATCCAGTGCGGCACCACGTCGCCCTCCGGATTGCGGAATGGCACGCGCAGTATGCGCGAGGCGCGCGTGCCCGCGATCGGTTCGAGCGGCTCGTTGCAGGTGGTGCCGTCGGCCTCGGGAATCAGGCGCGTGACCACGACGATGTTGGGTTCGATGTCCAGCCCCTGAGCCTCGATGCGCGCGCGCATTTCCCGCTCCAGCGCGCGCACCTGATCGAGGATGTACACGACCTGGCCGCCGGTATCCGGGCGCCCGAGCACGTTGGCCTGGCCGAAATAACCGTGCGGCGACAGGATCAGCAGGTTGAATATCATCGGCACCCGTGCCAGAAAGCGCTCGAGCACCGCGGGGTCCGGCGCTTCCAGAATATCCGACAGCAGCCGCAGCGTTTCCAGCGCGCGCGCCGCGTCGCGGCCCCAGCCCGGTTCGAAGCCCAGCGGCGCGAGCAGCGGCGCGAGCGTCGACCAGGGCGTGTCGGGCGATTGATGTGCGAGAGCCCGCTCCGCGCGGCGCAACGCCGTGCGCAGCGCCGCGACATCGCGGATCTGCTCGCCCAGCATCAGTTGCTGTCCGCGGTAGGCGTGCACGCGTAGGAAATCGAGCAGGCTCTTGGCCCGCCGGCCGGATTCCTGGAACAGCTGGCTGGACAGCCTGCGGTTAAGGAATTCCACGCCGCGGCCGATGGATCGGGCTTCCTCCAGACGCGGGAATTCGCGGTTGAAGGGCGCGATGTCGAACTCGAGCTGCCAGGGCAGCTCGGGCTGCGCCAGCACCATGCGCTCCTTGTAGGCAAGAAACTCGGACACGTCGAGGCCGTCGATATGCAGGGTCTCGGCGTTGATTCTGAGGTAATAGCGGAAACCGACGCCGGGGCGCACGGAGAAACCCAGCCAGGGCGCATCGACCACCGCCTCCTCCGCCGCCGCGACGAAGCGCGTCAACGGGCCGTCCGCAGGCGCCTCGCCGCGCTCGGCGAGAAAGTCAACGTAGTGGTCCCACAGGTCGCTGCGCAACCAGTGGCGGCGCGTGTCCGCACTCAGGCCGCGCAACAGCAGATAAAGGGTCTCGCGATGCCGCTCCGCATATTCGCGCAGTTCGTCGATGGCTCCGTCCGTCACGTCTTCCGACATACGCGCCTCCTTGAAGTGGGCGGTGGCAGGTTCGGGGTCGTTCAGTCGTAGCGCGGCTGCTGTATCTTGCCCAGGAAATGGTAGTGCTCGATACCCTCCAGCACCCCGGCGGCGTGTTCGGCGCGGGCGAAGTACACCCGCTTGCGCCCCTTGAGGTGGCCCAGCTCCGGGCTGTGGTTGCCGACCACCACGCCGAGGCTGTGTCCGGTCAGCATTTCTTCGTCGTTGCCGGAATCGCCGGCCACGAGAACATGGTCCATGCTCAGCCCCCATCGATCGGCCACGTAGCGTACCGCCAGGCCCTTGGAGGCGCGGATGGGCAGAATGTCGATATAGGCTTCATGCGAATAGATCACGTTGACGTGTATGCCGCGCCGCCGCAGTTCGCGACGGATGGCCGGCACGCCGGGCATGCGGGCGGCATCGGCGTAATAGCTGACCTTGTGCGCACGCTGCTCGCTGGCCGGCTGCAGGCGCAGCCCAGGCAGTCCGCGCAGGGTTTCGAAGATCGCCCCTCGATCCCAGCGAAAATCCAGATGCTGGCTCCATTCGCGATCGTGCTGCGGGTTGGACCCATAGTGCACCTCGCTGCCCACCGCCGTGATCAGCACGTCGGGTGTCGGCGCACCCCACTCCTTGAGCACGCGCACCGCGCTGTCCAGCCGCCTTCCGGTGGCGATGCCGAATGCCAGGCTGTCGCCGGCCGCCTCGATGGCCCGCACCAGCTTGGCGAGCGCGGCGCGGTCGCCGATAAGGGTGTTGTCGATGTCGCAGATCAGCAGGCGATCGACCGTCGGCAAGCGACTTTTCGCCACCCGACCGCGCTTGCGGCGACGTGAAACCTTGCCCAGTTCGCGCAGGTAGTGCTCGGCATGGCCGGTCCAGGTGTAGTGCTGGCGCACGCCCTGCAGCCCACGCTGCGCCCACTGGCGCCAGCGGCGGCGGTCCGCCAGCGTATCGGACAGGGCCTCGCCGAGGGCTGCGGCGTCGTGCGGGTCGATCAGCACGCCGTTGCGACAGTGGCGCAGGATTTCCTGCGGCCCGCCGTCGTCCGTGGCGACCACCGGCAGACCGCTGGCCGCCGCCTCGATCAACGTGAGTCCGAAGGGCTCGGTCCAGGCCGGGTTGACGAACACTCCGCCGCTGGCGGTAGCGCCTCGATAGATGCAAGGCACGTCCTCGGCGGAATGTTGCTTGGGGTAGGCGATGTGCCCGTACAGATCATACTCGTCGATCAGCTCCAGCAGCTCGCGCCAGACCCGGGAGGCGCCCTTCTCCAGTTCGCCGATGCGGTCGCGCACGCCCGCCACGAGCACGAGATTGGCCCGCTCGCGCAGATCCGGATGCGCGCCGAAGGCGTGTACCAGCGTGGCCAGGTTCTTGCGTTCGTCGGCGCGTGCCAGGGCAAGAATCCACGGGCGCCTCGGATATCGCAGAAAGCGCTCGATGCCGTGCACGCAGTCGCCCACGCGCTCGCCCTTGGCGGCGGGATGGAAGCGCGAGATATCCACCCCTGGCGGTATCACCGCCACCTGACGCCTTTCGTGGTTGTCGTAAAGCGCGTACTGGCTCTCGACCTCCTGCTGCGTACTGGCGACCACCAGCGAAGCCATGTCCAGCGCATGTTCCTCGGCCTCGATGCGGCGACTGATCTGATAGCGGCGTTCGATCAGCTCATCGCTCTGCCCGCGCTCGCGCAGCAGACGGCGTTTCTCGCGGCCGAGCGAATGGCCGGTGAAGATGAACGGCACGCCCAGCAACGCGGCCAGTCGCGCGCCGGCCTGCCCGGCGTCGGCGTAATGGGCGTGGATCACGTCGGGCACCCGGCCGACCTTGCGGATGTACTGCAGGGCCAGATCGACGAAACAGTCCAGATAGGGCCAGAGACGCTCCTTGCGCAGGTAGCGGCGCGGCCCGAAGGGAATGCGCACGATCCGTGCGCGCCCGGCATCGTCGAGCGGCTCGTCTTCGCGACGGTAGCCGTCGCCCACGCGCGGGTCGTCGATACGTCGGGTCAGCAGATCGACGCGGCCGACCGCGCCCAGCTTCGCCAGCGCGCGCGTCAGTTCGACCACGTACTGGATCTGCCCGCCGGTGTCGGCGTCGCGACCCAGCTCGATGTCGTCTCCGCGTACCAGGCCGTGCAGGCTGATATGCATCAGATACCAGCCATCGCGCTCAGCCGTTTGTCCGTCCCCTCCACTCACTCAACATCTCCCGATAGATGGCTCGATCGTCGCTCAACGCCCCTCGCCAGCCGCACACGCGGGCGGCGAAACCGGCCGCGCGCCGCAGCAATGCCGGCCACTCCCAGCCTTCGATCAGGCCCAGCAGGACCACCGCGCTGAAGGCGTCCCCCGCGCCCACGGCATCGACCAGACGGTCGACGGGCGGCGGCGTCACGCGATGCAGGCATGCCTGCCCATCATACACATCCGCCCCCTCGGCCCCACGCGTGAGGATCACGCGCGACACCCGTCGCTCGCGCGCCAGGCGAGCCGCATCGCCGTCCTCGACCAGGCGGGCGGCCTCGTCCTCGTTGAGCTTGAGCCAGGCCACGTCGCCGGCCAGCGGCCACAGGGTGTCCGGCGACCACCAAGGATCGCGCAGGTTGACGTCCATGAACACGCGCCCGGCGAACGCCGCGCGCAAACCGACCAGGGTGGCCCGCGAAACCTCGCTGCGGGCGGCCAGGCTGCCGTGGTAAAACAGGCTGTCGTCGCAGGCACCCAGCGCATCCGGCGGCAGAATGTAGTCGTAGGCCTGTGCCGACAATATGTCGTAGCTCGGCTGGCCGTTTTCCAACACGACCGACACCCGCCCCGTGGGATGCGCGTCGTCCGTCTCGACCCAGCGCGTGTCCAGCCCCCAGTCGCGCATGCGCGCGAGCACCTCCTCGCCCAGGGCGTCGCGGCCGATGCGGCTGACGAAGCGCGGCGACAGGCCGAAACCCTGAAGATGCCAGGCGACGTTGAAGGGCGCGCCGCCGAGCACGCAATCCTCGCCGAAACAATCGAAAAGCACTTCGCCCATGATCACGGGAAAACGGTCCATCGCATACCCTCGCGGGTCCGGGTTGAAGTCGTTCAGTGTTCCAGGACGCGCCCCAGCGGCGCGGCGTCGTCATCGTAGAGATTGAGTCCGGCGGGCAACGTCAGCTCCAGCCCGACGGGCAGATGGTCGGAGTAGTTCACGGGATACGCCCGCGATTCGCGCACTTCCAGCGAGGGGCTCGCGAGGATGTGATCGAACGACTGCACCGGCCGCCAGCTCGGATAGGTCGCGACACCATGTTCGGCGATGCGCAGGTCGGTGTTCTGGGTCAGGGCCAACAATTCGCCGGCCTCTGGCGCGCAGTTGAGATCGCCCATCACGACCACGTGTCGATGCGGGTTTGCCAGCCGCGCGACGTATTCGAGCTGCAGACGGCGCGTACGCCGACCCAGCGACAGATGCACGAGAATGATCACCAGGGGCTCATGCACGGAGCCGAAATGCACCTCCAGCGCGCCGCGACCGGGGATGGGGCCAGGCAGGCGATGGGCGATCACCCGGTGCGCGCTGAAGCGTCCCATCAGACCGAGCGCATGGCGCGCGAAATGGCCGAGTCGCCGATTGGTCTGGCTGTACCAGTGCGGGAACATGGCCTTGTTGGCCAGGAATTCGGCCTGGTCGACGAAACCCGTGCGCAGGCTGCCCGCATCGATTTCCTGCAGCCCAACCAGATCGAAGTCCGCGATGAAGCGGGCGATCGAACGCAGCGTGGCCATACGCTCCGGGTAGGGCAGCACGTGTTTCCAGCTGTGCGTGAGGTAATGCCGGTAACGCGACGTCGTGATGCCGACCTGGATGTTGTAGCTCAGCAGGCGAATAAGCTGACGGCTGGGATGCGGACTGGCGTGGGCGCTGTTCACCATGCCAGTGTCGGTCATCTGCCCGCGCGGCTCAAGCGCCCGCGCCGGCCGCCGGGTGACGGGCAGCCTGCTCGGCCTGGACTTTGCGTACCAGATAGTCGACGATCCGGAACATGCGCGCATAACTGCCCGCCAGATCCGGGTCGACGCGATAACGCCCGTCCACCACCAGCGTCGGCACGCCGCTGATGCCGTATTCGCGCGTCAGCTGGATGGCCCGACGCACGTGGGTGTCGACGGCCAGCGACTCGAAGGCCTGCTTGAAACGGCGTTCGCTGATACCGTGCTTGGCGAACAGCTTCGCCACACCGTCGAGATCCTCGGCACGCGCGCCCTGCGTGTGAATGGCCTTGAACAGCAACGGGGTCATGCGCTGCTCCACGCCCAGCAGCTTCGCCGTGTAGAACACCCGCGCCATGAAAAACCAGTTAGGCGCCAGTACGGCGGGCACCCGCACGAAATCGGCGGCGGCCGGTTTGTCGCGGTGCAGCCAGCGCTCGAGCTTCGGCTCGAGATTGGCGCAGTGCGGGCATTGATACCAGAAGAATTCGGCGACCTGCACCTTGCCCTTGGGCGCACCGGTCGGCAGCGCCGGACGCGGCGTGATCAGCTGGTAGTCGATGCCCTCGTCGAAGGAATCGGCTGCCCCGCCGGCCGCAAACGCGGCCAGCGGGAACAGCAGCAGTATCGCCCACAGATATTTCATTCGGCGCTCCGCAGGCGATTGGGCATGGTTCAGAGCTTGCCGTAGGAATGCAGGCCGGACAACCAGATGTTGACGCCCAGGAAACAGAAGGTGACCACACCGAGTCCGACCAGGGACCACAGCGCCATGGGCTTGCCGCGCCAGCCCTTGGTGAAGCGCATGTGCAGCCAGGCCGCGTAGTTGAGCCACACGATCAGGGCCCAGGTCTCCTTCGGGTCCCAGGACCAGTAGCCGCCCCAGGCTTCCGCGGCCCACAGCGCGCCCAGGATCGTCGCCAGCGTGAAGAAGGCGAAGCCCAGCGCGTTGTAGCTGTACATCACGTTGTCCATCAGTTCGAGGCTGGGCAGACGGCGCGCGATACGGCCGTCGGGGTTCACACGCTCGGCGCGCAAGCGCACGAGGTAGGCCGCACCGACCATCGCCGCGAAGGAAAACGCGCCGTAACCGATGAAATTGGCGGGTACGTGTATCTTCATCCAGAAGCTCTGCAGCGCCGGGATCAGCGGTTCGATCTTGTCCGCGTGCCAGACCACGGTGTAGTAGATCAGGAAGCCCACCGCCGCGCTGACGATCAGCATGGCCAGGGCGCCGAGCGCGCGGTTGCGGTATTTGGATTCGAAATACAGGTAAAGCAGCGTGGTCAACGAGCAGAACAGCACGAACACGTCGAACAGGTTGCTGACGGGAATGTGGCCGAAGCTGGGGCGAATCAGATAGGACTCGCGCCAGCGCACCATCAGCGAGATGAAGCCCATGCCGACGCCGCTCCAGGCCAGCCAGCTGCCGGCACGCAGACTCAGTTCGGACAAGCGGTCGCTCTTGGCCACCAGACCGAGCACATAGGCTGCGGTCGAGGCCAGCAGCAATCCGTTCATCCAGGCGATGCCGGCCGGGCTCGAGAGGGCATAGTGCAGGATCGGGTTGGTCATCTGAGCGTTGTAATCCGAGCCGTAAAGCCAGATTGCGAACAGGCTCACCACGGCGACCACCAGGCTGAATACCTGCATCGCGCGCCAGCGCCAACCGACCGCGATCAGACCGCCAGCGGCCATTGCCAGGATGATTTCCTGCCAATACCACATTTCATTGATGAAGTGGACGTAGACGAAGACGGCGCCGGCAAGCACCACGGCGGCCCATGCCCAATCGAGCGGACGCAGCTGGCGTAGGAACGAGGGCTTCTCTAGCCCTTCCATGAGATCATGCGGTACGGACGACATCGCGGTGGATCCTCCTCTGGTGGCCTGCGCGTGCTGGCCCGGTCATGGCCGGAGCTTACTGAACAGCGCGTCTTTGAGCTGGGCGAAGTGGTTGTCGAATTCCATCATATTACGGTTGCTGGTACCCGCAAAGAGCACCCGGGTGCCGCCGTCGCCTCTGGCCTCGGTACGCAGCCAGATACGACGGTGGGAAACGAAGAACATCACGAAAATGCCCGCCAACAGCATCAGCGCGCCAATCCAGACGACCTTGGCGCCGGGATAGCGTGTGATCTGCAGGCCGGCGGCCTGAATCTGCTTGAAATTGGTCATCTGCAGATAGACCGGCGAACCGTAAAGCGGCAGCACACTGAGGGTCGGCACGGCGGCCTGGAAGAAATCCCAGTCCTTCTGGGTCGGCGCGCTCACGCCGTCCTTGGCCAGCACGCGGCGATAGACGCCTTCCAGCCCCGCGTTGAGCACCTTGAGGAAGGCATCTGCGGCCTCTTTCTGGCGATCCGTCGGCACGCGCTCCTTGACGCTGTCCAGTACGGCCGGGTATCCGCCCTTCGCGAACAATTGCAGAATGCGCTTGATCGAAGCCTCGATCTTGTCGTGCGTGGCCGCGTCGGCGCCGGAACCCATGGCCTGCAGCGTGGTCGTGGCCATGCTGGCCGCCACGTCATCGAGAATGGCGGGCGAATGCAGCGCTTCGGCAAGCTGCATGAATCGCTGCACGCCGCCATTCGGCCCCATCGGGACGTGCAGGTAGCGGTAGGGCTGGTTCGGCTCGCTGCGCACGCCGCTGAGGAAATAATCCGTGCCGTCGACCTTCTGCGGCACCAGGTAATTGACGTATTCGTTGGCCACGCCCTGGGTGTTGCGCAGCTTGAAGGTCACGCTGGGACCAAGATCGCGCGGCTTGGTTTCGCCGTCCGTGCCCGGCACCTGTTCGATGTTGTACATGCGGAAATTGTCGATTTCGAGCTGCCGCTTGCCGTCCTGGGTGTCCAGCGCGTACTTGCCGAAGACCGTACCCTTGAAATCGAGCGGCTTGCTCATGCCAGCCAGCGACCATATCTTGAACTGCAGCTTGGAGCCGCCGTCTCCGAAGCTCGCCTGGAATATCTTGTCGCCATCGAAATCCAGCGGATGGTTGACCCGGATAACGTCGTGGACCGTTTTGCCGGTCCTGGGGTCGTGCACCACCACCTCGCTTTCGAAGTCCTTGGGCTGGCCGGTGACGTAGTGCTTCACGGTGAATTTCTTCACCGCGATGGTAAACGGCAGCTGCTGCACCACGTAGCCATCCTTGAGCTGCAGGAACAGCACGTTCGCCGACGAACCCTCGGGAATACTGACATTTCCGCGGTAGGACGGATTCCAGGTACCGATGCGGCTGGAGGCAGGCACCTGCGACACCGGGATGTCATGCGTTTCGACCTTCAGCTTGCCGAGCGAAACGGCCATCTTGAGGAACATGTTGCTGTCGAGCATGCCGCCGACCAGGATGACCACGATGCCGATATGGGTCAGCAGGTAGCCGAAGCGATTGAAGCCGCCGCGCATCGCGGCCAGCACGCGGTGATCGCCGTGATCCTGTTCGCGCACCCGGTAGCCGTGGTTCTCCAGCAGACGGCGGGCGCGCGCGGCCACGCCGGCGGCATCCACGGAGGTCTCCTGCTCGACGTGATGACGCATCAGCCGTAGCGACTTGGCCTGTACCTTGACGCGGTACTGGCGCATCTCGCGCAGCATTCTCGGACCATTCCGGTAAACGCAGACGCTGGTCGAGATCACCAGGAAGGTCATGATGAAAACGAACCACGTGGCCGAATACACGTCGTACAGCCCCAAGTCGCGGAACACCTTGAACCAGTAGGGGCCGAAACGGAGTAGGTAGTCGCTGTAGGGCTGGTCCTGCTTGAGCACCGTGCCGATGATGGCGGCGATGGCCACGATCACCAGCAGGGTGACCGCCAAATTCATCGAGCCGAGGAATTCCAGCAGAATGCGAGAGGTAGTCTGCGGCGCGCGCGGCGAGGGTCGCTGCGGCGTGAGGGTGGCGGCTTGGCTCATGATTCAATTCGCGGATGCAGGGATAAAAAGCGTACAGCTTGGACCATTTTAGTGTCGACCGCCAGACAAAAGTTCCCCCCGGCCCCGTGCGCCACGGGGCCGGGGATCGGCTCAGCGCAGCCCCTGCAGATATACGGCGACCGCCTGCATGTCCTGCTTGTCCATGCCGGCGACCACATGCGCCATCATCTTGCCGGCATCGTTGCCGCGCGAACCGCTCTTGAAGGCTTCGAGCTGCGTCACGAGGTACTTGGCGTGTTGTCCGGCCAGCCGCGGGAAGTGGCCAAGCTGGCCAGCCCCGTCCACGCCGTGACAGCGGATACAGGCGCTGACGCCCGCCCCGGCCACCCCCTCGCGGTAGATCCGCTCGCCCCGCGCCACTGTGGCTGCGTCGGCGGCAGGCGCCGCGGCGGGCACCGGTGCCGGCTGTGCTGCATAGTAGGCTGCCAGGTCGCGCAGATTCTGATCCGATAGCGCGGCGACCATCGGATTCATGATGGCATTCTTGCGCGCGCCGCTCTTGAAATTCTCCAATTGCTTGTGGAGATAGTTCGCGCTCATGCCCGCCAGATTGGGAAAATCCGGCGCCACGCTGATGCCATTGACGCCGTGGCAGGCGGCGCAGCTTGCCGAAAGCTGCTTGCCGGCGCTCACATCGCCCGCCGTCGCCGCATCCTGGACGGGCGCGGTTTCCGCCACCGCGGCGGTAGCGCCCAGGGCGACCGCCAGTGCTACCAAAATACTGCTGATTTTCATGTTCCCCCCGCTGCTGCTCATCGCTTTTGAATCGACTGCCGCGGCGCCACTCAGTACAGCCCTTGCATGTACTGCGCCACCGCCCGCATCTGTTGCTCGCTCATGCGCGAGGCGATATCACGCATCATCTGATTGGGATCGTTGTCGCGGGTTCCCTTGGCGAAGGCCTCGAGCTGGGCGAAGACGTATTCGGCATGCTGCCCGGCGAGCCGGGGATAGCCTGCCGGCGCGTTGCCGACGCCATTGGGCGCATGGCAGGCCATGCAGGCCGGCACCGCTCGCCCGAAATCGCCGCCCCGATACACCGCCTCACCCGCCTTCACCAGGCGCCGGTCGCCGGCTGCGGCCTTGGGCGACTGGCTCGCGAAATAGGCTGCGAGATGGCGGATATCCTCGTCGCTCAGCTTGGCGGCCATGCCGTTCATGGTGGCATTACGGCGTTTGCCGGATTTGAACTCCGTGAGTTGCTTGACCAGATACCTGTAGTTTTGCCCCGCGAGATTGGGGTACTGCGGATTGAAGCCGCTACCCGTCGCCCCGTGACAGGCTGCGCAAGTCGTGGAAAGCCGCTGTCCCACGGCGGGGTCGCCAGCCGCGTACGCCCGGCCACCGACGAACACCAAGACCGCCACGACGGCGGGCAACATCCATCTGCTGATCATCACACTCCCCCCATCCGGCCTTGCCAGGCCCTTGTTATGGTACGGACCGCCCTGCCCCAAGCGTCCTTTTTATAGTCATTATTATCCATGGCTTATACCATAGCGCTCCAGTCACGGCAAAAGAGCGGGCATGCATAAGCGCTATCAGAACACGCGGTTTCTCACCAGCGCGACCAGTCTCCGGGGAATGCCGCCGGACATCGGCCGCGAAGCGGCCTTCGCCGGTCGGTCCAACGCGGGCAAGTCGAGCGCGCTCAACCGCATTTGCCATCAGAAATCGCTGGCGCGCACGAGCAAGACGCCGGGCCGCACCCAGCAAATCAATTTTTTCACCGTAACGGACGACCGCTACCTCGTCGACTTGCCCGGTTATGGCTACGCGCGCGTGGCCAAATCGCAGCAACAGCAGTGGGGCGCGCTGTTGCGCCAGTACCTGCTCGGCCGGCGCTCGCTGGCCGGCCTGATACTGCTCATGGATATCCGGCACCCGCTGACGCCGCTCGACGGGCAACTCCTCGATCTCTGCCAGGAGGGCGGGGTTCCGGTGCATGTCCTGCTCACGAAGGCGGACAAGCTCAAGCGGGGTCCGGCCATGGCAACGCTGCGCACTGTCGAACGCCAGCTCGACCGGGAAGGTCTCGACGCCAGCGTACAGCTGTTTTCGTCGCTCAACGGGGAAGGCCTGGAAGCGGCGCAGGCGCGATTGGACGACTGGCTCGCCTTCGACGCCGACGTTTCTGATTCAGGGCCAATAGCGCTGTAGCTCGCTTTCGTGCGCGATGCGGTCGCGCAGACGCGCGCACGCATCCGCCGCCGACGCCGACCCCGCCTGCAGCGCCTCGACCCAGCGCTGCAGCGCGACCGCGCGGAGCATCACCGGCCACGCGCCACGCTCGATCGGCGTCAGCGGCCGCTGACCGTGATAAGCCTGCAGCAAAGTCTGCGTGCGTTCCCCGTCCAGGCTGCCGTCCCCATGCCCGCAACAGGCGTCGGCCGCGCTCGCGAGATCGCGCAGCCAGGCATCGGGGCGGCCATCCTCCAGCCCGAGAATGCCGCTGGCGCGCTCGCCCTCGAACAGCGCCGAGTCCCGGGTCACGTTGCCGTGCACCAGCCCCTGGGGCAAATCGCCGAAACGGAACAGACCCTGGAACCGCACCTCATCCAGCAGCAGAACGGCCTCCTCGCGCGGCAGTCCGGGCGCCAGCGCCGCCGCCGTCTCGCGCCATTCGCGCACCGTGCGGACGCCTGCCTGCACGGACGCGCAAACCTCGCCCGCGCGATGCGACTGTGCGAGCAGCCCGCCCAACGCGGCGCAGCGCGCTGACGTATAGTCCGCCGCCGTCATCCCCGGCGGGCAGGTGAGCAAAAGGGCCGCCTGCCCGCCCAGGCGATGGCTCGCCGCGTCACAGGCATCGGCAATCGGCTGCGGGCAGGGAATGCCCGCCTCGCCGAGACAGTCGAGCCGCGCAGCAGCCGCTGCACGGTCATCGTCACTGTCGAACAGGCGAATCAGACGACGACCCGCCGTCGTGGGCAGACGGTAATAACCCAGCCAGGTTTCGCCCGTCCCGGCGAGCGGCGCTTCGCCGCATGCAGACAGAAAGACCTGCAGCGCGGCTGCATCGGGCCGCTCGACCGGCAAGTCGCGCTTGATACTCACAGATCCAGCAGGCGCTCGCGCTCTTCCGGGGAGGGTTCGAAATCGCGCTGCTCGTAATGGTCGAAAATCGCATCGACGGCATCAGCGGCATTGTCCACCACGGTCATCAGATCGATGTCGGAGGCGCTGATCGTGCCCTCGGCCACCAGCACGTCCCGGAACCATTTCAGCAGCCCGTCCCAGAACGGGCTGTGCACCAGCACGATCGGGATGCGGCGGGTCTTGCCCGTCTGTACCAGGGTGAGTATCTCGGCCAGCTCGTCCAGCGTGCCGAATCCGCCGGGCAGCACCACGTAGGCCGAGGCGTACTTCACGAACATGACCTTGCGCGAGAAAAAATGGCGGAAGGTCAGCGACAGATCCTGGTAATCGTTGCTGCTCTGCTCGTGCGGCAGCTGGATGTTCAGCCCTACGGACAGCGACTTGCCCTGATAGGCGCCCTTGTTGGCCGCCTCCATGATGCCCGGGCCGCCGCCGCTGACCACCGCGAAGCCGGCCTCTGACAGGCGCAGGGCGATATCCTCGGCCAGGCGATACAACGGGCTTTCAGGCGGCGTGCGGGCGGAGCCGAAAATACTCACCGATGGGCGGATGCGGGCAAGCCGCTCGAAACCCTCCACGAATTCCGCCATGACCTGGAATATCTTCCAGCTCTCGCGGGTCAGCTCCGAGTCGTTCAGGGGCCAAAGCTCGGGGTGGTGCGGACGCTCGTGCAGGTTCATGGAGGGATACCGCTGACGCATCGGGGAAAAGGCCGTCGTTTTAACACAAATCGCCCCCCGGCATAAGGCGTGCTGCACACAGCCACGCCTTACGGGTTACCCTATGACGCTTGCCAGGTCACCCGAATCGAAGCCATGTCCCAAGCGCCTCTCGTCCTCGTCGACGGCTCCTCCTATCTTTACCGCGCCTTCCATGCGCTACCACCGCTGACCAGCCCGTCGGGCGCGCCCACCGGCGCGATCTACGGTGTCGCCAACATGCTGCGCCGGCTGCTGAAGGACTACGATCCCACGCATCTGGCCGTGGTCTTCGACGCCAAGGGCAAGACCTTCCGCGACGAACTCTACCCCGATTACAAGGCGCATCGTCCGCCGATGCCGGAGGACCTTGCCGCACAGATCGAGCCGCTGCACGCGCTGCTGCGCGCCATGGGCCTGCCCATCCTGATCGAGGAGGGCGTGGAGGCCGACGACGTCATCGGCGCGCTCGCGCGCCGCGCCGCCGAACGCGGCGAACAGGTGGTAATCTCGTCCGGCGACAAGGACCTTGCGCAACTCGTCGACGGCCACGTCACCCTGGTCAACACCATGAGCGGGACCGTGCTCGACCGCGCCGGCGTGATCGAGAAATTCGGCGTACCGCCAGAGCGCATCATCGACTATCTCGCACTGATCGGCGACAACGTGGACAACGTCCCCGGCGTGGAAAAGTGCGGCCCGAAGACCGCGGTCAAGTGGCTGAACGCCTATGGCACGCTGGACGGCGTCATCGCCCATGCCGACGAGATCAAGGGCAAGATCGGCGAGAACCTGCGCCGCGCACTGGACGCTCTACCCCGCTCGCGCGAGCTGGTCACCCTGCGTACCGACCTCGATCTGGACTACCGCCCGCAGACCCTCGAACTGGGCACGCCGGATACCGACGCACTGCGGACGCAGTTGCGCGAGCTCGGCTTCACCACCTGGCTGCGCGAGCTGACGCCCGACGCATCCGCTACGGATGAGGACAAACCGCCGGCGAAGACCGCCGCGCGCTACGAAACCTTGCTCGACGAACCCGCACTGACATGCTGGGTCGAACGCCTGGAGGCCGCCGAGCTGTTCGCCTTCGATACCGAGACCACCAGCCTCGACTACATGCAGGCACGCGTGGTCGGCCTGTCATTCGCGGTCCAGCCGGGCGAAGCCGCCTACCTGCCGCTCGCGCACGACTATCCCGGTGCGCCCGAGCAACTCGACCGCGAACGCACGCTGGCGCGTCTCAAGCCGCTGCTGGAAGACCCTGCGCGGGCCAAGGTCGGCCATCACCTCAAATACGACCGCAACGTGCTGCTGCATCACGGCATCACGCTGGAAGGCATCCGGCACGACACCATGCTCGAATCCTACATCCTCGATTCGACGGCCACCCGGCACGATCTCGACACCCTCTGCCAGGCCCATCTCGACCACGTCAACATTGCCTACGAGGATGTCGCAGGCAGGGGCGCCAAGCAGATCCCGTTCAGCGCGGTGGCGATCGAGGACGCCACTCCTTATGCCGCCGAGGACGCCGATATGACGCTCTCGCTGCATGAGACGTTCTGGCCGCGGCTCAGTCAGACCGAAGGTCAGCGCCGGGTCTACGAGGACATCGAGGTGCCGCTGGTGCGCGTGCTCTCGCGCATGGAGTGGAACGGCGTCAGGGTCGATGCGGACCAGCTGCGCGCGCAGAGCGCGGCGCTGGCGGCGCAGATGAGCACGCTCGAACGCGAGGCGCGCGAAATCGCCGGCAGCGCCTTCAATCTCGGCTCGCCCAAGCAGATACAGGAAATCCTCTACGACCGGCTCAAGCTGCCGGTGATCCGCAAGACGCCCAAGGGCCAGCCTTCGACGGCCGAGGATGTGCTTGAAGAGCTCGCCCTGCAGCACGAGCTGCCGCGCGTAATCCTGGAACACCGCACGCTCGCCAAGCTCAAATCGACCTACACCGACCGCCTGCCCGAACGGGTCGATCCCGACACCGGGCGCGTGCATACCTCCTATCACCAGGCGGTCGCCTCCACCGGGCGGCTGTCGTCCTCCGACCCCAATCTGCAGAACATCCCCGTGCGCACCGAGGCCGGGCGGCGTATCCGCCAGGCCTTCGTGGCATCACCTGGGCATGTGCTGCTGGCCGCGGACTACTCGCAGATCGAGCTGCGCATCATGGCGCACCTGTCCGGCGACGAAGGCCTGCGACGCGCCTTCGCCGCGGGCGAGGACATCCATCGCGCCACCGCCGCCGAGGTCTTCGGCGTGACGCGCGAGGCCGTCGACGCCGACCAGCGGCGCGCGGCCAAGGCGATCAATTTCGGCCTGATCTATGGCATGTCCGCCTTCGGTCTTGGCAAACAGCTCGGCATCGGCCGCAACGAGGCCCAGGCCTATGTCGACCGTTATTTCGAACGCTATCCCGGCGTGCGGGAGTACATGGAATCGACCCGCAAGCTGGCCGCCGAGAAGGGCTACGTCGAGACCCTCTTCGGCCGCCGGCTGCATTTGCCGGAAATCAACTCGCGCAACGGGCAGCGGCGCGCCCAGGCCGAGCGCGTCGCCATCAATGCGCCGATGCAGGGCACCGCGGCCGACATCATCAAGCGCGCCATGCTGGCGGTCGACGGCTGGATCGAGCGTGAGGCGGAGGATATTCGCCTGATCATGCAGGTGCACGACGAACTCGTGCTCGAACTACCGGAATCGCAGATCGAAACGGCGCGTGCCGCCGTGCGCGCGCGCATGGAAGGTGCGGCTTCGCTGGACGTCCCGCTGGTGGTCGATATCGGCATCGGCACGGATTGGAACGCCGCCCATTAGCGAACGCTGAAATAAAAATTTCGAATCGGATACGTGCGAACTCCTGCGCTCCGGCCCGATCAAAGTCTGCAAGCGCTTAGCCCGGCGCTCCCGCCGTCTCCCTGGCGGGCTCGACTTGTCTCCCCCTTCAAGTCGATGATTTTTTGCCCCGGCCTCGTGCCGGGGTTTTCTTTTCCGCCCCCAACTCACCTCATCTCCGCGACGACGAAACTTTCGTCTGCGATGGCGGTCAGAATGTGTGAGTGCTTAGCCCGTACTCACCCGCCGCAAGGCGGGTACGACTTGTCTCCCCCCCTTCAAGTCGATGCGACTGCCCCGGCCTCGTGCCGGGGCTTCTTTTTTCAGCCCCCCATGCGCACTCGCCCGACCCACGAAACTTTCCTGGCGCCGCGCAGTCCCAGTTTATGAGCGCTTAGCCCGGCGCTCCTCACCGATCACCGGTGGGTACGACTTGTCTCCCCCCTTCAAGTCGATGCTGATGCCCCGGCCCTGCGCCGGGGCTTTTTTTTGCCCGCGCGCGGCGCGTGAACTTTTTCGTCATCCCTCGGTCATAGATAACGAGCGCTTAGCCCGGCGCTCGCCGCCGCAAGGCGGATCGACTTGTCTCCCCCCCTTCAAGTCGAATTGCATGGCCCCGGCCTCGCGCCGGGGCTTTTTTTTGCCCGCGCGCGTCGCGTGAACTTTTTCGTCATCCCCCGGTCATAGGTAACGAGCGCTTAGCCCGGCGCTCGCCGCCGCAAGGCGGATCGACTTGTCTCCCCCCCTTCAAGTCGAATTGCATGGCCCCGGCCTCGCGCCGGGGCTTTTTTTTGCCCGCGCGCGCGGGCAGCGATTTGCCTCGGGCACGCCCAGGCACTAGCATCTGCTGACCCCAAATCGCCGCCACCGATGCCCGCCATCAGCCGTCAACTGATCCGCCTGCGCGTCGCCTGCTATACGCGTTCCACCGCGCAGCTGACAAGCCGACACTGGCAGTGGTTCGCGCTCGCCCTGCTGCTCGCCCCTGCCGGCATCCCGATCGGCGCCTTACTGCGCGCCCTGGCCTACCCGCTGGATGCGCTGTTCGCCGCCGGCCATGGTTTAAGCTGGTATTTCGTCTACCTGCTGACAACCCAGGCGCTTGCGCTGGCCTGGGTGCTGCCGCAACGGAGACCGATTCTCGGTGGCGCGTTCATGCGCTACGCCGACGCCCTCCCCATCCCCCGATCGGCGCGGCTTGCGGCCGATCTTGCGCTGCTGCTGCTCGCCGACAGCCTGCTGCTCGGCCTGCTCGCAAACGGTATCGTCGTCTCGGCATTCGCCCGGGCCGAGCCGACCGCGCTCGGCATCGTCTCGCTGCTCGCCCTGCTGGTACTGACCCTGGGCTTCCAGCTCACCGCGCTTGACCGCCGCTGGGCGCGGCTGCCGCTGCTGGCCCTGGCCGACAGCCTGTTCGCGGTCTCCCTGAGCACCCCGTCGTCCCATCATGCCTGGGCCGCGCTGGGCGCCGCGCTGGCCACCGGACTGGCTGCGTTGCGCCTGCGCGGGCACCCATCGTCCGCCATGCGGCGGACCGGCACGCAGCGCGCGTCCGGCATCCGCGCATGGCTACCGTCCTTCGTCGGCATCCAGTACGACATACTGAAGGCGCGGCCGGGTGCAACGTCGCTGCGTCTGGGGCTTGCCGCCATACTCGCCGCCGCGACCGTCCGCGCAGGTTTTTTCTTCGAATACGACGGACGCGTGCTGCCGTTGACGATCCTCGCGCTGGCCGGCATCGCACTCGTCCTGAGCGGTTTCTACAGAACCCTGCGCGCCGCGCACGCGCCCATGCACGCGTATCTGGCCGCTCTGCCGACGGGTCGACGGTACTGGCCGCTGCGCGACCTGCTCTTTGTGCTGATACTCGGGATCGCGCCGCTGATCCCGCTGTTGCCGCCGCTGGGACGCCACTTCCCTGCCACCGCATGGGCCGGGCTGGCACTCGCCTACCTGTCGCTGCTCGCGGCGCTGCGCCTGCCGCTGGCGATCGCCGGCAGACAGACCGCCCTGGCCGCATTGCTGCTTGCCGGTATCTGGTCCGGTATCGCGATGGCGGCAGTCGCGCGATGAACGCCCCGGCGTCGCTGACCGCGCAAGACCTGCGCAGGACCTATGGCGGACGTGAAGTGCTGCGTGGCGCAAGCCTGGCGCTGGCAGCGGGCGTATACGCGCTGCGGGGTCCGAACGGCATCGGCAAATCGACCCTGCTGGCCGCACTGGCGGGCGCCGTCCCGCTCGAGGCCGGCGAGGTCCGTATCGACGGCATCAGCCTCGCCTCGGCACCCTTGGCGGCAAAACGGCGGTTGGGCTACGCCCCCGATGAGAGTCCGGTCTATCCCTTCGTCAGCGGCCGCACGCTGCTGGAGTTCGTTGCCGCGACCAAAGGCGTGCGCCTCGGCGAGGCCGACCGCGAAACATTGCGCGCGCTGGCGCTGGAGACCCGGACGGAAATCCGCTTTTCGGCCCAGTCGCTCGGCATGCAGAAGAAATTCCTGCTGGCCGCCGCCTGGATCGGCGCCCCCAGGGTCCTGTTGCTGGACGAACCCAGCAACGGCCTGGATGCATCGGCCCGGGATTATCTGTGCAAACGCTTCGCCGCCGAGCGCGAACGATGCGTGATCCTGTTCACGACCCACGACAGCCGTTTTGCGGAACGAGCCGGGGCGGCCTCGATCGAGATGGAAACGCTGTTCGCGGACGCGCGCTGAACGTGTTCAGAGCAAAGCCCCGAGCAGGCCGGCGGTGTTGTAGTACAAGCGCCGCGGCCAGGAAAGGCGAAGCCAGTGGGCAGGGTCGACGGCACGCGCATCCGCCATGTAGCGCGCCTGCAATGCACGCAGTTCCTGTGTGAACGGCGCGCTGTAGACGATCACCGACACCTCAAAATTGATCTCGAAGCTGCGCCGGTCCAGGTTGGCCGAACCGAGAATGCTGAGGCGGCCGTCCACGGTCATGGTCTTGGCGTGCAACAGCCCCTGGCGGTATTCGAGGACATCCACGCCGCTCTCGAGCAGATCGGCATAATAGCTGCGGCTGGCGGCCGCCACCATGCGCGAATCGTTGCGTGCGGGCACCACCAGCCGGGTGTTCGTGCCGCAGCGTGCGGTGGCGTGGATCGAAGCGATGGTGCCTTCGTCCGGAACGAGGTAGGGTGAGGTGATCACCACCTCCTCCCGCGCCAGGTGCAGGGCGGCCTGCTGCACCTGGCGCATGGCATAGTTGTACGACATCGGCCCGGTGCCGATGATCTGGGCATCGATCCCCCCGGCCTCCGGCTCGGGACGGATGGCCAGCACCTCGCCCAGCCATTCGCGACTGTCGAGAAACCAGTCCTCCACGAACAAGCGCTGCAGATCCCAGGCGACGGGACCGCGGATACGCACCGAGGCATCGACCCAGGGCGCATAGCGGGCCTTGGGCGCGAAGGCCGCATCGGCGATGTTCTGACTGCCGGCATAGGCGATCACGCCGTCGATGACAGCCAGCTTGCGATGATTGCGGATATCCATGCGCGCCAGCAGGGCCCGCAGCGGACTGACCGGCAGCGAGGCCACCACCTCGACACCCGCCTGATCCAGATGCCGTTTCAAAGGAGAGGCCAGAAAGGCCTTGGAGCCGATGGCATCGACCAGCAGGCGGCAGGGCACGCCACGCCTGGCGGCTCGTATCAGCGCCTCGGCCACGGCGTGGCCGGAATGATCCGGGAGATAGATGTAGGACAGCAGGTGGCAGTGCAGCTGCGCGGCGTCTATGTCCGCCACCAGCGCGTCGATCATGGCCCGCGAATCGCTGATCAGGCGTATCCGGTTGCCTCGTCGAGCACGCGTGCCGCCGACCGATTGCGCCAGGGCCGCGATCGGCGCGTAGTCCGGCGCCAGCGCGGCAGGATGATCCTCGTGAGGCACGCCCAGGACCTCACGCTGGTGCTCACGCAGCATCGCATGCAGGCGCAGGCGACGGCGGCCAAGGCGCACTTCCCCGACCAGCAGGTACAGCAGCGGCCCCGCCACCGGCACCAGCATCACCACCACGATCCAGGCCAGCCGGGCGCTCGGCTGGCCGCTGCGGCGCACCAGGATGCGCACGACAACGATCAGCCGTATCAGCAATTCTCCAGCAACGGCCAATGAGGTGACGGGTTCTCCGAACATGGCCGGAGTGTGCCAGAGCCGGCGCCGGGGCAATAGCCCGCGCGCAGAACTTAGCGCAGCATATTAGTTCTAAGCGATGTGCTTCCGCTTCCCGACGCGCACGCTGCTGTGGGATGATGGATGCGTCACCCGACGTGACCGGCCGCTGCCGGCGAGGATCGCATGATCAAACGTCTCTGGATGGCACTACCCGCATTGTTGCTGGGCGGTTGCGCCGTCAACCCCGTTTCCCCCCCCGGCCCCTATGCCGCGCTGACGCCCGAGATGGCGGCTGCCGGCACCGCCACCGGCAGCCGCGTGCGCTGGGGCGGCATCATCGTGAGCACCCATCCCGAGACCACGCGCACCTGTTTCGAGGTGCTCGGCCTGCCGCTGGACGGTGAAGGCGAGCCCCGTCTGGAGCGCACGCACAGCGTGGGACGCTTCATCGCCTGCTCACCCGGCTTCTACGACCCGGCACTCTATGCCAAGGGACGCGAGATTACCGTGGCCGGCGACATCGTCAAGGTCGAAACCCGCCGCATCGGCGAATATGCGTACCGCTTCCCGGTCATCGAGGCCGGTGCGCCGCACCTGTGGCCCAAGCCTCGCCCCGTACGCTACGTCCCCGGCCCCTGCTGGAACGACCCTTTCTGCAGCCCCTGGGGCTGGCCCGGCCCGTATCCCTATTACTCGCCCTGGTGGCGCTGATGAACGCAGGCAATCGCTTTCTCCTCGGTCTGGCCATGACCGGCGTGCTGGCGCTCGCGGGCTGCGCCACCACCCCGCCGTTTGCGCCCGCGCTTGCCCAGCAGGCGCAAACCGCGCCTGCTCCCCAGGCGGTGGCACGCAACGCGCGTGCGCCGGCGACGCCGATGGCCTGGGGCGGCACCATCGTAAAGGTCGACAACGAGGCCCACGACACCCTGATCACCGTGCTCGCCTACCCGCTGGATGATGCCTTGCGGCCGAAACTGCGCGACAGCACCATCGGACGCTTCATCGTGCGGGCCCGCGGCTTCGTCGAACCGCTGATCTATGCGCCCGGCCGCGAGCTGTCAGTGATCGGCCCGGTCACCGGCTTCCGGCAGGGCGAGATCGGTCAGCAGCCCTATCAGTATCCGGTGGTCAGCGAGCAGGCCATGCACCTCTGGCCGCTGGCGCCCGAGCCCTCCACGCCGCGCTTCCAGTTCGGCATCGGCATCGGCATCGGCTCGCGTTTCTAAACACGCGCTCAGGCAAGAGGCTCAAGCTTGGCGTAGCTGAGCACCAGCCATTTGCTGCCGTGGACGTTGAAGTTGACCTCGACGCGCGCCTGCGGCCCCTGGCCCTCGCAGTCCAGGACCACGCCTTCGCCGAACTTGGCGTGACGCACCCGCTGGCCGACGCTCAACCCGCCGACGCCCTCCCGGCCACGCACCGGCGTGGACCGAGGGCGCGGCACGGCGGACGGCGCCTGGGTGCGCACGCGGGGACGCACCTCCTCGATCAGCTCGGCGGGAATCTCGCCGATGAAACGAGAAGGCAAATTGTAGGTCTGCTGGCCGTGCAGGCGGCGGGTCTCCGCGGCAGTGAGCACCAGGCGACTGCGCGCGCGCGTGATGCCGACGTAGCACAGCCGCCGCTCCTCCTCCAGCCGCCCCGGCTCCTCCACCGACATGCGGTGCGGGAACAACCCTTCCTCCATACCGGCCAGGAACACCAACGGGAACTCGAGTCCCTTGGCGCTGTGCAGGGTCATCAGCTGCACGCAATCCTCCCAGGCATCGCCCTGGCCCTCGCCCGCCTCCAGGGCGGCATGCGAGAGAAACGCCGTCAGCGGCTCCATGTCGGCATGCTGTTCCGGGTCGGGCACGAAACCACGCGCGGCATTGACCAGCTCGTCGAGGTTTTCCACCCGCGCCTCGGCGCGCTCGCTCTTGTCCGCCGCGAAATGCGCGCGCAGGCCGCTGGCGCCCACGACGTGCTCCACCCGTTGATGCAGGTCGAGCCCCTCGCAGGCCTTCGCCATGTCGTCGATCAGGCGCAGGAAGCCCTCGATCGCGCGCGCGGCGCGCGCCGCCATGGCGGACTCGGCCACCAGCTCTCGCGCGGCCGGCCAAAGCGCGCATCCGCGGTCGCGGGCACGGTCGCGGATCGCCTGCAGGCTGCGTTCGCCGATACCCCGTGTCGGCTGATTGACCACACGCTCGAAGGAAGTATCGTCCTGCCGGCTGACCAGCAGTCGCAGATAGGCCAGCGCATCCTTGATCTCGGCGCGTTCGAAGAAACGCAGACCGCCGTAGACCCGGTATGGGATCCCGCGTGCGATCAGGGCTTCCTCGAGCACGCGCGACTGCGCGTTGGAACGGTACAGTACGGCAACCTCGTCGCGGCGATGGCCCTGCGCGGTCCAGTCGGCGATCTGGTCGACCACGTAGCGCGCCTCGTCGAGGTCGTTGTAGGCGAGATAGAGCCGCACCGCCTCGCCCTTCGCGCCGTCCGCCCATAGCTGCTTGCCCAACCGGCCCGCATTGTGCGCGATGACCGCGTTGGCGGCGTCCAGGATGATCTGGGTGGAACGGTAATTCTGCTCGAGACGCACGGTCTGGGTGCCGGGAAAATCGCGGGCGAACTGCTGAATATGCTCGATGCGCGCGCCACGCCAGCCATAGATCGACTGGTCATCGTCGCCGACCGCGAAAACCGGATTGTGGCTGCCGGCAAGCAAACGCAGCCAGGCGTACTGCAGGGCGTTGGTGTCCTGAAACTCGTCCACCAGCAGGTGACGGAAACGCTGCTGGTAATGACGTTGCAGGGCGTCGTTGTCGCGGATCAATTCCAGCGCGCGCAACAGCAACTCGGCGAAATCCACCACGCCTGCCTGTCGGCAGGCGGCTTCGTAGGCGCTGTAGATGCGCACGAACTGGGCCTGCGTGGGATCGCCGGTGTCGTCGAGATGCTGCGGGCGCAGACCTTCGTCCTTGCGCCCGTTGATGAACCACTGCGCCTGCTTCGGCGGCCAGTGCGCCTCGTCCAGATTCAGCCCGCGCAGCACGCGCTTGACCAGCCGCAGCTGGTCCTCGCTGTCGAGAATCTGGAAACCCTGCGGCAACCCTGCCTCGCGCCAATGGGCACGCAGCAGGCGGTGCGCGAGACCGTGAAAGGTACCAATCCACATGCCAGCGGCCGGCACCCCCATCAACGCCTCGATACGGCCGCGCATCTCGTGTGCCGCCTTGTTGGTGAAGGTGACGGCCAGCAGGCTATAGGGCGACACGCCCTCGACGCGGATCAGCCAGGCGATGCGATGGGTCAGTACGCGGGTCTTGCCGCTGCCGGCGCCGGCGAGCACCAGCACCGGCCCCGGCGGTGCGCTGACGGCCTCTCGCTGGGCATCGTTGAGTCCGGAAAGCAGATCGGTGACATCCATCCGCGCGAGTTTATCAGATGGATGTCGCCCCCCGGCCGCGCATGTTGCGGTTCAGATGCGGAAACGGCCGACCAGCCGTTGCAGCTGTTCCGCCAGCGCCTTGAGTTCATCCCCGGCGCTGGCCGTCTGCTGCGCGCCTTCCGCGCTGATCTCGGCCACCTCGTTGATGGTCAGTACGTTGCGGTTGATCTCCTCGGCGACGTGGCTCTGCTCTTCGGCCGCGCTGGCGATCTGCAGATTCATGTCGTTGATGCGCGTCACCGCCCCGGTGATCGCCCCGAGCGAGGAACCGGCGCGCGCGGCCTGATCGACGCTCAGGCTCGCCCGCTCGCGACCGCCCTGCATCGCGGCGACCGCGTCGCGGGCGCCGGCCTGCAGGCGTTCGATCATGCCCTGGATTTCCTCGGTGGACTGCTGCGTACGGCTGGCCAGGGTCCGCACCTCGTCCGCCACCACCGCGAAACCGCGTCCCTGCTCGCCGGCGCGCGCCGCCTCGATGGCGGCATTGAGTGCCAGCAGATTGGTCTGTTCGGCGATGCCGCGAATCACATCGAGCACGGTGCCGATCTGGACGCTGTCCGCCTCCAGCCTGCCGATCACCTCGCCGGCCTTCTCGACCTCTGCCGCCAGCGTATTGATCACCTCGACCGTACGTTCGACCTCGGTCTGGCCTGCGCCGGCTTCGCGACTGGCCTCGTGCGTCGCGTCGGCCGCCTCCGCGGCATGGCGGGCAACCACCTGCACGGTGGTGGTCATTTCGTTCATGGCGGTGGCCACCTGCTCGGTTTCGCGCTGCTGACGCTGCACGCCCTCGTAGGTCATGCGGGTAATGCCGGACATGCGCTCGGACGCGCCCGCGATCTGCTGGCTGGACGAGGCAACTTCGGCCACCAGCGCCTGCACCTTGCCGACGAAACGGTTGAACGACGCGGCCAGCTGCGCCACCTCGTCCCGACCGCCGGCCTCGGGCAGCCGGCGGGTCAAGTCGCCCTCGCCCTCGGCGATATCCGACAACGCCGTCCGGGTCGCACGCAGGCCGCGTGTAATCGAACGCCCAAGCAGCACAGAGAGCAGCAGCCCGATCACGGTGGCCGCCAGACCGATCGCCACACCCAGCCGGAAAATACCATCCACGCGCTGTATCACCCCATCGCGCGTGCGCACGAAACTGGCCCGCTCCTGTTCCATGAGCTTTTGCAGAGCCTTGCGGATCGGGCGCCAGCTCTTGGTTTCCTGCTGCACCAGGAGATCACGCGCCTGATTCACCTCACCGGCTTCGACCAGCCCGATGACGCGCAGCTTGAGCGCGCTGTTGGCCTGCCAGCCCTGCGCAACGGCATCCAGCTCGGCCAGGGCCTCGGCGTCGCCGCGGTAGGCCTTTTGCGCGCGGGCGAGTGCCTCGTTGAAACGCGCGATCGCCGTTTCCGTCACCTTGCGCGCGGGCTTGAGATCCGGTTCGAAGACCTTGTTGCGCGTGGAGATGCCCGACAGCAGCCCCTCGCCGTACATGACCTGCAGCGCGTTGAGACGCACCTGATCGTGTTCCACGAAACCGACGAAGGCGTTACGGATATCGCGAATGCCGAACAAGGTGACGGACAGGGCGACGAGCATCAGCAGAATCGCGAGTCCGGTGGCGGAGATGATCTTGGGTTGGATGGTCAGACGGTTGAGCAGCATGTTTCCCCCTCGCTTGCCGACGACGCCCTGTGATTCGAATGTGTATGGACGCCTTGACTAAGAATAGCTGGGCCTCAACAGGTTTTCGGCATGCAGGGCGGACACTTGAGCGAGGCGGGACGAACGGGGCGCCGGAGAGGCACAAGGGGCGGGCAAAGAAGCCGGGTGCGGAAGACCCGCACCCAGAATCCCGAGGTGCGCGTTCAGGCCCTGCGGGGGCCGTGATCGGTTGGCGCGCCGCCAAGCAGCTGCGCGAGTGTGAAAATCGAATAGGCGGCGATATAGGCCCAGACGCCGTAGACGAGGTAGTGATGGACGACCAGATCCTCGCTGAACAGACGCCCGCCGCCATGCGCGAATGCGCCGAGCAGCGCACCCGCAAAACCGGTCAGGCACAACAGACTGACCGCGCAGACGCCGACGCCTTGCGCGCACAGGCCGCCGATGCCGGTAGCCGAGCTCGGACGGATGGCATACCACCAGCGCAGCTGAAACGCCACCGCCAGCACCAGCGTCACCGCCAGCGCGTCGTGCACCCACATCCGGTCGAGCAGGCCGCCGCGGAACATGCCGTCTCCGCCGACCAGCTCGAGCAGCACGCCGATCGCGAGCATGAACAGGATGCCGCGGTTCACGCACTCGAATCCGTGGCATTCCACCTTGAAACGAGGGCCGGACTTCCCGTCCGCGCCGTCCGATGCATCCTGGTGATCATTCATCGTGGACATAGGCTCAATCTCCGCTGTCAGTATCCGAGGGATGAGGCAACTGGGTTGTCGGATTGCCCCCCGACAACGTGGGGATGAAGGTGGCAAGCGCCAGGATTTCCTGCTTGTCCAGACGCCCGGCGACGTCGCGCATGATGCCGTTGGGATCGTTCGCGCGCGTGCCGTCATGGAAATAGGTCAACTGCTCCACGAGGTAGGTCTTGTCCTGTCCGGCCAGGCGCGGGAATTCCGGCGGGATGCCCGCGCCTGTGGCGCTGTGGCAGGCTTCACAGGCCGGCACGTCGGTTGCCCGCACGCCGCCGTAATAGATGGCCTTGCCCGCGCTCCATAGCGCCTTTTCCTTGGCGTCCGTGGGAACCGGCTTCGGCTTCGGCGGCGCCAGGGAACCGAAAAATGCCACCAGATCCTCCATCTCCTTGTTGCCGTGAATGGTCTTGACGGCGTCGATCATGGTCCCCTTGGCGAGCGGATCGTCGCGCTTCTTGGAGGCGAAATCGTGCAGTTCCTTGAGCAGATACTGCGGCCATTGGCCCGCCAGATCGGGGAACCCCTTGACCGGCGAAATGCCATCCGCGCCATGGCAGACGATGCACATCGTCTTGGCGTCAGTTTTGCCCAGCTCGGGGTTGCCGCCGCTGATCACACCGATCACTCCATTCTTGGGACCTGCCAGCGCGGCACCCGAGGCCGACAGCATCAGCAGAGCGCCCAGGACATACATCGCGGGCCGGCGAGCTTGCACGGCGAATCCTTCCCTATTCGTCATTTGTCGCTCCCGAGGATTTCGCGAATAAACAGAAATATGTAGTAAAAGGTCAGCGACAGCAGCAGCAGAACCAGCGGCGCCGTCAGCGGATACATGGTTTTGAAATGCGGTGCGGTCACGAAAAAGCCCGCGCTCATGGCCGACAGCAGCAATGCCCGCCGTTCGGCGCGCTCGGCCATGCGGTAGGTCATGCTCAAGGCCAGCATCACCAGCGCGAAAAGCACCAGGTTCACGATGCCGGGGATACCGAGATCGAGCACCAGAGGCATGCCGAACACGATGGCCCAGAGACCGTTTTTATATGAGCTGCCAGGTGTGGCATTTGTCAGACCAGCGTCCATGTCCATTCCTCTTCAGTTCGGTTGCAGGGTGTTTTCCGCTCAGGCAAATCGCCCCGCAATCTAGAGAATCGCGATAATGAAACCCACCACCGTGGCCAACCCGAAACCACCGACCACGTACGGGCCGATATCGTGGCGTTCAAGTACCGACGGGTCGCTGGCGTAGCGCAGGAAGGCCACGATATCCGACACCATGGTTTTGTATTGCTCTGGGGTCATGCTGCCCTTGCGGTACAACTTGCCGTCCTTGAGATACTGACCGCCGTAGGGCGCCAGAACATTGGGCATGGCCACGCTTGGGAACACATGATTGTTCCACCCGGTTGGCCGGCTGTTGTCGAGATAGAAGCTGGTGAGGTAGGTGTAGATGAAATCCGGCCCCAGATAACGCTCGATCTGGGACAAATCGGGCGGCGGCTTGCCAAAAAACTTGGAGGCCTCCTTGTGGGTCATGGTCACGATCATGCCAGCATGGACGTTGGCTCCATCAGGCCGCATCACGTACTCGGTCAATTCCTTCTGGGTCATGCCCAGGCCCTTCATCAGATTGATGTAGCGCAGGTACTTGACGCTATGACAGGACAGGCAGTTCTGGCCAAAATATTCGGCGCCACGAATCACCGTGGCCTTGTCCATGGTGTAATGCGGCGCACGCAGCGGCGTGGCGCCCTCCGCATCGCACACATTCATCGACGCCAGCATCCCCATCGTCAGGATCGCCAGTGCCACCTTGCGGATTCTCATTGCCATATCAGTCAACTCCGATTTGATTACGCACCCGTAACATCGAAAACACGATGCCAGATCAGGCTTGTCCGCTCGCGTATTTATGCGCCGTCCATCGTCGCACCAGGCTCAATACCGGCATGGCGGCGAAAAATATGAAATACCCGATGGTGAACCAGCGCCCCCACATCGCGAGCACCGGCGTCGCCGGCTCGAAGCCGATCCAGCCAAGCACGATGTAACAGATGACCATGAAGATCAGCAGCACCTTGTACGTATTGTCGAAAAGGGGGTGCGGCTTGACTCTCGCCTCCGGACTGTTGTCGAGAAACGGCACCAAAAACATGACCACGATGGCCAGCGTCATCATGAATACGCCAAGATGCTTATCCGATATCGAGCGAAGAATCGCGTAGAACGGCCCCAGGAAAAACAACGGGCGCACGTCCGCCGGCGACTTGAGCGTATTCGCGGGCGTCGAGTTGTCCTGATCGATGAAAATATTGAAGAAAGTCGGCTCGAAAAACACGATGGCCGCGAATATCGTACCCAGCAAGGCGTAAAAAAACAGATCCTTTTCGCGAAAATAGGAGAAAAGATCGATATTGATGCTCAGCGGCTTGGGCATCGATTCGCCATATTCCGAGCCCAAGGTCATCGACAGGATCTGGTCGACCTGGCGCGAGCAGGTTCCGCAGGACGAGGCGGCACGCGTGGTCAGGCGCACGTCCTCCACGGAGGACAGATTGTGCATCTTGATTGCGCTGACGATTTCACCTTTGCTGACGGAATTGCAGGTACAGATTTCCGCGGTATCCGGCAGATTGCCAACGATATCGACGGCCTCGCCGCCACCGCTGCCGCCAGTCAGCAGGACATCGCGACGATCCGATATGTCCTCGCCGTTGCGGATCAGCTCCTTGAACCACTGCGACAGCGAGACGTCGCCGTACAGAATGCAACCGGCCACGCGGTTGTTCTTGATGCAGGCCTTTTTATAGATGCCGCGACGCTCGTCGACATAGACCAGCTCGTCGATGCCTTCTCCGGCCATGATCTGGCCCTGCGAGTACAGGTCGATTCCGGTGATCTTGAGTTGGGTCGAAGGTAGCGAGCCGCCGTAACCGGCCTCGATATCGCCCGACATGTAGCGCGCCAGCACGCGCGCCTGCTCGTAGCAGGGATCGACCAGACCGTAGGTCTTGCCCTTGTGCTGCACGCATTCGCCGATGGCGAAAATCGAAGGGTCGCTGGTTTCGAGCTGATCGTTGACCACAATGCCGCGATCCACCTTGAGGCCCGCCGCCTTCGCCAATTCCACATTGGGGATGATGCCGGCGCAAATGACCACCATGTCGGCGCGAATCTCCTCGCCGCGCTGGAAGCGTACCGCCTCGACATGCTCGTCGCCGACGATGGATTCGGTCATGCGCGGCAGGTGAAAGACGATGCCCTTATCCTCCAGGCGACGCTGCAGCAGCGCCGACCCGCCGGCATCGAGCTGGCGCTCCATCAGCCAATCGGCCAGGTGCACCACCGCCACCTCGGCGCCCTGGACACGCAGCGCGTTGGCGGCTTCCAGACCCAGCAGGCCACCGCCGATCACCACCACATGCGTGTGCTTGCCGGCGCGTTCGAGCATGTAGTCGACATCGTCGATGGTGCGGAACACCGTGACTTCCGGCAACTCGCGACCTGGGATCGGCGGCACCATGGGCTTGGAACCCACCGCGAACACCAAGTAGTCGTAGGCTTCGGTCACGCCCTGGTCCGAGGTCACGATCTTGCGTTCGCGATCCACCGACGCGATCCGATGTCCCTTGTAGAGCTTGTTGCCGCCATCGCCGACCCAGGCCTCGTCATCGATCATGATGTCGGGCAGGGAGCGTTCGTTGGCGAGCAGCGGGCTGAGCTGGATACGATCGTATGCGGAGTAGGGCTCGTCCCCGAAGACGATGATCTGGTAGCCCCCCGGCGCCTGCTTTTGCAGTTCCTTCACGAAGCGGCTGCCGGCCATGCCGTTGCCGATCACCACCACACGTTTTTGTTCTGACACCATGATTTAGACCTCGATCATTGGGATTCCGTCCGTGAGCCGGCGCGATGCCGACGGACGCTCAACGTTGCGCGGAGCGGCTGGCTTCCTGCTCGATCCTGAGCGAATAAAGGTTTTGCAGATGCATGACGATCAGCGCCACCAGCGCCATCGGAATAACGGCGACATGGAAGGCCATGAAGCGGTTGATCGTGGGCGTGCTGACCAGCGGGCCGCCGCGAATCCAGGTCACGAGGTCGTGCCCGACCAGCGGCACCGAACCGAAAAGATTGGTGATCACCATGCCGCCCCAGAGCGACATGTTGCCGTAGGGCAGGATATAGCCGAAGAATTCCTCGCCCATGAGCAGCACCAGCAGACTGACGCCCCAAAGCCAAACCTTGCCGCTGCGCTTCTTGTAGGTGCGATCCCACAGCGCACGGAACATGTGGATGTAGACGATGATGAACAGCAGCGAGGCGCCGGTGGTGTGGATGTAGCGCACCAGCCAGCCCCACCGCACGTCGTACATGATGCTCATCACCGAGTTGTAGGCGCCCGATCCGTCCGCACCGCCCGGGTGATAGCTCATCAGCAGGAATACGCCGGTGATGAACTGGATGCCGATCAGCACGATCGACATCGCCCCGAGGACGCGCCAGAAACGCGATCGCAACGCCTTGACCTTGGTGCCCATGTCAGGGCCCGTACTCACACTTACACTCGCCATCTCGTCCGCTCCTTACGATCCGTCACCGATCCGCCGTGCACGCTTGCCGCGCACGCCGCATCAGCACAGCCTCGCCTTGGGATACATCTTGGTCACCACGACCTTCTTGCCACCGTCCTCGTAGTGGTATTCGGGAATGGCCATATTGCGCGGCGCGGGCGAGGTCACGATCACGCGTGCCGAAAGGTCGTACATCGAGCCGTGGCACGGGCAGTGGAAGCCGCCCAGCCAGCCCGGGCGTACGGAATTGGGTTTGGGCTTGTACAGCGGAATACAGCACATGTGCGTACAGATGCGTACCAGCACGAGCATGTTTTTCTGCTCCATGCGTGCGCGATAGATGTTCTTGGCGTAAGGCGGCTGCTGCGGCACCTTGAGATCGGGATCCTTGAGAATGCCCTGCGCCTGAACCTTCTCCAGGGTCGCTAGCATTTCCGGCGTGCGGTTCATCACCATCACCGCCTTGCCCTGCCAAGGCACCGTGACCTGACCGCCCGGCGGCACCTTGGTGACGTCGATTTCGACGCTCGAGGCTGCCTCGGTGGCCGCACTCGGGTTCAGTCCGTCCAGCATCGGCACACCCAGCGCCCCCACGGTGGCGGCACCGGCGAGCTTTACGCTGGAACTGAGAAACTCCCGGCGTTCCTCCTGCTTTTCTTTGCGTACGGTCATCTCTGTCCTCTGAATGTCAGCCTTGGGCAGAGCAATCGTTGCGCGATTCATGCCAGATTTCTTATCTGCGCATAAATTTATAGCATCGTCCCAATTTATTCTTTTTTAAACAATCAATTAAAACATCCACACTTGACCGATTTCGGGAGATGCGCAGCCACGCAGGGCTAGGAAGCGCGATCGAGGTGGAGCGAAACGAGTCATCCCTGCCGTGATTCATTTCATTACGAGTCAGCCGCCGTTGCGCTCTCGCGCCCGCTTTTCCGGGTGTTCGAAGGCATCGGTCAATCAGGATCATTCACTCGGCAGGACGCCGAAGGGGGACCATCGCGACAGGAAAGCGCCCATCAAGGCACGGCGTGCGTGCATGGTTGAGCATTCCCAATAATCGCCGACGGCGTCCCCCACAGAACCGAGACGCTTTTCATGTCTCGCGGCGCACACGCTCGCTATCTGGCCGGACTCCACACCCTCGCGGCGCCTGTCGAGCGACGAAAGGTGACGACGGCAACAGCTCGCCCTAGCGTGCGAACGGCCCCGGAAGATCGGCGGCGCGTACAGGGGTAACGGCGGTATCGAAGCTGCGCCGAGGATTCAGCGGGATGAACAGGCGAGTAGCGCCGCGGGAATCCGCGGCGCTGCGGACGCGCTCTGCTGGCTTTCAGCCCGGCTTGCCCATGCCGGGCAATTTCAGCATTGCCGCGATATCCTGGAGGATGCGGTCGTCCGGGTATGCGCTTGCCTGCTTGATCTTGACGCGGATATCGCCATCGGGCGCGACCAACACCAATTCGTCATGATCGACGATGTGCGGATGGGGTGGCGCGTTTTGCGTCAGCGGATTGACCGCCTCGGCATAATCATATTGCCCACGCTGTTGCATGCGTCGCGCGTACGCGCGGTAGGCGGCCGCATCCAGCGGGCGGTACTGGACGGCATAGCGCCCGGCAACGACCGCGCCGATACTCGACTCGCTACCGGTAAGAAATGCCCAATTCGACGCATCCGCCGGCCCCAGGCCGGCAATCGCCTGCATGAAGCGCGACATTTCCGGCGGCCCGGCATGTGTCGGATCGAGGTTGTAGGATACGAATACCACCTTGCTCCCCAGCAGCCCGCTCTGTTTGAGCTCCTGATACAGATTCATCAGGTGGCTGACCAGCACGGGGCTGCTATGCACGCCATACGGCGCGATGAAGCTTACGATCTGCACCTTGCCCTTGAATCGCGTGGACGCCACCTTTGCGCCATTCTGATCGATCAGGTCGGTGAATCGAGGCGCTTTCCCGAAGCGACCGCGCTCGACCTGCGATTTCATCATGTCGGTTGCCGCACGCGTATCGATATGACTTCGCGCTTCGTGCAGCCTGACCGTACTGACGATGCTCGAAATTGCAAAACCGAACACCAAACCCACAAAAACACCAACCGAAACGCTGAACCAGAAGTATGAGCGCTGGTTGAAATCCTCCTGCTTGATGTTCGTGCTCATGCCCGCCCCTCCTTCCGCAACACGCGAATGATGTCATTCAGCATGACCGCATCCGAAACCGTGTTTGCATCGCCAAGCACGTATCGCACTACACCGTCGACGCCTACGATGATCGCCGAGCTGTTATGGATGATCGCGTAATCGGGGTGTGACTCGTCGGCCAGGGGATTACGCATCGACGGCACATAGTGATACGTACCGTCCTTTCGCTGCTGCGCAAATACCTGCTCTAGCTGATCGGTCGCGATCTTTCGATAATCCGCGTGGAAGCCCCGCTTGAGGACTCGCGCGGTCAAGGCGGCCGGCGCGGTCAGAAATTGCCACAGAGCGGAATTTGGATCCGCGCCGTACTGGCGCATAAAACGACTCATTTCGCGGGGGGCGGCACCCTCAGGATCCACATTGAAGCTAAGCAGTTGCACGCGATCCTGCAGGCCGCGCTGCCGCAACAGGGTTTCCAGGTTAACCATGCGCGACGCCAGGGTCGGACACACGCGCGTGCAGTACGGATACATGAAGGTCACCAGCAGCACCTTGCCTTTGAAGGCGCTTGAATCCACCGGCTGCCCTTGCTGGTTCACGAACCCATTGAAACTCGGCGCATGAAACATCGTCTTCGGCGCATCGCCCGCTGCCGCAAAATCGGGTTTTTTCGGGGGCGGGCGCCAGGGCAGCACACTGCCAAGGGCTACGGCCACAATCAGTCCGATCACGCCTCCGAGCATCAAACCGCTGATCGGTGTTTTGTAGCGCTTGAACTGCTCCGACCCCATCACGTAACCTCCCGCTGCACGACGCAAACCGAATCGCCGCATCGCCTGTCCGCGTCATCCACTCACCAGCGCCTGCTGCGCCGCTGACCCATCGCCCCACGGAGTCTACCGCATGTCGAACACGACACCGTCCCGCAAACGACTTTATTCGATCCTGGCGCCCAGTGGCCTGCTACTCCTACTCGCCGCAGCATTCTGGTACTACAACAGCGAACATCCTGCACCCAGCGCTTTGCCTCAGCTCGTCCTGCCCTCGTTGGGCGGCGATCACGTTGCGCTCGATCATCTGCAGGGAAAACCGTTGGTATTGAATCTGTGGGCCACGTGGTGTCCACCCTGTCGTGCGGAGCTGCCGCTGCTCATCAAGGCCCGCCAGAGCCACCCGGGCATTCGATTCTATTTCGCGGAGCAAGGCAATGCCTATAACAACGTTGACGCATTCGCCAAAAAATATGCGCTTCCGCTGCCACTAGTACTGCTCGACACAAATACGAAACTGAGCCAGTTTTACGGCGTGCTCGGCTACCCGACCACCGTATTCTACAATTCACACGGCAACATCGTGAAAATATATCGCGGAGAGCTCAAGCCAGCTGTACTGCAGCAATATCTGGAACAAATTACCCAGCGTTGACGCGCCGCCGTAAAACCAGATAAAAAAGCAAGGCACTACCCGCCCTGATACATGCAGGCAGTGCCTCAGTTCAAACGTCACCGACCGGGCACGTACACGCGTCCGCACATCCTTGCTGCATCGCGATTTATTGTCCGCGTGAAGCGAATATCTTCTCCTGCTTCACACGCATCTCATCTTCGGTACGCTGAACCCAGGTCGCGACCATGGTGACGCCCGTGGCCATCAATTTCACAACCACGATAATGGCTGCACCCACGATCAATCCGGCAATATCCAATGGTGTCATGACACACACTCCATTCGCTGCGTTGATCCGAGCGGCAAGACCCGCAAACAGGCTGCCGTATCAGCGTAGGCGCCGCGGGCAGTAATATCCGCGGCGCCCTTGCTGATCACTCGTCAGGCCGAAGCCACTTGAGTCTTACTTGACGACGATCTTGCCGTACATGCCGGTCGAGGCATGGCCAGGCGTCTTGCACAGGTACCAATAGGTCCCCGGACCCGGCGGCGTCCAGTCAACCGTATCGGTCTGGAACTGACCGCCACCCGCGGCGGAAAGTTCGGGCACCACCGCCATCGCATGCAGCGAGTCCGGGTTAGGCATCGCGGAGAACGGGGGGCCCTTCTTGGTGATCATGAAGCTGTGCTCGGCACCGCCGTTGGTATTGATCACGGTGATCGTCACCTTCTTCACGCCCGCGTCGTAGGTCAGGGTCGGGTTGGTCTGCTTGTCGACCTCGAACGAAGGGAAGGGATAGCCCGGCAGCACCTGCTCGACCACGGTATGCGGGGTGGCGCCCGAATAGGTGACCTCGTTCTTGCCGGTAACCTTGCCGCTGTCTTCCTTCATCAGCTTGATGACTTCGGGCTTGCCCACCGTGGTCACGCCGGCGTGGGCCATACCCATTGCCAGCAGGGCGCTCACACCGGCCGCACCTGCGATCGCCTTGACGATGCGATTCTTCATGAATTGCTCCTTTTTCATGCTTTCCTCCTCAGACAAAAATTGTGCATCAATCGCTGCACAGCCATCGCCACGACCCGTTGCAAACACGCCCTAGTGGCCGCCTCTGTCATCGGGCATGACATATCTCACTTCAAACCACATGCTTCGTAGATAAATTCATTTTTTCTAATCAGCGCCAAAATACAAATTCAATAAACAGATACAACCCCCCGAGCAAAATCACCGCCCACACGGCACTGATCAACAGCACCTGCCTCCCGTCCATCGAGTTCGTACCATCCTGCCGATGCAGATGTCTCGACATCTTTCAATCTCCCGTTAGGCTTATGCTTCAGGCCAGCACGCCGCGCAGTATCGTCAGATAGTGATCAATAAGCAGTGCGCTGAATATCCCCATCAGGTACACGATCGAGTACGCAAACATCCTGATTGCAGTATTCTCCTTGCGCCTGAATTTGAGCTTAATGGCATAACCGAGAAAGCCGGCATTGAAGACGGAGGCGCCGACCAGGTATACCCAACCAGCATTCCCCATCGCGAAAGGCAGGATCGTCACCAGCACAAGAATCACGGTGTACACCAGAATCTGCGTACGTGTGTGCGCCTCACCGTGCGTCACAGGCAGCATCGGTATTTTCGCCTTCGCGTAATCGTCCTTGTAATGCAGGGCGAGCGCCCAGAAATGCGGTGGCGTCCAGAAGAAAATGATCGAAAACAGCACGATGGATTCGTAGCTGACGTGTCCCGTCACGGCGCACCAGCCCAGCACGGGAGGCACCGCGCCGGCTGCACCGCCCCAGACGATATTCTGGGGTGTCGTCCGCTTCAGAAACCCGGTGTATATGATGGCGTAGCCGATCATCGCAGACAGCGTCAGCACGGCCGTCTCGACATTCACCCACTCGACCAGCACGATCATCGACAATACCGCGAGCAGCGCGGCGAAACCCAGCCCCTGGAAGGTACCCAGCCCGCCGGTCGCGATCGGACGCCAGGCCGTACGCGACATTTTCGCGTCCATATGCTGGTCGATCACGTGATTGACGGCCGCCGCGGAGGCCGCACCCAGACCGATTCCGATCGTGCCGAGAAGCAGAGTACCGATTGCGATGATGCCCGGCGTCGCCAACAGCATGCCCACGATGGCGGTAAACAGGATCAGCGCCACCACGCGCGGCTTCGTCAATGCGTAATAGGCCTGAATCTGGCGCCAGATGCTCGCCCAACGCCACTCCGCGACACCGGGCGCGCCGACGTCGGCAATGGGCAGATCGGCTTCGCCGGCCAGACTGCGCTCCTCATCTTGACGCATATTCGACTCTCCTCGAGATGTACTGTTTTAGTGTGACCGGCACGTGCCTAAACCGGACGTACCGCCGCCGACCCGATCCGTTCGTACGCATTGACGTTCCGGAACGACCACAACAGAAAATTCACGGCCAGAACTGCCGAAAGCAGCAAGGCCGCGCCGGGTGTGTGCGCCCATTCCACGTAGAACGGCAAACCGAGGCTCACCATCGATATTCCCAGCGTGAGCTGTAGTCCCAACGCCGCAAGCAGCAACCCACCAAGCAGACGTAGCTTGCGGATACGTGCGCGCGTCAGCAGGAACAAACCCAGCCCGCCCGCCACGATCGTGGTCACCATTGCGCCGATCCTGTGCACGACCTGTATGGCGACGCGAGCACCGCCGTCGAGAATGCCACCCTGATAATCGACACCCAGCCGGTGCCAGAAAACGAATGCCTTATCGAAATCCATACCCGCCGGCCACCATTGACCGTTACACGTCGGGAATCCGTAGCACGCCCATGCAGCGTAATTGGTACTGGTCCAGGCACCCAGAAATATCTGTGCGGCCACGACCAGCAGCGCCAGCCCGGCCCACAACCGCAGGCCGGTCAGGGTGGCTATTTTTTGTTGATCGGCCCGATTCAATTGCAGCAGACGGCTGCTTCTGAAAACCAGCCACCATAACGTGGCCAGCATCACCATGCCGCCGATCAAATGACCAGTCACGATCAGCGGGTCGAGTAGCATCGTCACAGTCACCATCCCCAGCAGTGCCTGCACCACGACCCACAGCGCCACGAATACAACGAGTTTCAGCGGTTGCTCGGCCTGCCTGCGGTTACGCAGCGCTACTAGCAGCATCGCAAAAATGACCATGCCCAGCGTGCCGGCCACATAGCGATGCAACATTTCCTTCCATTCGCGCGCCGTGGTGTCCATCACGGCGGCGGGCGCCTGCGGCACCGCGGCTGCAACGGGTGGCGCGCCAGGCGGCAGCACGTGCCCATAGCACAGCGGCCAACTTGGGCAGCTCAACCCCGCCTTTGACAGACGCACATAGGAGCCGAGCACGATCATCACGAAGGTCAACGCCAGCGCGACAATGGCGAGCCGACGCGTCCAGCGCATCGAGTCTCTCATTGTTTCGCGGTATCGCTGTTCCATCGCAATGTCCATGAATGCTTGTGTTATGCGTTTAAAAAATACCCGGATGACAACCCGGTGTCGGAATCCCCGACACCGGGTTGCAGGTGTTAACTCAGCACATCCTCGATATTGCGGATGCGCGCCTCTTCTTCCTTACGGGCATTTCTGTAGAACCACATCAGAAAGACGACGAAACAAGTCCAAGGCACCAGAATGAACGTACCGGTCCACCACCAGGCGGGCAGATCGACCGTGTGCGGCACAATAAAGTGCAGCGCAGGGATATGTACGTGAGGCAATGCATGCGAATGCGCTGGAATATCCATCAGTTTTCCTCCTCGCGCTCAGATAATGAAATAAATCACGTAGAACAGAACCCACATGACAACGAGCAGACGCCAGAAATCGACGGCGTTGTGCACCTTCCAGGCCTGTTCCGCCCGGATCTTGCCCTTCGAGCTCGCCGACACGTACGCCATGAAGGCGAAGTGCGCAAGACTCATCATCAGCAGGAATGCAACCGTGTCGGTGTACAGATTTTCACCGTATCGGCTACCCACGGGGATCGGGCTGCTGAACCAGTCGTAGATCACGCCAATGGCCACCAACGTGATCATCGCCAGCGCAATCGAAAGATTGCGCGCGATTGCACCGTTTTCCCCCTGATAGGCGGCTTTGACCGCCGACGAGGTCGGAAACAGGCTGGCGATCATGATCAGTGTCAGCACGGTCCACAGGACATAATTGATTCCGGCGGGCTTGTCGGCATATGCCCACAGGAAACGGGCCGCAAACAGCGGAATGAAAAATATTGTCGATGACAGCAGGATCAATCCGAATGCGCCGCGTTTTGCCCGCATCGGCGCGGGATCGAGGATGCCGTTGACATAGGCTTTCGATTCGTCGAGTTCCATTACATTGATTCCTCAGCTTGTAGAGATCATGTCGCGATCCGCAGAGCACACTAGGTGCTCTGCTTGGACTCCACCCAGATCACCGGATCGGGCGCGTTCTCTTCGTAGTTGTAGAAATCCGCAACCACGACGGGGTCCTTGCCGAACGGGAAATTCTCGTACGGCGGCGGCGACGGCATCTGCCACTCCAGAGTCTTGCCACCCCACGGGTTGGTGCTCGCGATCGGGCCACGGTAGTAGCTGTACACCAGATTGACCAACGGAATCAGGAAGCCGGCGCCCAGCAGGAACGCGTTGATCGAGATCCACTCGTTCATCGGCTGCAGGTACGGCAGGTAGGTCGCGATACGGCGGTTCATGCCGTCGATGCCCACGATATACATGCCGAAGAAAGTGAAGTTGAAGAAAATGAAGAACCACCAGGCGTGAAACTTCGCCCAGAACTCATTCACCATCCGCCCCGTGACCTTGGGGAAGTAGTAGTAAAGCGCGGCAATCCAGGTGAACAGCATGCCGCCGAGAATGGTGTAGTGGAAATGCCCGATGACGAAGAACGTATTGTGGATCTGCAGGTTGGCAGGCACGTCGGAATTGAACACGCCGGTCAGACCGCCGATCAGGAAGTTCACCATCGACATCAGCACGAGCAGCATCGGTGAGGTCAAACGGATGCGGCCACCCCAGAGTGTGCCGATCGCGGCCAGATAGAAGAAGCCTGTCGGCACCGACACCATTTCGGTCAAACCCATGATGATCGGCAGACGGACGTCACCCACCTGAGTGAAGAAGTGATGCACGCCGACGGCGCCGGAAATGGCCACGATGCCTACGAAACCGGCAGCGGCCCAGCCACGACCAAAAAGACTGCGGCGCGAGAACACCACGATGATCTCCAGCCACAACGCCCAGGCCGGCAGCACGAACACATACACCTCGGGATGGAACAACCACCAGAACATATCCTGGTAGGCCAGCGTCAAACCACCCTTGAGGGCATAGAACTGCGTGCCGACCACCATGTCGAACAGATTGAACAGGAAGGCACTCGCCGTATAGGGCACGAAGATGATCAGCAGCACCGAAGCCGAGGCAATGCCATAGACGAACATCGGCACGCGTGACAGCGTCATGCCCTTGGCGCGCATGAACACCATCGTGGCGACGAAATTGATCGCGCCTGCCCACGACGACAGCAGCAGCGTGGCGCCACCCATGAAGTAGAAAATAATACCGGTGCCACCCAGAGTGGAGAGAGGCGGGAAACCCATCCAGCCAGACTCATAACCACCCACCATCGGACTCATCGCCACGGCGATCACCGCAGGCGGCACGAACCAGGAGCTGATACCCATCAACTTCGGATACACCACCTGACGCGCACCGATCATCGGCGGCAGCATGAAATTACCGATACCACCGAGAATTGCCAGCGCAGCCACCGCCAGCAGCATCAACGTGCCATGAATGCTGAAGGCCTCGTTGTACTGTTCCTTATTGGCGAAAAACATGCCATGCGGCGACAGCAGGTCGATGCGGATCGCCATTGCCAGCATGCCGGCGATAAAAAAAGTGGCGATCGCGAAGATCGTGTAGCGGGTTGCAGTGGCCTTAGCTTCGGTACCGAAGCGGAAGTAACGCCCCACTCCTTTATTGATCCAGGTTTCCTCACCACCGAAGGATGGTTTGACCCAACCTTCCCAGACGCCGATACCCATGAACCAACCGATCAGACCAAAAATATAGCCTACGGTCAGTTCTCTCGGTGATGCCAGCGAGCCATGCCCGCGCCCATTGAGGGAAAATTCGATAAATGCAACGAGCAGTGTACCGATCAGATATCCGATTCCGGCCCACAGCACGCCTCTTGCGAGCGGCCACCAGTCCGCGAAGGTAATCCCCCGCGGGCTCTCGGCCCTATCCTGATTTGTTGAAATAACCGATGACATTTCATTTACCTCTTGTCATGACTGAGCATTCTTGAAAGGAGCGCGACTAGAAACTCTGGCTGGCAACCCAGGCCTTGAATTCCTTGTCTGAAACCACCTTCACCACGGCCCGCATCTGCGCATGACCGAGACCGCAATCCCAGCTGCACTGCACGCGTGCGAGCGGATTCTGGTCAGTGGTCACCTCCTCGGTGGGTGTGATGACGATCGAACGGGTCATGCCTGGCACCAGGGCTTGTTTAATGCCCCAGATCGGCACCCAGAAGGAATGCATGACGTCATCGGATTTGACGATGAATTTGATCGGCTGATCGACCGGCACTTCCAAAACAGGCGAATTCATAATGCCTTGCTTGGGGTAGCTGAACGACCACTGCCACTGTTGCCCAGTCACATCCACCACCAGCGGATCCTTGGCGTCGGCAGATATATTCCAGAGCTGCTCGAGGCCAACCATGCCCGGATACACGAAAACAACCGTGTTGATCATGATCGACACGCCAAGCCACACGAACGTGAAGGGGCTGAATGCGTGGGTATGGATCTGCGCGCTTTGCTTATCGTCCAAGGGCACCCGATGAACGATGGCCGCATACACGAACGGCACGGTGACCAGAATGAACACCATCACCGTCACGTGGTAAATGAAGGTAAGAGCATCCTTAGTGATCTCGCCCTGCAGGCTGCCCACGGCAGGCCACAGATGGTCGATCGACCAGAAGACGAACGTCTGCGCGATCGGGATCAAGATCGCCCAGATGATCACCACATTGATGAAGTCTCTCCAAAGATTTCTTTTCATGCGCTGAATACCTCAGTCAAGGCTCGAAGGCCCGCTCCTGTATTGCGTTGTTGTTTTCAGGCGCGGCTCAACCTGCGGTGGCGGCAACGACGTCGACTGTTCCTTGCATGCCGTCGAGGAAATGCTGCCCGTTCTGCAGGAAGCAACCGTAAGTCCACTTGCCCGGCTTGTCCGGGACGGTAAACCGGAAAGTGAAATGCTGGCCAGGCGTAAGGCTCACGGAAAAATCCTTCTGGATTTTTTCATCACCTGATTTTGTATGAATCGTGACACCCGCGAAAAAGCCTGTCTTCCAGCCATCGGGTTCGCGATGCTGCTTGAAGCCCGTCGCACTAGTACGGAGGTCACGCCCCATATTCCACTGATGGTTCTGACCGGGCTGCCCGTGATTGACGTTCATCAGCGTCAGCTCGACCTTTTCGCCCACATGCCAGGTCAAATGCCCAGGCTCGTAATAGAAATTGTGTTCGTCGATGATGTAGTGGTGATATCCGTCGGCCAGAACCTTGCCTTGGGACGTCGGCTGCGTCGTACGGGTCCAATACCATCCTGCGACGAACAAAATGGCGAAGATGATCAGCGCGATGAGCACATGACCACCACCCTTCGGTGCAACCCCGGGTGTGCTTGACTGAGCCATTATCGATCTCTCCAAGATTAAACACGGGTTTTAGAAAAACGGCTTTCTCGGGCCGGAATTAATCATTTTCAAAGCCCTTCTGCCGCAGACAGGACCGCCCGCGGCAGAAGGTTTTTCACATCACATCATGATCCAGGTGAAGAACGACAAGGTGTTGTTGTCGGAGGCATTGCGGCCCAGACCATCGTAGTTCGATGACGCGCCATCGAACTTGGTGTAGGCAACGTACTGCACACCGAACTTGGTGTTGATCCACGGCACATAGTTGAACTGCAGGACATAGCCGTTGGTGTTCGGCTTGCCGTTGGCGGACACGCCGTCGGACTGCGCAACGCCGTACTGGTCACCGCCACCCCAAACAGCGGCGTTCTTCTTGCCGGTATGGGTGAAGTACTGAGCCAGCACGCCGTATTTTCGGTGCCAGTAGTATTCGCCATTGACCTGGAAGTCGTTGACGTCAGCCTTGGTGTTCGGCGCACCCGGGATGGTCATGTTTTCGTGGATATAGGACGCGTGGAACGTATAGCTGTAATTCGTAGCCACGTGCTCGTACTGACCGTCGAGCGCCGTATCCACGTAGTGGTTCTCAGGCCCGGTATTGCCGTTCTGGTACATCTTGGCATCGATACCAAAGGTGCCGATTTCCCAGGAATTGACGCCACCCTCGTGGGAGTAAGCCAGTCGCCAATATGGTGCGACACCCGCCAGACCACCGGAGTTGGTCTGATCGCCCGGGATCATAGCCCGATAGGCCATAACCTGCGCGTACCAGGTATTGTTGTACCAGACATACGCACCGGCACCGGCGGAAGTCTGCTGCAACACCACCTGACCCAGCAGCGTACCGTCATTCGGGCCGCCCTGACCGGCGTTCGGACCGGTGAAGGGATAACCCCAGATCGGGGTGCTCTGCCAGAGATCACCCACACCCGGCGCATTGTTCACGTCGAGACCCCAGACCAGGTTACCGCCACCCACCTGCGACTCCTTCGCATAACGCACGTCGGTGTTGTCGATAGTGATGTGATCGGCGGTCGGATCGTAGGTCAACTGCGAGAAAACACCGAGGTCCGTACCCGCGCGGCCCGCATAGAACAGGCTGTACTGCACGGGAAATTCGGTTGCGGGATTGGAGACTGCCGCACCCGTAGTATAGGCCGTCGCAGTACTGTTGTATCCCGCAGGCGCCTGCTTGCTCTCCTGCACCTGGTCGGCCACGAGCATCAGTGCAATCGGCGGAATTTTGTCGATCGCAAGACGCTTCTGATTGTCCTGCTCATACCCGATGGTGTTGTTGCTACCGGAATTGAAGGTATAGGCCAGCGATTTGAACTGTCGGCCAAACGAGGTCAGCTGCGGCTCAACGGTGTGGCACGCCGCACAAGACACGCCGAGCTGCCGAGCAAATGCGGGCACGGCATGCGCTTCCTGCGCGCCGACCATCGCAGCGCCACCGACCACGAGGGCCGTGACCAGCTTGCCAGCTGAAAATTGCTTTCGATTCATACTCTCCTCCCAAAATGAACAAAGTCACACGTTCAAGCACAATCACCGGCGACGGACCACCGATTCTTCGAATACACCTCAGGACCCGACCTCTGCGAGGCCCGTTCCGAGCGAGGGCGGGCGGGCTGCGACCCCTAGGCAGCAGCTCTTGCTTCAAAAACTTCCAATCGGAAACGGGATTTCGGAACTACGGACAGACGCCATCGAACCGACACGGTTGTCGCGTCGGCTGGGCGTCTAGAGAAGGGGTGCTAAATACGGAGGCGGAGGGTCGCCAGGTATACTGCCGAGTGCTTGCGCTGCAAACCGCCTTCTAGCGGATCGCGTAGGCTACGCCCTACAGCCGCGTTGAGCAGTGCAGCGAGCAGGATAAGAAGGGCAAAACAGAGGAAGCCGAAACCCACCACATCGAACGCATGCCTGGGCTCGGTAAATTCGAACACGCCCCGGCTATCCTCCATGACCGCCCGGTCTACCACGCTGGCACGGGTGTGCTCTCCATGAGAGGTCACCCGGTCGCGACGCAAAACCGTGGCATGCGCGTGCGTGGAGGGCGGGGCATTGTTCTGGGCGATTGCAGCCAGGGAGGCAAGCGCAGGCTTCACAAGTACGGAAAACAGCAACACGATAAATACCGCGCCGCCGAGTTTCATCCACCTGTATTGATCGAAACCTGTAATCATGGGTCTCTATGCCGGGGAAGCGACAGCGGCTTGAAACCGACCTGCGCGTCCCTGCGTCGCTCCTGACTTTTGGTTATCGATTACCGGGAACCTTTTCGCTCCTGGCAACGTGTTAGTAGTGTTTCGCCTTCACCGTGGTCGCTTTTATATCCCAATAATCTTTGCGATCAAAATCAAAGTTTATGATAAGACCTATCAGTTCATATTATTCTCTGATATGGGAATATTATAGTTTTCTGATATAAGGACAAGGCAAAGCCGTGCCACACGCTTCAAGCGCGACACGCTCGATATGACAGGATATTGAAATCAGAAAGATTTCAGGCGCTCTCGCATCCGCGACAAGCCGTCGTCCAGCCCGAGATCGAGCTGCCTGTTACCAAAAACGAGCAAGGGATACAAGCGGATCATCAGACGCTTGAGCTGCGTGCCGACCTTCGCCGTTTCGCCAGCGCGTACCAGCACAAGCGCCTCGTCCAGGGTTAGCGACTCTTCCTGCGGCAGCATCATCGGCCCCTGATCGGCCTCCGCCTCGAAGATCAACTGGTCGCCACCTTCCCGCATTCCACGCATCAGGCGCGATTCAGCAACCTTGAGCACCTCCTCGAACTGCAGCGATTCCGTGAGCGCCGGCGTCACCAGCCCCTCGCTGACCGTCATGCGGAAACGCGTCTGCCCGCTTCGGTAGCCCGTCTTGCGCATGATCTGGTGTATTTTCTCGGCGGTGCCACGCGCCGAAGCCGCACCAGCGCCCAACATGAGCACGGCAAAATCGGCTCGCCCGATGCGGGCAACTGTATCCTCGCTGCGCACACATGAAGCGATGATCCGCGAGATGTTGACCATGACCTTCTCGGCCACGCCCTCGCCCTTCTTGCGCTCGAGCACGTCGAAACGATCGATATTGATCCGCAGCAGTGAAATCGCCGTCGCGTGCCGGATCGCGAATGACAGCAGTTCGGGACCATGCTTCATCAGATACTGGCGGTTGGCCAGCCCGGTCAGCGGGTCGATGGTCGACTCCAACTCCAGCGCCTTGGTCGCGCGCTGCAGCTTGCGGGTCGTCTGGTCCAGGTGGACGTACGAGCGCGCGCGCGCTCGCAATTGCAGGGAATCGAAGGGCTTGGTGATGAAATCGGTGGCGCCGAGGTGCATGGCGCGGTGCTGCATGCGTTCGTCATCGCTGTGACCGGTGATGATGACCACCGGCAGCTGATTGATGCGCGGATGCACCGACTCGCGGATCAGCCGCAGCAGCTGGAAGCCGTTCAGCGACGGCATCATGAGATCGGTAAAGACCACCTGGATGCTGGCATCGCTGCTGATGATGTCCCAGGCGGCGTCGCCGTCGTTGGCCTCGACCACTTCGAAGTCGCCCGCCAGCAGGCGGCTCATCGCAAGACACATCGTCGGCGAATCGTCGACGATCAGTATCCGCGGTCGCTGCAGCGCCACGTCATCGGGGACGCCCGCAGCGGGGCGCTTCAACGGTACTGCTTGCGACATGCGATCACCTCCCGCAAACCTCACAGGGACTACGGGGAGGCCGGATCAGATGCTGATCAGGCCGTCGCCCGTGCCGACCGTTTGCGTTCATGCTCCAGCAGGAACTTCTTGCGCAAACGGATATGATGCGGTGTTACCTCGACCAGTTCGTCGTCGTCGATGAACTCCAGCGCCTGCTCCAGCGACATCCTGATCGGCGGTGTCAGCAGGATGTTCTCGTCCGAGCCCGCGGCGCGGATATTGGTCAACTGCTTGGCCTTGAGCGGGTTGACCACGAGGTCGTTGTCGCGGGAATGAATGCCCACGATCATGCCTTCGTAGACTTCCTCTCCCGGCCCGATGAACAGGCGGCCGCGTTCCTGCAGGTTGAACAACGCATATCCCAGCGCCTTGCCGGCGCCATTGGCGATCAGGACCCCGTTGTTACGCTGGCCGAACTCCCCGCGCTTGAGTGCGCCATAGTGGTCGAACACGTTATATAGCAGACCGGTGCCCTGCGTTGCGGTCAGAAACTCCGTGCGGAACCCGATCAGCCCTCGCGCGGGGATGATGTAGTCCAGGCGCACGCGCCCCTGCCCGTCCGGAATCATGTCCTTGAGTTCGCCGCCGCGCTCGCCGAGCTTCTGCATGACCGCGCCCTGGTGGTCTTCCTCGACATCCACGGTCAGCTGTTCGTAGGGCTCCTCGCGCACGCCATCGACCTCGCGCACGATCACCTCAGGGCGCGACACGCCGAGCTCGTAGCCCTCGCGGCGCATGTTCTCGATCAGCACCGACAGGTGCAGTTCGCCGCGCCCGGACACCTTGAACTTGTCGGGATCGTCGGTCTCCTCGACGCGCAGGGCGACGTTGTGCACCAGTTCACGCTCGAGTCGTTCGCGAATCTGGCGGCTGGTGACGTACTTGCCGTCGCGCCCGGCGAAAGGCGAGGTATTGACCTGGAAGGTCATGCTGACGGTCGGCTCGTCCACGGTTAGCGGTGGCAGCGCCTCCGGTTGCTGGGGCGAGCACAGGGTATCCGAAATATTCAGCGGGTCGAGGCCGGTGAAGGCGATGATGTCGCCGGCTTCGGCCTCCGGCACCTCCACGCGCTCCAGACCGTGGAAACCCAGCACCTGCAGCACGCGTCCATTGCGGCGGTTGCCGTCGCGGTCGATCACGGCGACCTGGGTATTGGTCTTGATGCGGCCGCGGGTGATGCGGCCAATGCCGATGACGCCGACATAACTGTTGTAATCGAGCGAGCTGACCTGTAGCTGCAGCGGCCCCTCTGGATCGACCTCGGGCGGCTGCACGTGCTCTACGATCGCCTGGAACAGCGGGTCCATGTTGCCTTCGCGCACGTCCGAGTCGGTGCCGGCATAACCGTTCAGTGCCGAGGCATAGATCACCCGAAAGTCCAGCTGCTCGTCGGTCGCGCCGAGGCGGTCGAACAGGTCGAAGGTCTGGTCAACCACCCAATCGGGGCGCGCGCCGGGACGGTCGACCTTGTTGACGACCACGATCGGACGCAGGCCCTGGGCCAGCGCCTTTTGCGTGACGAAACGCGTCTGCGGCATCGGGCCGTCCACCGCGTCCACCAGCAGCAACACCGAATCCACCATCGACATCACACGCTCGACCTCGCCGCCGAAGTCGGCATGGCCGGGGGTGTCGACGATATTGATGTGGTAGCCCTGCCAGTCGATGGCGGTGTTCTTGGCCAGGATGGTGATGCCGCGCTCCTTTTCCAGCGCGTTCGAGTCCATGACCCGCTCCACGACCTCCGCGCGCGCGTCGAAAGTGCCGGACTGCTGCAGCAGCTTGTCCACCAGCGTGGTCTTGCCGTGGTCGACGTGGGCGATGATGGCGATGTTGCGTATTGAGCGGGTCATATATGTTACGGTTATCTCAAGGGCCCGCAATTGTATCTGGAAAGCTTGCGCGGCGCATGCAAATCATTGAATGGTCATCCACGCACCCCCGGAATTTCCATGTCCCAACCCACGCTCCCCGTGGTCTCCCCCTACGAACGCCTCGGCGGCGAGGCCGGCCTGCGCAGCTTGGTGCATCGTTTCTATACCCTCATGGACACGCTGCCGGAGGCGAAAGGGATCCGCGCGTTGCATCCCGCCTCGCTCGCGGGATCCGAGGACAAGCTGTTCAAGTTCCTCTCCGGCTGGCTCGGCGGCCCGCCGCTGTACACGCAGGAATACGGCCACCCCATGCTGCGCAGGCGTCACCTGCCCTTCGCCATCGGCGACCGCGAGCGCGACGCCTGGATGCTGTGCATGGACCGCGCGCTTGCCGAACGGGATCTGGAGGACGCGTTCGTCGCCGCGCTCCGCGAAGCCCTGTATCGCACCGCGGATCACATGCGCAACCAGCCCGAATAGAACCGCTACCCGACCGCGTTATTCGATGCCGAGCGTCGCCGCGGCTTCGTCGCCGGCCCGCACCAGGCCCTGAACCCGCGGGAACAACTCGTCGGCGATCGCCGGTTCGTGCCGCAACGCGCGCATCCAGTGCGGAAACAGATTGTTCTCCTCGCGCCACTCATGCTTGGCCAGCTGGCCCGAAATGATGGCGAAGAAGGGCGCGAGCATGCCGGCATCGTCCATGCCCTCGTCCAGCATCTCCTCGATCATGACCGTGTGTTCGATGATTTCCTCATGCTCGCGCAACATGATGGAGGTGGGGTCGTCGCCACGCGCGGATCGCGGCAGCGACAGCACCGGCACCACGAGGTCGTTCTCCGCCTCGACGTGGCGCCGCAGGCAGGCCGCGTAGACGCGAAAGTGCGCCAGCGCGGTGTCCATGTCGCCCGCGTTGCTGCGATGCAGGGCGGTGGCGAACAGATGATCCACCCGCACGTGATCGCGGGTCAGCAGGTCGACGAGATCGCTGGCGGCCACGTCCTCGCGGCGGCGCACGCGCACGCGCCAGACGGGCGGCCCCGCTTCCACCACATCCCAATAGATGCCGTTGCGCAGCTCCAGCGTCAGCGCGTCAAGCAGGATGCGAGGGTCGTCATAGGCCAGAATTTCGGTCTGCTGGCCGCGAACAAGACCGCGCAGCCGGCCGAGCAGGTAGCTGTGTTCGGTCTGCTCGCCGCGCGCGGCCAGGTCAATCTGCTGCGAATTCATCCTGCCTCCTATCCGGGCATCAGCGGCATGGGCCGATGGGTCAACGCCACGCTCGCGATATAGAAAAACACCGCCAGCGCGGCAATCCACGCCGTGGCGCGCACGGTCTTCGTACGGCCGCGGCGCAGCGCGACCACGCCTAATCCGATGTAGACCACGACCGCGGTCAACTTGGCGGAGAACCAGACGTGCTGCATCGGCGAAAGACGCAGACGAAACGCCAGCCACAGGCCGCTGAGCAGCAGCACGGTATCGATCACATGCGGCAGCACGCGCGTCAGCGGCGCACGCAGCCGCGACGAACCGCGGAGCATCCACACCCCGCGCGTGACGAAACCACCCAGCGATAGCATCGCGCTGGTGATATGCACCTTCAGCAACCAGTCCACGGCTTGCCCTCCCGAATGCGGTCCCGCCCCGCTGGCCGGCTCAGGCCAGCATGCCCCGCGCCACGATGAAATCGACGATCTGCTGCACGCCCTCGCCCGCGCGGATGTTGGTGAACACGAACGGATGCTCGCCGCGCATCCGGCGCGCGTCACGATCCATCACCTCCAGCGAGGCGCCCACGTGGGGCGCGAGATCGATCTTGTTGATCACCAGCAGATCGGACCTGGTAATCCCCGGCCCGCCCTTACGCGGAATCTTGTCGCCGGCGGATACGTCGATCACGTAGATCGTCAGGTCCGAAAGTTCCGGGCTGAAGGTCGCGCTGAGGTTGTCACCGCCGCTTTCCACGAATACCAGGTCCAGCGACGGTATGCGCGCAACCAGCTCATCCACGGCCGCCAGATTCATGGAGGCATCCTCGCGGATCGCGGTATGCGGACATCCCCCCGTCTCCACGCCGACGATACGCTCCGTCGGCAGCGCGTCGTGGCGGATCAGGAACTCGGCGTCCTCGCGCGTGTAGATGTCGTTGGTGACCACGGCCAGCTCGTAGTCCGCGCGCATGCGCTTGCACAAGGCCTCGACCAGCGCCGTCTTGCCCGAGCCGACCGGGCCGCCGATGCCCACGCGCAATACCGCCGAATTCTGCCCCACCTCGTTCTCCCGTGCGTTCATGACCGGAACAGACGCGAATACTGGCGTGCGTGCGCCGTGCTCGCGAGCGCGTAGCCGGGCGCCGAACGCCCGAGCGCCGCATCGGGCACGTCCAGCGCGATGTCGGCCACGCGAGGCAGCATCGCGACCAGCGTGCTCAATATCCGCTGCCCTGCCGATTGTCCGAGCGGCACCAGCTTGATCGCCGCCGCCACCTGGTTTTCGGCCCAGGACCATGCGTAGCCTAACACCGCCTGGCGCGGCGCAATGCCCCAATGCGAGGCCGCCAGCGCAAACAGGGTCGCGAAGGTCAGCGGCCGCTGCGTCAGCCAGTCCGCCGCCTCAGGCACGTCCAGCCCCGCGAGCACGCGCGCCAGCGCAGCGCCGAGATGGACATCCTCCTCGCGCAGCTCGCCGGTTTCGCGCAACGCGTAGAGTAGCGCCGTCCAGCTCTGGACCGCCGCCCGATCGCCAGCCTCCCAGGCGGCCTGCAGCCGGACCAGCAGCGGCAGATCGGCATGAGCCTGCCCTTGTCTCAGCACGCCGCCGATCCACTCCGCCGCCGTCGCCTCGTCGCGCACCCAACCGGCCTCCACGGCTGCCTCCAGCCCCTGAGAATAGGCATAGGCGCCGACCGGCAGCGCCGGACTGACCAGCTGCAGCAGGCGCAGCAGCGCGAGATCGCCCCCCAGACCCTCAGTGCCCATGTGCGTGTCCGTGTGCGTGCTCGCCGCCGTAGGCGCCGGCCTCGGGTTCGAAGGGCGCCTGCTCGACGCTTACCGTCAGCCCCAGCCCGCGCACCATGTCGTCCAGCACATGATCGTGCGCGTAGCGCAGCCAATCCTCCGCCACCTGCAGCGCCACATGGCGGTTGCCAAGATGATAGGCGGCACGCAGCAGGTCGAGCGGCTGCTCCGCGCGCACGGTGGAGACCGTCTCCGTCGCCGCACGCACCTCGACGATACGACCATCGTCCGCGCGCAGCCGATCGCCGTGTCGCAGCACCCGGCCGCGCGGCAGGAACAGCCCCACCTCGCCGCCGTCGTCAAGCCGCGTGCGCAGACGGCTGCGCTGGCGCAGCTCGAAAGGCAGCGTCAGGCTCGCATCCGGCGTCGCGCCGGCATCGGCCAGGGCCTCGATTCGGATCAGATCCGCAGACATCCGCGCACTCCATCAACATCCGTCCGCACAGCTTATCGGAGCGCCGCGCCAATGTGTACGGCCCGCCCCAATGAGGTGCGCACGCGAGCGGATGCCAGCCGCGAATGACGCGCACCCCGGGCTATAATCGGCCGTTCGTGCGGGGCATGGCGCTTGCATGCCCCGCCACCGTCACCACCGAAAGGCCTGCCGATGAACCTGCAAAACCGCCAGCGCTGGCGTTTCTGGATCGACCGCGGCGGCACCTTCACCGATGTGGTCGCGGTCGACGATGCCGGCGCGCTGCGGCGTATGAAGCTGCTGTCCGAGGATCCTGAGCATTACGCCGACGCCGCGGTCGAGGCGGTGCGCCGCCTGCTCGGCGTCGCGTCGGGCGCTCCCCTGCCGGTCGAGCGCATCGCGGAGGTGCGCATGGGCACCACTGTGGCCACCAACGCCCTGCTGGAACGCAAGGGCGCGCGGGTGCTGCTGGTCACCGCCCGCGGCCTGGGCGACGCGCTGTGGATCGGCTACCAGAACCGCCCCGAGCTGTTCGCGCTGCACATCCGCCGCCCAGCCCCGTACTACGCCGAGGTACTGGAGGTCGACGGCCGGGTCGACCCGCAGGGCCGGGAAATCGAGGCGATCGACACCGCGGCGGCAGGCGCGGGCCTCGCAGCCGCTCGGACACGCGGCTGCGAAGCCTGCGCCATCGTCCTGCCGCACGCCTTCGCCCACCCGCGCCACGAGCAGGCGCTGGTCGCGCTGGCCGAGACCGCGGGCTTCACGGAAATCAGCGCCTCGCACGCGGTCGCGCCGCAGCTCGGCTTCGTCGCGCGCGGCCAGACCACCGTGATCGACGGCTACCTGACGCCACCGCTGCGCCGCTACGTGCGTCAGGTGGCCGAAGGCCTTTCCGGCGCGCCGCTGTATTTCATGAAATCCGACGGCGGCCTGTGCGCGGCCGAACAGCTGCGCGGCGCCGACGCCATACTGTCGGGCCCGGCCGGCGGCGTTGTGGGCGCGATCAGCGCCGCCGCCGAGGCCGGCTTCGAACGCCTGATCGGCCTCGACATGGGCGGCACCTCGACCGACGTCTGCCATTACGCCGGCGAACTGGAACGCGCCGCACATAGCGAGGTGGCCGGCCAGCGCCTGCTGCGTCCGACCCTGGCGGTTCATACCGTGGCGGCGGGCGGCGGGTCCATCGTCGACCTGACCCAGGGCCGGCTTACCGTGGGGCCGGCCTCCGCCGGCGCCGACCCCGGGCCCGCCTGCTATCGACGCGGCGGACCGCTCACGCTCACCGACTGCAATCTGTTCCTCGGCCGGCTGGTGCCCGAGCGTTTTCCGCGCGTGTTCGGCCCCACGGCCGACCAACCGCTGGACCCGGGCGCCGCCGCAGCCCGCCTGCGCGCACTGGCGGACATCCTGCCCGAGGCGAACGCCGAAACGATCGCCGCCGGCGCGCTCGCCATCGGCGTCGCCCACATGGCCGAGGCGATCCGCAAAATCACACTCGGGCGAGGTCTCGACATCGAGGAACACTGCCTGATCGGCTTCGGCGGCGCCGGCGGGCAACACGCCTGCCAGGTCGCCGCGGCGCTCGGCCTGCGGCGCGTACTGCTACCGCCGCTCGGCGGCGTGCTCTCCGCCTACGGCATCGGCATGGCGGCGGTATCCACGCTCCGCCGCCTCGGCCTCGAACGGTCGCTCGACGCCACCGCCGCCACGCTGTCGAACCAGTTCGAGCGTCTGATCGAGACCGCACGCCCGGACCTGGCCGGCGCGACGGACCCCGGGCACGCGCCCGAGATCGCCCGCCGCGTGCAGCTGCGCTATCGCGGCGCCGATACCACGCTCGCCCTCGACTGGATGGACGGATGCGACCTCGCCACGGCCTTCCATGCGCGCCATGCGGAGGCCTTCGGTTTCGTGCAGGATGCGCCGATCGTCGTCGCCGCGATCGAGGTCGAGCTTTCGCTGCCGGGTCATGCCGCGGTGCGCCTGTCGCCCGCCGCCTGCCGGCCGGCCGAGCCACTGGCCCATCAGCGCGCATGGTTCGACGGCTGGATCACGGTCCCCGTGTACGCCCGCGCCGACCTGCCCGAAGGCCAGATGGTGAATGGCCCCGCCATCGTCGCCGAGGACATCGGCACCACGGTGGTGGAACCCGGCTGGCGATTGCGCGTGCAGCGCAACGGCGCGCTGCTGCTGGAGGCCGATGCCGAAGGCGCGCGCACGCCGGTACCGGCCACCGTCGGCAGCGACACGACCCCCGACCCGGTGCGCCTGGAGCTGTTCCGCAACCGCTTCATGGCCATCGCCGAACAGATGGGCGAAGTGCTGCGCCAGACTGCGCACTCGGTCAATATCAAGGAACGTCTCGACTATTCCTGCGCGATCTTCGCCCCGGACGGCGGCCTGGTCGCCAACGCCCCGCACATCCCCGTGCACCTCGGTTCAATGAGTGAAACCATCCGGGGCCTGCTCGACCGCCAGACCCTGCGTCCAGGCCAGGTCTGGGTGCAGAACAACCCCTATGCGGGCGGTACCCACCTGCCCGACGTCACCGCCATCACGCCCGTTTTCGACGCCGAGGGTCGCGGGTTGCAGTTCCTGGTGGCCAGCCGTGCGCACCATGCCGACATCGGCGGCATCACGCCCGGCTCGATGCCGCCCGGCAGCCGTCGCATCGAGGAGGAAGGCGTGTTGATCGACGATTTCCTCCTGGTAGAGGCCGAACGCCTGCGCGTCGATCCGCTGCGCGAACTGCTCGCCGGCGGCCCCTATCCGGCACGCAACCCCGAACAGAATCTGGCCGACCTCAAGGCGCAGATCGCCGCCAACCACCGCGGTCGACGCGAGCTGCTGCGCACGGTTGCCGAGCTGGGCCTCCCCACCGTGCAGGCCTACATGGGGCATATCCAGGCCAATGCCGAAGCGGCGGTTCGGGCGCTGCTCGAACGCCTGCCCGAAGGGCGCTTCGAAACCGCGATGGACAACGGCGCGCGTATCGCCGTGGCCGTGCGCATCGAGCGCGCGCAGGGCGGGGCGACGATCGATTTCAGCGGCACCTCGCCGCAGCGCGCGGACAATTTCAACGCCCCCACCGCGGTCACCCGCGCGGCCGTGCTCTACTGGCTGCGCACCCTGGTCGGCGAGGACATCCCGCTCAACGACGGCTGCCTCAAGCCGGTGCGACTCATCGTTCCCCCGGGTTCCCTGCTCGCGCCCGTCACACCGGCGGCGGTGGTCGCCGGCAACGTCGAGATCAGCCAGGTGGTGGCCGAATGCCTGTTCGCCGCCGTCGGTGCCTGCGCCTCCGCGCAGGGCACGATGAACAACCTGAGCTTCGGCAGCGAGGTCTTCCAGCACTACGAGACCCTCGGCGGCGGCTCAGGCGCCGGACCCGACTTCGACGGCATGGCCGCGGTGCACGCGCACATGTCCAACTCGCGGCTGACCGACCCCGAGGTCATGGAGTGGCGCTTCCCGATCCGCGTCGAGGCCTTCACGCTGCGTCCCGGATCGGGCGGCGCGGGACGCCATCGCGGCGGCGACGGCCTGATCCGCCGCCTGCGCCTGCTCGAACCGATGACCGTGGCCCTGCTCTCCAACCGCCGCACCAGCGCGCCGTTCGGCCTTGCAGGCGGCGATTGCGGCCAGCCCGGCAGCAACCGCCTGATCCGCGCCGACGGTCGCGTGGAGGACCTCGGCGCCTGCGGTCAGCGCGAGGCCGGTGCCGGCGACCTGCTGATCGTCGAAACGCCCGGCGGCGGTGGATTCGGCGCGGCCTGAAAACCGCCAACCGGCTCGCGCCGATGCACCGGGGCGAAGCGCACGCGCCATCGGCTGCCCCGGCGCGAGGCAGCCGATGGCGCGACAGGTAGCGCCCAAGTCCAGCCAAGCCTCCAATATCCCACTGAAAACAAAAAATATTTTTACTGCACGCCGGACAAGCGGCGCGCTGGCACCAAACGTGCTAACGATTAACTTATCGAAACTGCGAGCACATCCATCGCAAACAAGCACCGAATCAAACGTTTCTAAAGGCGACTAGGGTTCCGCCCGGACGACCGGGGTCTGGTCCGAGAGTCGCCGGCCCCGGCGGCGGGGCTACACGGCGGGACAAAAGCCCGGGAGAGCGAATACGCAGTCGTATTCACTCCCCGGGTTTTTTCGTTTTTCGGCTGGGCCAACTTCGGGAGAAAGCACGATGAACTCGACACTCAAGATCAAACTCGCAACGGCGTGCCTGCTCGGCGTCTCCATGCTGATGGGCGGCACCGCCTCGGCCATGCCGACCGTCAGCATCGGCACGGTGGTCTGGATCGGCTACGCGCCGCTCTACGTGGCCGAACACATCCAAGCCTTCGAGAAGCACGGCGTCAAGGTCAAGTTCACCAACTTCTCCGACAACGCCACCATGCCGGCCGCCGTCGAAGGCGGTTCGATCGACGGCGCCACCCTGACCTACGACCAGGTGCTGCCGGGCGCCGCCAAGGGCTGGGACCTGCAGGTCGCGCTGCCCATCGACTATTCCAGCGGCGCCGACGCCATGGTCTCCACCGACGACATCACCAGCATCAAGCAGATCCGCGGCATGAACGTCGCCTACAACGCCCTTTCGCCGTCCGCCTTCCTGCTCGCCTACGCGCTGCAGAAGAACGGCATGAGCCTCAAGGACGTGCGCTCGGTGAACATGGATCCCGGCGCGGTGCCGGCGGCCCTGATCGGCGGCAACGTCAAGGTCGGCGTGACCTACGAACCCAGCGTCTCCTCGGTGGTCAAGGCCGACGGCGGCAAGCGCTTCCACGTGCTCTTCTCCAGTCGCGAGGCGCCGGGGCTGATCACCGACGTGCTGGTGTTCAAGCACAGCTACATCGTCAAGCACAAGGCCGAGGTCAGGGGCATCATCGAGGCCTACTACGACGGACTGGCCTACATGAAGGCGCACCCGAAGGAGGCCGCGGTATACATCGCCAAATCCATGGGCATCAAGCCCGACGAGGTCGCCGACCAACTCGCCGGCATCCACAATCCGACCCCGGCGCAGGCGGTGATGAACTTCAAGCCGTCCAAGGCCATCGACTCCTTCTACACCAGCGGCAAGGTGATCGGCGGCATCCTCATCGCCAACGGCACGATGCACAAGATGCCCGACCTCGCCAAGACGCTGTACCCCCACTTCGTGGAGGCCATCGCCGCCGGCCATTGAGGCGGCGGCACGGTCCATTCGGAGGACGACCATGCAAACCTGGACCACGAGACTCGCGGCGCTGGCGCCGCGCGAACCCGGCGGCACCCTGGCGACCTGGGCCTTCCTCGCCTATGCGACCCTGGGTTATGCGCTCGGCGTCTGGCTGCTCACGCGGCCGGCGCCGTGGCTCGCCGCCCTCGGCGTGCTGCTGACGGCACACACCCTGGTGATCGCGGCCTATTTCATCCACGAATTCGCGCACCTGACGATCTTCCGCAGCCGCACGACGAACGACCGCTTCGGCACGCTGATGACCTGGATCACCGGTGCCTGCTACGCGCCCTTCGACAATTTGCGCCGCAAGCATCTGCGCCATCATGCGGACCGTGCCGATGTCGTCACCTTCGATTACCTTGCCTTTCTCAAGCGCCTGCCCGTCCCGCTGCGCAAGCTCGTCGTCGCGCTCGAATGGCTGCACGTGCCGGCGGTGGAGCTGATCATGCACGGCTTCGTCATCGTCATGCCCTTCATTTCGCACGAGCAGCAAGCGCGGCGCGGCCGTGTGCTCGCGATCCTGGCGATCCGCGTGGTGCTGTTCGGCGCGCTCGGTCTTTATGCTCCGCGCGCGCTGTGGCTGTACGCCCTCGCCTACCTGCTGTTCCTCGCGGTGCTGCGTTTCGTCGACGCCTTCCAGCACACCTATGTGGCCTACCCGCTGCTGGCCAGCGGCAAACCGCCCGACATGCCGGCGCGCGACCGCGAATACGAATACCGCAACACCTACTCCAATCTGGTGTCGGTCGCGCACCCCTGGCTCAACCTGCTGACCCTCAACTTCGTCTACCACAACGCCCACCACGCGCGCGCCAGCGTGCCCTGGTTCCGCCTGCCCGCGCTGCATCGCGAACTGTACGGCGCGTCCGACCCGCAAGTGCTGCCGATGCGCGAACTGCTGCGCACCTACCACCGCAACCGGCTCGCCCGCGTGCTCGGCGGCGACTACGGTGCGGTCGGCGAAGGTCGGGGACGGGCCGACGGCTTCGTCGGCGCGGTCGGCGTCTCCTTCCTCACGGCGGTGTGACGTGCAGATCGACCTGAGCGGCAGGACCGCCCTGGTCACCGGCGCCGCCAGCGGCATCGGCCGGGCCACCGCGCTGGCCCTCGGCGAGGCCGGCGCGCGCGTGGCGGTCAACCACCTCGACCGCGCGGCCGAGGCCGATGAAGTGGTCGACCGGCTGCGCGCGCTGGGCGCGCGCGCCATCGCCTGCGAGGCGGACGTTACCGACGGCGCCCAGGTCGGCGCGATGATCGACAAGGTCGTGGCCGCGCTCGACGGCATCGACATCCTGGTCAACAACGCCGGCATCATCCTCGAACGCCCCTTCCTCGACATGGACGAGGCGGACTGGGACCGCGTACTCGGCACCGACCTCAAGTCCGTGTTCCTGTGCTGCCGCGCCGCCCTGCCGGACATGCTGGCCCGCGGCGGCGGCTGCATCGTCAACGTCGCCTCGGAGCTGGGCTATCTCGGCCGCGCCGGTTACGCCGCCTACGCCAGCGCCAAGGCCGGCGTGATCGGGCTCACCCGCTCGCTGGCGCGCGAGTTCGCGCCCACGATCCGCGTCAACGCGGTCGCGCCCGGCCCCGTCGCCACGGCCATGCTCGACCCCTCGCTGATGAGCCCCGAGGTGATCGCCCGCGAAACGGACATTCCCCTCGGCCGCCTCGGCCACCCCGAGGAGATCGCCGCCAGCGTCGTCTTCCTCGCCTCGCCGCTCGCCTCGTTCTACTGCGGACAGACGCTGGGGCCGAACGGCGGCGCACTGATGACCTGACCCCGGAGCCGAAACCGATGAGCGAAGTCCGCATGGAGCGCATGAGCTGGGTGGAGTACCGCCGCCGCGTCGAGACCGACGATCCGGTGGTGTTCCTGCCCTGCGGGTCGCTGGAACAGCACGGGCCGCACCTGCCGCTGGGGGTGGATGCGATGCTCTCCACCGCGGTCGCCTGCGAGGCGGCGCGCCGCTGCGGCGGCATCGTCGCCCCCGCGCTGGCCTACGGCTACAAGTCGCAGCCGCGCTGCGGCGGCGGCCAGCATTTCCCCGGCACCACCAGCCTCGACGGCGACCACCTCAGCCAGCTCGCGCGCGACGTGATCCGCGAGTTCGCCCGTCACGGCGTGCGCAAGCTCGCCCTCGTCGACGGCCACTACGAAAACCAGTGGTTCCTGATCGAGGGCATCGATCTTGCCCTGCGCGACCTCGGCCGCGACTGCGGCCTGCGCGTGCTGCGCACCGAATACTGGGATTTCTGCACCGAGGACGTGCTCGGCGAGGTGTTCCCCGACGGCTTTCCCGGCTTCGCCCTGGAGCACGCCGCCGTCATCGAAACCTCGCTGATGCTGCACTTCCACCCGGACCTGGTATGGACCGACCGCATTCCCGACGACGGCCCCGCCGAATTCCCGCCCTACGACCTCTACCCGCCCGAGACCGAACGCGTGCCGCCCTCCGGCGTATTGTCCTCGGCGCGCGGCGCCAGCGCCGGCAAGGGCGCCCTGCTGGCCGAGGCGGTCTGCGGCGGGCTGGCCGGTGCCGTGCACACGGCCTTCGTCGCATCATGAGCCTGCCACACGCCCCGCTGCACGGCACCGCGTTGATGGTGATCGACATGCAGCGAGACTTCTGCGAAGCAGGCGGCTACGCCGACCGGGCCGGCCTCGACATCGCCCGACTGCGCGCGCCGATCGCCAACATCACCCGGCTGCTGGCCGCCGCGCGCGAATACGGCGTGGCCGTGCTCTACACCCGTGAAGGCCATCGTCCCGATCTTGCCGACCTGACCGCGACCAAGCGCGAACGCAGCGCGGCCGCAGGCGCGCCGGTCGGCAGCCGCGGGCCGCTGGGCCGGCTGCTGGTACGCGGCGAATACGGCCAGGATGTCATCGACGAACTGGCGCCGCGGGCGGGCGAACCGGTGATCGACAAACCCGGTTACAGCGCCTTCCACGCCACCGGCCTCGCCCGTCTGCTCGACGATGCCGGCATACGCCACCTCATCCTGACCGGCATCACCACGGACGTCTGCGTGCACTCCACGCTGCGCGCCGCCGTCGATCGCGGCTACCGCTGCATCACCGTCGGCGATGCCTGTGCCGCATCCGACACCGCGCTGCATGACGCGGCCATCGCCATGATCGGCGGCGAAGGCGGCATCTTCGGCGGTGTTGCCAGTACCGAATCGCTGCTGCAAGCCTGGAAAAAGATCGCCGCGCCGGGAGCGCCCGCATGACCCGCAGCATCCGACTCGCCCCGCTGCTGACCGGCATCCACCGCTACGAGAAGACCCTGTCCACCCGCAACCGCGGGCATGGGATATTCATCGAGGCGCCCATCCTCGCCTACCTGATCGAGACGCCGCAGGGGCGCATCCTGTACGACGTCGGCTGCGACTACGGCAAGCTCAGCGATCCCGCGCTGCGCGCGCGCTATTACGACTCTGCGGCCTTTCCGTTCGGACCGCCCCAGATGCGCGAGGAGGACCGCCTGCCGAGCCGGCTCGCGCGTCTCGGGCTCGCCCCCGCCGACATCGACCTCGTGTTCGTCGGCCACCTGCACTTCGATCACGCCGGCGGGCTGTGCGAGGTCTGCGGCGCGGAAATCCACGTGCACCGGCGCGAATGGGAGGCGGCGCGCGCGCAGGCCGACGAGGCCTATTTCCAGGACGATTTCGCCGGCGACTACCGCTGGCGTTATGCAGACGGCGAATACGAACTCGCCCCCGGCGTGCGCGCCATCGAAAGCCCCGGCCATACCGCCGGACACATGTCGCTGTACGTCGAGCTGCCCAAGGGTCCGCCGATCATTCTCGCCGGCGACGCGGCCGATCTCACCGAGAACCTGGAGGACGAGATCGCGCCGGGGCTGTGCTGGCAGGACCGAGAGGACATGGCGGTCGCGAGCATCCGCAAGCTCAAGCGCACGGCGCATGAGACCGGCGCCGTGCTCTGGCCCAACCACGACATGGCCTTCTGGCGCTCGCGCAAGCCCTTCCCCGGCTTTTACACCTGAACCACAGCATGCGTCTGGCGCGTGCGATCGCGCAGGATATCGAGGCCGTAGGCAAGATTGCCGCTCAGTTCCTCCAGCAACGCCACCTCCTGCTCGTCGAACACGCCCAGCTTCGCGCTGTAGAGCGTAAGCGCGCCGAGTACGCCGTCGCGGCCGATCAGGGGCAGCGAAACCATGCAGGCGAAGCCACGATCCAGCGCGCGCTGCGCCCAGATTTCCGTCGCCCCCATCTCGATCAGATCCCCGATCACGCAGGCCCGGCGCTCGCGCATAGCGTAGTTGTGGGGCAGTAGATCCTGCGCCGGTTCGCTGCTGGCCGCCGCCTGCGCGACGAAGGCGGCATCGGCACCAAGATAGGCCGCCACGCGTACCGGCTGATCCGGGCGCGCGGGATCGAGCAGGCCGATCCAGACGCAGGTGTAGACGTCGCCGTCGACGAGCCCCTCGCATACGCCGTGAACCCATTCCGACTCGCTGCCCGCGCGGGCCAGCAGGCGATCGTAGCTTTGCATCAGATTCAAGGCCCGGTTGGCCTTCGCGAGCGCCTGCTCGCGTTCCTTGCGTTTGGAGATATCGGTCATCAAGCCGAACAGTCCGACGATTTCGCCCTGCTCGTCGCGCTCCCAGCGTCCTCGATCCTCGATCCAGCGCACGGTGCGACCGTCACGATGACGCATGCGGTAATTGAGGACGAAATCCTCGCCGGTCTTCTTCGCGTCGACGATCTGCGCGAGCACGCGCTCGCGGTCCTCGTCGACGATCAGGCGGCCGCGCAGCCCCGGGTCGGCGGCGAAATCATCGGCGCCGAAACCCAGCAGCGGCTCGGCGGCCTGACTGACGAAGGTCAGGCGCAGCCCCGGCGGCGAGGCTGTGTAGAGCACGCCCGGTACCGTTTCGACGATGCCCTGGATACGTTGCCGCGCAGCGACCAGTTCGGCCTCGTGGGCCTGCAGGTGCGCGGCCATGGCGTTGAAGCTGGCGGCCAGCGTGCCGACCTCGTCGTGCCCGCCGTAGTGCACCCGCTCGCGGTAGTCGCCACGCCCGATATACTCGGCGATGCGCGCAAGGCGGTTGAGCGGACGGGTCAGCCGGTAACCGAACAATGTCACGATCAGCGCCAGCAGCAGCATGACGCCGACGACGGTCCAGGCGGCCTGCCAGGCGAGACGCTGCGCGGGCGCGAATATCATCGACTCGGGCTGCTCGATGACCAGGCTCCAGTCGCGGCTCGACGCATTGCTGCCGGGCATCACCACGTGCGTGGACAACATCGTGCGGCCGCTGGCGTCCCGCGCGTGCAGCACCTCGTGTCGGAGCGACCCGGACGATGCGCGCATCAGCTCATCGCCCGTCTCGAAACCCGCTCCGTGCACACCGCTCATCTTCGCCCCATGCCGGGCGATTACATGGCCGAGCGCATCGAGCAGATAGATGCCGCCCTCCGGCGGCGCGGCGCGCGCGATCTCTTCCGCGATCACCGGCCAGCGGTATTGCGCGAGCATCACGCCGATCACCTGGCCCTCGTCGGCGCCGCCGCCTGGCCCCTTGTCCTGGTCCTCGGTGCCGCTCGCGGTCTCGTCCTCGGGCGCCAATATCGGCGCCGCGAAGATCAGCGTCTTTTCATCGCCTTTGCCCGGCTCGACCAGGCTGGAGCCGTAGAAACGCCCGCTCATCGCCGTGCGGTAGGCGATCGCCACCACCGGATTTTCGAGCGTGCGGATCGCGGCATAGGGATCGGTCGACAGCAAGAACCCGCGTTTGGCATCGAACACGCTCAGGCCATACCAGGGACCGGTGTATTCGCCGCGGGTGCGCAGCTCGCTTTGCAGCAAACGCTGATTGACCGGCGTGCGATAGCCCGGAGAACCGACATACAGCTTGAGGAATTCGTCGCCGGCCAGTATGCGCATGTCGCGCTGCGCGTAGCTCAAGGCGTCGCCGATCTTGGCGAGCACGCCTTGCGCGGTCGCTACCTGCGCATTGATCGCATCGCGCTCCAGCAGGACACTGACCTGCCGGTAGATCAATCCGCCCAGCACCAGGCCGGCGATCACCGCCGCAGCGGTCACCAGCAGCCCGAACTTCGCGCTCAGTTTCATGTTGCTCCTCGGTTCGGCCGCCCTGCGACGGCGCTGCCCGGCATTGCCCGGCTCCGGTCATTGGCATTCTTCGCTCTACCGATTGAGCCTAATACCCGTGTGGACAACTTGCCACCCGCCGCCGCGCAAAGATGCCGCCGACGGACAAACGGCGCCGTCTGGCCGCCGCACAACGCTCATGTTCTCATGGATATGACGGAGGACGCGCATCGGCGCCGTCCCATGTCCCGCCGCCCGCCGGGTAGGCGCCTTGAAGGACCACTCCGGACCCCGGAGGCATGCGCGCACTTCAGTATCCGCGTAAACGGTCGATAAGCCGTCTATCTTGATAGAAGCGTGAAGCGCACGCGCCAGGCACTCGGCACTCCAAGCACGCGCCAGGCCCAACTGACAACTCCGGATCGGGCCTGCCACACCGGTATGGTCCGGTCTGGCTGTGGAGAATCTATGCGCCAGGATGGACCGGCGGGCCCTCAAGGTCTGCGGCTCATGGACGTATTACGCGGACGCGGCGGTCTCGGCCTGCTGTTCGTCTGCCTGCTGTCGCTGATCGCCGGCGGCGTTTCGGGCGCCCCCCGGGCCGTAAGGGTCGGCGTCTATCAGAACCCGCCCAAGATCTTTCTGGAACATGGGCGGATTTCCGGCATCTTCGGCGATCTGCTCTACGCCATCGCGGACCGCGAGGGCTGGACCATCGAGCCGGTCGTCTGCAATTGGCAGCAATGCCTTAAGATGCTGCGGGACGGACGCATCGATCTGATGCCCGATGTCGCCTACAGCGCACTGCGCGCGCAGACCCTCGGTTTCGGCCGCGTCCCCGCGCTCTACAGCTGGTCCGAACTGTACAGCAATCCCGGCGTCCATTTGGTTTCGATCCGCGATCTCGCCGGCAAGCGCATCGTCGTGCTCGCGGGCTCGGTGCAGATGGGCTACCTGACCGAAATGATCCGCAGCTTCGGCCTTCACGACGTCACCCTCTTGTCCACCGACACGCTGGCCGCCGCATTCGAGATGACCGCCAGTGGCGATGCCGATGCGGTGGCCACGAACAAGTTCTTCGGCGACAGCGAAGCGCGCCGCTACCACCTCGACAACACACCCATCATCTTTCAACCCTCGCGGCTCTATTTCGCCACCGCCAAGGAGCGCGGCCAGGGCTTGCTCGACGCCATCGACTTCTATCTCAAGCAATGGCAGGCCTCGGCCAACTCCCCTTATTACCGCATTCTCGATCACTGGAAAGAGATTCAGCGCAAGACGCCGATCCCGCCGCTGGTCTGGTGGGGCGGCGGCGCACTGGTCATGCTGCTGATCGCGGCGCTGCTGTCGATGTGGCTGCAGCGGCGGCACGTACTGGCACAGGGGCGTCACCTGCGCATCACCGAGGCCAAGCTTGCGCTGATCCTCGACGGGGTCGATGCCGGCATTTACATCAAGGACCGGCAGCTTCGATATCAGTACGTCAACCACCGTCATGCCGAACACCTGGGCCTGCCGGCGCAGGCCATCATCGGGCGGACCGACGACGCCCTGTACGATGCCGAAACCGCAGCGCGCACGCAGGCCGACGACCGCCGCGTGCTCGATGACGGAGAGCGCCTGACCCTGGAGGAGGAAAACCAGCGCGCGGACGGTACGTCACGGCATACCTACCTGACCGTCAAGCAGCCGCTGCGCGATGAAAACGACGAGATTTACGCCCTCTGCGGCATTTCCACCGACTTCACCGAGCAGAAGCTCAATCAGGCGGAAATTCACCGGCTGGCCTTCTACGACCCCCTGACCGGGCTGCCCAATCGCAGCCTGCTGCTCGACCGCACCCGGCACGCGCTCGACAATTACGAACGCACGCGTTTACTCGGCGCCTTGCTGTTCATCGATCTGGACAACTTCAAGGTGCTCAACGACACCCTCGGCCACGGACAAGGCGATCGGCTGCTGGAACAGGTCGCCGCGCGCATCGGTGCCGAGGTACGCCGTAACGACACCCTGGCACGGCTCGGCGGCGACGAGTTCGTCCTGCTGATGGAAAATCTGGGCGAAACCCCGGACGCGGCGATACGCGACATCGAGGCCACGGGACGCAAGCTGCTGCATGCCTTCGGCGACCCCTTCCCGCTGCTGGACGAGCAGTACAACATCACCGCCAGTATCGGCGTGGCGCTGTTCTCGGAAGCGGACAACCACGTCGACGAACTGCTCAAGCGTGCCGACATGGCCATGTACGAGGCCAAGGCCGCCGGGCGCAACCAGATCAAATTCTTCGATCCCGTGATGCAGGATTCGTTGACCGCACGCGCGGCGCTCGAATCCGAGCTGCACGTGGCCCTCAAACAGGAACAGTTCCTGCTGCTCTATCAGCCGCAGACCGGCCGCGACGGGCAGGTGCTCGGGGCAGAGGCGCTGGTGCGCTGGCGGCATCCGCAGGAAGGCCTGATCTCGCCCGCCGTCTTCATTCCCGTGGCCGAATCCACCGGCCAGATACTGACGCTGGGCCGCTGGGTACTGCGCACCGCCTGCGAGCAGCTGGTCGCCTGGCAGCGGAGCCCCGCGCATGCCGGGCTGGCCCTGTCGGTCAACGTCAGCGCCCGCCAGTTCCACCACCCGGATTTCGTTTCCGAAGTGCTGACCCTGCTCGACGAGACCGGCGCCGCCCCCGACCGCCTGACGCTTGAACTGACGGAAAGCCTGTTCATCGACGACCTCGACAATCTGGTCGGCAAAATGAAGGCGCTCAAGGCGCGCGGCGTGCGCTTCTCGCTGGACGACTTCGGCACCGGCTATTCCTCGCTGAGCCATCTCAAGCGCCTGCCGTTGGATCAGCTCAAGATCGACCAGTCCTTCGTGCGCGACCTGCTCGTCGACCCCAACGACGCCGCCATCGTGCGTACCATCCTCGCCCTCGGCAAAAGCCTGGATCTCGAGGTCATGGCCGAAGGCGTGGAAACCGCGCAGCAACGCGAAGCCCTGGTCGCGCACGGCTGCCATCTGCAACAGGGCTACCTCCACGGCTACCCCGGCCCCGCAGACGCCGTGCTGGAAGGACAAGCGGGCAGGCGCTGATTCTGGCGCACCATCGCGCGGGAACCGCACGCGCGTAGCATGGTCTGATTTCCACACGGTCGCGCGGGTCATCCGGCGGCGATGCCGCGGCGGCAGCGGGGGAGGGCGCCGGGCACCTGAATCCAGCGCCCCCTAGGGGGTTAGATCGTGGATCAACGACGACTGGGCAGCAACGGACCGCACAGCGGCACGCTCGGGCTCGGCTGCATGGGCATGTCCGGCATGTACGGCCCGGCCGACCGCGCCGCCGCCATACGCACCATTCACGCCGCGCTGGAATCCGGCATCAACCTGCTCGACACCGGCGACTTCTATGGCATGGGCCACAACGAGCTGCTCATCGCCGAAGCCCTGCGAGGCCGCCCGCGCGAAGATGCGCTTTTGAGCGTGAAGTTCGGCGCCCTGCGCGATCCCGCCGGCGGCTGGTCGGGCTTCGACGCCAGGCCCATCGCCGTGAAAAACGACCTCGCCTACTCGCTGCAGCGGCTCGGTGTCGACCATATCGACATTTATCGCCCCGCGCGCCTCGACCCACAGGTCCCCATCGAGGACACGGTCGGCGCCATCGCGGACATGGTCCAGGCCGGCTACGTGCGCTATATCGGCCTTTCAGAAGTCGGCCCGGAAACCCTGCGCCGTGCCGCCGCCGTGCACCCGATCTGCGACCTGCAGATCGAGTATTCGCTGATTTCGCGCGGCATCGAACACGGCATCCTGCGCACCTGTCGCGAACTCGGCATCGGCATCACGGCCTACGGCGTGCTTTCGCGCGGACTGCTCGGCGGCCACTGGCGGCCCGGCGCCGCCTCGGCGGGCGACGGACGCGCCCGTTTCCCGCGGTTCCAGCCGGGCAACGTGGAACGCAACCTCGTGCTCGTCGAGACCCTCGAACGCATCGCCGCCCTCAAGGGCGCCACCGTGGCCCAGCTCGCCATCGCCTGGGTTGCCGCGCAGGGCGTCGACATCGTGCCGCTGGTCGGCGCGCGGACGCCCGCGCAGCTCGGCGAGGCGCTCGGCGCCCTCAAGCTGACGCTCGATGCAGCCGACCTCGTCACCCTCGAACGCGCCACCCCCGAGGAAGCCGTGGCCGGCGAACGCTACCCCTTGCCCCTGATGGCCGGGCTGGACAGCGAGCGGGCGACCGGCTGCCCGGAGGCATGACCGAATGCGCGGAGGCCGTGCGGGACGCCATCCGCTGCGTCATTGGCAAACGCTATCGGCACATTAGGAACAATTCATTTTATTGATTGATCGCGACGACCTATACAGATAGGCAACCGGCACAAGCCGCGTAAGACACTATCTGGAGGCGTCGCCATGACCCAAAATCACTGCCCGTTCCATCACACCGCCGGCGGCGGCACGACCAACCGCGACTGGTGGCCCAACCAACTGCGCCTGGACATCCTGCGCCAGCATGGCCCTCAGTCGAATCCAATGAGCGGATTCGACTACGCCGCGGCGTTCAAGCAACTCGACCTCGAGTCCGTCAAGCGCGACCTGCATGCACTGATGACCGACTCGCAGGACTGGTGGCCGGCCGACTTCGGCCATTACGGCCCGTTCTTCGTGCGCATGGCCTGGCATAGCGCCGGCACCTACCGCACCGGCGACGGCCGCGGCGGCGCGGGCACCGGCAACCAGCGCTTCGCGCCGGTCAACAGCTGGCCCGACAACGTCAACCTGGACAAGGCGCGGCGCCTGCTCTGGCCGATCAAGCAGAAATACGGGCGCAGCCTCTCCTGGGCGGATCTCATCATCCTCACCGGCAACGTCGCGCTCGAATCGATGGGCTTCAAGACCTTCGGATTCGCGGGCGGCCGCGAGGATATCTGGGAACCCGAAAAGGACATCTACTGGGGTTCGGAGAAGGCCTGGCTGGAGGATCGTCGCCATGCCGGCGAACACGAGCACCTTGAGAACCCGCTCGCCGCCGTGCAGATGGGGCTGATCTACGTGAACCCCGAGGGCCCGAACGGCCATCCCGACCCGATGGCCGCGGCGCACGACATCCGCGAGACCTTCGCGCGCATGGCGATGAACGACGAGGAAACCGTGGCGCTCATCGCGGGCGGACACACCTTCGGCAAGACCCACGGCGCAGGCGACGCGGCGCTGGTCGGGCCCGCCCCCGAGGCCGCACCCATCGAGGCCCAGGGTCTCGGCTGGCACAGCCGCCACGGGTCCGGCAAGGCCGGCGACACCATCACCAGCGGCCTGGAGGTCACCTGGACGCAGACGCCCACCCGCTGGAGCCAGGCCTTCTTCGACAACCTGTTCGGCTACGAATGGGAATTGTCGAAAAGCCCGGCGGGCGCGCATCAGTGGGTACCCAGGAACGGCGCCGGCGCGGGCGAGATCCCGGATGCGCACGACCCAGGGAAGCGGCATGCGCCGACCATGCTCACCACCGACCTCGCGTTGCGTTTCGATCCGGCCTACGCAAGGATCGCGCGGCACTTCCACGCGGATCCGGAGGCCTTCGCCGACGCCTTCGCGCGGGCCTGGTTCAAGCTCACGCACCGCGACATGGGACCGCGTGCGCGCTACCTCGGCCCGGACGTGCCCGCCGAGGCGCTGATCTGGCAAGACCCGATCCCGGCGGCGGATCACGCGTTGATCGAGGCGCACGACGTGGCCGACCTCAAGGCGCAGATCCTCGGCACGGGGCTATCGGTCGGCGAGCTGGTGTCCACCGCCTGGGCCTCGGCCGCCAGCTTCCGCGGCTCGGACATGCGCGGCGGCGCGAACGGTGCCCGCATCCGCCTGGCGCCGCAAAAGGACTGGGCGGCGAACGAACCGGCGCGACTGGCGAAGGTGCTGGGCGTGCTGGGCGGCGTCCGCGACGCCTTCAACCGGACGCAGACCGGCGACAAGCGGGTCTCGCTCGCCGATCTCATCGTGCTGGCGGGCAGCGCCGGGGTCGAGGAGGCCGCAAGGCGTGCCGGCCACCCGGTCGAGGTGCCGTTCGCGCCGGGCCGCATGGACGCGACGCAGGCGCAGACCGACGTGGATTCGTTCGCCGTGCTGGAACCCATCGCCGACGGTTTCCGCAACTACCAGAAGACACGCTACACGGTCCCGGCCGAGGCCCTGCTGGTGGACAAGGCGCAGCTGCTCTCGCTGAGCCCGCCGGAGATGACGGTGCTCGTCGGCGGCCTGCGGGTGCTCGGCGCCAACCACGGCCAGACGCGTCACGGCGCGTTCACCGAGCGGCCGGAAACCCTGAGCAACGACTTCTTCGTGAACCTGTTGGACATGGGCACAGTGTGGACGCCGACGTCTGAAGCGGAGGACCTGTTCGAGGGCCGCGACCGGCACACCGGCGAACGCCGCTGGACCGCGACGCGGGTCGACCTCGTGTTCGGTTCGAACGCCGAGCTGCGCGCCCTCGCCGAGTACTACGCCAGCGCGGACGCCGGGACGCGGTTCGTCCAGGACTTCGTCGCCGCGTGGGACAAGGTGATGATGCTCGACCGCTTCGACCTCGCCTGAGGCCACGGCCATCGATCTGCCGGCGGCGCACCCGTTCGGTGCGCCGCCGGCGTTCGCCAGCGACCCGCCGATCGGCGTATTGTCCGTTAGGTCACACCGGGCGGAATGCCCCCACGAGGAACGACGACATGAACGCACAACCCAAAATCGCCCGCAAGGGCCCGTATGCAGTGACGGTCGAGGCCAACAAATCCTACTTCTGGTGCGCCTGCGGTTTCAGCCGCCGGCAGCCCTTCTGCGACGGCGCGCACACGCGCAACGGCTTCACGCCGGTGCAGTTCACCGCCGAACGCACGGAGACCGTCTACCTGTGCGGCTGCAAGCGCACCGGCAACCCGCCCTTCTGCGACGGCACGCACGAAACCCTGTAATCGCGCGCGGAAGCCGTTGCGAGCCTGTTGGCCGTCTCGTGCCGCTCGGCTACGCTAGACGACTCGGATCGATCCGCAGGACAGAGGCAATCAGGTGGACACCCCATCGGGCTTACGCAACCCGGGCGTCATGGCCGCGCTGGCCGCCGCCCTGCTGTTCGGCGCGGGCACGCCGCTGGCCAAGGCGCTGCTGAACGACGTCGGGCCGTGGCTGCTCGCCGGCCTGCTCTACCTCGGCTCGGGCATCGGCCTGATGGCCTACCGCATCGTCACGCGCGCCCCGCGCGTGTCCATTTCGCGCACCGAAGTCCTCTGGTTCGCCGGCGCCGTGGCTGCCGGCGGCATCGTCGGGCCGGTACTGCTGATGTTCGGCCTGACCCGCATGCCGGCCACCGGGGCGTCGCTGCTGCTCAATGCCGAGAGCGTGTTCACCGCACTGCTGGCCTGGTTCGCCTTCAAGGAGAATTTCGACCGGCGCATCGCCCTGGGCATGGCCGCCATCGTTCTGGGCGCGGTGGTAATCAGCTGGCCGGGCGAGGCCCGCTTCGCCGGATGGTGGCCCGCACTGGCGATCCTGGGCGCCTGCCTTGCCTGGAGCATCGACAACAATCTGACACGCAAGGTCTCGCTCAGCGACGCCGCGTGGATCGCCGGCATCAAGGGCCTGGTCGCGGGCATCGTCAATCTCGGGCTGGCACTGGCGCTGGGCGCCTCCCTGCCGAGCCCGCCCGCGATCGCCGGGGCGATGCTCGTCGGCCTGATGGCCTACGGCGTCAGCCTGACGCTGTTCGTCGCCGGTCTGCGCCACCTCGGCACGGCCCGCACCGGCGCGTATTTCTCGGTGGCGCCGTTTTTCGGCGCCGCCCTCGCGGTGCTGATGGGCGAACCCTTCACCCTCAAGCTGCTGGTCGCCGGCGCGTTGATGGGCCTGGGCACCTGGCTGCACCTGACCGAGCATCACGCACACCGGCATACGCACGAGGCGCTGCTGCACGAGCACGCGCACGTCCACGACGAACACCACCGGCACACGCACCCGTTTCCCGTCGCCCCCGGCACCCGGCACAGCCATGCCCACCGGCACGAGCCGCAGACGCATGCCCACGCACACTTTCCCGACGCGCATCACCGCCATGGCCACTGACTGCGGCGACGCGGGCGCGTTGGCCCCACAAACCGCCATGCGCCAATCGGCCTGAGCCGATGCACAGCCGTTCCCGGCCGCCCGCTAGGCGCATACCGATCCCGAGCCCCGAGTGGGACGCGATCGCCGCCGACGTCAAACAGGCCATGCGCCTGACCGCGGAGCTGAACCGGCTCGGCTTCGAGGACGATGCGCAAATCCGGACGCTGTTCGGCGAATTGACCGGCCAACCGGTCGACGAGACCTTCAAGCTGTTCCCGCCGTTTCATACGGAATGCGGACGCAACATCCGCATCGGGCGCAAGGTATTCATCAACCAGGGCTGCACCGGTAATCCCCCCCTTTTTAACGGTGCGCAAAGGTAGGGTTCACGCCACCATCAGTGGCGGCTTGCCGCCATTGGCTTTGTGGGGGCGACGGTGATTGTAGAACCAGAGCCATTGGGTCGCATAATCTTGAACTTCCTCCAAACTGTCGAACAGGTGTTTGCTCAGCCAGCTGTAGCGAATGGTTCGGTTCGCGCGCTCGATGTAGGCGTTCTGCTGCGGCTTGCCAGGCTGGATATAGTCGATGCGGATGTCCCGCCTCATGGCCCAGCTGACGAACTCATGGCTGACAAACTCTGGCCCATTGTCGCAGCGAATGGCGGTGGGTTTTCTCCGCCATTCCAGCAACTGGTCCAGCACTCGGATCACTCGCAGCGTCGGCAAGGAGAAGCCCGCTTCAATGGCCAGACCCTCTCGCCGGTAATCGTCAATCACGTTGAATAGCCTGAAGCACCTGCCATCGCTGAGCTGGTCGTGCATGAAGTCCATCGACCAGACCTGATCCGGCTTGATTGGCTCTTTCAGGGGCTCAGGCGTCTGCCGCTTCAGGCGACGCCGGGGCTTGATCCGAAGGTTCAGTGCCAGCGCGCAGTAAATCCGATAGACACGCTTGTGATTCCAGCCCTGATGCTCGACGTTACGTAGATAGTGAAAGCATCGGCCAAAGCCCCAATCGCTTCCCTGCGCAGTCAGCTTGACCAGCCAATCAGCTATTTCGGCGTTCTCATCGCTGAGCGTAGCCTGGTAGCGGTAGCAGGTTTCACTGATCCGGAATGCCGCACACACCAGGCGAACAGAAACGCCTCGGACCGCGACCGTTTGCTGAGCCATCTCCTTGCGTCGGGATGGCTTTACCACTTTTTTGTGAGCGCCTCCTGGACGATTTCGGCCTTGAGGCGTTCCTCGGCGTACATCTTCTTGAGCCGGCGGTTCTCGTCTTCGAGTTCCTTCAGCCGGGCCATCAGGGAAGCATCCATGCCGCCGTACCGGGCGCGCCATTTGTAAAAGCTGGCGCTGCTCATGCCATGCTCGCGGCACAGCTCGGGGACGGGCACCCCGTTTTCCGCTTGCTTGAGGATCGCCAGTATCTGGCTGTCCGAAAATCGCGATCTCTTCATGCAGAATCTCCTTCGTGCTAGGTTACGAGAAAATTCTACTTTTGAGCACCGCTAATTCTTGGGGGGATTACCTGCGAGCGAAGTAAGTTTGAGGCGGCAAAAACCCATTTCGACACTAACCATCATCTGACAGTTGTTTGGGATTCAACCACTCCTGATCACGCCGCCGAAGCTTTGAAGGTCACCATTCGAGCCACGTTGCCCCAACTTGCGAAGCAACGTGATGGCGACGTATAACACTGCGGCCCACTGAAAACGCAGCTAACGATAATTAGGCGGGCGTATGAAGATTAAAATTGTACTTACAATCCTCATCTCTCTGTCCTTGGTGGGTTGCGCAACGACTCTAACCCAGCAAGCAATGAATGTGCGCGATGCGGTAGCGAATACAGTTTCCAATTGTAAATTTATTGGCACTGTCAGCGGAACATCTGGGTGGGGAAATCTTGCGGCATCTGTTGGTATCAAGAGCGCTAAAAATCAGGCTCGTAACAAGGCGGCACAACTCGGTGCGAACAGAATAGTTTGGACAAGTATTCAAGGTGGCTACTCGCCTTATGTGTCAGGGAACGCATACGAATGCAAATAGGAATCCGACCCCGTCGAACTGAATCGCCACCGATTTTCAAGACGCTGCAAGCTGTTCCTGTAGCGTTCGATGTCTGCAAAGTGCTACATAGCCGCCGATCAATCTGGAACATGCCAATGGCTGCTCAGGGTCGATTACAGCCCTCTCGTTCCACGTAACGTCATCACACCCAGACTACACGTATCGGCCGATTCCCAGCATGGCATCGCGTGCAGCCTCGACCGATGCGCTCAGGCCGCCTGTTTCGGTGCGAAGCGCCGGTCGAGGTAGGCGATGATGTCCGTGGATTCGTACATCCAGCGCACGCTGCCGTCGCCTTCCTCGATACGCAGGCAGGGCACCTTCACCTCGCCGCCGCCGGCCTGGAGTTCTGCGCGGCTGGCCGGGTCGTGCTGGGCGTCGCGCAGAGCGATGTCGAGCGACAGCCGCTTCATCGCGCGCCGCGTCTTGATGCAGAACGGGCACGACTGGAAGTGATAGAGCCGGAGCGCACGGGTCTCGGCGTCGACCTTCGCCTGTTCCTCGGCCGGACGCTCGATGCCCTTGGGCGTGGTCATCCGGTCGGCGGCGATCATGATCGGCGTCGCCACCAGACGCACGGTGCGGAAAAAGAGTCGGATCAGCGGTCTCATGGTCTACCCTGGAAATTCAAAACGGCTCAGTTTACCGGTCCGCGGGCACAAGTCCACCGTCGCCCCGAATAGCCCTCTCGGAAGGATTTCAGCGCCAACCCAGGGCACAGATCAATGGGTGTCGCGGGTCCCCGTTGCGCCGCACATCGACGGACGCAAACCCGGACGCACGCAACAGCTCGGTCAGGGCCTCAGAATCGAAGGGCCGGTATGCTTCGCGTTGGCGGTCGTGCACGGTGACGGCGAGCACGCCGCCTGGACTGAGTACGCGCAGGATTTCGCGCAACGCCGTAACCGGATCATTCCAGAAATAGATGCTGTTCACGGCCAGCGCCTTGTCGAAACTCGCATCGCCGTAGGGCAACGCGTCCACACTACCGAGTTCGAGTCGCACCCGCCCAGCCTCGATGAACCGGCGATTGCGTGCGTTCGCCGCGCGCAGCATTTCGGCGGAATGATCGATGCCGGCGACGCTGACGTCAGGCCGGGCACGGCAGGCCAGTTCCACGGCCATCCCGGGCCCGAAACCGATCTCGAGCAGGCGGTCGCCGGCGGCCAGCTCCAGCAGATCGAGTGTCCAACGATTGTCCTGGGCGTTGTGCCAGGTCATCAGTTGCCCGAGCAGGCGACCGACCAATCCACGCGGATGTCCCGCCTGCCCAGGCCCGCTCATGTCGCGGCGGATCGTCGGATCAGTCGAAAATAGCCGAAGCGCTGGATCATGCCGCCCGGCGTACGATGCGACTCCTCGCGCGTCTCGATGAGGTCGAACGCGTCGCCGAACTGTTCGAGTATCTGCGGCGCGTCGTACTGCACGATCTCAAGCCCGCTGCAGCGGTCCGGGCCGCCCACCGCGAAGGCCGCCAGGATGAGATGGCCGCCGGGACGCAGGGTCCGCAGCAGGGTCTGGCGATAGCGGCGTCGGTCGTCCGCTTCGGTGAGAAAGTGGAACACGGCGCGGTCGTGCCAGACATCGAAGCGATGCGGCGGGGCGAAGGTGGTGGCATCGGCCTCGAACCACTCGACCGCCTCGGCGCGGTCGCCCAGACGCTGGCGGGCGTGTTCGAGTGCCGCGCCAGCGAGGTCGAGCACCGCCGGGTGCCGGTATCCGGCATCGAGCAGGCGGTCGACCAGCCGCGATGCGCCGCCGCCGACATCGATGATCTCCGCGCTCCGCGGGCAACCCGCGGCCTCGATCAGCGACAGCGACAATGTCGGATCGGCCTGATACCAGCTCACCTCCAACGGCGATTTTTCGCGATAGATCCGTTCCCAGTGCGCCTTGCGGTCCATCCGCCCCCCGACGTCGTGACATCAACCGATTATGCCCCTGCTCGCGAGAGGTGTCGCGCACCAGCACGGGGCGCGACGACGGGCGCGCGCACCGCAGCGAAGCGAACGGCCACGCATTCGCCCCGTTCCAGCCCTTCTGGAGCATGTTGCGAGGCTGGCACCCATTCTGCATAGACGGAATCAGGACATTCTGAACGCACGGAGTCTTCGCGCAGACAGCGGCTTTATCAAACAGCATTCAAGGCGACTAGGGTTCCGCCCGCATCCATGCGGGGCCTGGACCGAGAGTCGCCGGCCCCGGCGGCGGGGCTACACGGCGGGATAAAAGCCCGGGAGAGCGAATACGCGATGTATTCCTCCCCGGGCTTTTTTTTCGCGCGGGTCCGTGACGCGCGGAATCATCGGCTCACCTCAACATGGAGCGCATGCCATGAAACGCAGCAAGAAACTGATCGCCACCCTGATGCTTACCCTGCTTGCCCCGGTGATGTTCATGTCCACCGCACGCGCCGAGATCACCCTCGGCATCAGCGACTGGCCCGGCTGGGTGGCCTGGTACATCGCCCAGGAGAAGGGTTACTTCAAGAAGTACGGGGCGCACGTGAAGCTGGTGTGGTTCCCGAACTACATCGACTCGGTCAACGCGCTCTCCGCCGGCCAGCTCGACGCCAACAGCCAGGCTCTGATCGACACCCTGGCGCCGTTGGAGAAGGGCGTGCCGATCAAGACCATCCTGGTCACCGACAACTCGGCCGGCAACGACGCGCTGATGGTGAGCAACAGCATCAAGAGCTTCGCCGACCTCAAGGGCAAGACCATCGGACTCGAGCAGTACTCGATCGAGAACTACCTCGCCGACACCGCCCTGGCGCGCCACGGCATGTCCGAGAAGGACGTGAAGATCGTCAACATGAGCACCGGCGACGCCGCCGCCGCGCTGATCTCCGGGCGCATCGACGGCGCCGGCGTGTGGAATCCCTGGATCAACCGCATCGAGAACAGCCACAAGGGCCATCCGCTGTTCACCAGCAAGGACGCACCCGGCCTGATCCCCGACATCGTCGCCGCGCGCGAGTCCTCGCTCAAGAAGCACGCCAAGGACTTCGAGGGCATGGTCAAGGCCTGGTTCGCGGTGGTCCGCTTCGTGCACGCCCATCCCGAGGCCGCGGCGAAGATCATGGCGCCGCATGTGGGTCTCGATCCCAAGGAGTATGCCTTGTCGCTGGCGGGAACGCGCCTGTTCGGCGCCGAACTGAACCGCGAGGCGATGAAGCCGGGCAGCTCCTCGGTGTCGCTGTACAACAGCACGGCGGATACCGGGAAGTTCCTGATCAAGGCGAAGGCGATCGCCAAGACGCCGGACCCTTCGATGTTCATCGACCCGAAGTTCGTCGACATGGCGTCGAAGTGAGCTGACACCCCCGCGCGGCCCGGCAACCCAACCCAAGAGCGAGGTGCGAGATGAGCGCAATACGTGAGACCTCCCTGAATCCGGCGACCGATACCCTGGCCCCCGCACCCGCTGCGGCGGGCACGGGCAGCGGCGCCGGCCGGGCCGCGCGGCGGGCCACCCTTTGGGTCGTGCGCGGCACGCTGCCGCGCCGGCACTACGTAGCCATCGCCCTGTTCAGCTTCCTGCTGATGCTGGGCGGTTGGTGGGGGCTGTCCGACAGCGGCCTGGTGCCGCAACTGTTCCTACCCTCGCCGCCCCAGGTGCTGGCGCGTCTGCAGGCCTGGTACGGGCAGGGCAACCTGATCGCCGACACCGAGATCAGCATCTACCGCGTCACCGCCGGCTTCGTGCTCTCCGCGGTGATGGCGATCCCGCTCGGCCTGTACATCGGCAGCTACCGGCCGGTGCAGGCCTTCTTCGAGCCCATGGTCGAGTTCGCCCGCTACCTGCCGGCGGTGGCCTTCGTGCCGCTGGTGCTGCTGTGGGTGGGCATCGGCGAGGGCGCCAAGATCAGCATCATCTGGATCGGCACCTTCTTCCAGATGGTGCTGATGATTTCCGAGAACGTGCGCCACGTGCCGACCGCGCAGATCGAGGCCGCGCAGACCATGGGCGCCAACCGCGCCGAAATCGTGTCGCGGGTGATCTTCCGCTCCGCCCTGCCGGACATCGTCGACACCCTGCGCGTCACCCTCGGCTGGGCCTGGACCTACCTCGTCGTGGCCGAAATGGTGGCCGCCAACTCCGGCCTCGGCTACGCGATCCTGCAGGCGCAGCGCTTCCTGCAGACCGGCAAGATCTTCGGCGGCATCCTGCTGATCGGCACCATCGGCCTGATCATGGATCAGCTGTTCCGCTTCCTGCACCGCCGGGCCTTCCCCTGGCTGCACCGCGCCTGAGGAGACCGGCATGAATCCCGCCAGCGAACCCAAGATCGCCGTCCGCGGCCTCGGCAAGCATTTCTACACCAAGGGCCGCGAGTTTCACGCCCTCGACAACATCGATCTCGAGGTGCGCCCCAACGAATTCCTCGCCCTGGTCGGCGCCTCCGGCTGCGGCAAATCGACCCTGCTGCGCATCATCGGCGGCCTGGAAACCCTCACCGAGGGCGAGATCCTGGTCGACGGCCGCGCCGTGCACGGCCCCGGCAGGGACCGCGTGATGGTATTCCAGGACTACAGCCTCTATCCCTGGCTGACGGTGATCGAGAACATCCGCTTCTGCCGCCAGCTCGACGCCCACGCACGCGGCGCGACCACCGCCGACGCCGCCTCGGCGGTGGACCGCTCCTACGCCCTGCTCGCGCTGATGGGCCTGGAGAAGGTCAAGGACAGCTACCCCAACGCCCTCTCCGGCGGCATGCGCCAGCGCGTGGCCATCGCCCGCGCGCTCATGTCGCGCCCCGAGGTGCTGCTGATGGACGAGCCCTTCGGCGCGCTGGACGCGCAGACGCGCGAGGTGATGCACGACCTCATCCTGCACGTCTTCGAACTGGAAAAGACCACCATCGTGTTCGTCACTCACGACGTCGACGAAGCGGTGTATCTCGCCGACCGTGTGGTGGTACTCGCCCCCAATCCCGGGCATGTCGATTCGATTCACGACATCGACCTGCCGCCCCCGCTGGAACGCGATCAGGACCTCAAGCTGGCGCCGGATTTCCTCGCGCAGAAGAAGACCATCCTCGACCGCATCCGGCAGACCACCGGCGTACAGCGCGACCTGGAAATGCTCGAACGCATGACCCGGCACCTGCGCGACACCGCCTCCACGAACCAAGGAGACTGAGCATGTTCGTCAAAAAACCCCGTCAACCTGGGTTCGCCCGCCCGGCCACCGGCCACCGTCATCACCCGTCGTTCGACCGCTCCGGTCTGCAGGGCTGGAAGATGGCGCACCACGAGAAGGATATTCCCGACGTCGCCTGGCAGGCCGAGCAGGAACGCTGTCTGCGCCTGGGCCTGCCCGGTGCGGAAAGCATCGAGGACAAGAGCATCCCGACCTTCGCACGCGGCGAACTGCCCCACTTCGCCGGCATCAACACCTTCATGAAGGCGCCCTACGTCGAGGACGTGCGCGACGTCGGCAAGTACGACGCCGCGATCATCGGCGCGCCCTTCGACGGCGGCACCACCTACCGCCCCGGCGCGCGCTTCGGACCGCAGGGCATCCGCCGCATATCCGCGCTGTACACGCCGTACAACTACGAGATCGGCGTCGACCTGCGCGAGCAGATGAAGCTGTGCGACGCCGGCGATATCTTCACCATCCCCGCCAACATCGAGAAGACCTTCGACCAGATCAGCAACGCCGTCGGCCACGTGTTCGCCAGCGGCGCCCTGCCGATCATCCTCGGCGGCGACCACTCGATCGGCTTCGCCACCGTGCGCGGCATCGCCCGGCAGACCGACAAGCGCATCGGCATCATCCACTTCGACCGCCACGCCGACATCCAGGAAAAGGATCTCGACGAGCGCATGCACACCACGCCGTGGTTCCACGCCACCAACCTGCCCAACGTGCCGGCCACCAATCTGGTGCAGATCGGCATCGGCGGCTGGCAGGTGCCGCGCGAGGCGGTCAAGGAGGCGCGCAATCGCGAGACCACCATCATCACCATGCACGACGTCGAGCGCCTCGGCCTCGACAAGGTCGCCGAGATCGCCCTGGAATACGCCTGGAAGGATGCCGACGCGGTCTACCTGAGCTTCGACATCGACAGCGTGGACGCCGGCTTCGTGCCCGGCACCGGCTGGCCCGAGCCGGGCGGCTTCCTGCCGCGCGAAATCCTCTACCTGCTCGGCGCGGTGGCCAAGGAAGGCATCTGCGGCATGGAGGTGGTCGAGGTCTCGCCGCCCTACGACATCTCCGACATCACCTCGCTGATGGCCACCCGCGCGATCGTCGACGTGCTCGGTACGCTGGTCGCGCACGGCAAGATGGGCGCCCACCGCCACATCATCCGCGGCTGGGGCGAATAGCCGGCCACAGGATTGCGGTATAGGCTTGACCTGGCCACCCGCCCGGGCGCGGGCGGCCGGGCCACCGCAAGAACCGAGACAAGGAGCTCTGCATGTCCGTCACCACGACACCGCGCCGGACACGACCCTCCTGGGTCATCGCCACCCTGCTGGTCGCCCTCAACCTGCTCGCCTGGGGCCTGCTCGCCGGTCTCGGCCGCGCCGATGCGGCGCTGCTCGGCATCGGCGCGCTGGCCTACGGCTTCGGCCTGCGCCACGCCTTCGACGCCGACCACATCGCGGCCATCGACAACGTCACCCGCAAGCTACGCCACGAGGGCCAGCGGCCGCTGGGGGTCGGTCTGTTCTTCTCCCTCGGCCACTCCACCGTGGTCTTCGGGCTGTCCGCCGCGCTGGTGCTCGCGGTGCGCGCCACCCAGGCGCAGCTGCCCATGCTGCAGCACTGGGGCGGGCTGGTCGGCACCCTGGTCTCGGCCGCTTTTCTCACCCTGATCGGGCTGATCAACCTGTTCGTGTTCTCGCGTCTGTGGCGCGCCTTCCGCGCGCGGCGCCGCTGGGGCGAGCCGGCGCCGTCCGACGCCGAGCTCGAATCGCTGCTGCAGCGTCGCGGGCTGTTCGCGCGCCTGTTGCGCGGCGTCTACCGGCGCATCGACCGCAGCTGGAAGATGTATCCCGTCGGCCTGCTGTTCGGTCTCGGCTTCGACACCGCGAGCGAGATCGCCATTCTCGGCATCTCCGCCGCCGCGGCGCAGAACGGCCATCTGCCGCTGTGGGGCGTGATGGTGTTCCCGCTGCTGTTCACGGCGGCGATGAGCCTGATGGACACGCTGGACGGCATCGTCATGCTGCGCGCCTACGACTGGGCGCTGGCCGACGCCGAGCGCAAGCTCTATTTCAACACCGCGCTCACCGGCCTCTCCGTACTGCTGGCGCTGGCCATCGGGCTGATCGAATGGCTGCAGCTGCTGGCCCCCGCGCTCGGTCTGCGACACGGCCTGTGGGCCTCGCTGGAGACGCTGGACTTCAGCCAGATCGGGATTGCCGTGACCGTGATCATGCTGGCGGGCTGGGCGCTGGCCTTCGTCTACTACCGCCGCGCGCTGACGCCGGCGCGCGCGTGACCGCCGCGGACGCCGCACGCGTCACCCGGCTGGGCAACGGCGTACGCGTTGCCAGCCGTCGCCTGCCGGGTCGGGCAGGCGCCGCGGCGGCTATCGTGTGGCACGCCGGCGCGCGCGCCGAGCGCGCCGGCGAAGCCGGCTGCGCGCATCTGGCCGAACACCTGCTGTTCCCCGACGACGCGCGCGATCTCGCCGCCATCGACGCCATGGGTGGGCAGGTCAATGCCTGGAGCGCACGCGACCACTGTGTGTTCCATGCCTACGTGCCCGTCGCGCGACTGGGCGAAGCGCTCGGTCTGCTCGCCGCCCGGCTGGCACACGGCAGCCGGGTTGTCGATCCCATCGCCTTCGAACGCGAACGCGAGGTCATCCGCCGCGAACGATTCGCCGAGGCCGACGACACGCTCGAACGCGCCCTGCACCACTGTCTCGACCATGCCGGCCCCGCGCCGGCCGATGGCGCCATCGACGCCACATCCGCCGGCCTACGCCGGTTCATCGAACGCGAACTGCACGGCGGCGCCCTGAGCGTGGGCGTGGCCGGCGATCTGCCGCATGACGATGCCGTCACCGCCTGCGCGGAACTCGCCTGCCTGCCTGCCGCCGCGGTCGCCGAGCCTGCGCCGCGCGCACCGGTATGGCGCGACGGCGTCCACGAGGCCTTGCAGGACAGCGGCCCGCCGGGGCTGCTATGGCTGATGCCGACAGCGCCGGCCGGCACGCCGGAAGCCGCCGCGCTGGCAGTAGCCGAACGTGCGCTCTGCGGCGGCCTGGCCGCACCGCTGTTCGCCGCCTTGCGCGCACGGCGTCTTGCCTATGGCGTGCACTCGGCTATCGAAACCTGGCGCGACGGCGGCTTCTGGGCACTGCAGGTCGTCTGTCTGCCATCGATGCAACCTGCGGTGAACGATCTGGTGGAAAGGGCGCTGGCGACGGCAAGCGGCCCGGCGCCCGTGGCACTCGATATCGCCCGCGCCGGCCTCGCCGGTGACGCGCATCTGGCGGACGACGATCCGGCCGCGCTGGCCGAACGTCTGGCGCGCTTCGGCGCGCACGGCCACGCACGGCCGCCCACCGACGCCGAGGCGGTGCGCGCGGCATTGCACACGGCCTGGAGGCGATGCGCGCGCTTCGTCACCGGCGCGACCGCGACGACATCGGTACCGGCAAGGCGTTGACAATCCCGGCTAACGCGCCGCCGCGCGCCAGCGCCCCTCGCGCCGGCGCACCCACAAGGCCACCGCGAAGGTACCGGCCACGATCAGGCTGAGCCCCGCATAGACCGGCGTGGCGCCGAAGCGCAGGCACAGATCGAGCCCGACCACCGGACCCAGGCTGCCGCCGATGTCGCCGAATATCTGATACACGCCCATCGCGCGACCGTAGGCCGAGGGCGGCGTGACGTCGCCGAGCAGGGCGAGCAACGGCAGGGTCACGCCGTTGAAGGAAAGCCCGATCAGCATCACGCCGAGCATCACCGTCTCGCTGCGCTGCGCCAGCGCGAGTACCGCAAAGCCTGCGGCCAGTCCGAGCAGCGAGGGCAGCAACAGGCTGCTGCGCAGATGCAGACGGTCGATCAACCGTCCGAGCAGCAGGCCGGCCAGCGAGCCGCTGCCCATCATCACCGCCATCACCAGCCCGGCGCTGCCCTGGTCGGCAAGACCGAGCACGCGAATGCCGCGCGCCTGCACCAGCAGCACCAGGGTCGCCAGCATCACGCCCTGCACGCTGAGAAAGATCAACAGATTGAAGCCCCAGGCGGTGGCCATGAAGGGGAATGCGGGCAACCGGGCCAAGGTGCGCAGGCGCGCGAGCAGACCCTCGCGGGGGCCGCTCTGACGCGGACCGCGCGGCACAGGCGGAATCAGCCGCGCGGCGATGCCCGCGGCCGCGAAGGTGCTGGCGGCACCGGCGAGAAAGGCGGTGTCGTCCGAATAGCGCTCGGCCAGCAAACCGCCCAGCACCATGCCCAGCGGCATCCCGAGACTCATGGCGATACGCACGCCGGCCATCTTGCGGCCGCGATCCTCGCGCGTGGACAGCCCCAGTGCGGTCGCCTGCACGCCGACCATCAGCATCGCCGAACCCACGCCGAACACCGCGCGACCGAACAGCAACCAGCCGGCGGGCGGGCCGACGCGCAGGGCCAGGCTGTAACAGAGGATGCCGAGCGCCTCGATGAGCAGGCCGAGGGTGATCGGCCCGCGCCCGCCCAGGCGGTCGACCAGGTGTCCGGCGGGTGCGTCGAAGGCGAGGCGGGTGATGCGGTTGGCCGACAGGATCAGCCCGATCATCAAGCCCGAAATCCCCAGCGCCGGGCCCAGCGCCGGCAGGATCGGGAACACCAGCCCGCCGCCCAGGCCGCCCATCAGCGCAACCGGGGCCAGGCGCCACAGACCGCCGAAGGCGGTTCCGCTCAGCGCCCGGCTCCGAGCGCCGCGACCACCGTCTGCGTCTCGCGCACCAGGCCGATGCGCGGAAAGATGCGGTGCAGGGCGTTTTCGTGTCCCTCGACACTGCGCCCGTTCATCGCGTCGGCGGCGAAGATCAGGCGGTAGCCGCGCTCGTAGGCGTCGCGCGCGGTGCTTTCCACGCCGATCTCGGTCGCGATGCCGCACAGGATCACCGTGTCGATGCCGCGACGGCGCAGCTGCAGATCGAGGTCGGTGCCGTAGAAGGCGCCCCACTGGCGCTTGAGGATCACGAGGTCGCCGGCCTCGGGGCCGACCTCGGGCACGAGATCGGAAAAACCCGCGGGCGGCGGACCGGCCGGTGCCGGCTCGTCGGCCTCGGGGCTCAGACGGTCGCGTCCGTCCGCGCCGCCGCCGACGTGCACCAGCACGCGCAGGGCACCGGCCGCGCGGGCCGCCCGGAGCAGGCTGACGCTGCGCGCGACCACCTCGGCCGGCGCATGCGGTTTCGTCTGCATGCCGACGATGCCGCGCTGCAGGTCGATGACGACCAGCGCGCTGCGCGCCGGGTCGATGTTCAGGGAGCCAGTCATCACGATTACTCCTTCATTCGGGTTGAGGGCGGGCGGCGCGGTTGGCGAGCAGGATGCCGGAGACGATCAGCCCGGCGCTGGCCGCATCCGCCGCGGTTACCGGCTCGTGCAGCAGCAGCCAGCCGCCCAGGCCGCTGAACAGCGGAATCGCGTAGTAGATCAGCGAGGCGCGCGACGGCCCGATACGCGCGATGGCCGCGTTCCATGCCAGATAAGCCACCACCGAGGCGAACACGCCTACGTACAGCACGCCCAGCAGCGCCGCAGGCTCCGGCATGTACAGCGGCCGCCTCCACGAGGTCCACAGGTAGACCGGCAGCAGGAACAGCAGCCCGAGCGCGAAGCTGCCGAGCGCGAAACTCTGCAGGCGCACGCCCGGCGGACGCCGCCGCAGCAGCAGGGTGTAGCCGGCGAAGCTCAGCGCGGCACCGAGCATCACCCATTCGCCGCGCCCAGGCCTCAGTGTCAGCAGGTGCGTCGGCCGCCCGTTGGTGACCAGCCAGACCACGCCGGCAAACGCCAACGCCACGCCGGCGATACGCCCCGCGGTCAGGCGCTCGCCGTGAAACACGCGCGCCAGCAGGATCACGAACACAGGCGAGCTGGCGGCGATGATCGACAGGTCGACCGCCGCCACCGTGCGCCCGGCGATATAGATCGCCGTGTTGAAGACGGAAACGCCGAGCAGCGCAGTCAGCGCGAAATGGCGCCCATGCGCCCGCAGCGCGGGCCAGTCCTGCCGCAGCCCACGCCAGGCGAAGGGCGTCAGCACCGCGACGGCCACCGTCCAGCGCCAGAAGGCCAGGCTCACCGGCGGCAGGCTACCCGCAAGCCCTCGCGCCACCAGGAAATTCCCCGACCACACCAGCGTCGCCAGCAGGGCGAAAACATATCCGGCGGTCAGCCGGCGGGGCCCCGTCGCCACGTCATCCATGTATCGATCTCCCGTCCGCCCCCTGTCTGACAATGGATGCGCGGCTGGGTTCTGCGCCGGGATTCGCTCGGCGCGACCCGCGCGCCGCCTATGCGCCGCCCGACTTCATAAGCCAGGCGTGCCCGCGCCGGCCGCCACGGGCGCATCCAGCGCCGGTTCGTGCGCCAGCCCCGCCGCCAGATGGTCGATGAACACCCGGAACTTGAGCGGCATGTAGCGCGTCGGCGTGTACAGCAGCCACAGATCGCCGCAGTAGCCGGTGATGAACTCCCACTCGGGCAGGACGCGCATGATGTCGCCGCGCTGCAACGCGCGCCTCGCCGTGAAAAAGGGCAGGCTGCCGATACCCAGGTGCGACTGCACGGCCTCGAGCCGCACCTCCGTGTGATTGGCCCAGTAGCGTCCGCGCACGTTGACCGTCGCCATTTCGTCGCCACGCTTGAAACGCCAGCGCGCGTCGCCCGGCATTTCACCCAGACACAGGCAGCTGTGTCCGGCCAGATCGCGCGGGTGCGTCGGTACCCCGTGGGTGCGAAGGTATTGCGGCGTGGCGCAGACCGCGTGTTCGATGCGGGCGAGGCGCCGCCCGGCCAGCCCCGGCGGCGGGCGGTCCGTGACCCGCAGCACCATGTCGACGTCGCCGTCGATTAGGTCGACCTGACGGTCGTCGAGCACCAGCCTGACATCGGCCTGCGGATAGGTGTCGAGAAACGCGAGGATGTGCGGATGGATCAGCACGCGCCCGATCGCCTTCGGCGCGCTGACCCGAATCGTGCCGCTGACCTCGCGGCCGTATTCCTCGCTGATCGCCACGATCGATCGGGCCGCACTCACCATGTCGAGGCAGCGCTCGTGTATCGCCTGGCCGCTCTCGCTCAGACGCAGGCTGCGGGTCGTGCGCTGCAGCAACCGCGTGCCCAGCGCTCGTTCGAGCCGCGAGATGCTGCGACTGACCGAGGAGGTCGACATGCCCAGCTCGCGCGCCGTCCGCGTGAAGCTTCCCAGCTCCACGACACGCACGAATATGGCCATTTCGGCCAACAGCGATATCGGCAGATTATTGCTCATGACGCAACAGCCATTTGACGAAACACCATGTTATCAGCTTGCCGGGCGGTCGATATACTCGTATACGCATCAACCGGATACCGCGACGATGACCCTGCGCAAATATTTTCTCAGCGACGAGCTGGCCTCCCATGCTCGCGTACTCTCGTGCAGCGGCAGCGACGATGGCAATACCTACCGCATCGTCATGGACGAAACCCTGTTTCACCCCCAGGGCGGCGGCCAGCCCGCCGACCAGGGCTGGATCGGCGGCGTTCGCGTGCTGCACGTCAGCCAGGAACAGGGCGACATCGTGCACCATGCCGAGGCGCCGGTCGCGCGTGGCGAAATTGACATTCACGTCGACGAGGCACTGCGTCATCTGCATTCGCGGCTGCATTCGGCAGGGCATCTCATCGGCCACGTGGGCGCGCTGCTCGGCTGGCAGCCAATCAAGGCCCAGCACGCGCGCGATCAGGCCAGCGTGACCTTCAAGCCCGGCGAGCAGGCGCAGCCGCTCGACGAGGCCACGCTACAGGCGCACCTCGACGACCTGCTGCGCCGCAACCTGCCAAAACAGACGATCGTCGACGCGAAAGGCTTTCGCACCGTCGGCTTCGGCGAACTGCCGCCCTTTCCCTGCGGCGGCACGCACGTCGCCTCGACGGGGGAGATCGGCGGCATCGTGCTGAAAGGCGTCCACGATTCGAAGGGCACGGCCACCCTTCGCTATGACGTACGCACATAACGCCGCGTACCGGCTCAAGCCGGAAATCGCCGCACCGGGACCCCTGCGATCCACCGGAGGCGTCATGTACAGCGAGCACAGCACCTTGAATTTGCCCCTGCTCGAACGGCTGGTCGGCGGTACGGACGTCGCGGCCGTGGTCCGATCCTTCATCCCCCCCGACCTTGCCTTCCGGATCGGCGAGCGCATCCTCTGCGGCGGTTTTTCCCGCTACATCAACGCGCCGAGCATCGGGCGCATCGGCATGGCCTTCTACGAAACGGAACGCAGGCCGGCGTTGGTGGAAAAGTATTTCGACGAGGCCTTGAGGGGCATCCGCGAACTGCGCGCACGATGCGCGCCCTATCTCTCGCCGATGGACATGTTGCGCTGCATGCTCGACGAACTGTGGCCGGCCGGCGCCCATCTCGCCACCCTGTACGGCCGCAAGATGCACGTCGGGCTGTCGCGCGTCGTGGAGCCTGGCGTGCACTTCCTCGCCCATCACGACATCTTCGCCAAGGACGCGCCGGACACGCAGGAGGCGCACAGCCTGCGGGCGCAACTCGCCTGCAACGTCTACCTGCAGATGCCGGAGCGCGGCGGCGCCCTGCAGATCTGGGACCGCCTCATGACGCCTGCGGATTTCGATGCGCGGCGCGGCGACTGCTACGGCATCCACCCGGACCTGCTCGGCCGACCCGATGTCGAGCTGCGCCCGCAGGCGGGCGATCTGATTCTCTTCGACTCGACGAAAATGCACGCCGTGACGCCCGGTCAGCCGCAACCGCGGCTGAGCCTGTCATGTTTCATCGGATACCGCGACCGCGCCTCGCCGCTGGTCTTCTGGAGCTGACCATGTCCATCGACTACCTGCACGAATTCATCACGCTGGCCACGATCCACTTCATGGCCGTGGTCATCCCCGGCCCGGACTTCGTGATCACAGTGCGTCAAAGCATCCGCCACGGCCGGCTGGCCGGGATCGTCACCGCCATCGGCATCGGCGCCGGCATTTCGCTGCACGTGCTGTATACCCTGATTGGCGTGGGCGCCCTGATCCACGCCACGCCATGGCTGCTGGGCACGGCGAAGATCGTCGGCGGCGCCTATATCGTGTATCTCGGCATCAACATGCTGCGCAGCCATGCCAGCCCGATCCAGTCGATCCCGGAACTGGCGACCGGCGACGGGCGGGCGGCGGCGCGGGTGCCGGCACAGAGCATCAGGAAGGCATTCTGGACCGGCTTTCTCACCAACGCGACCAACCCCAAGGCCACGCTGTTCTTCCTCGCCATCTTCACGACCGTGATCAATCCGGGCACGCCGATGAAAATTCAGATCCTGTTCGGCGCCTGGATGTGCATGGTCAACGCGCTGTGGTTCGTGTTCGTGAGCGTGTTCTTCACGCATCCGCGCACGCGGCGGGTCTTCGAACGCATGGGTCCCTGGTTCGAGCGCACCATGGGTGCCGTGCTCATCGTCTTCGCGGGCAAGCTGATGCTGTCGCTGTAGGCGCGGACGGCCTCACACCCCCACACGTCGCCATTCGAAATCCATCTGCCGGGCGGTGGCGAGCGCCAGGGCGTCGCCGTCCAGGCGGGCGACCAGATGCAGGCTCATGTCGATGCCGGCGGTGATCCCGGCGGAAGTGACGCGATCGCCGCCATCCACCCAGCGCATGCCGGAAACCACCTCCAGCCTGGGGTAAGCACGCGCGAGATCGTCGACGTCCTCCCAGTGCGTGGTCACCCGACGGCCGTCCAGCAAGCCGGCCTCGGCCAGCAGGAAGGCACCGGTGCACACGGAAGCCGTGAGCGAGGCCGGCGCCGAAGTCTGCGCGATCCAGTCGATCAGCGCCGGCTGACGCAACGCACCGCTCACGTCGCCTCCCGGCACCAGCAGCAGATCGGCCTTGGGGCAATCGGCCAACGCGTGGTCGGGCGTCACGCGCAGGCCGCCGCGCGCCCGCACCGGCGCGGCCGTCAGCGCCGCGGTGGCGACCGTAAAGGGCGCCTCGCGGCCCTCGCGACGCGCCACGCGCGAGGCGGTCGAAAAGACTTCGAATGGACCGGCGAAGTCGAGCACCTCGACTTCGTCGAACAACAAGATGACGATCTGCATGACCTTCCCTCCTTGTCCGTACGGGTCTTGCGGCGCAGTCCGTCGTCTCCGCCGCGCGCGTCGCTTCAGCGTGCGCCGTCCCTGTCGTCATGCCGCTGTTCGTGGCGCGGCGTCAGCACGAAGGCATGCTCCTCGCCATGGAAGCGCCCCACGCCCACGATCTGGCCGCGCGCATTGATCGCATTGGCCATCACCAGCGTCCAGCCGCTGCCTTTCGGGATCAGCGCATCGAGCGCACGCATGCCCGTCGCCGGCGTCCACAGGAAGGCGCGCATGGCCCCTTTGGCGGTCATCGACATGCCGACCACCTCGTCGTGCCCGTTGACGCCGAGGCCGGTGCTGGTACCGCCGAGGCTGCCAAGATCGCGCATGCCGGCATCCGGCGTCCACAGGAAGGCGTGCATCACATGGGCCGAGGTTTCGGCGGCACCGGTGATCGCGCCGCGATCGTCGATCGCCGTGGCGTTGCTGTTGCGTCCGCCCAGGGTGCCGAGGTCGGTCATGCCGCGCGAATGGGTCCAGATGAAGGCGCGCATCGAGCCGGCGCGCGTGGTCGACTGGCCCACGACTTCGCCGCGCGCGTTGATCGCGATGCCATCGCTGCCGTGCCCGCCGAGCGTACCGAGATCGCGCATGCCGCGCCCCGGTCGCCACAGGAAGGCGTGCCCCCGGCCCTTGCGGGTGTCGGCCGTGCCGGTCACCTCGCCGACGGCATTGATGCCGAATCCGACGCTGTTGCGCCCGCCCAGGGTGCCGAGGGCCCGCAGCCCGTAGCGCGGGCGCCACACAAAGGCCTGCTCGTCACCGCTGCGCATGCCCATTTCACCGGTCACCTCGCCGCGTGCGCTGATGCCGAAGGCGCGCGCGTTGTGCGCCCCCGGCAGCAAGCCCAGATCCTGCGCTTCGCGGCGGGGTCGCCAGCGCACCGCATGCAGCACGCCGTGACGATTCACCGCAGAACCGGCCACCTCGCCACGCGCGTTGATGGCCGTGGCCTGGCTGCCGCGGCCACCGGGCAGCAGATCGAGATCGGTAATGCGGTAAAGCGCGTCGGCCTGCGCGCCGCTGCCGAGCGTCAGTCCGGCCAGCATGGCGAAGGCGAGCGCGCGTGAGGGTCTACATCGATTCATGGGTGCACCACGGTACGGGAATAGAGATTGATGACGAGCACCCCGGCCACGATCAGGCCCATGCCGATCCAGGCGGGGCCGTCAGGCACCTGACGGTAGACCACGGCCCCGGCAAGGGTCACCAGGACGATGCCGAGACCGGACCAGATCGCATAGGTGATGCTGACCGGCAGGCTGCGCAGCACTTGGCTGAGGCAATAGAACGCCGTGCCGTAGCCGATCACCACGATCAGGCTGGGCAGCGGACGGGTGAATCCGGCCGCCGCCTTGAGGGCGGTGGTGGCGACGACCTCGCTCAGGATCGCCACCATGAGATAGACATACGCCATGCGGAAGTGCCCGTTGCGGTGGCGGCCGGCGGCAACGCCCGCCCGACCCGAAGTGGGCTGAGCTTACCCGAGCGCGGAGATCGGGGAAATAGACGGCAGCATGACCACCAGCACCCGGCCGGGGCCATGCACGCCCTGCACCAGCACACCGCCGATGTCGGCGGAGCGCGAGGGACCGGAGTGCAGGCCGAGCGCGGAGGGCAGCGCGCCGCCGAGGCGCGCAAGCGCCGTGGGCAGGTCCGCAACCACGTCATCGGCCGCCAGCCAGATCAGATGCACGGGCGGCAGCAGGTGCGTGCGCCGGCCTTCGCGCGCATCGAGGATCAGCGTGCCCGACTCGGCCACCGCCAGCCGCGCCCGGCTGACGCCGAGCGCGGCGGTCTCCGGCGGCATTTCCGGCAGGGGCGGCGCCAGCGACGCCGGCACCCATTCGCTGACCGCAGCACCGTCGAAATCGGCCGCGAATCCCGCCAGCCATGTGCGCGCCTCCGCCTCGCTCGCGAACACCAGCCATTCGATACCGTTGTCGCCGAAACGCTGCTCGAGCAATGCACGAGGGTCATCCACCGGCGGCCGCGTCGGCGCGGCGGCCAGGCCGGGATCGGGACGGCGCGCCGAGGTGGCACGTAAACGCGCACGCATCGCCGACTTCATGTCTCGTCTCTCCCGTCATCGTCCGCGCCCGGGAGATCGCGATAACGCGTCCATTCCCGAAGCACCGGCGCACTGCCGAGGGCCTGTCCGAGTGGCCCGCCCACGAGCCGGGTCGCGCGGTGGAACAGCCCTGGCCGAGCGGCCATCCAGCGGTAGGCCTTGACCGCCATCGCCTCGCCGGCGAAGCCGTACCCGGCGGCGGCCGCGCGCTGACGCCAGGTGACCAGCATCCGCGGCAGCGGGATGCGTACCGGGCAGACGTCCTCGCAGGCGCCGCACAGGGTCGAGGCCTGCGGCAGCATCCAGGCGCGCTCCAGCCCGAGCAGCGCAGGGGCGAGCACCGCGCCGATCGGCCCCGAGTAGGCCCATTGATAGGGGTGTCCGCCGGTCTGACGGAACACCGGGCAGGTATTGAGGCAGGCGCCGCAGCGGATGCAAGCCAGTGCCTCGCCCTGCTCCGGGTCGTCGAGCAGCGCGCTGCGACCGTTGTCGACGAAGATCACATGCACCGCCTCCGGGCCATGCGGCTCGTCGGCGCGGCGCGGGCCGGAAATCAGGCTGACATAGTTGCCGAGCCGCTGGCCGGTGGCGGCGCGGCTGATCAGCGGCAGCAGGCCGCCGAGATCGGCCAGCCGCGGCACCACCTTTTCGATGCCGACGAAGGCTACGTGCACGCGCGGGACCGATGTACTGATGCGGATATTGCCTTCGTTCTCGACCAGGGCCACGGTACCGCTGTCGGCGGCCACGAAATTGGCGCCGGTGATGCCCATGTCGGCCGTGAGAAAGGCCTCGCGCAGGCGCGCCCGGGCGGCGGCGGCCAGCGCGTCCGGGTCCGCGTTCGGCGCGGTGCCGAGCTGGGTCTCGAACTGTGCCGCGATATCCTCCACCGAGCGATGGATCGCGGGCGCGATGATGTGGCTCGGGTGCTCGTGGGCAAGCTGGATGATGTATTCGCCGAGATCGGTCTCGAACACCTCGACGCCGAGTCCTTCGAGGGCGGCATTGGTGCCGATCTCTTCGGACAGCATGCTCTTGCCCTTGACCACGCGACGCACCTCATGTCGCTGCACCAGCGTTTCGAGGATCGCAAGCGCATCCTCGGCATCGTCCGCCCAGTGCACCTCGACGCCGTTGGCCGTCAGGCGTTCCTCGGCCTGAAGCAGGTAGCGCTCAAGGTTTGCGAGCACATGGCGGCGCAGGCCGGCCGCCCAGTCGCGCAGCGCGGTTTCATCGACCTCGCCGTAGGCGCGTTCGCGGCTGCCGTCGAAATGCGTGGTGGCGCGGGTCACGGCCTCGCGCACCCCCGGCGTATCGCGCAGGATGGTCTCCGCGTTCACGCGGTAGTCGATACGCGGCTCATGGGCCATCGGCGGCCTCCCGCAGCAGGCTGGCCAGATGCCGTACAGTCAGGCCCAGCCCGCGCGCGCCGGCGCGGCCCGCCAGCTGCAGCAGACAGCCGGGGTCGGCGCTGACCAGCATTTCCGCCGCCGGCAAGGTATCGAGCTTGCGATCGGCCATGGCGGCCGAAACCGCCGGCATTTTCACCGCGAAAGCACCGCCGAAGCCGCAGCATTCCGTTTGCGCCTCCCAGGGCAACAGCTCCGCACCGGCGGCCTGCAGTAGGCGTTCGGCGGCACCGGCCGCATGCAGCTCGCGCAGGGCGTGGCAGCCATGGTGCATGACCAACCGCCGGCCTGCCAGCGCATCCGCCGGAGGATGCCAGCCGATCACGCCGTCTAGGAACTGCGCCAGCTCGTAGCTGCGCACGGCCAGCGCGTCGGCTGCGGCCGCCGTATCCGTGGCGGCCATCAGACCGGGCGCGAAGCGGCGTAGCATGCTGGCGCAGCTGCCCGACGGCAGCACGACATAATCCGCGTCCGCGAAGGCGTCGACGCACTGCGCCACCATCTCGACCGCCTCGGCTGAATACCCCGTGCTGTAGGCCGGCTGACCGCAACAGGTGGCGGCGGGCGGCGTCGTCACCTCCGCGCCTGCGCGCTCGAGCAGCCAGCGGGCATCCTCGGCCGCCTGAGGGAAAAAGCCTTCGGTCATGCAGGACGGAAACAGGGCGACGCGCATGTTGACGCTCAGCGGATGCGGCCGCGGTGGCGGCGCAGTAGTCGTGACGTGGCGGTCTGGCTGCTCATGCTGACACTCTTGTTGTTCTCGGCGGGTACGACGGCTGCGCCAGGCAAGCTTATACCTGCCGAGATTACCCCCGCACCGCCGATCGATAAAGAGGGCGGGCGTTTCCCATCCGTCACGCATCCCGTAAAGTCGCGCTATCGAAGCCCCCCGGAGAGACCATGCAAGAGCAGAACTGTGTGATCGTCGGCGCCGGCCTCAGCGGGCTCTACGTCGCCCGCGCGCTGACCCGTTCGGCTGCCGCTTTCTGCGTTCTGGAAGCCCGCGAAAGGGCCGGCGGGCGTATTCTGAGCCGCGCCGCCGCTGCGTCCGTCTTGCCAGACGCGCGCTTCGATCTGGGGCCGGCCTGGGTCTGGCCCGCCTTCCAGCCGTTGATGACGGAGCTGATCGGACAACTCGGACTGCCGCTGTTCCAGCAGGCGACATCCGGCGACAGCCTCTACGAAGAGGCGGCCCAGCCAGAACCGCTGCGCCTGTCGGATCAGTCGCCGCATGCCGAGTCGCGCCGCTTCGTCGGCGGCGCCGGACGCCTGATCGAGGCCTTGTGCGCCAGCCTGCCGGCCGACCGGCTGCGGCTGGGGCAGACCGTCACCCGTGTGACCGCGACCGACACCGGCGTGACCGTTCACCATCGCGATGCCGCCGGCCCGTCGATTCTGCGGGCGCGCCGCGCCGTGCTGGCCCTGCCGCCGCGCCTGCTCGCGGCGACGGTCGCATTCGACCCGCCGCTGCCCCCGGCTCTACGCCGCAGGCTTGCGGCCACACCCACCTGGATGGCCGCGCACGCCAAACTCCTGGCCCTGTACGACCGCCCCTTCTGGCGCGAGCAGGGCCTGTCGGGAGAAGCCTTCAGCCGCCGCGGCCCGCTCACCGAAATCTACGACGCCTCGCCCGCCGAAGGAGGCCCGTACGCGCTGTTCGGCTTCTACGGCATGCCGGCCGCCGCGCGCCGCGCGATTGGCCGCGAGGGTCTGATCGCACGCGGCCTGGCGCAACTCGAGCGCCTATTCGGCGGCGCCGCCGCCCGGCCGATCGAGTGTTTGCTCAAGGACTGGAGCGACAGCCCGCTGACCGCCACGCCGGAAGACGCCATCCCCCCGCCAGGGCATCCCGAATACGGACTCGGCGACCAGACGCGCACGCTGTGGGACGGGCGTCTGATGCTCGCCGGCACCGAATCGTCGGCGCGCAGCGGCGGTTATCTGGAAGGCGCGCTCGAAGCGGGCAGGGAGGTTGCCGATCTGCTCTCCGACCGTCACGCTTAGCCGATCCTCCGCTTTTGACGGCGCTGCGTTATGCTGCGCGCCCGCCCTCCGGCACCGCAACGAAACGCCCATGTCACGCCCGTCCGAACGCGCCGCCGCACTCAATCTCTCGATGACGCCCACCGAATGGGCACTGCTCGGGCTGTTGTCCTTGCTCTGGGGCAGCTCCTTTTTCTTCATCCGCGTATCGGTGCTGGAGCTGCCGCCCCTCGTGGTCGTACTGCTGCGCGTCGGGCTTGCCGCGCTGGTGCTCAACTTGCTGCTGGCGCTGCGCGGCAAAACCCTGCCGCGCAGCGCCACGCTGTGGCAGGCCTTCCTGGTAATGGGGCTGATCAACAATGCCCTGCCGTTCACCCTGATCGTATGGGGCGAGGCGCACATCGGCAGTGGACTGGCGGCCATACTCAACGCGACCACCCCCATGTTCACCGCGGCTGTGGCGCACGCGTTCACGCGGGACGAGAAACTGACCCACGGGCGCGTGACCGGCATCCTCATCGGTCTGGCCGGCGTCGCGGTGATGATCGGCCCCAGCGCGTTCGCGCCGGGACACGGCGTCCTGCTCGCCCAGCTGGCGATTCTGGGCGCGGCCACCAGCTATGCGTTCGGCACGGTATTCGGACGCCGTTTCCGAACCCTCGGCCTGTCGCCACTGGTCGCCGCCGCCGGTCAGGTCACCGCCTCCAGCCTGATCCTGCTGCCGTTGACTTTCGCGATCGATCACCCGCTGGCACTGCCCATGCCTTCCTGGCCGGCCATCGGCGCGGTATTCGGACTCGGTGTACTGTCCACCGCGCTCGCCTTCATTCTGTATTTCCGTATCCTTGCGACCGCCGGCGCGACCAACGTCTCGCTGGTGACGCTGCTCGTGCCGGTTACCGCCATCCTCCTCGGCACGAGCCTGCTGGGCGAACACCTCGGCAGGGTGCAAATCCTGGGTATGGGCCTCATCCTGCTCGGTCTCGTTGTGATCGACGGACGCTTGCTACGACACCTGACGCGCTGGCGCTAGGGGCACGCCCGAACGCACGTGGGTTTTGATATACTGCGGATACCTCATAAATTATACCCATAAAAGAGAGTAACGCCTTGACTGGTAAGGCTTTGAATCTTTCATTTGCCGCCGCCGCGCACGGCCCTGACGCCACGCAGATACGGGCCGACCAGCTCAGCATCCTGTACAGCGCGCTGCCCATTGCCCTGCTGGCGACACTAATCAACGCGGCAGTGCTGGGGGCGGTGCAAAGCCCTTTGATCCCCAAGCACATCGTCGGCGGCTGGCTGGGTGCAATCGTGCTGCTGACCGCCTGGCGCTTCGTCGGCTACTACCGCTATACCCGTGGACTTACCCGACTCTCCGCCACGCGCGGCTGGACAATCCGCTTCCTCACGGAAGTCCTGATTTCGGGCGCACTGTGGGGCGCCGCCGCCTTCCTGCTCTATCCACCCGGCGACCCGCTGCATCAAATGTTCCTGGTTTTCGTGCTGGCCGGCATGGGCGCGGGCGCGGTCACCACGTTGTCGGCCATGTGGGCGGCGGCGCTCTCCTATCTGTTGCCTTCGTTGCTGCCGCTGATCGCACATCTGCTGCTCGAACACAGCACCGTCAGCCTGGCGATGGCCTGCATGGCCATGCTGTTCCTGGTCATGATGGCGGTCGCGGCCCTGCGCGCACGCAACACCCTGCTAGAATTGCTCCGCGCACGCCATGCCCAGGTGCGCGCGGATGCCGATCTGCGTCTCGCGGCCACCGCCTTCCGCAGCCAGGAAGGCATTTTGATAGCCGACCGCGCAGGCAACATTTTGCGCATCAACGAAGCAGCTGCGCGGCTATCGGGTTTTGCCGAAACTGCCTTGGTGGGACGCCCTGCGCGCGAACTGCTGTCGCCGGACGACGCTGGCGAGGCCGCACGGCGTTCGATGTTCGAGGCGCTGGAACGCAGCGGCTTCTGGGCCGGTGAATGCCGGCTCGTCACGCGTGACGGCGGTCGATTGCCGATCAGCGCGACCGTGGCGACCGTGCGCGACCCGAATGGCGAAACCAGCCACTATGTCGGCCACTTTCAGGACATCTCCGCCTACAAACAAGCCCAGGCGAATCTCGATTTTCAAGCACGCCACGACACTCTCACCGCCCTACCCAACCGCCGCATGCTCAGCGAGCGCCTCGCCCGCGATATCACGCGCTGCCGACGCCACCGACACCACGGCGCCGCCGTATTCATCGACATCGACCACTTCAAACGCGTCAACGACGCGCTCGGACACCGGGTCGGCGACCACCTACTGCAGACCATTGCCTTCCGGCTCCTGGAGAACATCCGCGGCGAGGACATCGCCGCGCGTTTCGGCGGCGACGAGTTCGTGGTTGTGCTCACTGGGCTGGACGCTCAACCCGCGCGTGCCATGGAACAGGCGCAACAGGCAGCCGAAAAGTTGCGCACTTTGTTCGCGACGCCCTTCCGCCACCACAGCGCGCCATTACACCTGACGGCCAGTTTCGGCATCGCCCTGTATCCGCAAGACGATCACGACGAGGATGCGGAAAGCGTGCTGACACGCGCCGACACCGCTCTCTACCAGGTCAAGGAACGTGGACGCAATGCCCTGGCCTTCTACCAACCCGGCATGCTGGATGCGGTACGCACGCGCCTGAGCATCGAAAATGCCCTGCGCAACGCCCTGGAAGAAAATACCTTCGAGCTGTTCTTCCAGCCGCAGGTGGACACGACCTACCTGCGGATGGTGGGTGTCGAGGCACTGCTGCGCTGGAACCGCCCCGGGCACGGACGGGTGATGCCGGGCGAATTCATCCCCGTGGCGGAAGACAGCGGCCTGATCCTGCCGGTAGGCGACTGGGTGATGCAGTCCGCCTGCTCGGCACTCGCTCGATGGAGGGGTTTGCCGATCGGCGCGCCGGATTTCGCCCTGTCGATCAACGTCAGCCCTCGCCAGTTCTTCCAGGCCGATTTCGTCTCGCGGGTGCTGGGCTGCCTGGAGGCGCACGACCTGAACGGTCGATGCCTGGAGCTGGAACTGACCGAAAGCGTGTTGCTGGACGATATCGGCGAGACCCGCGCCAAGATGCGTCAGCTCGCCGAACACGGCATCCGGTTCGCGCTCGACGATTTCGGCACCGGCTACTCCTCGCTGCGCTATCTGCAGCAGCTGCCGATCACCACGCTCAAGATCGACCAGTCCTTCGTGCGCGAGTTGCGCGAGGACGACGGCGACGGCAATACCGCAATCATCCGCTCCATCCTGTCGGTGGCGCGGCATCTGGGCCTGAAGGTGGTGGCGGAAGGCGTCGAGACGCGGATGCAGGCGGAGATGCTCGACGCGCTCGGTTGCCGCGTGCACCAAGGCTATCGCTACAGCCGCCCGATCGGCGAATCCGAGATACTCTCCTGGCTGGGCGGGCGGACGCCCGCGTCAGCCGCCGACCATTAGCCGGCGCCGGCGGCGCTAAAGACCGCCGGCCGGAGGCACGTGATCCGCACCGGGCATGCCCGGCAGCTTCAGCAGGGAAGCGATGAAACGCATCAGCTCGCCGTTGGATACGGTGCTGGCGTCGGGGATACGCGCCCAGATGTGGTCGCGCGGCCCGACGACGACGAGTTCATCGTGACCGATCACATGGTAATCCGGCCTGTATTGCGCGCTCAACGGGTTGACCGCCTTGGCGTACAAATATTCGCCGTCCTCGCGCTGCTTGGCGGACAGCTTGGCGTACGCTGCGTCGCCGATCTGGCGGTAGTGCACGCCATAGCCCTCGGTGACCAGCTTGCGCACCGTTGCCGGCTGGGCCGTGAGAAAATGCCAATCCGCGGTACGCGGATCGATGCCGGCAATCTGCTTGAAGAAATCGGCCATCTGCGCTGGGCCTGTATGCGCCGGATCGACATTGTAGGACACAAAGGTCACCTGCTTGCCCAACATGCCGTCGTCCTTGAGTTCCTGGTACAGGTTCATCAGATTGGACACCACGAGCGGACTGTAGCGATCGCCTAACGGCGACAGGAAGGTGACGATGCGCACCTTGCCGAGCAGGTCGTGCGTGGTCACCGGCTTGCCGTTCTGGTCGACGAAGCCCGTGACGAACGGCGCCAGCGGACCTCGGTGCAAGGCGATGGCCGGCGCCGGCGGCTTGCGGGTGTCGGCGGAAAGCCGCCCGTCCTCATGCGCACGCACGATACTCCAAAGACTGGTCATTGCAGCACCGATGAGCAACCCCACGAACGCACCGATCGCCGCACTGTACCAAAAGGCCTGGCGATCCGAATCGTCGCGCAATACCGAACTGAACAGGCTCATCGTCACGCTCCCCGGGCCTTGAGCAGGCCTTCGATCTTCTTGAGCAATACAGGCACGGGTACCGTGTCGGCGTCGTTCATCACATAGCGTACGTTGCCGTGCGGCCCCACCAGGATGATCGAACTGCTGTGAGTGACGTCGAAATCCGCATTCACCTTGTCGGCCAGCTTGTTCTGCATATTGGGCATGTAATTGTACGTACCGGCCTTCTGTTGCTGGGCGAATATCTTGTTCTCGGCCTCCAGCGAGATCATCTGGAAATATTCATGGTAGCCCTGCCTGACCACGCGGTCGATTTCCGCCGGGCTGGCCGTCAGGAACTGCCACCCTGAGCTGGACGGCCTGCCGCCGTACTCGCGCATGAAGTCGGCCATTTCTTCCGGGCTGGTCTTCCCTGGCGCAACATTGAAGGACACCATGCGCACGCGACCCGCGAGGCCCGCCTGCTGCACCTGATGCTCCAGATTCACGATGTGCGACGCGATCACGGGGCACATGCTCGAACACAGCGGGAATAGGAATGAAACCACCTGTACCTTGCCGTCGAAATCGCTGGAGGCCACCTTGTCGCCATTCTGGTTGACGAAGCCGGTGAAGCGGGGTGCCTTGAAGATGACGTCAGGCACGTTGCTGGCCAAGGGGGCGTCCTGCGGGTGGGCGGGCGGTTTCGCCGGCCCCAGAGTGAGCAGAAGCGAAAGCCCCAGCATGACGACGATGCCGAAGACCGTGCCGCTCGTCAGTCCCAGCAGATGAGCCCTTCCGAGGCCCACGATGGGCGCACGGGTCGGTTTGTCCGATACCCATTCCGACACGCTGTTTCCTCCTGTAGTGGTCGTGGCGGGCCGTGCCCGCAAATCCCCTAAGCACCAGGGATCAGGCCATCTTTGGGGCCTTCGAGTTCACTATAAAGTGGGTTTTGTCACCGATACAGTGACAAAGTGTCGCACGAATGATCCGCCGCGTCGCGCGACCCGCGGCGGACCTGCCGGCGGAACCCCGCCGATGCCACGGGCATCGACGGGGAGCGCTCACCAGTTCCCGGAAAACATGGCGGCGATGATCCAGGTGGCGTTATCGGCCACCAGGAAACCAGCAATGATGGCGGAACCGAGTGCCAGCCCGCTCAGGGTCTGGTAAGCCGAGGCGGTTTCCAGCGGCAGCTGTTCATGCACGTAACGCCGGTCCGCGCTGCGCAGAATGTTGGGCACCCTTCGCCGGCCCGGCATGGGCTCGGCCACGCCGCGTGCCAGGGCGCGCAAGTACAGTGTCAGCGCCAACGCGATCTCGACCGCCCCCAGCAGAACGGCCACATCGGCCATCATCCACTTGAGCAGCATGCCGGTGGACAGCAGGTAGCCCTTGGCCTGCATATGAATGGTGTGGTCCTGACTTTCCCAGCCGATCTGCGGCCCTGTGGGAGCGGCCGGCATGGCGCGTAGTCCCTCGAGACTGGCGGTTGCGAACAGTGCCGACAACACCAGCGCGACGGCGAGAAACATCAGCCAAAAGTTCCTGATCCTGCGTAACGCGCGCAGGCACGTGGGGTCTGGGCTGCCGAGCGACCCCGGCAGAGTCTGTTCCTGAACGATCATTCGATTCTCTCCCTGATGGCGTACAGCATTGCTTGTTGTGTGCCGTCCGGGAGGGCGGTTGGTTGGCTCCACAAACGGCAATCGAGTATATGCTCGCGCGGGCCCACTGCGCCATCTCTGCGACATGCCCGGAAGGCGAAGCCAGGCAAGGCGATACGGGCACCCCCTTGTCTGCGCCCGAGGGATGTTCAGAACAGGAAGTAGCGCTGCGCCAGCGGCAGCTCCACAGCGGGTTCGCAAACCAGCAATTCGCCGTCGGCGCGCACCGCATAGGTCTGCGGATCGACTTCCATCGCGGGGAGATAGTCGTTGAGCTTCATGTCGCGCTTGCCGATGCCGCGGGTGCCGCGCACCGCCGACACGCTGGCTCGCAGACCGAGCGCCTCGGGGACGCCGGCGGCCAGCGCGGCCTGCGAGACGAAGCTCAGTCGCGTGGCCGCGCGCGCGCCGCCGTAGCTGCCGAACATCGGGCGATAGTGCACCGGCTGCGGTGTCGGAATTGAGGCGTTGGGATCGCCCATCGGCGCGGCGGCGATCATGCCGCCCTTGATCACCATCGCCGGCTTGGCGCCGAAGAAGGCCGGCTTCCACAGCACCAGGTCGGCCAGCTTGCCGACCTCGACCGAGCCGACTTCGTGCGCGATGCCGTGCGCGATGGCCGGGTTGACGGTGTACTTGGCGACGTAGCGGCGCGCGCGGTAGTTGTCGTGCCGCGCCGGGTCCTCGGCCAGGCTGCCGCGCTGCACCTTCATCTTGTGCGCGGTCTGCCAGGTGCGCGTGACCACCTCGCCCACCCGGCCCATGGCCTGCGAGTCGGAGGCGATCATGGAGAAGGCGCCGAGGTCGTGCAGGATGTCCTCGGCGGCGATGGTCTCGCGGCGGATGCGCGAGTCCGCGAAGGCCACGTCCTCGGGGATGTTCGGGTCGAGGTGATGGCAGACCATCAGCATGTCGAGATGTTCGTCCACGGTGTTGACCGTGTACGGACGCGTCGGGTTGGTCGACGACGGCAGCACGTTGGGCGCGCCGCAGGCCTTGATGATGTCCGGGGCGTGGCCGCCGCCGGCGCCTTCGGTGTGATAGGTGTGGATGGTGCGCCCCTTGAAGGCGGCCAGGGTGTCCTCGACGAAGCCGGACTCGTTCAGCGTGTCGGTGTGGATAGCCACCTGCACGTCGGCGCGCTCGGCCGCGGACAGGCAGTTGTCGATGGCGGCCGGCGTGGTGCCCCAGTCCTCGTGCAGCTTGAGGCCCATCGCGCCGGCGGCGATCTGCTCGTCCAGCGGGGCGGCCAGGCTGGCGTTGCCCTTGCCGAGGAAACCGAGATTCATCGGGAAGCTCTCGGCGGCCTCGAGCATGCGGCGGATGTACCAGGGGCCGGGCGTGCAGGTGGTCGCGTTGGTGCCCGCAGCCGGGCCGGTGCCACCGCCGATCATGGTGGTGACGCCCGACATCAGCGCCTCCTCGATCTGCTGCGGGCAGATGAAATGGATGTGGGCGTCGATGCCGCCGGCGGTGGCGACCAGGCCCTCGCCCGCGATGACCTCGGTGCCGGCGCCGATGACGATGTCCACGCCGGGCTGGATGTCCGGGTTGCCGGCCTTGCCGATGCCGGCGATGCGCCCGTCCTTGAGCCCGATATCCGCCTTGACCACGCCCCACCAGTCGAGGATCAGGGCGTTGGTGATCACCGTGTCGGCGACCTCGGCCGCGGCGCGCTGGCTCTGGCCCATGCCGTCGCGGATCACCTTGCCGCCGCCGAACTTGACCTCCTCGCCGTAGACCGTGCGGTCCTCCTCGACCTCGATCACCAGTGCGGTGTCGCCGAGGCGCACGCGGTCGCCCACGGTGGGTCCGTACATCTCCGCGTAGGCGCGGCGGTCGATCGTGCGGCTCATGCGTCCAGTGCTCCCATGATACGTGCGTTGAATCCGTAGACCGTGCGTGCGCCGGCCAGCGCGACCAGCTCGACCTCGCGTGTCTGCCCGGGCTCGAAGCGCACGGCGGTGCCGGCCGGGATGTTCAGCCGGAAGCCGCGCGCGGCCTCGCGGTCGAAGTCCAGCGCGCCGTTGGTCTCGTGGAAGTGATAGTGCGAGCCGACCTGGATGGGCCGGTCGCCGGTGTTGGCCACGCGCAGGCTGCGCGTCTCGCGGCCGGCGTTGATCTCGATCACGCCCTCGGCGGGCAGCAGTTCTCCGGGAATCATCGCGGCGTCACCACTTGCGGTAGGGCAGGAACTTGCCGTTGTAGGTGATCTTCACGCGGTCGCCCTTGGGGTCGGAGACACGCTCGATGTCGAGTTCGAAATCGATGGCGCTCATGATGCCGTCGCCGAATTCCTCGTGGATCAGCGCCTTGATCGTGCTGCCGTAGACCTGGGTGATTTCGTGCAGGCGGTAGATCAGCGGGTCGGTGGGCACGTCGCTGTCCAGCGAACCCTTGAGCGGGCATTCCGTCAAGGCCGCGACAAAGGACGGGTCCAGCCCGAGCAGGGCAACCGCGGCGGTGGCCTCGTCCTCGCTCATCGACTGCTGGCCGAGCAGCGCGGAGGTGGTCCACACCGGATGGCGTCCCACCGCCTTGGCCAGGGCGGTCCAGGTCAGGCCCTTGGCGCGCTTGGCCTCGAGCACGGCCTCGGTGACTTCTTCTCGATACATGCGGTACCTCCTGGCTAGCATTGCCCCGTCAGGGGATCGGGTGGTGCACGGTGACCAGCTTGGTCCCGTCGGGGAAGGTCGCCTCGACCTGTACCTCGGGGATCATCTCCGGGATGCCTTCCATCACGTCGTCGCGGCCGAGCAGGGTCGTGCCGTAGTCCATCAGCTCGGCTACGGTACGGCCGTCGCGGGCGCCTTCGAGAATCGCCGCGCTGATGTAGGCCACGGCCTCCGGGTAGTTGAGCTTGAGACCGCGCGCCTTGCGCCGCTCGGCCAGCAGTGCAGCGGTGAACAGCAGCAGCTTGTCCTTCTCCTTGGGCAGCAAATCCACGTGCAACTCCTCAGGTCGTTGATACTCGTTATTCCACTCTTTCAGGTACGCCAGATGCGCGGCGGACACGCCGGGCGACCGAAAACGCGTGGGCGCAACCAGGCCCATAAAGCCTCGAACCACGCGCGCGCGTGCCCCGCCTCGGCGCCGAGGTAGCGCGCGACCAGCAGGCGCTCGACCCGCGTCACACCGCCGCGGCCCGTCGCCGGCTCACCAAGCCCCGCGTCATATAGCGCATCCAGCGTGCAGGGGATCGGGGCTGCGCACACCAGCGTTGCGCTGACCACCTGCCCCTGCAAGCCCCAGATCGCATCCAGCAGCGGATCGCCGGGATCGAGCGCAAGGCGCTCGACCAATATCGGGTGCCCCTCGACGACGACCTCGAGACGCTGACGCCAATGGCCCTCGCCGAAACCGGTACCCGCCGCCGGACGGCCTAGACACACGATCTCCCAGCCGAAGTAGCGGGCGTCGCTCGCCAGCTCGACACGAGTGTCGAGTTCGGCGCGCGCGCCCTCGAACAGGATGGTTTCCTGCGGCAGCCATTCCAGCGCGGCTCCCGGTGCCACGCGCAGCCGCTGTGCGACGTGCGCAACACGCTGCGGATTGGAGTAGAACTTGCCCGCCGAGGGCGTGGTCATCAGCGCGTGCGAATCCGCTTCCGCCTCGGCTTCCAGGCACAGGCTGTCGCCGCCGACCACGCCCGCAGGCGGGTGCAGCAGGTAGACATGGCAGACGGCGCCCTCCGGGTAGAACGGCCGTTGGATCAGCAGCGGGCCGATGTGCCGCCGCTGCCGCACATAGCTGCGACCCTGCCGTGCACCGAAGACCAGCGACAACGACGCCTGCCAGCCATCGCCGGCATCAGCGGCGACCGCTGCCGCGGAGACCGTCATGCCGCGCCCTTCCGGCCCCGTTTCGTTTGCATCACAATCCGGCTCCTTTGCGATATTGGGCAGCCCCTGGCCTCTGCAGCAAGGCTCGTGCCATATCGCAAGGTACCGACCCCGGCCGGCCCTCGGTCACCCGCCATGCACGAAAACGGTGCATGCAGCGCGCGCGCAGCACAAAGGCTGCGCCCACGTCTACAGCGGGCGCTCGTTGGCCGGTGGCATTTGCAGATGGAACCCCTGGCCCCGCAAATTGCCCAGCACCTGCACGGCGTCCGCCTGCGCCAGTCGGCGCTCGGGCGTCAGTTCGAACTCAAGCGCGAAGTCGGCAGCGCCGAAAAGCCGCATCAGCGCGTCGGGCACCTCGGAGAAGTCGTCTTGACGCGGCAGATAGAGGTAGGCGTCCGCACGGCGGCGACTGCGATAGACATAACATTTCATGGCGTGGCAATGCTCGTGTTGGCGGGCAAACCGCTTGCATTGGCCCCAACGGACGGGCTCGGCGTGTCGTGAGCGGGCACTGTGACCGGCACGGCCGTTTGGGGCAAGCCGGTGGCGTTGCCGGGCAGCGCACCAGGCCCTGCGACCGGAACACCGCTCGTACCCGGTTCGCCGACGGGCAGCGCGCCAGCGGCTTCGGGAGCGTGCGGCGCAATGACGCTGCCCGCGGGGGCATAAACCGCCACCGACGCCAGACGGGTCCATGCCAGGGCATACCCGACGCTGCCGGTGGACTGATCGGCGTCGACAGTGATGCCGTCGCCGCTGACCGCCGCAAGTACGCCCTCGATGGCACCGCCATCGAGCACCTGTACCCGCACCTTGCGGCCGGTATACCGCGCCAGCACGTCGAACGCGGCGGGCTGATAACGATACGCCGGCGCCGCCGTGACGTGCCGCTCGTGCTTGGCCTTGGAGGCAGCCTCCGCCTGTGCCTGCTTGCGCGCAGCCGCTTCCTCCTGGCGAAGTGCGGCCACTTCGGCCTCATTGGGCACCGGTATGTCGCGGTCGACGGTAAACGGTAACTCGATACGGCCGTTCCAGCCGTACACCGCCAACACGGGACCCGCCGACGAGTGCCGCAGATAGTCCGCCACCGGCGCCGCCGCACCGCCATACAGCGATACGATCATCGTCAGCAGGGCGGCGGCGATGGCGTAGAGGCCGAACTGGGTCTGCTGCCAGCGGGTGATCGCGTACCACAGCAGCAGCGGCGGCAACAGCAGCACGCCCAGCCCCCACAGCAGTGTTTCGCGAAAGGCGCAGCGCACGAGGGCGAGACCACCTAAGGTCAGCAGCGCCAGGGATGCCACGAACAACCAGACCATCGACTGCGTCATGCGCCTCCCGGACGGTATCCGTCAGTCTTCCAGATAGGTGTATCCGTTCAAACCGGTTTCCAGCTCGGCCAGTATGCGCGAAGCCTCCGCCGTCTCCAGACCCGCCGCCTGTACCTTGCGGCGATAGGCGGCGAGCAATTCTTCGGGGTCGAAATGCACGTAGCTTAGCAATTCCGCAATCGCATCGCCCGCCTCCACCGGCGCCAGGCGGCAGCCCCCCGCCGGGTCGAGATCGACGTTGATCGCGTCGGTGTCGCCGAACAGATTGTGCAGGTCGCCGAGAATTTCCTGGTACGCGCCGACCAGAAAGATGCCCAGCAGATAGCGCTGGCCGCGCCGCCAGGGGTGCAGCGGCAGGCTGGATTCGAGGTCGGCGCCGACCACGTAGCGCTCGACGTGCCCGTCGGAGTCGCAGGTCAGATCCTGCAGCACGCCACGACGGGTCGGTCGTTCTTCCAGCCGGTGCAGCGGCATGATCGGAAAGATCTGGTCGATGGCCCACACGTCGGGAATCGACTGGAACACCGAGAAGTTGCAGAACACCTTGTCGGCCAGCCGCTCGCGCAGATCCTCCAGCATGTCGCGCTCGACCTTGGACTGGCCATCCAGCCCCGCCGACAGGCGACGGCAGATGATCACGTACAGCTCCTCGGCGCGCGCGCGCTGGGCGAGGTCGAGCACGCCGTGCGTGTACATGCCGTGCGCCTCGCTCAGCCAGTAGGCCGCATCGTGGTAGATCTCGCTCGCCGGATGCGCGCCCGCCGCCTCCGCAAGACGCCACAGATCCTGCAGGATCACCGGCTCGTCCTCGCCCGGCGGCGCCCCCAGCCCGGGTTCGCCGGGCGACTCCACGTCGATCACCTCGGTGATCAGGACGGCATGATGCGCGGTCATCGCACGCCCGGCCTCGGTGAAGATGTCCGGCGGCGGCATACCCTCGTCGCGACAGACCTCGTGCAGGGTGCGCACGATGTTGGCGGCGTACTCGTGCACGCTGTAGTTCATGGAGCAGTAGTTGCGCGAACGGGAGCCTTCGTAGTCGATGCCCAGCCCGCCGCCGACGTCGGCGATGCACAACGGCGCGCCCAGGCGGCGCAGCTCGGCATAGTAGCGCGCGGCCTCGCGCACGCCGCGCTGGATGTCGCGGATGTTGGCGAGCTGCGAACCCATGTGGAAGTGCAGCAGTTCCAGGCAGTCGAGCATGCCCTGTTCGCGCAGCCGCTCGATCACGCGCAGCGCCTGCGCGGCGGACAGTCCGAACTTGCCCTTCTCGCCGCCGGTGTTCTGCCAGTTGCCGCTGCCCACCGAGGACAGTCTCACGCGCAGGCCGAGCAGCGGGCGCACGCCGAGATCCTGCGCGGCCTCCAGCACGAGATCGAGTTCGGAAGGTTTTTCGATCACGATGTACGGGCGGTGGCCGAGCCGGCGGCCGAGCAGCGCGAGGCGCATGTACTCTCGGTCCTTGTAGCCGTTGCACACGATCACCCCGCCCGCCCGCGCGCGCGCCAGCACGGCCATCAGCTCCGGCTTGCTGCCGGCCTCGAGCCCCACGCGCTCGCCGCCGTGGCCGAGAATCTCGTCGACCACGCTGCGCTGCTGGTTGACCTTGATCGGGTAGACCGCCGTATAGCGGCCCGGATAGCCGAACTGCTCGCGGGCGCTGTCGAAGGCGCCGCACAGGGTGTCCACGCGGTCGCGCAGGATGTGGTTGAAGCGCACCAGCATCGGCAGACGCATTCCCTCGCCGAGCAAGGTGTCCGCCAGCGCGGCGAGGTCGACCGTCTCGCCGTTGCGTCCGTGCGCATGCACGTGTCCGTCCGCCGCCACGTCGAAGTACCCCCCGCTCCAGGTCGCCGTGTTGTATAGCCGGCGCGCAGCGTCGATCGACCAATCCGTCATGCCCTGACCCCTGACCCAAGTGAGTCCGTATAATAGCGCCTCGCATCCGCTTCAAGGAGACTGGCGCATGGCGCTCGACGAGAACTGGTACACGGAGATCCACACGGACGCGGGCAGCGCGTTTTCGCTCAAGGTCCGGCGCAAGCTTCACGACGAGCAGTCGGAATATCAGCGCATCGAGGTCTTTGAAACCGAGGGCTACGGCCGGCTAATGACCATCGACGGCCTCGTCATGCTCAGCGACCGCGACAATTTCATCTATCACGAGATGATGACCCATCCCGCCCTGTTCAGCCATCCGCGCCCGCGGCGGGTGGTGATCGTCGGCGGCGGCGACTGCGGCACCCTGCGCGAGGTGCTCAAGCACCCCGAGGTCGAGTCGGCGGTGCAGGTCGAAATCGACGAACGCGTGACCCGCGTGTCCGAGCAGTTCTTCCCGGCACTGTGCGGATCCAACGGCGACCCGCGCGCGGAATTCTTCTTCGGCGACGGCATTCGCTGGATGAAGGAGGCCGAACCCGGCTCCATCGACGTCATCATCATCGACAGCACCGACCCGGTCGGCCCCGCCAAGGGGTTGTTCTCGGAACCCTTCTACCGCGACTGCCTGCGCGCGCTCGGCGAGGACGGCCTGCTCGCGCAGCAGAGCGAATCGCCGCTCTACCACAGCACCAGCATCATCCGGCCCATGCACGACGAAATGCGCAAGAGCGGCTTCCTCGACACCCTGACCCTGTTCTACCCGCAACCGGTATACCCCTCGGGCTGGTGGTCGACCACGCTGGCGGCGAAATCCGCGCCGGTCGCCTTCCTGCGCGAGGAACAATGCGAGCAGAAGTGCTTCGAAACGCACTACTACAACGACGCCATCCACCGCGCGGCAATGGCGGTGCCGGAATTCGTCCGGCGGGAACTGCTCGGATAGCCCAGTGCCGCCCTTAGGCCGCGCAGCCGTTGCGTGGCCGCGTGGTCATCGGCTGCAGCCGCGCGGCGTCCTCCGCGAAGGGCGCCTGCGCATGCAGCGAACCGGCGCTCACCGCCAGAATCTCGCGCGCCCAGCCGGGCAGATCGTCGTGCAGGCGGTAGAAGACCCACAGTCCGTCGCGGCGGTCGGCCACCACGCCGGCCTCGCGCAGACTGGCCAGATGGCGCGAGATCTTCGGCTGCACCATGTCCAGCGCCTCGGTCAGTTCGCACACGCAGAGCTCACCGGCACGCTGCATCAGCACCAGGCAGCGCAGACGTGTCTGGTCGGAAAGGGCTCGAAAAAAACGCTCAGGAGTCATCTCGGCAACACATCCGTTATTTGATATATACGGGAAAACGATTATACTCGCGGCCGGTTCAAACATCCGGTGCCAGTCGTCATGTTAGCGCTCGCGATCTTTCTGATCACCCTCGTCTTCGTCATCTGGCAGCCACGCGGGCTCGGCATCGGCTGGAGCGCCGCGGGCGGCGCACTGCTGGCACTGGCCACCGGCGTGATCACGCTGCACGACATCCCGATCGTCTGGCATATCGTGTGGGACGCGACCTTCACCTTCGTCGGCCTGATCATCATCTCGCTGACCCTGGACGAGGCCGGCTTCTTCCACTGGGCGGCGCTGCATGTCGCCCGCTGGGGCGGCGGCAGCGGCAAGCGGCTGTTCCCGCTCGTCATTCTGCTCGGCGCGCTGATCGCGGCCTTCTTCGCCAACGACGGCGCCGCCCTGCTGCTCACCCCGATCGTGCTCGCCATCCTGCTGCGGCTGGGGTTCAACCCGGCCGGCGCGCTGGCCTTCGTGATCGGCACCGGTTTCGTGGCCGATACCACCAGCCTGCCGCTGATCATCTCGAATCTGGTCAACATCGTCAGCGCCAATTACTTCGCCATCCCCTTCGACCATTACGCGCGGGTGATGATACCCGTGGACCTCGCCGCGCTCGCGGCGACGCTGGTCGTGTTGTGGCTGTATTTCCGCCGCGACCTGCCGGCGCGCTACGCCCTCGAGGGCCTGGAAGCCCCCGCCCACGCGATCCGCGATCCGCTGGTGTTCCGCGCCAGCTTCCCGCTGCTCGCGGTGCTGCTCGCGGCCTATTTCGTGACCGCGCAGTTCGGCGTTCACGTCTCCGTGGTCACCGGCGCGGGCGCGCTGATCCTGCTCGGGCTTGCCGGACGCTGGCACCAGGGCGGGCGCGGCGGCGTGATTCCCGTGCGCAAGGTGGTCAAGGAAGCCCCCTGGCAGATCGTGATCTTCAGCTTGGGCATGTATCTCGTGGTCTACGGCCTGCGCAACGCCGGACTCACCGCCTATCTGGCCCAGGCGCTCGAATGGCTCGGCGGGCACGGGCCGACCGTGGCGGCGCTCGGCACCGGCTTCCTCAGCGCCGTACTGTCCTCGGTGATGAACAACATGCCGAGCGTGCTGGTCGGCGCGCTCGCCATCGACCAGAGCCATGGGATCAGCGCCGCCGCGCGCGAAGCCATGATCTACGCCAACGTGATCGGCTGCGACCTGGGTCCCAAGTTCACCCCCATCGGCAGCCTCGCCACCCTGCTCTGGCTGCACGTGCTCGCGCGCAAGGGCGAGACCATCACCTGGGGTCAGTACATGAAGGTCGGGCTGGTCATCACCCCGCCGGTCCTGCTCGTCACCCTGCTCGCGCTGGCGGCCTGGCTGCCGCTGGCCGGCCATTCCTGAACGGAGTTCCCGCAATGAAGCGCAAATCCATCCTGTTCCTGTGCACCGGCAACTCCTGCCGCAGCCAGATGGCCGAAGGCTGGGCCCGTCGGCTCGGCGGCGAGGATTTCGAGATCGCCTCGGCCGGCATCGAGGCCCACGGCAAGAACCCGCGCGCGATCGCGGTGATGGCCGAGGCCGGTGTCGACATCAGCGGCCAGGAATCGACCCGCGTGACCGATGACATGATCGCCGCCGCCGACCTCGTGGTCACCGTCTGCGGCCATGCCGACGAACACTGCCCGATGCTGCCGCCCGGCGTGCGCAAGCTGCATTGGCCGCTCAACGATCCGGCCAAGGCCACCGGCACCGAGGACGAGATCATGGCCGAGTTCCGCCGCGTGCGCGACGAGGTGCGCGAGCGCGTGACCGGCCTGCTGCAGGACGAACGCGGCTGAATACTCAGTCCGCGAGCTGGTGCTCGATCCGGCGGTCGGGCACCAGCCACATCAGCGCGACCAGCACGTAAACCGCCTGCGCCGCCCAGTGGATCAGGTAGGCCAGCGGGATCACCGCGGCGTACAACAGAATCGACAGCAGGCCCTTGAAGTCGCCGCCGATCGCGCGGGCAACCCTGGACTCGCGTCCCTCGTGCGCGATGATGCTGCGCACCAGGATGCTGTAGGCGATCGCCGCCATCAGCAGCACGCCGCCGTACAGCGCCGTCGGCGCCGCCGCAAAGTGGTTCTCGCCCATCCAGCCGGTCACGAAGGGAAACAGCGAGAGCCAGAACAGCAGGTGCAGGTTCGCCCACAGGACCCCGCCGCCGATGCGCTCGGTCGCGTGCAGCAGGTGGTGATGGTTGTTCCAGTAGATGCCGATATAGACAAAGCTGAGTACATAGCTCAGCAGTACCGGCAGCAACGGTCTCAGGGCCTCGATCTGCTCGCCGTGCGGCACCTTCATTTCCAGCACCATGATGGTGATGATGATCGCCATCACGCCATCGCTGAACGCTTCCATCCGGCTCGTGCGCATGCTCCGTGACTCGATTCCCGCGCAGTATGCCGCCGCTGCGCACAAAGGGGCAGAGATCAGGATTTCAGCCGGTCCAGCCGCAGCCTTTCGCGTTCGTCGAACAGTCGGCGCGAGCCGAACCAGACGCCGCCGAGCGCGGCAAAACCGGTGTTGGCGGCGATCAGGAACATGATCAGGATCTGATAGCGCACCGCCTCGGTCGGCGGCGCGCCCGCCAGGATCTGGCCGGTCATCATGCCGGGCAGGCTGACCACGCCGGCGGCGGCCATCGAGTTGATGATCGGAATCAGGCCGGCGCGCGCCGATTCGCGGCGAATGTCGCTCATCGCCACGTCCCAGCGCTGGCCGAGCATCAGCCGCGCCTCGATCGCCGCGCGCTGGCGCCAGGCGGTCTGCGTCAGCCGGTCGAGGCCGATGGCGGCGCCGGTCATCGAGTTGCCGATCAGCATGCCGAGCAGCGGAATGGCGTATTGCGGGGCGTACCACGGCTCGGGCCGCAGAATCACCAGCAGGGTCAGCAGGATGATCGACAGCGACGGCACCGTCAGCGCGAGCGCGCCCACGCCGTAGCCCCAGCCGCCACGGAAACGACGCTGCTGCCGGGCCATCACCTCGCGCCCGGCGACCAGCAGCATGAAGGCGGCGAGCAGGCCGATCCACAGCGGGCTCGCGTAGGCGAACAGGGTCTTGAGCACCAGCCCGACCAGCCAGAGCTGCAGCGTGGTGCGCACCGCAGCGATCAGCAGCGTCTTCGACAGCCCCAGGCTGAGGGCGAGGCTGAGGCCGGCCAGCGCCAGAATCAGCAGTGCGGCCAATCCCAGCTCGAAGGGCGTCAGTTCGATCAGGTGCATGCGTTCGCCTCCAACCGGCCGGCCCGCATGACCAGTTCGCGATCGCCGATGCGGGCGGCCTGTTCCGCGTCGTGGGTGACCCACAGCGCCGCGGCCGCGCGACTGACCAGGTAATCGCGCACCACCGACTCGACGCGCGCACGATTGCCGGCATCGAGATTTGCGGTCGGCTCGTCGAGCAGCAGCACCCGCGGCTGCAACTGCAGCAGACGCGCCAGCGCCAGACGCTGGCGCTCGCCGCTGGATGCCCGGGCCACCTCCCAGCTCATCACCGAGGCGCTGAAACCCAGCGCGGACAGCACGTCCTCCGAGGTCGTCAGGAGATGCTCGCCCACGGTTTCCGCCCACCACGCCGGTTCGGCAGGCAGCAGCGCGACGGCGCGACGCCAGTCGCGCGGGACATACGTCTCCCGCGCACGACCTTCCAGCAGTACCGTGCCCGTGGCCGGGTCCAGATCGCAGATCGCGCGCAGCAGCAGCGACTTGCCGCTACCGGACGACCCGGTCAGCACCACGCACTCACCGGGCGCCAACGTCAGCGCGCAAGGCCCGATCACCGGCGTGCGCAGGCCGTCCACGCTCAAGCGTGCGGCTGGCGCGCCATCGATGTCGTTTGCGGCGGAGATATTCATGGGGCGGGGATTATGCGGGGATCGCGCCGGCGATACGAGCGCGGCGGCACAAAAGGAACGGGCGCCGAAGCGCCCGTTCCGTCTTGCACGATCGGATCGACCGTTACTCGTAGACCTGCTCGCCGTGCGAAGAGACGTCGAGGCCCTGGACCTCGTCTTCCTCCGACACACGGATGCCCATGATCACATCCAGCACCTTGATGATGATGAAGGTCATGATCGCGTCGTAGACAATGGTGAACATCACGCCCTTGAGCTGGATCAGGAACTGCGCCGCGATGCTGCCGTGCGCCGCCTCGTTCAGGCCCGCGCCGCCGAAGATCGCGGCCGAGAAGATGCCCGTCAGCAGCGCGCCCACGATACCGCCGATGGCGTGCACGCCGAAGGCGTCCAGCGAATCGTCGTAGCCGAGCATGTTCTTCAGGTAGACCGCCGCCCAGAAGCAGAGCACGCCGGCGGCGATGCCGATCACGAAAGCACCGGTCGGGCCCACGAAACCGGAAGCCGGGGTGATCGCGACCAGTCCGGCCACCGCGCCCGAACTCATACCCAGCAGGGTGGGTTTGCCGCGCGCGGCCCATTCGGCGAACATCCACGCCAGCGCGGCGATGCCGGTGGCGATCTGGGTCACGGCCATGGCCATGCCGGCGGTGCCATCGGCGGCCAGCTCGGAACCCGCGTTGAAGCCGAACCAGCCGACCCACAGCAACGCGGCACCGGCCATCGTGAACACCACGTTCACCGGCGGCATCGGCTCCTTGCCGTAGCCCTTGCGCTTGCCGAGCACCAGCGCCGCGACCAGACCAGCCACGCCGGCGTTGATGTGCACCACGGTACCGCCGGCGAAGTCCTGTACGCCGTCGCTACCCAGGAAGCCGCCGCCCCAAACCATGTGCGCGATCGGGGAGTAGACCAGCAGCGACCACAGGCCCATGAACCACAGCATCGCGGAGAATTTCATGCGCTCGACGACCGAACCGATGATCAGCGCCGGCGTGATGATGGCGAAGGTCATCTGGAAGGTCATGAACACGGTCTCGGGAATCGAGCCGCTCATGCTGTTGTAGCCCATGCCATGCAGGAACAGGGCGCTGAGATTGCCGACGAACATGCCGTCGCCCTTGAAGGCCAGCGAGTAGCCGGCGATCGCCCATACCGCCGTGATCAGGCAGGTAACGGCAAAGGTCTTGGCCGCCACCGAGATCAGATTCTTCTTGCGTACCATGCCGCCGTAGAACAGCGCCACGCCAGGAATGGTCATCAGCAGGACGAGCGCGGTGGATGTAAGCATCCACGCCGTGTTGCCCGAATCGATCTTCGGCGGCGCATCAGCGGCCATTGCCAGCCCTGGCATCAGCCACATCCCCACCAGGCCGAGCAGCCCTCCGATCGCTCCCAATGTATGCTTTGGTTTCATTGACAGTTTCCTCATCTTGGTTCGTCGTCGTTTTTTAAAGGGCCTCGGTGCCGGTCTCGCCGGTGCGAATGCGGATGGCCTGTTCGAGCGGGCACAGGAAGATCTTGCCGTCGCCGATCTTGCCGGTGCTGGCCGCCTTGCTGATAGCCTCGATGGCCTGATCCACCAGTGCGTCGTCGAGCGCGACCTCGATCTTCACCTTGGGCAGAAAATCCACCACGTATTCGGCGCCGCGATAGAGTTCGGTGTGACCCTTCTGACGCCCGAAGCCCTTGACCTCGGCCACGGTGATGCCCTTGACGCCGATTTCGGAGAGCGCCTCCCGTACCTCATCGAGCTTGAAGGGTTTGATAATTGCGATGAGCAGCTTCATACCTGTTTGCCTCCCGTTTCCATAGCAATCACTCCTATTGGCTTGGCACCCTGCGACGCAGGCTTGGTGCACAGGCATGCAGGGGGCGTGCCATCCCCTGACAAAAGTCGAACACCACTGTTTTTAAAATAAAAAAAACCTTGTCGAGCCGAGTCGTCACCTCTTGACGCACCATTATGGTGCGTCTTTGCTACGTCGTTAGCCGTATGGCCACCCGCTTGTCCAGGCACAAGCACAATGGACCCGCATAAAAAAATTCCGGGCGCCAAGCGCCCGGAAGCTCGTCGCGGACAAAGTGGGTTACGCGGGCAATCAGAAGGTGTAGGTACCGCCAATCGCGAACTGGCTGGCCGCCTTCGTGCCCGGGGACGTGACCGGGTTCGCGGCCGCATCCAGCACGTCGCTGTCGAGCCCGCTTTCCACCGCCTTCTTGTCCGCGTATTGATACTCGGCATAGAAGGCCACGTCGCTGATCGGGGCATAGGCCAGGCTGAGCGTGGTGATCGTGCCTCTCGCCCGCGGCAGCGCGCCGTTGCTCGCCTGCGTGGTCGTGGAAATGTTGCCCATTACCGTCCACTTCGGTGTGAACCCGTAGCTTGCGGTCGCCAGATAGGTATAGATCTCATGCGTATTCTGGGCCGCGGTCATCAGCATCGACGTCGGCTTGTAGCCGAAGCCGCCCAAGCTGACGCTCAACGCCCCTGCGCTGTAGGTGCCACGCAAACCGACCTTGTTTTTGAGCAGCACGCCGGCGTATTCATTGATGGGTGTCAGCCAGACCGACTGCGAAGGCGAGGCACTATAGGCCGTGGCGCCATTACCGTACTTCGAGAAGGACTCGAAACCGGCGCCCAGCGTGTAGTCGCCAAACGTATAGGTACCGGAAAACGAATAATTGTTGGTCGACTTGCTGGCACTCGTGGCGCCCTTGCCGATGTTGAAGCCTTCGACGGACAGCGTCAGGCCACCCATCATGGGCGAGACATAGGACACTGCCTTATCCTGCTCGAAGGCGTTCACCGTGGTGGGATACATCCACCAGAACGGGGTGAAGGGCAGCACCACATCGTTGAAGTAAGTGGATTCGAGCCGGCCGGCCTTCAGCGTGCCCCAGGGGCCGGTGGCGCCCAGATACGCCCAGTAGGTCGAAGGCGTGCCGATCGCCGTGGTCGGATCGACGAACAGATCGTAGTTGTAGATGAACTTGGTACCCCCGGCCTCGCCCAGGTCGCCCTTCACGCCGACCTGACTGATATTGTTCTGAATGCCGTAGGTGGCCTTCTCACCATTGACCGTTGCCGTGTTGTACGTGCCGACAACACCCACCATCCCGTAAATCGTCGCACTCGGCGTCGCGTTCGCACGGGTAGCCACCCCCACCATGGCCGCTCCCATTCCCAGGGCAATCATCAACGTCGTTGGCTGAAACCGTTTCTTCAGGCGCATACTTTTCACTCCAGATGGCTGACAGGGATGTTGCGAAAAAGAAACATTGTGAGCTGTCTCTTACATACGCCCCAGCGCATCTGCAGTTAGCGTGCCAGCACGACCATGCCGGTGACAGCTACGTGACAGGAGGGCTTCCGCCAGCCCCACCGATTCCCCGTCACCCAGTTCGCACCACCAGAGATCATGAATTAATCACTAGCACCATTTTGGTGCGAGTATTGATTATTTTTACCTATTAATTATCTCTAATCACATTATGTGATTGATTAATTCAATAACCCCAGTCGAGTCACCTCGTCGATCGCAGCTGCGCCACCCTATCCATGTATGCGATCCCCACACATCATAGGTGTTGCTTATCAGCAACACTCGCTCAATGATTCCACCTTGTATCCGCCGGGTAAGGGCTCCGCATCATGTCGCGGTACCGATCCAGGTCCAGCGGCACGTCTCCCGCCTTGATCATCTCGAACATGCGCAGCACGATTTCATAGGCGAGTTGCTGGGCATAGAGCGAACTCCGATGAAAGTACGTGTCGAACTTCGTCGGCACCTGCAATGCGTTGTCGGACATGACGTTCAATTCGACGAAAGGCACCTTGTTGATAAGCGAGGCCAGCGCGGTGCCGTAACCGCCTGACTCGTCCGCCTCATGAAAGATTCGGTCACTCTCCCGGATCGCCTTGGGATTGCGCAACCACATGGCTGAAGACCCTTGAGTACCATAATCCATGATGTAGGCCATGCTTGGCTTGTCGTTCTGATTCATCCAAGCCGGTGTCTCGGGCTTCATGGACATCGCGGCGCGATAGGCTAGGTCAGACAGCGGCACACTGGGATACAGATACATCATCGCACCGCTGCCGGCGGCGTTCGATTCGGTGTCGTGGAATTCACCGGGGATAATCCTGCCTGAACGCGTGGTGATGTAATTGCCGAAATCGACGACCCTCCGGGCGATCAGCACGTCGCCGATGCGCAACCGCTTGAGGTGCGAGCCGGAGGTTCCCGCATAAATCATTGCGCGCAAGGAAAAGGCATCCATCATTTTCTGCGCCACCAGCGCGCGCGTCGCATCCCCATCCACCGGCTGCACGCAGGCGACCACCGGAATACCGCTGAGTGTGCCCGTATGAAACGTGAAGCCACCGATCACCTGTGTCCGCGCATCTTCCAGATGAGACAGCAGCACCGAATAATTCTTTGGCGCCAGCGGCATCAGGATGCCGTAGTACGTCACCTTGGACGCGGCACTCGCGCTGCCGAAAAGGATCATCAGCAGCGAACCTGTCGCCAGGCATCGCAGTCCGTCACGAAGCCATGAATTTGCTCGCATTACATGCCCTCCTTGAAATACAAGTACTCGCGGCCGCCGACTGAACAGCCAGGACACCTGCCTTACCGGCACCGAACCACCGGCCGACTGGAGCGCCACATTGATCGGTATCTCGTGCCAATGACGTGCTCGAAAACTGGTGAAGCCATGGCTCGCTTCGCTTTAAATTGCATCGCGCTCGCCCCTGTGGCGCATGCTCGCGCATGCGCCACAGGGGTATGAGCAGCGCTGCGCGCGCGTGGAATCACGCCTCAGAACGAGGCCGTCAGCGTAACGCCCGCAAAGCGCGGCGGGCCGACCTGCACCAGCTCGTAGTTGCTGGAACCACCAGCCGTACCTTGGATGTAGGCGTAGGAGTAGTACTTCTTGTCCAGGAGGTTTTCGATGTAAGCGGCCACCTTGATCTTCTTCACCACGCCACTGCGCAGCTTCCAGGTGTAGGTGCCCTTGAGGTCCACCGTCTCATAGGCAGGCAGCTGCGTGGTACTGGTCGCACCGGTGTTGTACGCAATGTACTGAGCACCGACGAAATGCCCGCTGATTTCGCCGAACCAGGCGCCTTCGGCGTAATCCAGGCCCAGGTTGGCGGTGTACGTCGGCACATCCGGACGCGGCATGCCCGCACTTACCGTGCCGTTCGCACCGGTAAAGTTATTGGTGTACTTGGCATCTGTATAGCCATAGTTACCCATCAGCGTAAGGTGGTGGAACAAAGGCTTCTCTGCAGCGATGGTGAAACCCTTGTAGTCGGCACGTCCGGCGTTGTACTCCGTGGTGATGCCGGTGGTGTTGTCGTAGTACTCGCTGAAGATATCCTCGAACTTGCGGTCGAACACCGAGAGCGAGGCCTTGCCGTAGGCGCCGCTGTAGCGAACGCCGGCGTCGATGCTGTTTACGTACTCGGGCTTGACCACCACCGGATACGGAACCGGGGTATAGCCGATGACGCTGTAGAACGCGCTCTCGTCCGGAGCCTTGTAGGTGCGGCCGTAGTTGGCGTAAAGCTCCACCGTCTTGACCGGGCTGACCGTAACCCCCAGCGAGGGTTCGACGAATCCGTAGGTTTTGCTCGCCGAGCCGCTATAGGCGTAGTAGTACCCCTGGATGTCGGTCACGCTCGGCTGGGTGTGGACATACTTCACGCCGGGGTAGATGTGCACCTTGCCCTTGAGCAGCGAGATGTTGTCCTGAATATAGCCTTCGGCGTAATCGAGGCCGTCGTGCTCCAGCCAGGCATTGTTGTAGCCGCCGATGATCGGTACCGGATCGGCACCGTACCACGCCGTGGTCGTCAGGTTCTTCGCGGAGAACATCATGCCGCCGATGGTGACCGTGTTCGAAGGCAGCAGGAAGGTCAGATGACCCTTGCCGCCGACGTTGTAGTAATGGTCGACGTAACGCTGGTACTGCGTGCCCGCGGCCGGCGAACCAAACAATGCCGTCGCCTCGGCAGCATTGTAGGTATTGAAGTTGGAACCGTACCCGCTGAGCGCAAAGGCGCTCTGCGTGTGCATCGGTAGGGCATAACCCATATAGCTGTTGTTGATGTTTGGGTCGACGTGCTCGGTGCGGTCGTTGCTGCTGTCGTTGTAGAAGAATTTGAAGCCGCCGGCCATGTACGGATTCAGATACGATTCCAGCGAGATGATCATGTGCGTGGCATGGGTCTGGTTACGATTCCAAAACGCGTCGCGAGGGTATTGGAAATCGCGCCCGTAGGCCTCCACGAGCGCGATCGGCACGGTCACTGGCGTCTGCGCCTTCTCGTCGTTATGAGTCAGAATGAACGCCAGCTTGGAAAGCCCCTGATTGAACGGCTGGGTCACGTTGAGGTAGTAGGCATTCAGCTTGGCGAAAACGTTCTTCTGGAAGCTGTCGGTCTTGGTATGGGTGTAGCTGGCGATCGCCTTTAGACCATCGAGTGCCGCGATCGCGCCGGTATCGCCGGTGACGCCATAGCTGCTCGAGTAGCCGGTGGTCGCGTAATTACCCGTACCGACCATCAGATCGACACCGGCCTTGTCGGATGGCTGCTTGGGCACGAAATTGACCGTCCCCCCTAGGGAATCCAGCGAATTTTCGCGTGGCGTGTTGGCGCCACTGTAGACCTCCACGCTGCCGATCTGGCCCATGGTCAAAGGCGTCAGCGCATGATCGGACCCCGCACCGTATACGCCTCCGCGCACGGTATTGATGATCGGCACGCCATCGAACGTGGTACCGATTTCGCTGCTACCGAAACCGTTCAAGGAAAAAGCAGAATTCGTCGAAACAAGATTTGCCGGCCCTGAACTCACCACGTTGAAACCTGGCACATTCCTGAGCAGCGTCAACATATTGGTGGTTGGACTGGTATGCTCGACCTTGGTCTTGCTGACAGTGGCCACCGCCTTTTCTGGCGGCACGGTCTTGACCACCTTTTTAACCTGGACGGGGGTCGACATGTCTGGATCGGTGGGTCCGGCGTCGGCATGCGAAAGCATTGGCGTGAATAGACAGATACCTGCAGCCCCCGCGCCTAGCGCCCTCGCTATCGAGTGCCTCAAATCGAGTGTATTGGTTTTATCGTTCATCCCACGCTTCATCTCTCTCACCCCATGGTTTCGACGGAAATCCGTTACCCGGCGTGCGTGCGTAGCCAATCCATCGATGCCAGGACACGCCAAGCGTCGATGCCGCATCGCCTCAATTTTTTGCATCCATCTTTGCATGCATCATGCCATTCATTAGGCATATCGATTACTGTTTAAATATCAATGAATTGCGCAATTAAACGTCTCTATAAAAAAACCGGCATCCAATCCTTCGCGCATTAAATGTGCGCACTCCAGCACCAAAACCGATCATGGAGAGCGATTCGCCATGGCCCGCGGATGCGGCTAAACTTGGCGGGAGCCGAATGACGCAAGAGGTCCACCGCCATGTTCGAAAAACCAGCCTTCGATGACTTCGCCTCGAAACTGGGCAAGGCCATACCCGAATCCGTGCGCGCCGCGCAGGAGGATGTCGGCAAGACCGTACGCGCCGGCATGCAGGGCGCCATGCAACGGCTCGATCTGGTTAGCCGGGAGGAATTTGAGGTGCAGACTGCGGTCCTCGCCCGGACCCGCGAGAAACTGGAGCAAATGGAAATGCGGGTGCGCATGCTGGAGGAACAGCTAGGCATCGCCAAATCGACATCGTCGGCTGACGCATCGCCGAACGAATCCGGGAACTAGAATCCTGCCCCCCGTTCCTTGTACCTGAGCCCGCGCGATGTCGCTCGCCCGGGTCTACACGCGTGCCCAGCTGGGCATTGACGCTCCTGAAGTCTGCGTCGAGGTTCACCTCGCCAATGGACTGCCCGCATTGTCCATCGTCGGACTGCCGGAAGCCGCCGTACGCGAGAGCAAGGACCGGGTGCGCGCAGCCATTCTGAACAGCCATTTCGAATTCCCGGCGCGACGCATCACCGTCAATCTGGCGCCGGCGGACCTGCCCAAGGAAGGTGGCCGCTTCGACCTCCCGATCGCGCTCGGTATCCTGGCCGCATCGGGGCAAATTCCGGCCGAGGCACTCGACGACATCGAGTTCATCGGCGAACTCGCGCTCAGCGGCGAATTGCGTACCGTGCGCGGGGCGCTTCCGGCAGCCCTGGCTGCCCGGTCGGCGGAACGATCATTGCTCGTTCCCGCAGCCTGCATGGCCGAAGCGAGCCTGGTCGAGTCGTTACCGCTGTATGCCACAGACCACCTGCTGCAGGTTTGCGCCCACCTATCCGGACAGACACGCCTGAAGCAACAGGAAACGAGTCCGCAGGCGATACCGCAGAATTGGGACGTGGATCTATCGGATATCAGGGGGCAACACCAAGCCAGGCGGGCACTGGAGGTGGCCGCCGCCGGCGGCCACAATCTGCTGATGATCGGCCCACCTGGCACGGGCAAAACCATGCTGGCTACCCGCCTGCCCACCATCCTGCCGGCGATGACGCCCGAAGAAGCACTGGAAGCCGCCATCGTCGCCTCGATCAGCGAACAGGGCTTCGAACCCTTGCACTGGGGCCGTCGTCCGGTACGCAGTCCACATCATACGGCCTCGGGCGTGGCGCTCGCCGGGGGCGGTTCGCAACCGCGGCCAGGCGAAATATCGCTCGCACACCACGGCATCCTGTTTCTTGACGAATTGACCGAATTCGATCGGCGCGATCTCGACGTATTGCGCGAACCGATGGAAACCGGGCACATCACCATCTCGCGGGCCGCACGGCAGGCCCAGTTTCCCGCACGGTTCCAGCTGATCGCGGCCATGAACCCCTGCCCACAGGGACGGTCCTGCGACCTCGGCCCCGGCTGCGAATGCAGCCCGGAGCGCCAACGCCGCTATCGCGCGCGGTTGTCCGCACCACTGCTCGATCGCATCGATCTGCAGGTGGAAGTACCCCAACTCCCGCGCGAGGCTCTCCGCCAGGAAGCACCTCGCGGCGAATCCAGCCGCGTGGTCCGAGCCCGCGTGATTACGGCCAGGCAGCGTCAGATCCAGCGTCAGGGCTGCTCGAATGCCCAGCTCGATACGCGCGGCATCGAGCGGTACTGTACGCTCGCACCGAGTGAGCGAGATCTACTGGAACAGGCGATGACCCGTTTTCGCCTCTCCGCGCGCGCCTACCACCGGATTCTCAAGGTCGCACGCACGGCGGCCGACCTTGAGGGAACCGGCAACATCGCCGGTCATCATCTGGCTGAAGCGCTGGGCTACCGCGCGATGGATCGATGGGACGGCCAGCGGATCTGACGGCGCCAGCTGATTACGATGCGGGCATGCCTGCCGCCGACTTTGCCGCTGCAGGCATGCCGATCGTCGACCACCCCTTGGGCGACTTGAAGCCGGACTCGTCCACCATGTAGGCAATGGCCCGTTTGAGATCGTCGTTGCTCAGCCGCGGATCGCCGCCGCGGGCAGGCATGTTCTTGAAGCCTTCCTCGGCATGCTTGAGCAGTACCGCATACCCCTGGGCGACACGTGCGGCCCACAGCTCATGGCTGCCGATCTTGGGTGCCCCGAGCACACCGCTGCCGTGGCATTGGGCACAGACGGCGCCGACGATCTGCTTGCCGGAGAGGATGGGGCGAGGCTTGGTCACGTCCTCGGATCGCACCGCGCCCACGGGTTTTATACGCGCATCCGCGGCGGCGGCCGCCTCGACCGTCACGGCGGATGCGACAGGCTCGCCTACCGCTGCGATATGCGCCAGCAAGCGACTGATGAGAAAAACGCCGACCAGTAACAGCAGCCCCATGGACACGACCATGAGTATGCGCGAAGTACCGTCCATTCGCGGTGTGTGATCTGCCATACCCCCCCCTGATGGCGACGTCATGGCATCGCCGTTGGTGTTTGTTTATCGTGTTTCGCTAGACATCTTTAGCACAAGCCGACCGCGCGCGGCGATGCCGAGTATCCGATACGCTGCCAGCGGGCGCGGCGACACAAGGTTCAGTGCTGGAGTATCTGGCTCAGGAACAGGCGCGTGCGCTCGTTACGAGGGTTATTGAAAAACTCGGTGGGCTCGTTTTCCTCGACGATCTGTCCCGCATCCATGAATATCACGCGGTCGGCCACCTGCTTGGCGAAACCCATCTCGTGCGTAACGCACACCATCGTCATACCGTCTTCCGCCAGGCCGGTCATGACCTCCAGCACCTCCTTGATCATTTCCGGATCCAGCGCCGAGGTCGGTTCGTCGAACAGCATGATCTTGGGATTCATGCACAGGCTGCGCGCGATGGCCACGCGCTGCTGCTGACCACCGGAAAGCTGCCCGGGAAACTTGTGCGCCTGATTGGCGATCTGGACCCGCTCAAGATATTTCATCGCCTGCTCCTCGGCCAGCTTGCGCGGCATCTTGCGCACCCAGATCGGGGCGAGGCAGCAATTGTCGAGTACCGACAAGTGCGGGAAGAGATTGAAGTGCTGGAAGACCATGCCCACTTCCTTGCGGATCAGTTCGATCTTCTTCACGTCTTCGGTCAGTTCGACGCCTTCCACGAGTATCCTGCCGCGCTGGTGTTCCTCCAGGCGATTGATGCAGCGGATCATCGTCGATTTGCCCGAACCGGATGGCCCGCACACCACGATGCGCTCGCCCTTGCGTACCGACAGGTTGATGTCCTTGAGTACGTGAAACTCGCCGTACCATTTGTGCATGCCGACGATCTCGATCATCAAATCGGCATTGCCCGCGGCACGTTCGGTCAGCGTGGGTGCCTCCGTCATGTTCATTCCCTCGGTCATATTTCATGACGACCCGGCATCGCCAGGGTCGGTCCGCAAATAATCAACGCTTGTGCCCCGTATCGAAGCGGCGTTCCAGATGCATGCTGTAGCGCGACATGCCGAAGCAGAACAGCCAGTACAGCGCTCCGGCGAACACAAAGCCCTCCAGCGCAAAACCCAGCCACTTCGGATCGGTGAACGCCGACTGCACAATGCCAAGCAGATCGAAGAGGCCGATGATCGACACCAGCGTGGTGTCCTTGAACAGCTCGATGAAGGTCGTGACCAAGCCTGGAATCACGAGCTTGAGCGCCTGTGGCAGTATGACCAATGCCATCAGCTTCCAGTAGTTCAGCCCCAGCGACTCGGCCGCCTCCTGCTGTCCGCGTGGGATCGCCTGCAAACCACCGCGCACAACCTCGGCGATATAGGCGGACTGGAACAGGGCGATACCGATCAGGGCGCGCATCAGCTTGTCCACGTCCGCCCCCTCCGGCATGAACAGCGGCAGCATCACCGAGGCCATGAACAAGACCGTAATCAAGGGCACGCCGCGCCACAACTCGATGAATGCGACGCACAGGGCGCGCACGATGGGCATCTTCGATCGACGGCCAAGCGCCAGCAGGATACCGAAGGGCAAGGCCGCCACGATGCCGACGGAGGACAGGATCAGTGTCAGCATCAAACCGCCCCACTGCGTGGTTCTCACCACCGGCAGGCCAGCGACGCCGCCGTGAAACAGGGCGAACGCCAGGAACGGATAGATCAACAACACGAACACGCCGACCCATCGCTTCGCCGGCAGACGCGGCAACATCAGCCAGATCAGCGCAGCCACCAGCAACAGCGCTCCCAGATTCACTCGCCACCACTGATCCGGCGGGTAGAAGCCATAGATGAACTGCCCGAATCGCGCCTCGATGAATACCCAGCAGGCGCCGCCCGCGGTGCAGGCGCTACGGTCGCTTCCCACCCACGAAGCCTTGATGAAGGCCCATTCGATGACGGGCGGGACACTCAGATAAAGCAGATAGAGCGCCACCACCGTCAACAGAGAATTGAGCGGCGAGGAAAACAGATTGCGGCGGAACCACCCGAGTACGCCTACTTGGGAGACCGGCGGCGGTAGATCCGGGTGCGGCTGATATTCCTTCATATCGATTCCTCGGCAGCGCTCAGCGCTCGATAAGCGCCACGCGCTGGTTGTACCAGTTCATGAACAACGAAATCAGCAGGCTCAGGGTCAGATAAACGCCCATGGTCATACCGATGATCACCACTGCCTGACCGGTCTGATTGAGCGTCGTGCCGGCAAAAACGTTGACCAGGTCCGGGTAGCCGATAGCGGTGGCCAGCGAGGAATTCTTGACCAGATTGAGATATTGACTGGTCAGCGGCGGCACGATCACGCGCAATGCCTGCGGCAGAACCACCAGACGCGTCGTGTTGCCTGGGTTCAATCCCAGCGAATACGCCGCCTCGGTCTGCCCGTGGCTGACCGCCAGGATCCCCGAACGGACGATTTCGGCGATCGACGATGCGGTGTAGATGGTGAGCGCGACCAATAGCGCCGTCAGTTCGGGGATCATGGTGATCCCACCGGTGAAATTGAAACCGTGCAGACTCGGCAGCGACCAGGTCAGAGGCATACCCAGGAACAGGAACACCACGGCAGGCAGCCCAAGCAGCAATCCGGCTGAGACATAGATCGTGTGGAATGGCTGCCCTGTACGCAGTTGCCGCCGGTGCGCCCAACGCCGCAGCCAGATCACCAGCGCCACCGCGATCGCCAACGCCAGCACTACCCAGCCGAAGCCCTGACCGGGAACCGGTTCCGGCAAATACACGCCACGGATATTGAGAAAGGCCCACTCGCCGATCGAAAGGCTCTGACGCGGCGAGGGCAGTGCCTGCAGCACCGCGAAGTACCAGAACAGTACCTGCAGCAACAGGGGAATGTTGCGGAAGGTCTCGATATAGATCGCCGCCAGACGGGCGATCAGCCAGTTTTTCGACAGGCGCGCGATGCCGATGATCAGCCCCAGCAAGGTCGCCAGCACGATCCCCAGCGCGGACACGAGCAACGTGTTGACCAGCCCGACCAGAAAGGTGCGCCCGTACGTTGAAGCTGGCGTATAGGGGATCAGACTCTGGATAATGCCGAAACCGGCCTCGCGATCCAGAAAGCCGAAACCAGTGGTGATGCCGCGCTGTTCGAGGTTGCTGACCGTGTTGTGGAAAATGTAGCCGAGCAGCGCGAATACCGCGGCCAGCACCAACGCCTGGAATATGAGCGCGCGCACGCGCGGATTGCTCATCCAGTTCGGTCGTGCCGGCGCGAGAGGATCCTTGGAGGGAGAGGACATCGATCAATCCCGTATCGACGTGCCGGGGAATGCTCCCCGGCACGGTTGTTCGTCCGACGCCGGGCGTCAGCGGATCGGCGGTGCGTACTGGATGCCGCCCTCGTTCCAGAGCGCATTCAGGCCGCGACGGATCTTCAGCGGCGAATCCTTGCCGACGTTGCGATCGAAGGATTCGCTGTAATTGCCCACCTGCTTGACGATGTCGTAGGCCCATTCGTCGGAGACGCCCATCAGCTTGCCCATGCCACCATTGACGCCGAGGAAGCGCTGAATCGACGGGTTCTTGCTGTCGGTCTTAAGTGTGTCGACATTCTTCGACGTGATGCCGAGATTCTCCGCGTCAAGCATCGCGAACAGACTCCACTTCACCAGGTTGAACCACTCGTCGTCGCCCTGTCGCACCGACGGCCCCAGTGGTTCCTTGGAAATGATTTCAGGCAGCACCTCGGCACCGGCGGGATTCGCCAGCAGGATACGCAGCGCATAAAGCTGCGACTGGTCCGAGGTCAGCACGTCGCAACGCCCCGCGTCGAATGCCTTGACCGTGGCATCCGAGGTATCGAAGGTCACCGGCTTGAACTGCATGTGCTGGCTGCGGAAGTAATCGGCGAGGTTGAGCTCGGTCGTCGTGCCGGCCTGCACGCAGACGGTTGCGCCATTGAGATCCTTCGCGCTCTTCACACCCAGGGATTTCTTCACCATGAAACCCTGGCCGTCGTAGTAATTCACACCGGCAAAGTTGATGCCCAGCGAGGTGTCGCGCGTCAGCGTCCAGGTGGTATTGCGCGACAGGATGTCGATCTCGCCGGATTGCAGCGCGGTAAAGCGCTCCTTCGCGGTCAGCGGGGTGTAGCGCACCTTGCTCGCATCACCGAACATGGCCGCAGCCACCGCGCGGCACACGTCCACGTCCATGCCCTTCCATTGCCCCTTGTCATCGGCATTTGAAAAGCCCGGCAGGCCGGTGCTCACACCGCACTGCACATAGCCCTTTTTCTTGACCGCATCGAAGGTCGCGCCGGCATGTGCCGCGCCTGCGGCCATGGCGAACGAAAAGGCGGTACCCACCGCCATCCAGCGTAATGTGTTCATGATTAGCCCTCGTTATTGAGTTTGTATTGCTTGTCACGCCTGGCCCCCCGGCCATGGCGTTCCCCCCAGCCCCGACGCGCATGAACGGCCGGGGCGGATCGCCTACGGTGCCTATCCCCCGATAGGCGCGACGCCTTCCAACTGCAGAAATCGGGCCAATCTTCAAATGGCGCCGATCGGATGAAACTGTTTCACATGCTTTACACAGCATAGCCGCCATCGGGATGAACGGCCAGCATTAACGGTACCAACGGCCATGCGCGCACTTTTTTGGTGCGCCTCGGACCGACAGGCACAAAAAAGGCACCCCTCCGGCCATGACGGAGAGGTGCCCGAGCTGGGTTTACTTCAGACCCAACTGCTTGGTGATCTTTGCGATCTTCTCGGCGCTGAGCGTCTGCTTGTTGACGATCTGGCCGCCCTCGACCTGCCAGACCACCTCAGGCCCCTGCACGTCACCCTGCGGGTCAAAATGCAGATCGCCGGAGGCGCCGACATAACGGATCTTCTTGCCCTCCGCCAGCAGCATGCGCGCCTTCTTGAAACCGGCAACGCCGGCCTCGACGGGCGTACCCTTCGGGTCGCTGGTCACGCCGCGGATATGATCCTTGATGCAACTGCCGGTCTTGCACTTGCCCGCCTCCATCGCCAGAGCGATGCTGGCCACGGCGTCGTAGGCATTGGTGTCATAGGGCTGCGTGAAACCGGTACCGTAGGCCGCCTTGAATGCCTTTTCGACGATCGGCAGGCTCGGCGTCTTCATGCTGCCGGGCACCGTGCCCCAGACGTGGCCATCGAGGTACTTGGCACCGATGCTGGTGACGAACTGAGGCGCGTTGAGGGCGTCGGGGAACAGATATTTCTGCGCGCCACCGTTGCTGATCCACTCACGCAGGATGGTCGCGCCCTCGTTCGGGTAGGCCACCAGGAACAAGGCCTGCGGGTGACCTTCCAGCGCCTTGGCCACCTCGGAGCGGTAGGAAGGCTGCTCGGGGTTGTACACCACCATCGAGGTCACCTTGCCGCCGTAGGCGCTGAAGGCTTCCTTGAAGCGGTCCGCCAGACCCTGACCGTAGGGATTGTTCAGGTAGATCACGGCCACCTTCTTGAGATGCGCCTTTTCCTTGGCCACATAGGCCATGGCCACGCCCTGCAGCGCGTCGGAAGGACAGGTACGGAACCAGTAGCCGCCGGTCTTGCCGTCCTTGGCCAGCTGGGTGAACGCCGGCGAAGTCGAACCCGCGGAAATCTGCACCACGCCGGCTGGCGCGGTGGCGGAGGTCAGGATCGCCATCGACACGCCGCTTGAATAGGCGCCGACCATGGCCGGGACATGGTTGATGTCGATCAACTTCTTGGCCGCGTCGACACCGACCGAAGGACGCGTCTGCGAATCGTAGACCACCGCCTTGAGCTTGCAGCCGTTGACGCCGCCGGCCTTGTTGAAGTCCTCGACCGCCAGCTGCACGGCCTTGACGTTTTCCTGCCCGGTCGCGCTCAGCGAGCCGGTCAGGGGCAGCACGGCGCCGATCGGAATCGTGCAGTCCTCGGCAGCATGGCCGACCAACGGCAAAGCAGCCAGCAGGGCGGTCGCCAGGTAAGTTTTGTAGCGCATTCGTGTATCTCCTCGTCAATGAGAAAAGCGAAACAGCCGAGTTATGCGGGGAGCTCTCCCCGACGTTGATGCTCGACCCCTCCTGGCGCGCATCTCCACTCGGTCTTTCCCGTCTGAGACGGGTACCGCGGTGTTTCCCGACACGTATCCGCGTCCCTGTGACGTCCCCTTCGGGGGATCTCGCGGCGCCCGGGCCTTGCACCCGGACGCCGCCCACAGTTTCTGCAACTACCTTAACCCACGCCGGGTTTTACTTGGCGTATTTCTTCAGCACCTTGTTGATCGCGTCGACCTTGATCATGCCGGTTTCCGCCACCTTGCCGTCCTTGACCGACCACACCACCATCGGCGCCGTGACGTCGCCGTACTGGTCGAAGGTGAGGGGACCGGAAGTACCGACATAGTGGATCTTCTTGCCTTCCTTGAGCAGCATGCTGGCCTTCTTGAAGCCGTCGACACCGGCATAGATCGTAGTGCCGCCGGAGCCGGTCACCTTGCGGATGTTGTCGCGGATCATCGGAGCCTTGTCGCTCTTGGCGGACTCCATCGCCAGCGCCGCGATCATCACCGCGTCATAGGCGTTGGTCATATAGGCCTGTGTCGGATAGCTGCCATGCGCCTTCTTGAAGTTCTCCTTGAAGGTTGCCAGCGAAGGCGTCTTCTCGGAACCCGCGGCGGTGCCGTATACGGTCTTCAGGTACTTGGCGCCGACGTCGTCGACGAACTTCTGCGACTCAAGGCCGTCAGGCAGCAGGAAGGTCATCGGACCGCCGGCGGAGATCCACTCACGCGCCACCGTGGTGCCGTCGCCCGGATAGCCGACCAGGAACAGCGCCTGCGGCTTGCCACCCATGGCCTGATTGACCTCGGAGCGATAGGAAGGCTGCTTGTCGTTGTAAGGCACTTCGGCCGTGACCTTGCCACCCATCTTCTTGAAATATTCCGCAAACTTGCCGGCAAGACCGGTGCCGTAGGGATTGTTGATGTACATCACGGCCACGCGCTTGAGGCCGTTCTTGTGCGCCAGCATTGCCATGGCGGTACCCTGCAGCGCATCCGAAGGCACCGTGCGGAACCAGTAGCCGCCGGTACGGCCTTCCTTGGCCAGCTGGGTAAAGGTCGGCGAGGTCGAGGCGGGCGAAATCTGCACCACGTGCGCCGAGCTGGTGACCGAGGTCAGGATGGCCATGCTGACGCCGCTGGACAGCGCGCCGATGATGACCGGCACATGATTGATGTCGACCAGCTTCTTGGCGGCATCGACACCGACGGCAGGATTCGTCTGATCGTCATACAGCGCCAGCTTGAGCGTGCAGCCATTGACGCCACCCGCGGCGTTGATGTCGCTGACCGCCAGCTGGGCGCCCTCGCCGATCTGCTGACCCAGCGCGCCCAGCGAACCAGTCAGCGCCATCACACCGCCGATCGTGGTCGTGCAGGCTGCCTGCGCATTGAATGCGGCCATCGACAGCGCACCGGCCGCCATGCCCGTGACGATCGACTTCGTCAGTTTTTTGGAAAGCATGTCATTACCCCTCATCAAGGTCCATTAGAAGGACACGTCGTTAACAGCAATTGAATCGTTTAGCCCTGTATCCCCCAACCAGCTTTACGGTTATTGTGCTTATACGATCCGCTTACGGGGCCGGCGCGCGCCCGGGGCGCGCGCCGGCTCGACCTCAGGGCGCCTGCTTGGCGCCCGGTATGATCGCCCGTCGGTTCCCCATGATCCCCTTGGGCTTGAAGATCAGCGTCACCATCAGTACCAGTCCGATCAGGATGATCTGGAAGGCGCCGCCCTTGACCTGCAGGCTGGCGGGCAGGATCGACTGCACCAGCGTGCCGCTGCCGCTCCACAGCATCCACACCAGCAAGGCGCCCAGTATCGCGCCGCGATTGTTGCCGCTGCCGCCGATGATCAGCATGGCCCAGATCTGGAAGGTCAGCACCGGCTGGAAGTCCTGCGGGCTGATGTACTTGATGAAGCAGGCGTAGAACGCGCCGCCGAGACCCATGATCATCGAGCCGATCACGAAGGACTGCAGGCGGTAGCTGAACGCGTTCTTGCCGACCGAGCTGGCCGCCGTCTCGTCCTCGCGAATCGCCATCAATACCCGCCCCCAGGGCGAATGCACCATGCGCTCCAGGGCGATATACACCACCAGCAGCACGATCAGCACCATCGCCAGGAAGAACAGGTTGTAATCGAAGTTCGATTCGAAGGTATTCGCCAACGGCTGCGGGATGTTGTAGAGCCCCTGCGTGCCGCCGGTCAGCCACTGCATGTTCATGGCCACCAGCTGGATGCTGAAGGCGATGCCGATGGTCGCGATCGCGAGATAGTCATCGCGCAGCCGCAGCGTCGGGAAGCCGATGATCAGTGCCGCGATACCGGTGACGATCATCGCGGCGATCATGCTCAGCGGTATCGGCACGTCGAAGCCGCCGAGGTGATTCGTCGTCGGTGAGCTCGCCAGAATCGCGTAGGTGTACGCGCCCACCGCGAAGAAGCCGGCCACACCGATATTGAACAGTCCGGTATAGCCCCACTGCAGGTTCAGACCCAGCGACACGATCCCGTAGATCGCCGCGAGAATCAGGAAAAAGACGAGATAGGAAATCACGCCGCTCATTTCTTTTCTCCCAGAATACCGGTCGGGCGCACGAGCAGGACCACGATCATGATCACGAAGGCCACCGCCGGCTTGTATGCGGGCGAGATGAACATGACCGACACGTCCTGTGCGATGCCGATGACGAGACCGCCCAGCACCGCGCCGTAGACGCTGCCGATGCCGCCGAGAATCGCCGCCGCAAACAGCGGCAGCACGAGGTTGAAGCCCATCTCGGGCAGTATCTGCACGGTCAGACCGAAAAACATGCCACCGACGGCCGCCAGCGAGGCACCGACCACCCAGGTCCAGCGCATCACGCCCTGCACGTTGATCCCCGTGACCTGCGCCAGCGCGAGATTGTCGGCGGTGGCGCGCATCGCCTTGCCCAGCTTGGTCCGCGTGAGGAACAGGTGCAGCGCCACCACCAGCACCACGGCCAGCGCCACCACGAAGATCTGATCGGGCGTCATGCGCACCCCCGGCAGGATTTCGCGCGTGATCTGGATGCTGTTGTTGTAGTAGCGCGGCTCGGGTCCGAAGAACACCACGATGAAGTTGCGCAGCAGCAGCGAAGCGCCGAAGGAGGCGAACACCAGTGCCACCTGGATGTTGCTGCGCCGCAGTGGCCGGAACACCAGCCAGTCGACCAGCAGTGCGAGTCCGCTGGTCAGCACCGCGGCGCCCACCAGGGCGACTATGAAAGGCCAGCCGAAGGACAGCGGCCCGAAGGTTCCCCCCTGCACTCCGGCAAAGGCCATCACGAACACCAGACCGAAGTAGGCGCCCCAGGAAAGCAGGGAACCGTGCGCGAAGTTGGCGAAGTTGAGGATGTTGTAGGTCAGGGTCAGGCCGATCGCGCCGAGCGCGATGGTCGAACCGAGGACGATGCCGTCCGCAAGATACTGGCCGATCATAGCAATCCCCCCTTGGAGCCGAGGTACAGCTCGCCGATCTCGGGGTTGCGCAGCAGCGCATCCGCCTTGTCCATGATTTGCTCCTTGCCTTCCGCCAGGACGTAACCCCGATCCGAAATCATCAGGCCGGCCTTGGCATTCTGTTCCACCATCAGGATGGTGACGCCGGTATCGCGCACCTCCTGGACATTCTTGAAGACCATGCCCACCAGCTTCGGCGAAAGCCCCGCGGAGGGCTCATCCAGCATCAGCAGCTTGGGACTGACCATCAGCGCGCGCCCGAACGCGACCATCTGCCGCTGACCGCCGGACAGCTTGCCCGCCGGATGATGGCGCAGTCGCGCAAGATCCGGGAACAGCTCGTAGGTTTCTTCAAGGCGCTGCTCCAGACCTTCCTTGCGCGTGTAGGCGCCCATCTCGAGATTTTCCTGCACGCTCAGGCGCGCAAAGACATTGTTGGTCTGCGGCACGTAGGCCAGGCCCTGCTGCACCATGGTGTGAGGTGCCAGCGCGGTGATGTCGCGGTCTTCCAGGGTGACCTTGCCCGAGAACACGGGCACCAGCCCGGCAATGGATTTGATCAGCGTCGACTTGCCGGCCCCGTTGGGGCCCAGCACCGTGACGATCTCGCCCGGCATGACCTCGATGGTCGCGCCACGCAGGATCGGCACGCCCGGCGTATAGCCGGCGACGAGGTTGTCGACCTTGAGCATCGGTTCACTCATCGGGGCTACCTCCCAGATAGGCATCGAGCACACGCGGGTCGGTGCGCACCGTTTCCGCGTTGCCTTCCATCAGCAGGCGGCCATTGGCCATCACCAGGATGGGATCGCACAGGTTCATGACCATATCCATGTTGTGTTCGATCAGCAGGAAGGTGATGCCCTTCTCGTGCAGCTCGCGGATGCGGTCGATGATTTCGGCAAGCAGCGACGGATTCACGCCCGCACCCGGCTCGTCGAGCAGGATCAGTTGCGGGTCGGCCATCAACGCGCGGCCGATCTCGACCAGCTTCTGTTGACCGCCGGACAGGTTCTTCGCCTGCTCGTGAGTCACGCGTTCGAGATTGAGGAACTTGAGCGTTTCGCGCGCCTTGTCGTGGATGTCCTGCTCCTGCTGACGCACGCGTCCACGGCGGAACCAGTTGTTCCAGAACCGCTCGCCGTACTGGCGCGCGGGGACCACCATGAGGTTTTCAAGCACGCTCATGTCCGGAAAGGGTCTTGGAATCTGGAAGGTACGCACCAAACCCTTGTGGAAGATGCGGTGGGGCGAGAGGCCGCCGATGGCCTCTCCGTTGAAGGCGATGCTGCCCCGGGTCGGCTTGTAGACGCCGGCGATCGTATTGAAGAGGGTGGTCTTGCCCGCCCCGTTCGGACCGATCAATCCGGTGATGGTGTTTTTGCGTAGGGTGAAGGAGACACTGTCGATGGCCTGCAGGCCGCCGAAATCCTTCCCCAGGTCGGTGACCTCTAGCATTTCGTGTCCTCGTGTGCGGGGCAGCGCCATGCCGCCGAACGGGTCGCTCGGACACGCCGAATCAAGTTGATATTCATGGCTATTTGAAGATGGCTGCTCGGTAGTACGTCAATTGAACATCCCGGGTCATGCCCATGGCACAATCCGGGGCCAGGTGGCCATACGAGCCGCGTCCGGAAATCCGCGGACCGGATCGGGAAGCCGTCGGCGGAGGCTCCAGTACCCCGCCAGGGCGCCTTTATACACCAACCCCAGAAACAAAACCGGGCGCCCCTGGGGGCACCCGGCATTTTCGCATCGGAACCGAACGGCTTAGAAGCTGTAGTAGCCGCCGACCGCGAACTGACCGTTGGCGCGGGTACCGGAGTTGACCCCGTCCAGACCGCTCACGGCAGCATCCTTGCTGTAGTACTGGTACTCGGCGAACAGCGCCACCGCGTCCACCGGCGCGTAGGCCACGCTGAAGGTCGTGAAGGTACCCTTCTTCGGGTTGCTGCCGCTCTGACTGGTCGAGGAGAACTCGCCCATCAGGGTCCACTTGGGCGCGACCATGTAGCTCGCCCAAAGGTTGACGGTATTGATGGCGTTGTCGTTCTGCGCCGTCGTGGTCGTACCGTTGTAGATCATGCTGGTGGGCTTGTAGGAGAACAGACCCAGATTCACGGACAGCGGGCCTTCGTTGTAGCTGCCGCGGGCCGCAACCTTGCTCTTCAGGCGCTCACCGGCGTACTCGTTGATCGGCGTGCCCCACACGGTGGTGGAGGAGGAGGCGCTGTACTCATTCACGCCATCGCCGTACTTCGAGAAGCCGACGTAGCCGGCTGCGAAGCTGAACGGGCCGGTGGTGTAGGTGCCGGTCAGGGTGAAGTTGGTCTCGTCCTTGGAGCCGCTGGCCGACCCCTTGCTCATGTTGGACAGCGAGACCGACATGTTGAAGCCGCCCATCGTCGGGGTGGTGTAGACGATCGCCTTGTCCATCTGCTTGATATCGACGTTGGTCGTGTAGAACCACCAGAAGGGGTTAAACACGGACACGATGTCGGTGTAGAAAGGCGTGAACGGGCGACCGGCCATGAAGGTGCCCCAATCGCCCTTGGCGCCCAGGAAGGCCGTGTAGGTGGTCGGCGAGGAACCGCTGCCGGACTTCACCGGGTTCACGTTCATCATGTACTCGTAGATGAAGGTGGTGTCGCCGGACTTGCCGAGATCGCCCTTGATGCCGATGCGGCTACCGTCGCTGGAGATGTCGTAGGCGGAACTGTCGCCGGGATTGGCGGTCGGAGAGTTGTAGTAGCCGGCGATGCCCAGGCCACCGAAAATCGTGGCGGTCGGCGCCGCATGGGCCGCGCCCGCGAATGCCAGACCCATGGCGGCGGCCAGCGCGGCTGCCTTCGGCTTAAACACGTTCTTCACATTCATCACGTAGGATTCCCCCTAGCAAGTTACTAACAGTTGACAACAAAACGCTCTTTACAAGCCATTCGCAGATATCGAATGCGCGTCGAGCGCATGGCCGATGGAAAAGCACAACTCGTGCCATGTCGCCCAAAACAGCAAAATCAGTCGTTCGAATACGCTTTCAATGCCCATTGAAGCAAGTTATGCACTGCAACAGTGCACAAAAGACCCGCTCTCGCACCATTTCGATGACTGCGCGGCGCGATTTTGATACCCAATGGTTGTCCGATGCAACCATTTTAGGCCCAAAACCGAGTTTCAGACGGGTCATTGTGGTGCGCATGGCACAACCGATGCCCCACAGTGTGGCCTTTTTGCCTCAATCACCCCTGCGGTTTGCAAAGCGCTCTAAACCCGGCGTATGTTCGCGCGGAATCAACCGGCCAAGGCGAACACCCCCATGTCACCCGACCATCTCACCGACGCATTGCGCGCGCTCATCGCTCTGCTCGCGATCGTCAATCCGGTCGGCGCGGTACCGATTTTCGTCGCAGTCACCAGCGACCAGACCGCAATCGACCGTCTGCGCACCTCGCGGATCACGGCCATAGCGGTCGGCATCACGTTACTGGCCGCCGCGCTGGCTGGCCAGTCGATACTGCAACTCTTCGGCATCGATCTCGACGCCTTCCGGGTGGGCGGCGGCCTGCTGATCCTGTTGATGGCCATACACATGCTCCAGGGCAGCCCCAACCGCGCGCGCAACACCCCGGAGGAGACGCAGGAGGGTGTCGCCAAGGACGACGTCGCCGTCGTGCCGCTGGCCATTCCGCTGCTGGCCGGCCCCGGCAGCATCTCCACCGTCATCATCACCGCGCAGAACGCACAAGGCTGGTTCGGCTATCTCGCTCTGCTGCTCAACATTTTCGTCGTCGCCGGCGTCGTCTACGCAACCCTGCGCGCCGCAGTACCGTTGTCCGCCCGCCTGGGCGAAACCGGCATCCGCATCGCCACCCGCGTCCTCGGACTGCTGTTGGCGGCCATCGCGGTGCAATTCATGGCACTCGGCATCCGCGCCCTGCTGCCCGGCCTCGCCTGACGCGGACGGCGGCGATGGACGCACCTGCGGCAACGCAGTATGCTTTCCCCCCCGCGCCCGTAGCTCAGCTGGATAGAGCGCTGCCCTCCGGAGGCAGAGGTCAGAGGTTCGAATCCTCTCGGGCGCGCCATTTTCCTTCCCTTGCTTTCAACGCCTGTGCATTCCGATCCCATGCCGGAGCGGGCTATGCTCGTGCATGACGCACGTCTCGGCGCGACACCGGGACCGACAATAAAGGGGAGCCCGCCATGCACACCGTCACCCGACTGATCGCGGTCTGTCTCGCGCTGCTGGTCGCGTCCCTGCCGGCCCGGGCCGCCGACAATACCGCGCCCGGCATCCCCGCGCAGGCGCTGGATTTCGGCAGCAACGTCTCCCCGCTCTCGAGCCTCGCAGGCCTGCGCCCGGTCGAAGCAAGGCATGCGATGGTGGTGACCGCGCAGCACCTAGCCACTCGGGTCGGCGTGCACATCCTGCGCGAAGGCGGCAACGCGATCGACGCGGCGGTGGCCATCGGCTACGCACTCGCGGTGGTGCATCCCTGCTGCGGCAACATCGGCGGCGGCGGATTCATGGTGATCCATCTCGCCGATGGGCAGAACCGATTCCTCGATTTCCGCGAGAAGGCGCCGCACAAGGCCTATCCGAAGCTGTTCCAGAACGCTCAGGGTGAGGTCGTGCCAGGCCTGAGCACGCACAGCTATCTCGCCGTCGGCGTACCCGGCACGGTCATGGGCCTCGACACGGCGCTGGCCCGCTACGGCACGATGCCGCTCAAGACCGTCATGGCCCCGGCCATCGCACTGGCGCGCAAGGGCTACGTCCTCGAAGCCGGCGACGCGCACATCCTAGACGGTCGCGCCGACGATTTCCGCAGGCATCCCAACGTCGCCGCCATCTTCCTCAACCATGGTCGCCCCTGGCGCGCGGGCGAACGCCTGCGCCAGCCGCAGCTCGCGCGCACCCTCGAGCACATCGCCGAGGGCGGCACCCGCGCCTTCTACAGAGGATCGATCGCGCGCGCCGTGGTCGCCGCCAGCGAACGGCACCACGGCATCCTCACGCTCAAGGACTTCGCCGACTACAGCGTCGTCTGGGACCAGCCGGTCGAGTGCGGCTACCGCGGCTACACCATCGTCTCCGATCCGCCGCCCAGCTCGGGCGGCACCACGATCTGCGAGATCCTGCAGATCGTCGAACCCTATCCGCTCGCCGACTGGGGTTACGCCTCGGTCAAGAGCCTGCACTACCTCATCGAGGCCGAGCGCCACGCCTTCGCCGACCGCAACACCTATCTCGGCGACCCCGCCTTCGTGCACAACCCCATCCGCGCGCTGCTCTCGCCCGCGCACGCCGCCAGGATACGCGCGCAGATCCGCCCCGACGCCGCCACGCCGTCGAGCGAGGTCAAGGGCAGCCTGGGGCCGGCGGAGGGTACCAATACCACGCAGTTTTCCGTGGTCGACGCGCACGGCAACGCGGTCAGCGTGACCTACACGATCAACTACCTGTTCGGGCTCGGGCAGATCGCCGGCGATACCGGTTTTTTCCTCAACAACGAAATGGACGATTTCACCGCCAAGCCCGGCGTGCCCAACAGCTTCGGCCTGATTCAGGGCCGCGTGAACCAGATCGAACCGGGCAAGCGTCCCTTGAGTTCCATGTCCCCCACCATCGTGCTGCGCCAGGGGCGGCTGTTCATGGTCACCGGCAGTCCCGGCGGCTCGACCATCATCTCCACCACCCTCGAAACCATCCTCAACGTGATCGACTTCGGCATGAACATGCAGCAGGCCGTCGACGCCCCACGCTTCCACGAACAGTGGCAGCCGTCCACCGTCATGATCGAACCCGGCCTGCTCACCCCCGCCACCCGGCAGGCGCTCGAAAAAATGGGCTACCGCTTTACCTACGGCAACGCCTGGGGCGCCGCGATGGCCATTCTCGCGAACCCGAAAACGGGGCTGTACGAAGGCGCCGCCGACCGGCGCAGGCCCGCCGCACTGGCCGCCGGATACTGATCCTTATGTCAATCCTGGCATTCGATGCCCGCCGTCGTACGGAACGGCGCCACAAGCACCATCCACCGGCCCGCCCGCCAGGTCCTACGCACGGGTGCTCGCGAGCGCCGGCCCTGCCCATCGCCAGGAATCACATAACCATGAAACAAAACGTCTATGACGACCCTCGATTCTTCGCCGGATACAAGGCGTTGCGGGACGGCGATACCGGACTCAACGGCGCGCTCGAGGAACCCGCCGTACTCGACCTGCTGCCCGACATGCGCGGGTGCCGCGCGCTCGACCTCGGTTGCGGCTTCGGCGATTTCTGTCGACTGGCACGCAGCCGTGGCGCGGCGTCCGTACAAGGTGTCGATATTTCGCAGCGGATGCTCCAGGTGGCACGGGAGCGCACCGTTGGCATTGGCGTCGATTACGTGCATGCCGCGATCGAGGACTTCGAAATCCCACCCGCTTGCCACGACCTTGTGGTCAGCCGCCTGGCGCTGCACTACGTGCGCGACTATGCCGCTATCGTGCGAGCGGTGCACGACGGGCTGAGACCTGGGGGACGATTCATCATGACGGTCGAGCACCCCCTGTGCACCGCGCTCGGCCGAGGCTGGCACCGCAACGCACACGGCGAAGACGACTTCTGGCCAATCGACGAATATGGACTCGAAGGCGAACGTCATCGCCACTGGTTCGTGGATGATGTGCTCAAGTACCATCGCACCGTCGAGACCTATGTGAACGGGTTGCTCGACGCCGGCCTCACTCTGACCCGTCTGCTGGAGCCACAGGCGCCCCCCCGCACTGATCGCCACACGACCGGACCTACTGTCAACGACAAGACGCCCACCCTTCCTGGTGCTTGCCGCCAGCAGACCGATGCATTCAGCATCGGCTGCAGGTTAGGTTCACCAAGGGCTCCGTCGCTACGAGTGGACGAACTGGGACACGTACACCGCCCCTTCCTTGTCGTCCTGCCGCAGCCCCGTCCGCCATCCCGTGATGGCGCCGACGCAATGCCGCCATTCGCCGGTCACGCTATCCCAGTAATGCAGCGTGGCATGGGTGCCGATGCGCAGCCCGGTCTCGGTGACCAGGGTGAACACGTGACCATCCAGGGTGCCCAGGTGAGCGCGGATCGTGGGGGCCGCAGGCAGCTCAGGGTGGATGCCGCCCCAGCTCATGGCGAACGTGCCGCGTTTCTCGGTCTCGGAATCCATCAGATTACCCAGGATTTCGTCGATCTTGCGCTGCTGGTCAGCCGTCAGCTTCACGGGCCCGGGTTTTTGCCTGTCGTCTGGATCGTTCATGAGGATGCCCCTATGGGAGGTTCCTATCGCCTCCTATAGCACAATCGCGGCGGCGCGAAAGACGGATCGGCAATCGTTGCACGCCCCGGTCGCGTGGGACGCCAGACGCGCGCGAACCCGCCGCAGCGGTCAGTGCATCCACGTCACCGGGGCATAGGCGAAGTAGCCGTAGGGCCGGGCGCTGCGCAGCAACTGCGTGGTATCGCGCAGTTCGCGGGCGGGCAGGCCGAGCAGCCGGGCCATATCCGCAAGACCGCGCATCCCGTGGCCGCCGCCGAGCGCCGCGCGGGTCATCAGCCCCATGGACTGCCCCAGCCCGGCGAAACCCCGTTTCTGTCCCGCACGCGGAAGGTAGTCGACGCGGTAACCGTCCGGCTTGAGGTGCGCGAGCCGCGCAGCGTCGGCGATGGCGTTGGCGATGCCGCCGAGGTGGTCGACCAGCTTGAGCCGCAACGCGTCCTTGCCGCTCCACGCGCGGCCCTGGGCGACGGCATCGACCTGATCGAAGCCGAGCTTGCGCCCCTCGGCGACCTGCGAAACGAAGCGCTTGTACAGGTAGTTCACGTGGCTCTGCAGAGCCGAGGCCGTTTCCGGCCTGAGCGGCATCATCGGCGATTCGGAACCCACCGTCGGCGTGGTGCCGATGCCGCCGACGTCGATGCCGAGCTTGCCCAGCGCGGCGGAAACGTTCGGCACCAGGGCAAACACGCCGATGTCGGCGGTCAGCGTGGTGGGTTCGGCATACAGTGTCTGCGCCGCGCTGGAGATCATGTAGGCGCCGGATGCCGCCAGCGTGCCCATGGACACCACCACCGGTTTGCCCGCGGCGCGCAGTCGCAGCACAGCGGCACGGATGTCCTCGGAGGCGTCGACGCTGCCGCCGGGGGAATCGACCTGCAGCACCACGGCCCGCACGGCGGCATCGTGCAGCAAACGGTCGAGCTGGCGCACGGTGGGGCCGGAGGCGACGGCGCCGGGAATGGCGTTGTCGCCGCCGACGATCATGCCGTCGAGCGGCACCACGGCAACCGCGGCGGACTGCGCGGCGTGCGGGCGCGTGGCGGCATCGTAGTCGAGATAGTCGATCTGCGCTTGAGCCAAGGGCTGCCCGGCCGCCTTGGCCACGGCCTTCTCGAAGCGCTGCCAGCCGGCGATCACGTTGACCAGGCCCTGCCGCCGCGCCAGTTCGGCCGTGTTGCCCCCGGCGGCATCGACGAGCTGCGGCAGGCGGCTGGCGTAGCCCTCGATCTGCGCCGGCTCGAGACCGCGCGCGGCGGCGACGCGGGTGGCGTAGCTGTTCCACCAGGTCCGCAGCCAAGCGGCGTTTTCCTCGCGCGCATCGGGCGACATGCCGGTCCGCGTGAACGGCTCCACGGCGGACTTGTACTTGCCCTTGCGGAAGGCATACATGGTCACGCCGATGCGGTCGAGCAGGGTCTTGAAATAGGGTTGATAGGCGCCATAGCCGACGATCATGACCGTGCCCAGCGGGTTCATGTAGACATGATTCGCCTCGGCCGCGAGCAGATAGGCGCCCTGCGAATAGCTGCCGGCGTAGGCATAGATCGGCTTGCCGGCCTTGCGGAAACGCGCCAGCGCATCGGCCACGGTTTCGAGCTGGGTGATGCTGCCGCCGTCGAAGCGGTTCAGGTTGAGCGTCATCAGCTTGATGCGTGGATCGCGCGCGGCGCGATCGATGGCGTCGGTAAGGCTGCGGATCAGCACCTCGTTGTCGGGGCGGTCGAGCAGGTCGTCGATCGCGCGCTGCCAGTCACTTTCGCTGTAGCTGTACACGAGGTGTCCCTCTGGCGCGACCGTCAGCACCGCCCCCTGCGGCACGCCGGGGCCTTCCGACGAATGAAACACCGCGAACAGGATGGCTGCCAGGACGGCCAGGGTGATCAGATTGAGCAGACCACGCCGGATACCGTGCAGCAACCGGTCGACCCAGCGCAGTAGTTTCATCAGCTTGCCCATGCCGCCGCTCCCTGTTGTTGGACGTATCCTTCCCGATGGATGCCGAGACAAACCCGGCCGAAGGTGAGATTGCTGGAGCCCGGACGGGAGTTCAACACCCGTCGCGCACCGTCTCCCGTATGACCGCGAAAAACGCGCAAAGTTGATCGAGGCGGCTTATTGGCCACTGCCCAGCGCCCGCGTGAAAAAACCGGTCACGCGGGCCAGATAGGTTTTCGGCGCAACCGTGTACGCACCCACGTGTTTCGCCCCCGGCACGATCCACAGGCTGGCTGCCGGATCTCGACGCAGCGCGCGGTACAACGCCTGGCTGTTGCTCATCGGCACGATGCGATCGGCACTGCCGGCGATCAGCAGCACGGGGCGATGGCGCAGGGCGGCAACGTCGCGTAGCGGGTCCACCTTACTCACATCGAGGCCGTTGATCAGGCGCAGTTCGAAAAAGATCTCCGGCGTGAACGGCCAGTTGGGCAGATTCGTCCATTCGGGCATGTGCGTGCTCAGGTAGCGGTACAGGTCGGCGAAGGCACTGTCGGCCACCACCGCGCGCACGGCGCGGTCCTTCGCCACCACCTCCAGCGCCGTGGCCGCGCCCATCGAATAGCCGATCACGCCGATGCGGCGATAGCCGAGCCGGCGCGCGTAATCGATCGCCCCGCGCAGGTCGCGCTGCTCGTACAGCCCAACCGTCACCTCGCTGCCCTGCGAGCGCCCCTCGGCACGGAAATCGAACATCAGCACGGCGAAACCCGCCCGATGCAGTGCCGCGGCCACCGGCAACGCGGGTGCATCCGAGGCGCGGTTCTGGTGGTAGCCGTGAGCCTCGATCACGAGTCCGCCGCCCGGCCGCGCAGCGGGAATCAGCCAGCCGGAAAGGCGCACGCCGTCGACCGCCGAGGGAAATGCGATGTCGCGGTAGGCGAGTCCCTGTCTGGACGGGGTCTCCGCGATCGGAATGCGGCTGGGATGGATCAGCTTCCAAGCCACGTCGTAGGCGACGCCGCCGGTGATCATGAAGAAGGCGAAGACGAGCGCCGCCAGCCCCGCCAGGACGTAGCGGCCCCACGCCCTGGCGGGGCTGGTGGCCTGAGGCGGTGCGGCGTTCGGCATAGCGGCTCCTGCAGGGACGTGCGACTATCGGCCGCATCCCGGGACACCCCGCGGCGGCGCGCGTCAGTATACGTTGCGGAGAGGCGAGCGACCTCGGCAGACGCGGCACGACGCCCGCAAGCCCGGGCATTGACATCACGCCGCCGAGTGTTAAGTTTCGCTGATTCCACAGGAGGGATAGACGATGCTTATACATAAATCAATAAATAAGGCCATCCTGACCGTCGCCTGCGTGCTCGGCCTCGCCGCCGGCGGCGCCAGCGCCGCGGCCTCGCCCCACGAAATCAAGATCGGCACGCTCTATGCCGGCTCCGGCCCCTTCGCCAGCTCCTCGCAGCCGCAGTACGCCGGCCTCAAGTACTGGGTCGACGAAATGAACGCGCAGGGCGGCGTATACGTGAAGGCCTACCGTAAGCGCATCCCGGTTAAATTGATCGCCTACGACGACCAGAGCCAGACCGGCCTCGCCGGCACGCTCTACAACCAGCTGCTCACCCGCGACCGCGTCAACCTGCTGGTCGCCGACTTCGGTTCGGTGCTGACCTCGGTGGCGGTGCCGCTGGCGCGCATCCACCGCACGCTGCTGTTCGACGTCACCGGCACCTCGGCCAAATTCTTCACGCCCGGCAACCCGTACATCGTGCTGACCAGTCTGCCGACCTCCGGCGTCTGGCCGACGACCCTTGCCGAGGACCTGATCCACAACCATCCGGGCCGCGTGGCGGTGCTCTACTCGACCAACGACTTCGACGAGTCGCAGGCCGCGACCCTGAAGCGGAAACTCGAAGCGGCCGGGCAAAAACCGGTGTTCTACCGCGGCGCACCGAGCAACACCAGCAGCTACGGCGTCCTGCTGCACGCCATCGCGGCGACAAGGCCCGACAGCGTGATCGAGCTGGGCTACCCGAACAACGACATCGCCTTCCTGCAGGATATCAAGGCGAGCGGCATGCACTTCAAGCGCGTGTTCACCATCTTCCCCGGCCAGCTGCTGTCGCTGATGGAAAAGAACGTCGGCGCCGACAGCCTGGCCTGGACCTACACCTACCCCACGCCGCCGCTGCTGCGCTACAACAAGGTCAACTACGGCCCCGGCATCGACGCCTTCTCCAAGGCCTACGCCAAGGCCACCGGCCATGAGGTCAACTTCCTCGCCGTCGCCGGCTATAACGCAGGCCTGGTGATCCAGAAGACGCTGGACGAGGCCGGCAGCCTCAAGCAGACCGAGCTGCGCCACGCCATCGCCGGCTTCTCCGGCAATCTCGACACCCTCGACGGCCACTTCCGGATCAACGAGATGGGCGCGCAGATCGGCGAGACGCTGCCGGTCGGCCAGCTGCAGCCGCGCGACGGCAAGATCGAGGTCAAGGTCGTATACCCGCACGACCTCGCCACCGGCAAGGCCGTCTACCCAGCGCCGAACGCCTGAGCGAACGCCTTTCGCCACCCGCACCCGGAGAAAACGTCATGCAAAGGTTTCTGCGATCCACCGCGCTTGCCGCGGCCCTGACCCTCGGCGCCGCCGGCGCCGCCCAGGCCACGCCGTCCGTCCTCGAAGTGGGCACGCTCTACGCCAGCAGCGGCAACTTCGCCAGCTCCTCGCTGCCCGAGTACAAGGGACTCGCATTCTGGGCCGAACAGGTCAACGCCCACGGCGGCGTGTACGTGAAGGCCTACGGCAAGCGCGTGCCGGTCAAGCTGGTAGCCTACGACGACCAGAGCAGCACCGGCACCGCCGGCGCGCTCTACAACCAGCTGCTCACCCGCGACCGCGTGCCGGTGCTGGTATCCGACTTCGGCTCGGTGCTGACCTCGGTGGCTGCGCCGCTGGCCGAGGAACATCATGTCCTGCTGCTCGACCCGACCGGCACCTCGGCCAAGTTCTTCACCGGCAGCTATCCGAATCTGGTGCTCACCGGCCTGCCTGGCTCGGCGATCTGGCCGGAGGTGCTGGGGCGCTTCCTGATCGCCAAGGGCGTCAAGCGCGTGGCGGTGGTCTACGGCGCCAACGACTTCACCGGCTCGCAGCGCGACACCCTGGTGCACGTGCTCGAGGCGGGCGGCGTGAAGCTGGTCTACGACCACTCGGTGCCGACCAACACCAGCAGCTACGCGATGATCCTGCACCAGGCCAAGGCGCAGGGCGCGCAGGCCATGGTCGAGCTGGGCTACGACAACAACGACATCGCCTTCCTGCAGGATCTCGCCTCAAGCGGCCTGCACTTCCAGCTTGCCTTCGCGATCAATCCCGGCCTGCGGGTCGCCCTGTTCCGAAAATCCGTAGGCGACAAGGCGCTGGACTACACCTACAGCTACGTCACCCCGCCGGCGCTGGAATACGACAAGGTCAACTACGGCCTCGGCCTGAAGGACTTCGACCGGCGCTTCGCGGCCTGGAATCGCACGCACGGCAACGTGCCCATGGGGCTGTCGGTGGTCGCCGGCTACAACACCGGGCTGGTGATCGAAAAGGCGGTGGCGCACTCACCCAGCCTCAAGGCCGCCGATCTGCGCCTGACCATCCAGGGCTTCTCCGGCAAGCTGTTCACCGTCGACGGGTCGTTCAAGATCAACGCCCATGGCGAACAGATCGGCGAGTCGATTCCACTGGGGCAGTTCATCCCCCAGGCAGGCAAGGCGGCACTCAAGATCGTGTATCCGAAGAAGCTCGCGCAGACCGCGGCCCGCTATCCGGCGCCGGCCACTCCCTGAGGTCCGCGGGCGCTTGGCAGGCGCCCGTATTTTGCTAACATCCGCCGACCGGCCCGCCCCTCGCGGGCCGGCACCGCTTTCCGGCCGCAGCCCGCAGCGGCCGGACCGGTCCCCGCCGAGGAGAACAACACGTGGGTCTGCTTGAATACGCGCTGCTGGCTGGGCTGCTTTACGGCCTGTATTTTGCCCTCGTGGCCGCCGGCCTGAACCTGATCTTCGGCGTCATGCGCATCATCAACCTCGCGCATGGCGACTTCCTCATGCTCGGCGCCTACGGCGCGTTCTATCTCTACCACCTGATGGGCTGGAGTCCGCTGTGGGCGGTGCCGCTGACATTCGCCGCCTTCCTCGCGCTCGGCCTGCCGCTGTACTACCTGCTGGTGCCCCGACTGCAGCGTTCCGGTGACCCCGAGATGCGCTCCTTCATCCTGTTTTTCGGGCTGTCGCAGATTATCGAGGCGCTCGCCGTGTTCGCCTTCGGCAACGACCAGCGCTCGATCCCCGCCAGGGTCTTCGGCAATCATCCGGTGCACCTGCTCGGACAGGTCTACCCGCTCGCCTGGATCCTCAGCGCCGTCTTCGGCCTGCTCGGCATCGTCGCGCTCTACGCCTATCTGTACGGCTCGCCGCTCGGCCGAGCCACGCGCGCGATCATGGCCAACCCCGACGAGGCCGCGATCACCGGCATCGCGGTACAGCGCATATCGGCGCTGACCTTCGGCATCGGCATCGCGCTGGCCGCGCTGGCCGGCATCTTCAGCCCGTTCATGGTCGGCGCGATCCAGCCCGATCTCGGCGTGGGCATCACGCTGATCTCCTTCGCCATCGTCGTCATCGGCTCGCTCGGCCATCCGCTCGGCACGCTGGTGGGCGGCCTCGTCTACGGAATCTCGCTCATGCTGATGCAGACCTATCTGCCCTCGTGGTCGCAGATGCTGCCCTTCGTGCTGCTCATCGCGATCCTGCTGGTCCGCCCCGGCGGCCTGCTCGGCAAGGGGGTGCGCCGTGCTTAGGCGCTGGCTGCCCTCGCTCGCGATCCTCGCGTTCACCGGCCTCGGCTTCGCGCTGGCACCGCTCGCCTACAGCAACCAGTTCCTGCTGTTCAACATGATGATGTACATGGCGCTGGCGCAGGGGCTGAACATCATCTACGGCTACACCGGCTATCTGCCCTTCGGCTACGTCGGCTTCTTCGGCGCCGGCGCCTACGGCGCGGCCATCATCATCACCTTCTGGCACTGGCCAGCGCTGCTTGCGGTGCTCGGCGGCGGGCTGGTGGCGGTGATCTTCGGGCTGCTGCTGACACCGCTGTTCCGGCTTTCCGGCGCGTATTTCTCGATCGCCAATCTGGCCGCCGCCGAAGCGCTGTACTACCTCGTGGCCAATCCGCACATGACCACGCTCACCCAGGGGCCCTATGGCATCAACCTGCCCCAGGCCTACGCGCCCGACCTGGCCTACGCCACCATGCTCGCGATCCTGCTGTTCGCCGTCGGCGCCGCCGCCTACCTGCGCCGCTCGCGCTTCGGGCTCGCGCTCGCGGCCATCCGCGAGGATGCCGTCAGCGCCGGCATGGCGGGCATCGACGTGGTGCGCGCGCGGGCCGTCGCCTGGCTGCTGTCGGCCTTCATCGCCGGTCTCGCGGGCGCCGCCTACGGCTGGTACATCTCCGTGTTCTATCCCGACACCGTATTCGCGCTCTCGATCACCGTGTTCACCATCGTGTTCGTGCTGTTCGGCGGCCAGGGCACGGTGCTCGGACCGCTGATCGGCACCCTGCTGCTCTACGGCGCGTACAACGTGATCGGCATTTCCAATCCACAGTACTTCCAGCTCGCCTACGGCATCCTGATCGTGGTGCTGGTGCTGTTCCTGCCGGCGGGTCTTGCCTCGCTGCTGCGCCGCAGGAGAACCGCCCATGAGCGCTGAACCGCTGCTCGAGGTCGCCGGGGTGCACAAGGCCTTCGGCGGCCTCAAGGCCCTCAACGGCATCTCCTTCATGCTCGCCCCCGGCGAGGTGCTGGGTCTTGCCGGCCCCAACGGCTCCGGCAAGACCTCGACCATCAACGCCATCACCGGCCTGTTCCGGCCCGACGCCGGCGACATCCGCCTGATGGGCAAATCCATCACGCGGCTGCCGATGCACCGCCGTGCGCGCCTCGGCATCAACCGGACCTTCCAGGTACCCAAGCCCTTCGCCGGCCTGAGCGTGCGCGAAAACATCGAGGTCGCCGCGCATTTCGGCGGCGGCGACAGCACCGACCTCGACGCCCTGCTGGGCCGCCTCGACCTCGCGGCCGCCGCCGACCGTCCCGCCGCCACGCTCAACAGCGGCCAGCAGAAACGCCTCGACCTCGCCCGCGCGCTGGCCACCACGCCCCGCGTGCTGCTGGTCGACGAAATCGGCGCCGGCCTCAACCCCGAGGAACTGCGCGCCATGGCCGCGCTGCTGCGCGAGCTCGCGGCCGAAGGGCTGGGGCTTGTGGTGGTCGAACACCTGATGGACTTCCTCGGCGAAGTCACCGACCGGGTGGTGGTGATGAACGCCGGCGCCGAAATCTTCGGCGGCACACTGCGCGAGGCCGCCGACGACCCGCAGGTGGTCGAGATCTTCCTCGGGAGGGGCGCATGAACCCGCTGCTCGAAATGCACGACATCGACGCCGGCCACGACCGTCTGCAGGTCCTCTGGCAGGTCGGGCTGCACATCGACGAGGGCGAGACGGTGGTACTGCTCGGCGCCAACGGCGCGGGCAAGACCACGCTGCTGCGCACCCTGGTCGGCCTGCACCCGCCGTGGGCCGGCTCGATCCGCTTCGCCGGCGAGGACATTGCCCGCATGCCCAGCGCACGCCGCATCCGTGCCGGCATCGCCTACATGTCCGAACTCGGCGTTTTCCCCGACCTCAGCATCGCCGACAACCTGGCGCTCGGCGGCTATTTCCTGCCCGCCGCCGAGCGCCGCGCACAGCAACAGGCCATGTTCGCACGCTTCCCCGACCTCGCCCGCCGCCCGCGCGCCGCCGCCGGCTCGCTCAGCGGCGGCCAGCGCAAGATGCTCGGCGTCGCCAAGGCGCTGATGGGTCGCCCCAGGCTGCTGGTCATGGACGAACCTTCGGCCGGACTTTCGCCCAAATTCGTGGATGAAGTCATCGGCATCCTGCGACAGGCGGGTGGCGACGGCCTGGCCATGCTCATCGCCGAACAGAACGTACGCTTTCTCGACCTCGCCGACCGCGGCGTCGTGCTCGACGGCGGCCGCGTGGCCGCCGCCGGCCCGGTTGCGGCCCTGCGCGAGGACGACGCCGTCCGCCGCGCCTATTTCGGCATGCTCGCAGCCTCTCAATGACGCCCGGCCGCCCACACACCGGAGACAGACATGATCGAAATCGTCGAAGCCGACTTCGCCTCGCCCGAACAGGCCGAGACCCTCGTCACCCTGCTCGCGCGCTACGCCGAAGACCCCATGGGCGGCGGCGAACCGCTGCCCGAACGCACCCGCGCCGAACTGGTCCCGACCCTGCGCGAACGCCCCGGCAGCCACGCGCTCATCGCGTACGTCGACGGCCAGCCCGCCGGCCTGCTGATCGCCTTCGAGGGCTTCTCCACCTTCCAGTGCCGCCCGCTGCTCAACATCCACGACGTCATGGTCGACGCGCCCTACCGAGGCCGCGGACTCTCCACCCGCCTGCTCGCCGGCGCCGAAACCATCGCCCGCCGGCTCGGCTGCTGCAAGCTCACGCTGGAAGTGCTGGAAGGCAACGAACCTGCCAAGGCCAGCTACCGCAAATTCGGCTTCGCCGGCTATCAGCTCGATCCGAGCATGGGACGCGCGCAGTTCTGGGAAAAGAAGTTGCCGTGTTGAACGCGCAGTCGGTCACCACCTACGCGCCCCGCATCGGCCTTACATGAACGCGCCGGCTTACCCTCAGAGCGGATCTGACGGCACAAGACCTCCAGACATGGAAAAAGGTGACGCGGCAGCCTGACGTTCAAAGCTGAGGGTCGTACCAGAATTGCACCTTGAACCACCCTCCGAGCAGCGTCACGTCACCCTCATCGAACATCGGCAATCGCGCGACGTCATCGGCGCGGACCGCAAAAACACGATAGGCGTCATCACCCACATTGATAAAGGTGAGCCTAACGCCCTGTTTCTCCAGATGCCGCCCGGCGACCGTGATTTTTTCCCGAATGTAGCCGCCGCGCTCGATTTTGCTGAAATCGAGACCGCTCTCCCATTCTTTCAAAAACCCTGGGTCCAGCGCCATCTTACCCATACCAATCATGCGATCGGAAACCCAGTCTTCGAATTCACCAGGCTCATCCTCACCAGCCCAATCCAACAATAGACAACAACCTGTTTTTTCCGAAAAACACAGCAATAGTTCAAGGTCGGAAGACAAGGCGCTGACATCATGAACCATCTCGTCCCGGCCCATGCCGCAGGACACCCCTGTTTCCGATTTCGCGAACGCTGCAGGATTCTCTCTCATGTCGGCTCGATAACAAGAAAATTCCGCATACTTATTTTCCAGGAGAATCTCTGCGAGCCTTAAAAATTTTTCCTCCGTTACCGGATATGAGGTGCCTGTCGCCACCTCACCCGCTGCAGATGCGTGAGCATCTTCCGTTTCTGGCGCAAGCCGGACAGCCTGCATGACGTTTAACAGCATCTTCCTGAGATTGCGCCTCAATGACCACCAAAGCCACAGTTTCTTGACCCTGAAAAACAAGAAGACCGCCACCACCACCATGATCACGAAATTGATTGACGACTGCACAGCCATCAACTGCATGAACGACATCAGCATCAATGTGGACAGAATCGCTGTATTCAACAGAATACGACCACCATTCAAGCCATAAAAAAACCGCGACAGGTCACTCAATCTACCCAGGGAGAATTCTTTCTCTCCAGCCCAGTCATAGAGCGAAACCGGTCTTGAATATATTTGGCCGCCACGGCTTAACGACATATAAACGACCGTCACATCAGCATTGTCGTTCACAGGGATTGGTTCGCCGATATATTCCAGAGGCACATATTCACCCACCCCCGTCACAAGCGTATATTGACGTTTTTTGCCTTTCATCGGCACGAAGATGCTTCGCATACGAGACAGAAAGCCCTCCCGCTTAACCCAGCCATACCGCGAATCATCGGATGTCCCGTGATTTTTTTAATCATGCCTCGAATGCATTTTACTTCGAACGCAGGGGTTTTGATCGTGTATTGTTTCATTCGCGCATCCAGCAAGAAGTTGACTGAAATATTACGGCCACCTATCCGCCTATTTGCCACCATCCGATCCAGATAAAAACTTTCAGAAAATCCAAGCACCTTTTCTTTTTTCACCAGATGCCTAACCACGCCAGCCGCGATCATCTGACACCCATCGTCAATCATCGCTGCGTGTCACGCTCCAGACTGACACCCAATATCGAGCGAACCACCAGCCACATGCCTATGAATTGCCGATTGGTCCGCGCGGAAGCTTAGCATCGGCGCATGACACCAGCATTCTTTATTTACCTGCTCATGAGACAGCGGGCATACGCCAAACAATGCTGTAGCGGTCCGACACGACCTCGTATATGCTCCGCTAGCATCGTCCAGATAGCGCCACTTACCGGAGCGAACGCGGATGACAACATGCCCTCGCAACCCTCTGTTTCTAGCGTTTTTCCTGGCCTCGTCCACCCTGGCCACAATACCTGCCGCAAAGGCGCAAAGCGAATTATCTGACCGATTCGAATGCATGATCGCGCAGATGTCGTTCATGCCGATCGTCGATGATCTCGGGACCGCCGCAAAAACCGATAACACCACAACAGTCGGCCAAAAGGTGTATGGCAACGCAGCCAGTCCATCCGCCTACTGGATCGCGCAGAGTTCCAGCGCCGTCGCTACCCTTGTAAGCGAGACCTCAGATCCAGTACTAAAACGCGAGCTCCAGCAGCTCGGAGACGTAATAGACAAACAGAAAGGCCATGCCCGCTTCGTCAGCAGCCCCGTACTCGCCCATAATCTGACCCAGGTCTACAACTGGCTGCAGACCCATTGCCCAACGACGAACAAGACCAGCCCCACCGCGCAACCCTCTGCCATGAGTGGCGCCGACATGGGTCCAGGACTAACCTCGGTCACACCAGCTGTGCGACCGGGCCCCATAGCCAAGCCCATTCCTGTAACGCGCGAGGCATCCGACGCCCCTGGCATGCCCCTGTTTTCCGAGATCAATCCCGCCAATGCTGCCATTCTGCTCTCGGCAAAAGGTATCCAGCTGGTCAGCACGCCCACCCCGGCCGATATCCAGGTGATATTCGATCCGAACGGCCCATACGGCGCGCTACTTTTCAAGGAAATGCAGGCCGCATATCCGTTCCTGCCCGTGCGCTGGGTTCCCGTGGGCGTATTCGGCAACAACAGCATCGAGAAGACCGCAACGCTGCTGGCCTCAACCGACCCGATCTCCGCGCTCGAAACTGATCTACAGCAATTCAACAACCACGCAGCCAACGGCGGCGGACTCATCGTCAACCCACAGGCACCACCTCTGCCCGCGGAAACACAGCGTCTAGGCAAAGCCATGCTTGTATGGGGCGGATTCACACCGATGGTTGTCTTTCGCGATTCTCAAGGTCGCTGGCTGAGAACCGGTGGAGCGAGTCTCGTAGTTATCAAGAGCGTCCTGGCACGCGCCGCAAGCCAATAACTCAGAAATCGACACCATGTCGCCATTTTACAAATCGCTTCCGCTACTTATCTGCGCGATCGCATCCTTGACGTCGCTTTCCGCCAAAGCCGACGGTAAACAATTCATCGCTCCCGGCTTGTGGCGCATCGCGTCTCATATCTACGGGCCGCTGGGCGCAGTGCATGTCCTGACGCAGGATGAGTGTTGGGACAAAAATGGGCGTTCCTCCCAGGGCACCTACCTACTCATGCCTTCGCCATCGGCCTCCCAGGTCAACCTGACCTACAAGATATCCACCAGCGGACTGACATCCACCGTGCATACCCACGCGGAATTTCCTGGACCACATCTGCGTGGCGCACTGGACACCCTCATGATTTTCTCGGCGATAGGCGACGCCATGCACACTGCGACCATGAAGGGCACCGCCTCGGTAACCTACGAAGGTAAAAACGCCATTCTTGACGTGCATGCCACGCAAACTGGCTACTTGATTTCAAGCACATGCCCGCTCATGCTCCCGCCCAGCAAAATGGAAACCCTGAAACCCAGCCATTTGCCCGCACTTGACGCGCTGCAGAAACTCGCCAAACAGCTTCAGGCCGAAGACCCTCACCCAAATTCGCCCTGATCTGCCATCTCGGCACGTCGTTGTGAGCACCATGAAATCGCCAAAGACGCCACCCATCGGCGCGGCTGCTGCCAAGCGCGCGCTGTCGAAGAAGCTACCGTATTGAGTGAGCGCCGGGCATCACGCCCGACACCTAAACCGTTTCTGCCTGGTTAACGACCGTCGGCATGATTTCACACACCTTCAGTGACGGAGTCCTTTCATGGCTTCGGGGCAGGCGCGCGAGCAATTCCGTTCGGCGCATTCTGCGCCTTGGCCCACTGGGGTTCGTGCAATTGTCGCTGACGCCGATTTTTTCTTTTGACGAACAAAAGTCACCAAATAAATTTGCCCCGCACAGCCGCATCCCGAGAAGCAAGGCGACGAGGGGATAGAAAACCGTGGAGCGCGTGCAAACTCGTAGCGGAAAATCTTTTGATTTGAGTTCCCGTTACGCCTTGCCTCGCCCGTGCGCGCCGACGCGAGGTCGAGCGGCAGGACGTCGCCCGAGCTGGCTTCGCACGAACGGCGAGTGCCTGCCATGCCCTAGTCGACGTGTGCGGGCAAAGTTCCTCTGCAGGAACAAGGCGTTTCGGGCGCATTTCTTTGCCCGATTCCTTTGGGCTGGCAAAGACAAAATCGTTAGGGACGATTTTGCGCGTTCGCCCGGCGGGAGGCGAGACGCAGGGATGCGTCGAACAAACCGGGTCGGCGCATCGCCAGCGAGATCGAACACGAAAAGACCGATTCGCACTCGAAACCACGCGCTGAAGCCTGGCGTTTTTTGGGATATTTTTCTTTATTTGATAAATAAATTTATGCGCATGACCACGACAATAATAAAATGATGCCACGCAGGACCCGGCATCAAAATCATGCGCCGCCTATCAACCGATTCATATTCATAGCCGACCCGGTACCCGCAATTCACCACGGTCATACCAGGCAAAAAAACGCCGGACGGCTCGGAGCCGCCCGGCGCTTTCGCCCATCTCCCCGATCTTAAAGCTTGTGATGCTTGACGATGCTGTCGACTTCGTCGACGCCGAGGGTCTTGTAATAGTCTAGCTTGCCACCCTTGACCCTGCCGATCACCACCGGATTACTGACATCGCCGTACTGATCGATGCTCAGCGCGCCGGTTACGCCGACGTAGTGGATCTTCTTGCCCTGGGCGATGGCCGCGAGCGCGGCCTTGAAGCCGGCCGGCGTCGGGTGCACGATCAGCCCGCCGGGCGCGGTGATCTCGCGCGCGGCGGCGAAGATCTTGTGCGCGTCCTGGGTGCCCGCCTGATCCATGGCGAGCAGGGTGATCGCCATGGCGTCATACGAGTTGGTGTCGTAGGGGATGTGCGGAGTGCGCTTGTAGGCCATCTCGAAGTTCTTGCGATACAACTCGTACCACGGCGTTTTCACCGCGGCGTCCTTGACGGTCCAGCCGCCGTCGAGCAGCTTGCCGCCTGATTTTTCCACGAAATTCTCCGTGGCCACCGAGTCGGCGAGCAGCACGTGCTGCGGGCCACCGGCCTGCAGCCAGTCGCGCAGGATGGCCTGGCCGCCCTTGGGGTGCGCAAGCAGGACCAGCGCCTGCGGCTTGTCGCGCAAGGCGTCGGTGACGATGGACTGGTAGTCCGGCTGGTCGCTGTTGTAGGGGATCAGCCGGGCCTTGCCGCCCATGGCTTCGAAGGCCTTGATGGTTTCCTTGGCGTAGGTCACGCCGAAGGCGTTGTTCACGTAGACGATGGAGACGTGCTTCCAGCCGGCCATGTGGCGCGCCACGTAGGCCACCACCGGTCCCTCGCCGCCGACGGACATGACGCCGCGGTAGAACAGGCCCTTGGTGTAGCCCTTCTTGGCCAGTTCGGTGAATGAGGTCGAGGCCGCACTCGGGGACACCAGCAAGACCTTGGAGGGCGCGGTCACGCTGCGCAGCTCGGCGATGGTGGTGCCGCTCGAATTCGAACCGAAAATCACGCGCACGCCGCGCAGATCGATCAGCGATTTGGCCTGGTTGACCGCGACGGAGGGCTCGGTTTCGGTATCGGCAACGATCGGCTTGATCGTGCAGCCGCCGACACCGCCGGCGGCATTGACGTCCTTCACCGCGAGCTGCGCCGAACGCAGATTGTCCTGTCCGATCTCGGCCATCGAGCCGGTCAGGGCGAGCAATACGCCGATGTTCACGGAGCAGGCCGCGTGGCTCGCGCCGGCGGCCAACACCAGGGCGAGGCCGCCGACGGCAGCGATGCGACGCGCCAGACGTCCCTGTGGATGTTTCTTCATGCGTTGTTCCTCCCGATTGAACGGCGCGAAACCGGGCGCCGATAGTCCAGCGCATGACAAAGCAATCCGCGGGCCAACCCCGCGCACGGCGCCGCGGCGTCATAACCGTCCGGTATGACGCCGGCCGCGCCCAGATTTGGTGCGCATCGACGGCACGCGCCCGTCCGCGACGCACGCCGCGTCATCGGTCTACCGATATAAGCCAAACGAAATAAGTTTTTCTGGCGCGGCAATTAGTCACTGTCGAGGGCGTCGTGATTTTGAGAATTTAATCGCCCCATTAACCCCTGCCAGGAGAATCCGTGCATCATGCCGAGTACGCTACCCCGCCATCGCCACTTCCGCTCGCGGCCCGCCCGCGTCCTTCACGCACTCGCCGCGCCGCTCGCCCTTGGCGTGCTATGCGCCGCCGGCCCGGCACAGGCCGATAACGGCTTCGGGCATCTTTCTTCCAGCTCCGTGCTCGTCGGCACCTATCAACACACGCCCGGCACGCGTGACGCCTATAACGCCCAGCTCGACCTGCTCGGCCATTACGATGCCGGCCCCGGCGAGCTGCAGTACGAGCTCAAGGCCGGCAGCACGCCGCTCTCCGACGGCGTCACCGCCCGCTACCCCGAGGCCAACGCGCTGGCCGGCGAGACGCTCAGCCCCGGCGGACACGGCCGGCTGGCGATCACCCAGCTCTATTACGCCATCGGCGTCGGCGGCGGCGAGCTCGATGCGGGCCTGATCTTCCCAGCCAACTACATCGACACCAATCCGGTGGCCGACGACGAGTACCACCAGTTCATGGGGCTGAGTTTCGTCAACGACCTGACCATCCAGATGCCGGTCTACGTGCTCGGCGGTACCTACAGCCACCCGCTGAACCGCACGTTCGGCATGCTCGCCATGCTCGCCAGCACGCGCGACCTGTACGGGCATAACTACCCCAATCTGCTCGACGGCGGCGCGAGCGACCGCGGCAGCTTCGGCGACCTGGAACTCGACTGGCAGCAGGGCGGCCTGCAAGGCAATCTCGGCGCCTGGGTCAACACGGCTCACGACGTCACCACGCCGCCGCTGGCCACCAACGCGATCCCGGCGCCGACCCAGACCTTCACCCGTCATCACGCCTGGGGCGTGTACGGCAACTTCGGCGGCCGCGTACCCGACACCGGGGTGCAGTGGAACCTGCGCGCCGGCTGGGCCAACCCGAAGGCCTCGCTGGCCAGCAATTTCGTGTCGATCCAAGCCGACGACACCTTCGCCACGCCGCTGCTGCCGGGCGGCCGCAAGCTGACCGTCGCCGCCGGCGTGTCGCGCACCGGCGCCTCGCCGGATGCCATCGGACCGACCGCGCCGCTGATCCAGGCCGAAGCCTATGTGCGCACGCGCCTGGTGCAGTCGCTTTACGTCAGCCCGGACGTGCAGTGGATACGGCACACCCAGTTCCTGCCCGATCAGCACGGGCAGTGGATCGAAGGCGTGCGCGTGGGGCTGCAGTTCTGAACCACGCCCGTGCGCACGCCCGAACGCACCCGCCAGCGGCGGGTCAAAACCATCCCGGAGGAAATGCCATGAGCGACACCGCATCACCCGCCCGCCCCGGCGCCGGCCCCTGGCCGATGATCACGCTGATCGTGATCGTGCTGGCCGCCATCGCCGTCGGCTGGACCTATTTCGCGCTCGCCGGCCGCCAGCCGCAGCTGCCCGGCCAGCCGTTCTGGACCGGACGCAAGAGCGCCGACTGGGACGGCAACATCCGCTTCGAGCAGACCGGGTTCAGCCAGATGAACGTGCAGCTGGTGCTCGGCAGCACCCTGCATTTCACCAACCCGACCCATCAGCCGCTCGATCTCGATATCGTCACCTGGCAAGGTCAGAAGGCGGCGACGCTGAAGATCCCCGCCGGCGGCAGCGCCGACTGGAAGCCTGCGCAGGACGGCATCTACGAGTATTACGACGCGCAAACCACACAGTTCGGCACCTTCCACGTGCCCGGCTCGGGCTCAGCCAAGGTGCAGCAGGTGGTCGCGGCCAAGGGCGCGCCGCATTTTCCGGCGCCGGCCTACGGCGTGGTGGCGGTGACCGATGCAGCGGGCGGCGGCGTGCCGCTGAGTGCCAAACCTGAAATGACCGTACCGGGCGGCACCATGACCTACGTGCCCTTCGTGCTGGTAGTCAAGGCCGGGCAGACGATCCACCTGACCGACAACGACGGCATGGACCACTCGTTCTACCCCGGCAACTATCCGGTGATGTTCGACGACCACGGCCAGATACGCTTCTACCACGACGCCTTCCGCGGCTTCACCATGCACAAGAACGGCGGCAAGGCCGAGTTCACCTTCTACCGCCCCGGCCTGCACCACATTCTGTGCACCATTCACTCCTACCCCTGGCGTCACACCTACCGTTCGCATCATTTCTACGGCGGCTACCCCTACGTGATGGATGCCCTGGTGCTGGTGGAGCCCGCCGCATGAGCGCCGTGCACGAACGACCGGCCGCCTACCGGGCGCTGCACTGGGCGCTGGCCGCGCTGGCCGTCGCCCAGTGGGGCGACGGCTGGCTGTTCGTGCACGATCAGGCACTGCTCGGCGCCAAACCCTTCGCGCTGGGCGTGCACGCCAGTCTCGGCGCGCTGACCTTACTGTGTGCATTGATGCTCGGCGCGTGGTGGATCGCTCGGCGCGGCTGGCGCGCCGCGCTGACGCGCGATGCCGGCCACTGGATGGGGCCGGTCGCCGTCGCCGTGCACGCGGCGATGCTACTCGCGATCGGCGCCGAAGCGGCGCTGGGGCTGTTTGGGCTGACACTGGTGGGCACGCCGGTGCGACTGTTCGGGCTGGCCCTGCCGACCGGCTCCGGCGCGCATTACGCCCTGGGGCTCGCGCTGCTCGCCTGGGAGCGCCATGTCGGCGTGCTGCTCGCGCTGCTGGTCGGCCTGCACGTGACCGCAGCGCTCTACCATCACCTGCGGCTGCACGACGACGTGCTGCGCCGCATGGGGCCGCTGGGACAGGATTAGCCGCCGCGCACCGGCACCCGCTCGCTGCGGTCGAGGTAGTCGTGGAAATGCACGGTGACCTGCGCCTCGTCGAGCAGGACCACGGCATAGGCCGGCGGCTCGTGGCTGAAATAGCGCTCTTCCTCGGCCTCGAAGTCGAGCAGGGTCTGGTGCGCCGTGGCTCGCAGGGTGGTGAACGACACGCCGCGCCAGCCGCCCGAAATCGGGCGATGCACATGCCCGAAGAAGATATGACGCAGATCGCCCGCCGAACGCAGTGCCGCGCGCGCCTCGCCGGCATTGTCGATGCCAAGCACGTCGCACGAGGGCAGGCCCACGTCGAAGGGCGGATGGTGCATGAAGGCGTAGACCGGACGCTGGCCTGCGTCGGCCAGCGCCTCGCGCAGCCAGCGTTGCCGGGCGGCGCAGTAGTGGCCGACGTGGCGGCCGTCGGCCACCGTGTCGAGAAACAGCAGGCGGCCGGCCTCGGTGTCGCGCCAGGACTGCACGAAACCCTCGGCATCCACCGGCGTTTCCGGGAAGGCCTCGCGGAAACGGCCGCGATGGTCGTGATTGCCGATCACCAGCTGCAGCGGGATCGACAGCGCGGCCAGCGACTCGCGCAGCGCGTGATACGCCTCGGTTTCGCCGCGATGCACCAGGTCGCCGGTGATCACGCACAGCGCCGCGTCGCGGTGGTGGGCGTTGATGTCGGCGATGCAGGCGTCCAGACGGGCGCGCGGGTCGAGCGCGTAGAGCGTCTGCCCCGGCGGCACGAAATGCGTATCGGTGATCTGGATGAGTTTCATACGCGTTGCGGCGGCGTCAGGCATCGAGCACGTGCGGCGCGTCGGGCGCCCAGGACACGCTCACCTCGGCGCCCACCGGGAATTCTCCGGCCAGCGCGCCAGGCACGTCGGCAAGCAGGGTGATCGCCTCGTGCACCGCCACCTGGACGCGCGTCACCGCGCCGAGGAAGGTGTGCTCCAGCACCTGCCCCGCGAGCCCCGCCGGCGCATGGGCGCCACCCGCCTGCAGCGACACCGCTTCCGGCCGCACGAACACCGACACCGGATGCCGCACCGGCAGGCCGCAGGCGCGCGCGGCCGGCATGCGCACGCCGAGAATCTCCACCAGCCCCTTTTCGGGATCGGCCACGGCGGCATCGAAGCGCGTGGCGGTGCCGATGAAGCCGGCGACGAAGGCGTCGGCAGGATCGCGGTAGATCGCCGCCGGTGTGTCGAACTGCACCAGCCGGCCGCCGTGCATCACCGCCACGCGGTCGGAAATGGACAGCGCCTCCTCTTGGTCGTGAGTCACGAACAGCGTGGTGACGCCGGTCTCGCGCTGGATGCGGCGGATTTCCTCGCGCAGCTGCACGCGCACTTTGGCGTCCAGCGCCGAAAGCGGCTCGTCGAGCAGCAGCAAGCTGGGCTGGATGGCGAGCGCGCGCGCCAGCGCCACACGCTGCTGCTGGCCGCCGGAAAGCTGGTGCGGATAGCGGTCGGCGTGCGCCTCCAGGCCGATCAGCGACAGCAGATCGGCCACGATGGCTTGCTGACGCGATTTCGGCAGCTTGCGCAGGCGCAAGCCGAAGCGGATGTTCTGCGCCGCGGTGAGATTGGGGAACAGGCTGTAGGCCTGAAACACCATGCCCATGTTGCGGCGCTCGGCCGGCGTGTCGGTCAGGTCCTGGCCGTCGACCCGGACATGTCCCGCGTCCGGCCGCTCGAAGCCGGCGACGATGCGCAGCAAGGTGGTCTTGCCGCAGCCGCTCGGACCGAGCAGCGATACGAATTCGCCCGCCTTGGCGGCCAGCGTGACCGACTGCAGCACCTGCGTGCCGCCGAACGACTTGCCCACGCCGTCGACGTGCAATCCCCCGGTTTTCAACGTGCCCCTCCCAGTTGTACCTGCCCGCGCCGGCCGGTGATCAGAATGCCGGCCATGGCGAGCCATGTCATGACGAAACTCAGCAGGGACAGCGCCGCGGCCTCTGTGCCCGAGGTCTGCCCCACGTAATTGATGTAGACCGCGAAGGTGTTGAACAGCAACACGTTGGCGAAGGTGAACTCGCCCATCACGATGGCCAGGGTCAGCAGCGTGGCGCCGACCAGGGTGCCGATCAGATTGGGCAGAATGGCGCGCAGCATCAGCGTCGGCCAGTTCGCGCCCAGGCTCTGCGCCGCCTCGCTCAGGGTGCGGATGTCCAGGCTGCGCATGCCCACGTCGAGCGCGCGGTAGGTATAGGGCAACGCCAGGATCACGTACGCCACCACCAGGAAATCCGGCGTGCCGACCAGCCACTGCGGGCCGGTGTATACGCTGGCCAGCCCCTCGACCAATGCGATCGGCGGCACCACGAAGGGCAGCACGGCGAGGAATTCCATCAGCGGGCGCAGGCGCTGCGCGCGCAGCTGCACCCAGTATACGGTGGGTACGAGCAGCGCCAGGCTGATGAGGATGGTCAGTAGCGCGAGGCGCACGGAAAGGCCCAGCGAGTCCCAGAAGTCGGACGACTGCAGCAGCGTTTCGTAGGCCGAGAAATCGTAGCGGTCGCCGCCCGCCCATAGGCTGAAGCCGCCGGTGGCCAGCAGCGGCACCATGAAATACAGCCCGGCAAGGCCGAGCACCCAGACCCGCCAGCCCGGTAGCAAGCGACGCAGCGCGCTCATCGCTGCCACCGTGAAATGCGCCGCTGCAACAGCGCGTAGGCTCCCATCGCCAGCGCCATGACCGCGATCATGCCCAGCGCGAGCGCCTTGCCGAGCTGCGGCGAGGACATCACGTTGCCGGACAGCACGTTGCCGATCTCGATCGGCACGAGGGCGATATTGCCGGAAGTCAGGGCATAGGGCGTCGCGTAGGCCGCGAAGGCATTGCCGAAGAGCAGCACCATCGCCGCCAGCGTGGACGGCATCAGGATCGGCAGACCGACGTAACGCCAGTACTGCCAGGGCGTGGCGCCCAGGTTGCGCGCGGCCTCGCGCCATTCCCGGCGCAGGGCCTGCACAGCCGGGCTGATGATGATGACCATCAGCGGAATCTGGAAATAGAGATAGGTCACGGCCAGGCCCGAAAACGAAAACAGGCTGAAGCCGGTGGCGTAAAGGTCGAAGCCCATGCGCTGCAGCCATAGGGTCAGCAGCCCCATGGTGCCGAGGGTCGAGACGAAAGCGAAGGCCAGCGGCACGCCCGCGAAATTGGCCGCCACGCCGCTGAACGAGGTGACGGCGGTGCGCAGCCAGTGCGGGCTGCGCGGCGAGACAGCGAGATAGGCGATCGCCAGCCCGCAGACGCCGCCGATCAGCGCCGTCACCAGACTCAGCTCCACGCTGTTGGCAAAGGCGGTGGCGTAGCGTTGCGTCAGCAGCTCGCGCACGTAGCGCAGGGTCAGGCCATGTTCGCCGCGGAACGCGCCGACCAGCACCTCGGCCGAGGGCAGCAGCAGGAAGGCGACGATATAGACGAAGAACGCCGCCACCAGCAGCCTCTGCAGGGCGCGCGCCAGGCCGTCGCCCAGCCGCGAGCCCATGGGAGGCGCCAGACCGTCGGTGGGCGAAACGGCGGGCACGACACCCGCGGCCGCCGTTTCGGCCCGATCTGGCGATGACATCAGGTGCGGACCATCTTCTGCCACAGCTTGCCCACCGTGTCCTGCGCCTTCTTGGTCTGCTCGGCGTTGGGGAAGCGGACGTTCTTGTAGGGCTCGCTCGGGGGCAGCTCGGCCATCAGCGACTCGGGGATCACGCCGCGCGCGACCATGTCGTTGAAGCGCGCCGGATGTGCATAGCCCTTGAGGTAGAGCAGCTGGCCTTCGTCGGAGTAGATGAAGTCCTGCCAGAGGCGCGCGGCGCTGGGATTGGGCGCGAAGCGGCTGACTGCCTGGCAGTAGTAGTTGCCGAACACGCCGGTCTCGGGAATGCGCACGTCGATGGCGACGCGGCCCTTGAACTTCTTGCGGTAGGCCAGGTTCAGGTAGTCCCAGTCGACCGTGATCGGGGTCTGGCCGCTCTCCAGGGTGGCCGGACGCGCAGCGATCGGGATGTAGTTGCCACGCTTGGCGAGATCGGCGAAGAACTCGATGCCGGGGGTGATGTCGTCCAGCGAGCCGCCGTTGCCGAGCGCCGCCGCCCACACCGCGCCGAAGGCCGCACCGGCACGCAGCGGGTTGCCGTTGAGGGCGATCTGGCCCTTGTATTCGGGGCGCTTGAGATCATCCCAGCTATGCGGCACGTGCTTGACCACGCGGGTGTTGACGCCGAAGGAGATGACGCCGAAATAGTCGCCGTACCAGTGGCCTTCGGGATCCTTCATGCCCTCGGGAATGCTGTCCCAGGTGGGCACCTTGTAGGGCACGAACAGGCCTTCCTTCTGCCCGATCAGGGCAAACGAAGGACCGACGTCGACCACGTCCGGCGCGCGCGACTGGCCCTTGAGCGTGCGGATCGCCTGCAACTCCTCGGCGGAACTGGCGTTGGGCGACGCGCTGGTCACGCGCAAACCGTACTTGTGGTGGAACGCCGGGATGATCTCGCCGTAGTTGGCCCAGTTCGGCGGCAACGCGATCACGTTCAGACGGCCTTCGTGCCTGGCCGCCTTGATCAGCGCCTCGTCGGTGCCGGCCGCCATCGCGCGCGAACCCAGACCGGGCAGCAGCCCGCCCAGGGCGCCCGCACCCAGCGTGTAGACTCCCATTTTCAGAAATGCGCGGCGCCCGCGCTGCTGCTCGTTCTGCGACATGATACAGCCCCCTTGTATGCCCGGTTGGATGTGGAAGAGACCGCGCAGCCTACTCACCGACCATGACGATTCGATGAAACATCGATGATGTCCTCGTCACGGCATGGCGACAGCCGTCCTGGACCTGCAGTCCGCGCATTATAAGCAGTATCAATGCCAACGCGACGGGAAACGACAGGCGGGCTTGCCGCCTCGCCGACACGGCGCGGCGGCTGGTTCCACGGCGGATGCTGCGTGCGTCTCAGTGACGCGCGAGCCAGGCTGAGCCGGCCAGCAGGCACAAGGGCAGTGCATAGCCGGCCAGGGCGGCCCAGGGGCTGTGCAGCAGCGGCCAGGCCACGGCCAGGCTGGCGCCGACCACGGTCAGGGTGCGCCAGTCGCCGAACAGGGTCTTGAACAGGGCCTTCATGCGGCACCTCCGATGGCGGCCGGATCGCGGCGCAGCAGGCGGGTGAGCAGCCAGCCGCCGCCCAGGTAGAAGGCCGCCAGCAGCAGCAGGCTGGCATCGCCCAGCGGCCACGCGTAGCCCAGCGATTCCAGGGTCCAGAAGCTGCCGAAGGCGGTGATCATGCCGCCGACCACGAACTTCATGGTGTTCTCGGGCACGCGGCGCAGCGGCCGGTGGATGAACAGGCCGAGCAGCACCACGCCGAGCAGCGCGACCACGGCCGCAGCGGCGGCGAGCAGGGTGCGGTGTGTCGGCGCGCCGAGCGCGACCACAATCAGCCACACCTCCAGCCCCTCCAGCAGCACCGCCTTGAAGGCCACCAGCCAGGCGCCGCGCGGGCTGTCCTCGGCCAGCTGCGTCTGCGCCTTGGCGAAGGCCTTGTCCTCGTCGTGCAGCGCCTTGAGGCCGGCGCCGCGGGCGACCGCCTTGCCCAGCCAGCGAATGCCGAACAGCAGCAGGAAAACCCCGATCACGCCCTGCAGCCAGGGCAGTTCCAGCCCCGCATGCAACGCACCGCCGGTCGCCGCGGTCATCGCCGTCAGCAGCAGCAGTGCCGCCGCCGCCGCGCCGAGCGCGCTGCGCCAGCCGATGCTCAGGGCCACCGCGAGCACGATGGTAAAGGCTTCCACCCATTCGACCGTGGCGGCCAGCCAGGTGGCAATGACGACTCCCCAGAACGACATGATTACTCCTTGCGTGTTTTTCGTATCAATCGGTAGTTTGACGAGACGGTGCGGGCGCGAAGATGAAGGCCTGCTCCGGCTCGATGCGCAACCGCGCCTGCGCCGGCGGCGGCGCGTCCTCCAGGCTGACCAGCGGCTGGTCCACGCCGGGCACGCGCCAGTAGACGCGGTAGCGACCCGCCTCGAACACGGCATGCAAGCACTCTGCCGGCAGCCCGTCGGCCGCGCCGTTGGCGCGCACGCCCTGCGGTCGCACATACAGCGCGCCGTGGCCGTTGAGCCCGGACTGGCGATGATGTGCCGCCACATCGACCCCGGCCAGCACGATGCCGGGCCCGCGCAGATCGCCCTCGAAGCCGCCCTGGGCGCCGGTGAAGCGCGCCACACCGGGCGTGGCCGGGGCGCGGTACAGCGCCTCCGGCGTGTCGAACTGCACCAGCCGGCCGCCTTCGAGCACGGCCACCCGGTCGGCCAGCCGCCAGGCGTCCGCCGGATCGTGGCTGACGAATAGCGCGGCGACCCCGGCCTCGCGCACCACCCGGCGGATCTCCATCCGCAGCTGGTCGCGGGTGTCCACGTCCAGACTGGACAGCGGTTCGTCGAGCAGCAGCAGCCGCGGGCGCACCGCCAGCGCGCGGGCCAGGCCGACGCGCTGCTGCTGGCCGCCGGAAAGCTGATGCGGACGCTTGCCGGCGGCATGCGCCACACCGACGCTTTCGAGCAGTTCGCGGGCACGTTCCTCGCGCCGCTTTTCGCCGCGCGGGATGGCGGCGGTCACGTTCTCCTGGCAGCTCAGGTGCGGCCACAGCGCGTATTCCTGGAACACCATGCCCAGACCTCGGCGCTCGGGCGCGACGAAGCGGCGCTCGGCCGGGGCGTCCACGCAGTTGCCGTCGATCTCGATGCGCCCTGCATCGGCGCGCTCCAGTCCGCCGACCAGGCGCAGCAGCGTGGTCTTGCCCGAACCCGAGGCGCCGATCAGGACGACGAACTCGCCGGGTGCCATGTCGAGATTCACGTCGTGCAGCACGGCATGTCCGCCCAGCGACTTGGACAGGCCTTCGATTTTGACCGATGCGTTCATGCGGTAACCCTCCGCGCCCCGACGGGCAGCAGCAGATAGGCGACGACCCCGGCGAGCGCGACCACGGCGGCGGTCAGCGCGAAGCCGCTGAGCGCGAGCCGCGCCGCGGCGTGGAAATGCAGGGTCTGGTTGAGACGGACGATGGCCACGCCCAGCGGTTCGCGACCGGGCGGGTACAGCAGCTCGGACACCGGCAGCTCGAACAGGATGAAGCCGAAGGCCAGCAGCCAGCCGCGCAGCAGCGGCGCGGCGAGCAGCACGGCCTCGATGTCGAGCACGCGCGCGGCCCACGGCAGGGCATGCAGGCGCGCGGCCTCGCCGAGACGGCGGTCGATCTGCGCCACCGGCGACTGCAGCAGACGCGTGAGCATGGGCGCGTAACCCGCGGTGTAGCCGAGGATCAGCAGCAGCGAGGTGCCGTAGAGCGGCAGCCAGGGCGTGTTGAAGGCCATCAGGTAGGCCGCGCCGAGCACCAGCCCCGGAATCGCCATGTTGCTCAGGGTGAACAGCTCGATGCCCACGGCCAGCCCCTGCCCGCTGCGGTTGGACGCGCGCGCCAGGGTCACGGCCAGGGCCAGACTCGCGGTTGCCGCGAGCACGGCGAAACCGGTGGAGTTGAACAGGCTGGCGTAGTCGCCGGCCCAGTCGTGTCCGGCGAGCGCCGAGGCGACCAGGGCGAGACCCGGCGTCAGCAGGCCCAGCCCCCACAACACTCCGGCCAGGAGCAGGATCGCCCCGTGCAGGACACGTCCCGGCGGCGGCGGCGCGGCATGCCGCGCGCGCCCGTGCACCAGCACCGCGCTGTGACGGTGATGCAGGGAAAGGTGCAGCAGCGCGCCACCGGCGGCCATCGCCACCACCACCCAGCTCAGCCGCGCGGCGCCGGCGAAGTCGAGCGGCGAGGTGCTCAGGTGCTCGTAGATCGCGTAGGTCAGGATGGGCATGCGCAGGTGTGCGCCGAGCGTGGCCGGGATGCCGAACTCCTGCACGCTCTCGATGAAGGCGATGACGAAGCCGGCGGCCACGGCCGGCAGCGCCAGGCGCAGGGTCAGACCTGCCCGCCGGGCAAGCGGCAGGGCATGCACGCGCATCGCCTCCTCCAGCTCGCGGCCCATGCCCGCCCAGGTCGGGCGCACCACGAAGGCGCAGAACGGCAGGGCCTTGAGCGCGAGCAGGGCGACGATGCCGAACGGGCTGAAGAACAGCGCCGCGGCCAGGCCATGCCGCAAACCCTGCTCGCGAAACACGATCTGCCAGCCGGTGGTGAGCAGGTAGCTTGGGGCCAGGAAGATCAGCCACAGCGCGGCCGTCATGGCGTGGTTCAGCGGCGAGGCGCGCCGCTCCAGCAGCCACGCGATGGCCGCGCCGAGCGGCGCCGCGATGCAGGCCGCGCCCAGCGCGAGCAGCGCGGTGTTGCGCACGGCCACCAGCAGGCCGTTCAGCCATCCGTGATCCGACGCCGACGCGGTCGCGAACGGCAGGGCGAGAAAACGCAGCAGCGGATAGGCGAAGAACAGCGCCAGCAGCGCGACCAGCAGCAGGCCGGCAATCCGGCGCGACCAGGTCGTCGTCACTGACCGAGCACCGTGCGCGTGAACCACTGATTGATGGTCGATTCGAGCGGGCCCCACTGCGGCGGCGGCACGCTTTCGAGGTGCAGCGTGGCCGGGTCTGGAATGCGCTTGTCCGCCGGCGCGTCGGTGGTCACCGGCCAGTACAGGCCGTCGGAACCCTTGTCGCGCATCGCCAGCGCCTGGCCCTCGGGGCTCATGACGAAACGGATGAAGGCGGCGGCCGCGCGTTTGGCCGCGGGCGACAGATGCGGCGCCTCGACCATCACGCGCGGCAGGATGAAGGCCGGATCGGGCACGCTGACCGCGATGTCGGAGCCGGGCTTGTCGGCCAGATAGTAGGCGGCCGAGGACTGCACCATGGCGATCTTGATCTCGCCGCTCTTGAGCGCCGCGAGCGTGGTGCTGTTGGTGCGGTAGACCTGCAGGCCGTTCTGCTTGAGCGCCAGCATGAACTTCTGACCCTGCGGCCAGCCGCCGGCGGTCTGCAGCATGCCCGCAAGCAGCGGGTAGGTCGGCCCGGACACGGCCGGATTGTTCATGCCCACCGCATTGCGGTAGGCCGGGGTCAGCAGACCCTGCCAGCTCGCCGGCGGCGCCAGGCCGTCGCGGCGGTAGGCGAACACGCCGGACAGGGTGTAGCCGGTGGGCACGTAGGCGCCGTTGCTCGGCAACAGCTTGCGGCCTTCACTGTTCCACGACACCTTGGGCAGGACGCCCTCGGCCACCAGACCGGCCTTGTCGAGGCCGGCGGCGGCAGTGGCGCCGTCGAACCAGGCCAGCGTCCACTGCGGACGGGCGGCCTCGGCGGAAACGCGCGCGATCAACGGCCCGGTGGAGGTGGTGATCACGGTGACCGGAATGCCGGTCTTCTTGGTGAAGGCCCTGGCCACCGCGGGACCGTAGTCCACCGCGTTGTACAGCACCAGGGTCTGGCGGGACTGCGGCCAGAGTATCCACACGGCGGCCGCCGCCACGGCCACGACCACGATCAGCACCAACTTGCGCATGCCTTGTACCTCTTCATCGTTTCACGACGCACATCGCGCCAAATCCTGCCGTTCCCGCACCCGCCGCACCCGCCGCACCCGCGGCCGGGACGGAATGCCGCCGACGCGCGCGCCGGCGACGAAAATTCGTTGTGGGCCGGTCTTCCCTGACGCCCCCTCAAAAAGAACGGGGCACATCCCTGTGCCCCAATGGAGTCATCATGTCTTCTTGCGAAGTCAGAACTTGCTGGACACGCTCAGTTCCATGCTGCGCGAGGGCAGCGTCCAGTACAGCGGGGTGTTGGCCCCGCCGGTGTAGCCGGCCAGGTTGATGATGGTCTTCTTGTCCAGCAGGTTGTCGATCTTCAGGCGCACGTCGACCGGGTGGGCCAGGCCGGCGTCGAGCTTGTAGCCCAGCGACAGATTCGCCACCGAATAGGCGTTGATCGGTTGGGTTTCGCCGCTGTCGCCATAGCTCGAACCCACATACTTGTCGAGCAGCGAGCCGTACAGGGCACCGTGGTTGTAGACCACGCCGACCACGGCCGTCGTCTTCGGCACGTTGGCGATCCACTGATGGGTGGTCTTGGTCTTGGCGCTGTTGAGGCTGCCGTTGACGTAGCCGCTGAAGCCGCCGCCCACGTAAACCGTGGCGCTGCCCTCGACACCCTGGTAGATCACGCCGCCCTGGTTGTACCAGACGGTGTTGCCGGCAACGGTGCGCGAGGCCACCGAGTTGTTGAAGTCGATGTAATAGACGTCGCCGGAGAGCGCCAGCTTCCGCGTCTGGTAGGCCGTACCCGCCTGGTAGTTCATGGTGGTCTCAGGCTTGACGCTGTTGATGCTGGAGTTCGGGTCGGCGGTGTAGAACAGGTTCAGGTTCGGTGCCAGGAAACCCTTGGCCACCTGGCCGTAGGCCGTCCAGTGCGGCGCGACCTGGTAGTGCAGCGCAACCGACGGGATCGCGTCGGACCAGGTCTTGGACACGGTCGCCGGCGCATTGGTGGGTCCCTGGTTGACCTGCGCGTCGAGATAGCGCTTGAACCAGGCGTAACGCACGCCAGGCGTCAGCGTCAGGCTCGGCGTGATGCGCCAGTCCAGTTCGAGGTAGGGCTGGGCCGAATCCAGGGTGTCGTACATCAGACGGTCGGTGGCGCCGAAGGGACCGGCCTTGCCGGCATTGATGTTGAGCGCGCCGCCCAGGGTCCAGTCGATTTCGTACTGGCTGCGGGTGTTCCACTGGTGGTCGAACCACATACCGTACTTGAGGTCGCCGATGGCGATCGGCTGCACGAATCGCAGCGTGTCGCCGACACTCTGGTAGACCATGGTCATGCGCTGGCCAGGCACGTCGTTGGCGTACAGGGTGGTGCCGTATTGCGCGTCGAGGGCGTTGCCGATGTTGGTGCCGTTGGGCGTTTCGCCGTTCGGGTCGGCGCCGTTGTAGCCGGCATGGTTGTAGCCGTAGGTGTAGAGCTTGTTATCGACCCGGATGCCGTCGCCCAGCACGGCGCTCAGGCCGATGTAGGCCATGTAGGTCGAGATCTTGTCGTAGTTGTAGCCGTAGTAGTTCTGCTGGGTCGGGTCGTTGCTCAGGCCGTAGTTCCAGCCGTATTTCCTGATCTGTGCCATGGTCGCGCCGATCGGCACGTTCTGATGGATATCGTTGTGCATCGCCACGAAGGTCAGCAGGGTGTTGTCGCCGATCGGGCGCAGCACCTTGAAGAAGTAGTTCTGGCGCTTCTGGCTGCTGTAGGTCAGATAGCCGTCGCTCGACAGGTTCTCGATGTCGAGAAAGGCGCGCGCGTCGTGGTAGTGCTGCATGTTGCCGGTATCGAACTGCAGCCCCTGCACCTGCGTGTTGAAGCTGCCGGTGGACAGCGTGGCGACGAGACCGGGTGCCGCGCTCGGCATCTTGGAGCGGATGGCGATGGTGCCGCCGAAGGTCGCGTCGCCGATGGTGCTCGCCGAGCCCGGACCGCGGTCGACGTTGACGTGGCCGATGTCGTTGGCCATGAAGTAGTTGGTCGAGTGGTGCGTGAAGTCGTTCGAGTCGCCCCACGGAATGCCGTCGAAGGTGACATTGAACTGACCGTCCTGGAAGCCGCGCAGACTCAGGAACTGGGATTCCATCAAACCGGGGCCGTTGGGGTCGGTTACCGCAACGCTGGGCGACACGGCCGCGATCGAGCCGTAGTTTTCGCTCAGCTGCACGTTGTTCTTGATGTAGTGGTGCGAAATCACCGCGGTCGGCTGCGTGGCCTTGAGCGGGGTCTTGCTCGGTGCCTGGTGCGGCGCGGACTTCTGACTCTCGGCGGACGCGGTGCTGCCGTTGCTCGCGCTCACGGTGCCGAGATTCAGTGCGTCGGCATGGGCATTGCCGATGCCGCCGGCGAGGCAAAGGCCGCCCACGGCGGCGAGATGCACCATGCGGGCCAGGTACTTGCGACGAAACTCCATGACTTGCGCTCCTGTTTTTTTTGAATCCGGGTATGGATGACGGGGGCCGCAAGTCTCGGAGATAAGCTTTACCAATAACCTTTCAGGAACCTTTACGATATTTAACTTGTCCCAGATCGTGCTTTACATTCATCCGCTTACGCGTTTGTTTCGCGGCGGTGAAATTTTTGTTCCGCTTTGATTTCAGGAACTCTCGATGCGCTGGATTCTGGTGGCGGGCAACGGCCCCCGAGCGACAGCGATCTCGCGTCGGCTGCGCCATGAAGGCTTTCGCGTCAGCGCCGTGGACGAGCCGGGCCAGGCCGTTGCGGGCCTGTGCGCCCGCCCGCATGAAGGCGCCCTGTTCGTCGGGCTGACGCCCGCGCACGCCGCCTCGCTTTCCCGGCTGGCCCGGGCGGCGCTCTCGGCACGCGGCGCCCGCTCCATCCCGATGATCGCCGTATGCGACACCGCACCGGACGCGGCCGCGGCGGACGGGCTGCCGCTGTTCTGGCAGGCCGGCGCGGCCGACGAATCCCTGCTGCTCGCGCAGCTGCGTGCCCTGCTGCGTCGCGCCGACGGCTACCCGCGGCACCATCGCTTCGGCGCGCTCGGACTCGATCCGCAGCGCGCGCGCGTCAGTCTCGACGGCCAGTCCATCGCCCTGCGTCCGATGGAATTCAGGCTGCTCAACCTTTTGATAGAGGCTCAGGGCCGTCCGGTGCCGCCGACCATCCTGGCCGGCAGCCTGTGGCCCGATCGACCCTACTGCCGCGAACGGCTGGCGGTGCAGTTGCATCATCTGCGCCGCCGGCTGGGCGGCAAGAGCGCCCCAGTTCGCGTACAGCGCGTCAAGTCGCTCGGCTACGCGCTGGCCACCCGCCGGATCAGTCCCAAGAGGCCCGATACCCATGCAACTCCTCCTGCTCTGTGAGCCTGGACACTCTCCCCGGCGTCTGATCACCGCGCTGCGCACGCGCTGCGAATCCATCAACGAAAGACCCTGGCCGGAGGCCGAAGACGATGCCTGGCCGCACGCGGAGGCGGTGATCATGCATGGCTTCGACGACCGTGTGGTCGAGCACGTTGCCGCTGCGCGCGCACGCGCCGGCAAGGCTGCGCTGCTCGTGGTCGCCCCGCTCAGTCACAGCGGCCGCCTGGCCGCACTCGAACATGGTGCCGACGACTGTTTGCCGGACGACACGCCCGGTCAGACCCTGCATCAGCGCCTGCTCGCGCTGCATGCGATCACGCCGGCCGCGCTCAACGAGGGGCACTGCGTGGTCGGCGATCTGCGCATCGGCCTGTCGTCGGTGGATGTCTGGCGCGGCGACCGACACCTGCGCCTCGGCATGCGCGAATATCAGTTGCTGCGCCTGCTGGCCCTCAACGCCGACCGCACCCTCAGCCGCGGAGAACTGGTCGAGCGCGTCTGGGGCATCGAGGCGGACCCCAACGACAATGTGCTGGACGTCTATGTGCACCGCCTGCGCAGCAAGGTGGACAAACCTTTCGCCAAGCCGCTGATCCAGACCGTGCGCGGCATCGGCTACCGCCTGGCCGAAGACTGAACCCCGCGCGGGCCTCCCGCCCCAAGAAGCGCGGGCCGTACGTTTCCGGTACGGCCCGCGAATCCCCGTCATCACGGAGTCATGACGCCTGAAACCGAGGGTGCGCCGACACGTACCGCTCGCGCAGCGCCCCCGGACCCACCAGGATGGCGCCGGCGCTGTTGCCGCCGGAACAACCGCTGCCGGTGGTGTGTCGGATCGGGGCGAACGCGTACCCAACTGACTGTTCACGCCCCGTGTGCCCCTGCGCCACTGCCATGCCTGCCGCCCCGAGCCACACCGACAGCACTCGACAAGTCTGCGCATAAACCATACCGCCCATCTTTCAGATTCCTTAACAGGCTGTTGAAAATTCCCCCGATTTAGCGGTTATCATGTTGATCAGGGTCCATTGGCGACGTGCCCCTTCGGATCTGGGGCCTGATTTTTCCCGAAAACAGCCCAAATCCCGATCTCTGGGCGCACCGATCCCTTGATGTGTGCCTTCAACATGCTGCCAGTCCCAGATTGCGCATCCGCACCAGGTTGTAGGCCGCCGCGCTGAGCACAAACTGGAAATCCAGTTTCTCGCGTCCGACAAACCGACTTTTGCGCAGACCCGCAATGGTCTTGAGCCAACCGAAGCATTCTTCGATCCGCTTGCGGATCGTCAGGCTGGTTCGGTAACCGGGATGGCCGATGGTGCGCCCGTCGATGGCCGAGCGGCGCCCGGCCGTGTTCTGAGCCACATGCGGCGTGACGTTTCGTCCACGCATCGCCGCCACAAAGCCTTGCGTGTCATAGTTCTTGTCCGCGCCCAGCGTGATCCGGTGGCTCCCGCCGAGCGCGTCGACAAGCTCGACACCGGCCTCGCGCTCGGCCGTGCCGGTGGCCTGGCTCGTCTGCGACTCGACGATCAGGCCGTGGCGGTTTTCCATCAGCAGGTGTCCGAGGTAGCTGAGCTTGGCGGTCGTGCCTTCGCTCTTGCGATACAGCAAGGCATCCGGGTCGGTCCTGGAGACGTGCGTTTCCCGACACCGCTTCTGCCCGCGAAAGTCCACCGTGGGATTGCGCCCGCCACCGCTCGGCGGCGCGTCCTCGTCCCGGGGCCGGTAGCTCTTGTGCGAGGCCAGCGCTTCGATCAACGTGCCATCGACGCTGAAGTGTTCGCTAGACAGCAGATCGGCCGCACGGGCCTGATCCAGCACCCGGGCGAAGAAGGTGCGGGCCACATCGCCTGCAAGCAGGCGGTCACGGTTCTTGGTAAACGTGGAGTGGTGCCAGACCGGATCGTCCATGGAAAAGCCCACAAACCAGCGAAACAGCAGGTTGTAGTCGATCTGTTCGACCAACAGGCGTTCGCTGCGGATGGTGTAGAACGCCATCAACAGTTGCGCGCGCAGCAGCTTCTCCGGCGGGATCGAGTCACGGCCCATATGGGCATACAGCGCATCGAAGTCAGCGTCGAGTTCTTTGAGCGCTTGATCGACCATCCGCCGGATCGGGCGCAGAGGATGGTCCTTCGGCACCCGTTGCTCCGGGCTGACCGTGCTGAACAGCCCATCCTGATGTATGTCGGCACCGCGCATCGGCCACAACCCTCACTCAACAATACAAAACCAATCTTCCGGGTTTACAGGACTTTTTCAACAGCCTGTTAAAGGCGATTTCAGAAAAACACGCAACGATATGAAAATAATTATTTTTTTATGAACTGCCACTGTTTGTGAATTTCCAATTTCAGCATCGTGAATGCGGTCACGCACCAGCCTGCGCGGCGGCGACGCAACAGCGCCCCGCCGCCGCACCGACTCAGAAATGCGCCTCAACGCTGGCGTAATACGCGCGTGGCGCACCAGGCTCGGCCAGTAGCTGGCCGGCGATGCCGTAGTAACCGCCGCCGGAAATATACTCGTAGGCGTTGTATTTCTTGCCCAGCAGGTTGGTCACATCGAATCGCAGCGACAAAGACTTCATGCCGGCGAATCCGACCTGGCGCCCGAGGACGATCTTGAGTCCGGCATTCCACAAACCGAAGGCAGGCAGTTTTTGCGTGGTCGGCGCCCCGGTATTGTTGTTGTAAATGTACTGGGCACCGGTGTAGTTCCACCACAACCGAGGTTTGTAGATCACGCCCTCGCGGTAGAACTCGTCGAAGACGCCCGCATTGACAGTGTGATCCGGCACGTTGGAGATCGGCTTGCCGTTATACGAGCCATGACTGGGGCTGACGTAATTCGAGTACACCGCACGCTCGATGCTGAGATTCGCGAACAGATGCAGGCTGTAAACGGGATTGTCGACGAACGACAGATTGACCCCGTCGAACGTCGACGAACCGGACGCGAACAGACTGTAGGCATGACTCACGACCGGAATCGGAATGATCTCGTTGGTGTCGTCCAGATGATAGTAATTGACGCTGAGCAGGGCATTGCGCAGGTAGCCGTCGTGCGGCAGATAGGCCTTGACCCCGATCTGGTACTGGGTCGACTTCTGTGGCTTGAGGGTCGAAACCAGGAAATGCGCGTAGGTACCGGTCGCACCCGCCGGAGAACGATATCCGGTCGCGTAATTGGCATACAATGCGAGTTTTTTGGTGATCTTCCAGTTGGCGCCAATGGAGGGTTCTACCTCGGTGAAACTGGTTTCGGAGTTCGGCTGCGTATCGCCGTTGTTGCCGATCGCATATTGCACATTTATCGGAAAAGCAGCGGCTGCATTGTTGACGAAATTGGATTTGAAATTCACCACGCGGATACCGGGCGTGATGCGAAAACGGTCCGTCGGCTGAAAATCATCCTGAACGAATGCGGCAAGATCGGTTTCGTAGAGATACGAGCTGTGGAAATGATGCGGCAGAGAAAGACTATGGTAGAGCGTCTGACCATTCACATTGACGGTCTGCGTTGGATTGTAAAAATCCAGCAGCGAGTAATACTGATTGTTGACGAAATAGCCGCCAACCGAAACAAGATTATGGTAGGGCAGCGCGAAGCTCAGATATAGCTTGTCGCCATACGTATGGCTGGTCGCATTGTAATACTGGTAAAGCACGCTCGGTGACTGACCGAGATTGTTGTAGTGCAGATGAATACGGTTGCCATAACGGTAGAACAGCATATTGTGCAGATGCGTATCCTGCGTGAGCGCGTCCTCGAATTTAGAATAGATCAGAGTCGTGTTGACGAACGCGCGTTTCCAGTAGGTCGACTTGGGCAGCGAAGTGTAATAGCCAGTGGTCGACTGACTGTAGACCGGCCCCGGTATCGGGTTCCCGGTATTGGGATCGACGCCGTATATCGTGACGTTGCTGTTGGGACTGACCGGTATGGGTACCGGCCGATAGGCCACCGAATGCGAAGTATAGGCGCCGAAGCTGAGATGACCGCCGTTGAACGTTTTGGTCGTCTTGGCGTAATACGCGTAGTTGTTGGCCGGATTGTTGAACCCGTAACCGTTGACGAAATTGCCGCTGCTGCCGACACCACCGGCCACCACCGTCGACCAACCGTCGATACTGCCGGATTGTGCGCTGAAATTAGCGCCCTGGGTGTCGAAACTCCCCACGAAGCCGCCGATCGTGACGCCAGGTTTCGCGCTCGGCTGCAGCGGCATGAAGTTGACCGAGCCGCCGATATTGTCGTACCACCGGTTGACCGGATAACCTGGCCCATAGGTCACCGAAATCCCCTTGAACATGGATATCTGCGGCACCTCGGATGCCTGCCAGACACCATAGGCGGGATCGATCATCGGCACGCCGTCGAAGGTCACCATCACCATGCCGTCGTTGGCGTTGCCGCCGATATTTCCCCATCCGGTCTTCATGCCGTTGATGCTGATGCTGGCGCGCGGCGCGCCGCTGGGGCCGTCGTTGAGGACGTTCACGCCGGGCGCCTGTTCAAGCGCCTGACCCGCTCCCATGCCCGGACCGACCGTATCCAGCTCCTGCTTGCCGATCACCTTGACGGACTGGGTCGAATCGAAGATGTGCTTCATGCTCGGCAGCTTGCCCAGGGTGTCCAGTGGGCTGAGGCGATCGCTGACGACGCCGACATTGTATACCGGCGAGGAAGCCGATTTAGCCGTGTCGCTTGCTGATGCCGCCTCCTTGGGCTGTGTGGTTGACTGGGCCGGCGCCGCCATGGCCACGACGGGCATGGCAGCAAGAATCGACAGGGCCAGCTGATTCCTCCTGAAATTCCTGAAACGCATTGCAAACTCCTCGAAACGCGGTCGATGATCGTGACCCCCATGCAAGACACGGCCGGCATACCCGAAAGCAAAGCCCGATCCGCGTCTGCTGCCGACCGATCGCCCACTCTAACGACCATTTGCACGCAGATAATTCGTCGTATCGGCATGCGCCGATACTGCTTGCGGACAACGCTCCGTTTTCAGGCCTGCGCCATGCGTAACCCATACCGCCGTTATCGAGATTGCATCCATGCGGCCATCAATCGTTTATATGAATGAACCGAAACGATTCCCACGAACCCCTGTCATAGCGACTCGTGACCGGCGAGAGCCAGTTTGCTGAGCGAGGCGTGTTGGCGCCTTTCATTTACCTTAAAAAACATTGCATCGAAGGAGATAAATTCATATCTATCAATGATTTGAATATTAAATTTCATTTTAATGAATATACCGTTAACCTTTTATTAAGGTAAAAAATATGCGCTGGATATTGATTTCAGGCGATAATCGCCAGGCATTTGCCCTGCGCCAGCTTCTGATCAGGGATGGCTTTAAGATCGCGCATGCCAAGTCGCTGGAACACACGCGAGAGCAACTGTCGACTCGCGAATTTTCAGCGATCCTGATGTCGGGTTTCGGACATGCCGACGTCCGCGCCTGGGCGCAAACCGTCGAACGGGATCTGGCGGGGCGGATCAATGGATGCACGCCGGTTTTCTTGCTGCGGTCTGAAGCGCACTGCGATTTGTATCACGTCAACGGATGGGCCCCGGTGTTTTGCACGCACGAGGACATTTCGAACGACGAAATACTGCTGCGTGTGCGTGCATTGCTCCGCCGCGCCGCCGGTTACCCGAATCACAGCTACATCGGGCCACTCGGCCTCGACCCGCTCACGCATCGCGCCTACCTCAACGGCTGGCCGATTTCCCTGCGCGCCAAGGAAATCGAGCTGCTGCAGGTGCTATGCGATCATGGCGAACGGGCGGCCTCGTACGAACAGCTGGAGGCGCTGCTCTGGGACGGCCGCTCGGGCGCGCGCGCGCGGCTCGCCTCGCAAGTGCGGAACCTGCGCGCCTCGCTGACCCGCCAGGGCGTCCCCCTGACCATCCGTAATGTGAAGGGATACGGCTACCGCCTGGTACAGCCAGGCAACGCGCCCCGAATCCGCCGGCCCGCGGGACGTGTCGCCCAACGCGGCGCGCGCGGCGAGGCGAGCAGCCAACTGCCCTGAGCCGGGGCGGCGCCTCAGTCGTCCAGCGGCGAGCCGCCGCCAGCGATCCGCCGCACCAGGTCGAGCAGGGCCTCGTCCAGCGTTTGCGCGCATTGCTGCAAGGCCCCGACGGCATGTGCCAGCTCGGCACGCCCACCCGCCTGCCATGCCTGCACCGCGGCGGCCGCCTGCTCATGCAACGCGTGGTGCAGCTGCCGCAGCGCGTCGAATCCGGGCTGGTGTCGGTGGCGGCTTCCGGCTCCGTCCAGCCAGTGACTCAGGCTGCAGTGCCGCTCGTCCACGCTGTCGTGAGCCGCCAGCATAGGGTGGTCCTCGCTGCGCGGCACGGCCAGCGCGCCGAGCAATTGCGAAACGCCGTAGCGATGCGCCGTGCGCGCCATCAGCAACGGCAGATCCTCATGCGTGAACCACACGCTTTTCTCGCCGCCGGTCCATTGCGGCGGCGGCAGCCAGGCGTCGGCCCATGCCGTCAACGCGTCGGCCGGCAGCGGATGGCTGATCAGATAACCCTGGGCCACCTGACAGCCGAGCTGCAGCAGCAGCTCGCCCTGCTCCACCGACTCGACGCCCTCGGCAACGACGTCCAGATCCAGCAGTCGTGCCGAAGTCAGCGTCCCCGCGATGATCGCAAGAGCCCGCGGCTCGACGAGCAAGCGGCCGACAAAGCGCTGGTCGAGCTTGATCTGATTGGCCGGCAGCTCCTGCAGATAGGTCAGCGAGGCATGCCCCGTGCCATAGTCGTCCAACGCGACCGCAAGCCCGCGCGCGCGGCAGGCGGCGAGCGCGCGGCGCGTGCTTTCGAGATCGCGCAGGGCCGCCTGCTCGGTGACCTCAATCTGCAGCCAGGCCGCGGCTGCCGGATGCCGCGCCAGCACTTCGTCGACGTCTTCGATGAACGCGGGGTCCAGCAGATGCTGGGCACCGATATTGACCGAGACATACCATCGGCGCCCGGTTCCCAGCCAGTGGTCGATCTGGCTCGCAGCCGCCTCGAGCATGTGCCGCCCAAGCTGTCGGATCAGCGGTGCCCGCTGCTCCACGGCCTCGATAAAACCAGCCGGCATGCGCAGCTCGCCCTGCCGCAGCCAACGCACCAGCACCTCGACGCCCCAGATCTCGCCCGTCGACATGTCCACCTTGGGCTGGTAGTGCAGCACCAACTCGTCACGCGCCATCGCCTGCAGGAATTCCCGCTGCAACAGATCGATGCGCTGCAGGTGGTCCTCACGGTCGCGCTCGAACAGGCGGTGAACGCCGCGACCGGCGTCCTTGGCCTGGTAGAGCGCGATGTCGGCATGACGGATCAGATCCTGCGCATCGACGTCGTCGAGCGGGTAGAGCGTCAATCCCAGGCTGGCGCCGACCTGAACCTGCTCGCCGTGGATATGAAACGCCGGCGTGAAGGCTTGCTGCACGCGTTCAATCACCACCTCCGCCTCTTCGATCGTGCGCAGGTCGGGCAGCAGCAGACCGAATTCGTCGCCGCCGAAACGCGCCACCGTATCGCCCTGCCGCAGGGCCGCCTGGACACGCGTGGCCACCTCGCGCAGCAGGGCGTCGCCGCTGGGATGCCCCATGCGGTCGTTGACCGCCTTGAAGCCGTCGAGATCGATCATGCCGACGGCAAGCATGCGATCGCGGCGCAGGTTCTGCGCCATCGCATGGCGCAGACGGTCCATGAACAGCCCGCGATTGGGCAGCCCGGTCAACGGATCGCGCAAATGGCTCTCCTTGAGCCCAAGCAGCACCTGCCCCAGCCGCGCGAACGCGCCGAAGGGCGTCAGGTCGATATGGTCGAAGTACCAGCTGCGGTCGGAATAGACCACGCCCACACCGCGCAGACCGCCGACCCGGCCGAAAGGGAAGATCGCCACGGCTTCGATGCCCTGCCGCCAGGCGCACCAGCCCGGCACCGCCTGGCCCTGGCAGGTGAGCACCTGCAGGCGGTTTTCGTCGAGCGCCCGCCACAACGGATCGGCGGGATCGTAGTCCACCTCCACCGTCTCCCAGAGCTGGCGCCGGCCGGCACCGGCATAGGCTCGGATCGGCGTGTGGGTGTCTTCGATGAGACCGAACCAGACCGCTGGCAGATGGCGCGAACGCGTGACCAGCTCGGTGCAGATGCTCGCCAGCACGTCTTCCGGCGCGGCCAGATCGGCGAGCTTGAGCGTGGTCTCGATCAGCGCCTGGGAAATGGTCGCACGCTCGGTCATGGTCTCGTTGTGGATCGACTCGAAGCCCGCGAACTGCAACATGATGTCGGCCAGCAGCACGCGGAACACGGCCGAGCGCAACGGCGGCCGCTCCTCCAGCGGCAGTTCGCGGATGCGTGCCTCCAGATGATCGAGATAGAGGCTGAACCCGCCCGCCACCCAGACCGGCGAGACCTCATGGGCATAATGCGCCCGCGCGACACGGCCGACGGAACGGCCGGCGGTCTCCGGCCAGTCGGCGATCAGGCCGCGCAGGTGCCCGGCCTGGGCCACGGTAAGTTCGTGCAGACGATCCGGCCCCAGACGCTCGAACAGCACCGAGGTTTCGGGATAGGAGAGCAGGTAGTCGTAAAAGCGCTGCGAAAACGTCTCGGCGTCGGCGGTCAACAGCGGGGCATGGCGGGCAAGCAGGTCGAGCGTGTCGTCGTCCAGTCGGATGAAACGTCGCACGCGCGCCAGCAGATCGCGCCAGCGCGCATCGTCTGCCGATTCGCGTCGCCTACCCCGCGAAGTCTCTTCATTCGACATAGCCTGCCTCCCCGTTCATGCGCTGTGCACCCCGCCGCCGCTCAACCGCCGCCGGCGGGCAGGCGCATCAAATCGGCGTTGAGCCACAGATGCACCAGGATGCCGGCGGCATAACCCAGCGCCACCGCCCAGGTCCAACGCAAGTGGGCGAAAAAGGTGTAGATGCCCCGGGCCTGCCCCATCAGCCCGACACCGGCTGCCGAACCGACGGACAGCAGCGAGCCGCCCACGCCCGCCGTCAGCGTGACCAGCAGCCATTGCCCGTGCGACATGTCCGGCTGCATGGTCAACACCGCGTACATCACCGGGATGTTGTCCACCAGCGCGGACAGCAGGCCGACGATGACATTGGCGGGCGTTGCGCCGAGTCCCGCGTACAGAGCCTCCGACACCAGGGCCAGGTAGCCGAGGGCGGCCAAGCCGCCGACGCACAGGATTACGCCGTAGAAGAACATCAGCGTATCCCACTCGGCGCGCTGGAGCTGCTCGAACACGTCGAACGCCTGCGCATGCCCGTTGCCGCCGTTCATGCCGGCCAGTTCGCGGCGTTCGCGCATCTTGATGCGGTAGCCGTAGAGCTTGAGCAGACCAAGACCGGCCATCATGCCCAGCATCGGCGGCAGATGCAGATACTGATGGAAGACCACCGCGCTGGCGATGGTGACGAAGAACAGCAGGATCACCGTCACGCCGCCCGGTCGCAGCACCACCTGCTCGGTCAGCGGTCGCGGCCTGCCGCGCGGCACGGCGAAGGACATGATCGCCGCCGGCACCAGCCAGTTCACCAGCGCCGGCAGAAACAGGTCGAAGAACTGAGTGAAGGTGACCATATGGCGCTGCCAGACCATCAGCGTGGTGATGTCGCCGAAGGGGCTGAACGCGCCGCCGGCGTTCGCCGCGACCACGATATTGATGCAGGCGAGTACCACGAAGCGGGGATTGTCGCGCGCCACCGCCATCACCACCGCGGCCATCAGCAGTGCGGTGGTGAGATTGTCGGCCACCGGCGAGATGACGAAGGCCAGCAGGCCGGTGATCCAGAAGATGCTGCGCAGGGAAAAGCCGCGCGACACCAGCCAGGCGCGCAGCACGTCGAACACTCCGCGCTCCTGCATGGTATTGATGTAGGTCATCGCGGCCAGCAGGAACAGCATCAGCTCGACGTATTCAAGCAGGTTTTCGCGGATCGCCTCCTGCGGCAACGTGGTATTGCCATGCGCGGCGTAGGCGAGCGGCACCAGCACCCAGATCGCCGCGGCGGCGATCATCATCGGCTTGGACTTGCGCAGATGCAGCGCCTCCTCGGCCACCACCAGGAGATAGGCAAGCACGAACACCAGCAGGGCAGCCATGCCATACCAGCTGCCGGTGAGATCCCACGCCGGTGGCGGGCTGCCGGCGTTCGCCCAGGCAGCCGTGGGCAGCAGCAGGGCCGGAGCGGCGGCGAGTGCGCGGGCGAATGCTGACAGTGGCTTCATGACGTGGACCCGTAAGCTCGGCAAGGCGGATACCGCAGCCGCCAAATCCGCCGAGACTACCATCACGCGCCAAGACGCACACCCCCGGCGGCGCGGCGCGGCGGTGTGGGCTATGCTGGTGTCGAAGTCGACCCGGGGGAATCGCATGACCGAAGCCATGAGCCTGACGCCCGCCATGATGGTGGTGCTCGGCCTGCTCGCCTTGACCGTACTGCTGTTCGTGACCGAAATCGTGCGCGTGGACGTCGCCGCCGTGCTGATCATGGTCCTGCTCGGGCTGCTCACCCTGGTGCCCGGGCTGGAAAAACTGACCGACCCGAGAAGGCTGTTCGAAGGCTTCGCCAGCAACGCGGTCATCTCCATCATCGCGGTGATGATCATCGGTGCCGGACTCGACAAGACCGGCATGATGGGACGTCTCGCGGGCACGATACTGCGCGTGGGCGGGCGCACGGAACGGCGCATCATCCCGCTGATCTCGGGCGCCGTGGGCCTGATCTCGAGCTTCATGCAGAACGTCGGCGCCGCCGCGCTGTTCCTGCCCGTGGTCGCGCGTATCTCGGCGCGCACCGGCCTGCCGATGTCGCGCCTGCTGATGCCCATGGGTTACTGCGCGATTCTCGGGGGCACCGTCACCTTGGTCGGCTCCAGCCCGCTGATCCTGCTCAATGACCTGCTGCCACCCGGCGTCGCCCGCTTCAAGCTCTTCGAAGTCACGCCCGTCGGCCTGGCCCTGGTCGCGGCCGGCATTCTCTACTTCGTACTCGCTGGGCGCTACGTACTGCCGAGCAACGACACCCCCGGCGCGCGCGGCACCGACGTGATGGGCTATTTCCGCCGGCTTTACGGGCTCGATCTGGCCGCGATCGAGGCGCGCGTCAGCCCCGAAAGCCGACTCGCCGGCCGCCAGGTCGGCGAAATCGAGGAAGGCGACGGCATCCACATCATCGCGGCGCTGGTCGGCGGCACGCCGATGATCGCGCCGCCGCGCGACGTGACCATCGAGGCCGGCACACACCTGGTGCTGATGATCGAGCGCACGCGGCAGGTCGCCTACCTCGACGAGACCTCGCTGACGCCGAAACCCGAACTGGACGTCTTCAACGACCTGCTTGCGCCCACCCGCGCCGGCGTCTGCGAGGTGGTCATCCCCACCCGTTCGCGGCTGATCGGCCACAGTCTGCGCGAACTGTGGATGCGCAAGACCTACGGCCTGGCCGTGCTGGCCATCCACCGCGGTCGCGAAACCCTGCGCGAGGGCCTGCGCGACGTCGAACTTCAGCCCGGCGACACGCTGGTCTGCCACAACACTTGGGAAACGCTCGCGCGCATCGACCACGACCGCGATTTCGTGGTGGTGACCACCGAGTACCCGCACGAGGAGGAGCGTCCGCACAAGCTGGGCTTCGCGCTGTTCTTCTTCGCGCTGGCGATCGGCCTGGTGCTGTTCTCGCCGCTGCGCCTGTCGCTGTCGCTGATGGTCGGCGCCATCGGCATGGTGATCTCCGGCGTGCTGCATATGGACGAGGCCTACAAGGCGGTCGACTGGAAGACCGTGTTCCTGCTTGCCGCGCTGATCCCGCTGGGCATGGCCATGGAACAGACGGGCACCGCCGCCTGGGTCGCGGCGCAGACCCTGCAGCTGCTCGGCGGCGCGCCGCTGTGGGTGATCGAGGCCATGGTCGCGGTGCTCGCTACCGTGTTCACGCTGGTGATGTCCAACGTCGGCGCCACCGTGCTGCTGGTGCCGCTGGCCATCAGCATGGCCGTCGAATCCGGCGGCGACCCGCGCCTGTTCGCGCTGATCGTGGGGCTGGCCACCTCCAACTCCTTCATCATCCCCACCCATCAGGTCAATGCCCTGATCATGGGTCCCGGCGGCTACCGGGTGAAGGATTTCCTGCGCGCCGGGGGCATCATGAGCGTGCTGTTTCTAGTCGTCATGCTGGTCATGCTCAACCTCGTTTTCTGAACGGCCTTCTCGCGCCGCGCCATTATCCCCGCTAGAATGCGATGGTTTTGCGCGGCGACGCCGTGGCGCAGCGCCCTGCGGGGCGGCTGCCCGAGCGCGGTTCCGGCCGACGGATTTTCCCTACGAGTAAAGGAGTCACCGACATGTCCAAGCGGCACCCCGTCATCGCGGTCACCGGTTCGTCCGGGGCCGGCACCTCCACCGTCAAGCGCGCGTTCGAGCACATTTTCCATCGCGAATCGATCAAGCCCGTGATCATCGAGGGCGACAGCTACCATCGCTACAACCGCGTCGAGATGAAGGCGGCGATGAAGAAGGCGGCCGAGGCGGGCAACAACCACTTCAGCCACTTCGGCCCCGAGGCCAATCTCTTCGATAAGATAGAGGAAACCTTCCGCGCCTACGGCGAATCGGGCACCGGCAAGAAGCGCTACTACCTGCACAGCGACGAAGAGGCCGCCGAACACAACAGCCGCCTCGGCAGCGCCCTCAAGGCCGGCGAGTTCACGCCCTGGGAAGACATCCCCGAAGGCACCGACCTGCTGTTCTACGAAGGCCTGCACGGCGGCGTGCGCGACGGCGAGATCGATGCCGGCCGTTTCGTCGACCTGCTGATCGGCGTGGTGCCCATCGTCAACCTCGAATGGATCCAGAAGATCCACCGCGACAAGGCCGAGCGCGGCTACGCGCCGGAGGCCACGGTGGAAACGATCCTGCGCCGCATGCCCGACTACGTGCGCTACATCACGCCGCAGTTTTCGCACACGGACATCAACTTCCAGCGCGTGCCCCTGGTCGACACCTCCAACCCCTTCATCGCGCGCGACATCCCGACGCCGGACGAAAGCCTGGTCATCATCCGCTTCAAGGATCCGGCCAAGTTCAACGTCGACTTCAGCTACCTGCTGGCGATGCTGCAGGGCTCGTTCATGTCGCGCCGCAACGATCTGGTCGTGCCAGGCGGCAAGATGGGCTTCGCCATGGAAATCATCCTCGGCCCCATCATCGACCGCATGCTCGCAGAACGCGATTGAACGGTCGCCGGCCGCGCCGGCCGGGGCAGGGCTGAGATACGTGACCTCGGGTGCTATCATGCTCCCGAGGTCACGCCACGCCCGGAGCCCATGCCCCTGCGATCCACCGGTTCTCCCCTGACGCGATTCCGCGCGCGCTACCAAGGCCGCGTGCTGATCGTGCACCAAGGCTTCCCGCCCGACTGGCTGGCGGAGCTGCTCAAGCAACCCGGCGGCGGGGGCCATTTCCGCATCGATGTGCGCCACTTCGGCGAAGGCGATCCGACGCCGGTCGAGTGGCTGGTGCGCCAGCATGTGTTGCCGCTCTCGCTGCCACTTCCGCTGTTGATGCGCGTGACAGACGAGGCGATCTTCCTGCGTCATCTGACGCGCGGCGAGCAGCCGGTCCATCCCAGCGAAATCTTCTGGTTTCTGGAGGAAATCGCCAAACGCCATCACGCGCGCCTGCGCCCCGACGGTGCCTCCCTCGAAGCGGAAACCGGCATGCCGTTGACCGACAACGAGGCACGCGCCATGCTCGACAGCCTGTAGCGTCGGCAATCGCCGCGCCCAACCGCTCATCGCCACAGCCGACGGACCGAATCGACGCCCCATGGAACGCTTCGCACTCGCCCACACCACCGGCATCGACCCCGAACAACTGATCGCCGACTGCGCACGCCAGCTCGGCCCGCTGCCCGATTCCGCCAGCCTCGGCATCCTCTATCTCACCGACGCACTGGCGCCGCGACTGGATGAACTGGTCGAAGGCCTGCGCGAGGTGACCGGCGTGCCGCACTGGGTGGGCACCGTCGGCGTGGCCGTCAGCGTCACCGGGTTCGAATATTACGACGCACCCGCGCTGTGCGCGCTGGTCGGCGACTTCCCGCCGGAAAGCTTCCGCATGATGCCGCTGATCGACAGCGACCCCGCGCACTACCTCGCGCTGCACCGCGACTGGCTTCAGCGCGAGGAAACCATGGTGGCGCTGGTGCATGGGGATCCCACCAACCCGCGGACGCCTCAGCTCATCGGCGCACTGGCCGACGCCGTGCCCAATCTGTTCATGTTCGGCGGCATCACCTCCAGCCAGGGCGATCACCGCCAGGTCGCCGATCTGGTGGTGGGTGGCGGCCTGTCGGGCGTCGTTTTCGGGCCGGAAGTCGGCCTGGTCACCGCCCACACGCAGGGCTGCACGCCCATCGGCCCCCGTCACCGCATCACCCGCAGCGACCGCAACCTTGTGATCGAACTCGATCACAAGCCGGCGCTCCAAGTAATGAAGGCCGACATCGGCGAGGTACTCGCGCGCGACCTCAACCGCGTCGGCGGCTACATCTTCGCCGGCCTGCCGGTGCCTGGTAGCGACGACGACGACTATCTGATCCGCAACCTGGTCGGCGTCGACCAGCCCCGTCAGATCGTCGCCATCGGCGACTACGCCGAGGAGGGCGGCGAGCTGATGTTCTGCCGGCGCGATGGCAACACCGCGCGCGTGGATCTGCAACGCATGCTCGGCGACCTCCAGGGACGCATGAACAGCTCGCCGCGCGGCGCGGTCTACATCTCCTGCGTCGGCCGCGGCCGTTACCAGTTCGGCGACGACTCCGCCGAACTGCGCATCATCCAGGACGCGCTAGGCGACGTGCCGCTGGTCGGCTTTTTCGCCAATGGCGAGATCTTCCGCAACCGGCTTTACGGTTTCACCGGCGTTCTCACCCTGTTTCTCTGACTCATCGCCCACGCACCCAAGGAGCCCCCGCATGCAACATCGTCCCCTGGGACATACCGACCTGTCGGTCAGTCTGATCTGCCTCGGCACCATGACCTTCGGCGAGCAGAACACCGAAGCCGAGGCACACGCACAGCTCGACCGCGCCCTGGCCGCCGGCATCAATTTCGTCGACGCCGCCGAGATGTACCCCGTGCCGCCACGCGCGGAAACCCAGGGACGCACGGAGTCCTACATCGGCAGCTGGCTCAAGAAGACGGGGCGTCGCGACGACATCGTGCTCGCCAGCAAGGTGGCCGGCCCCGGCAATGGCCTCGGCTATCTGCGCGGTGGCCCGCGCCTGACGGCGACCCACATCGCGCAGGCCGTCGAGGACAGCCTGCGCCGCCTCAACACCGACGTGATCGACCTCTATCAAGTGCACTGGCCGGACCGCAACACCAACTTCTTCGGCCAGCTCGGCTATACCCACGACCCCGACGAGGACGCCACCCCGATCGAGGAAACCCTGACCGCGCTGGCGCGCCTGGTGGAGCAGGGCAAGATCCGCCACATCGGCCTGTCCAACGAAACGCCCTGGGGCGCGATGCGCTACCTGCACTTGGCCGAAACCCTCGGCCTGCCGCGTCCGGCGAGCATCCAGAACCCCTACAGCCTGCTCAACCGCAGCTTCGAGGCGGGACTCGCCGAAGTGGCGCACCGCGAAGGCCTCGGCCTGCTGGCCTATTCGCCGCTCGCCTTCGGCGTGCTCAGCGGCAAATATCTCGGCGGCAAGCGGCCGGCCGGTGCGCGCATCACCCTGTTCGAGCGCTTCCAGCGCTACAACGCACCCTATGTCGACGGCATCGTGGCGCAGTACGCCACTCTCGCGGCCGAACACGGCCTGAGCCTCACCCAGATGGCACTGGCCTACGTCAACAGCCGCGGCTTCGTAACCAGCAACATCATCGGCGCGACCACGCTGGAACAGCTCGACGAGGACATCGGCAGCGCCGAGATCAACCTCGACGACACGGTGCTCGCAGCCATCGAGCGCATACACGAGCAGCACCCCTACCCCTGCCCGTAATGACTTTGCGTATCGCGCCGCCAGGGCGCGATACGCATCAGGCGATGCGGAACTGCCCCACCAGCCGCTGCAGGCGCTGTGCAATATCCGCCAGCTGGGCGCTGGCGGACTCCAGTTGACGCGTGCCGGCCGCCGTTTCCTCGGCGATGCCGTTGATGGCGACGATATTGCGGTTGATTTCCTCGGCAACGGTTTGCTGCTCGGTGGCCGCGGTGGCGATCTGCGCGTTCATATCGGTGATCGTGGTGACAGCGGTCGCGATGTCGCCCAGGGCGCCGCGCGCCTGCGTGGCCTGGACGACCACCTCGCGGGCCGCCTCTGCGCTCTGGCCGATGGTGTCCACGGCGTCGTGCGCGCCCCCCTGCAGACGTTCGACCATTTGCTGAATCTGCCCGGTCGCCTCCTGCGTGCGCGAGGCCAGGCCGCGCACCTCGTCCGCGACGACCGCGAATCCGCGTCCCTGCTCACCGGCACGGGCCGCCTCGATGGCGGCGTTGAGCGCCAGCAGATTGGTTTGCTCGGCGATACCCTGTATGACATCCAGGATTTCGCCGATGCGTTCACTGTCCTTGCCCAGGCGGTTCATCACCCGGCTGGCGTCTTCCACCCGCGCCGCGAGCGACTCGATGGCGCGCGTGGTGTCGTCCACCACCCCGCGGCCGCTGCGCGAGGAATCGCCGGCGCGCTCGGCGGACTGCGCCGCCTCCGCGGCGTGTCGCGCCACCTCATCCGCACTGGCGGCCATCTCGGTGATCGCCGTTGCCAGCAGCCCGCTCTCGTTCTGCTGGCGCGCGGCGCCGCCGTGGGTTTCGCGGGTGATGTCCTCGACCCGCCCCGCCGCAGCACCCAGTTCGTCGATCGAACGGGCCACCTGCACCACCAGGGTCTGAATCTTGCCTACGAAGGTATTGAAGGCCTGCGCCAGATCCCCAAGCTCGTCGCGCGCGTGTGTTTCGATGCGCGCGGTAAGATTGCCCTCGCCCTCGGCGATGTCGCGCAGGGTGGCGACGGTCCGGTTGAGCGGACGCGTGATCGAGCGTCCGATGGCCCAGGCGGCGATCAGGCCCAGCAGCAAGCCGAGTCCCAGCAGCAGACTGATGGTCAGGCGCGTCTGGGCGACGTTACCGATCAAACGCTGGCTACCTTCCAGCGTACGTGCGTTCAGGGCCTTGATCAGGGTTCCCAGCGCCCCCGAAATCCGCTCCTGCAGCGGACCGATGCGGGTACGGATCAGATAGGCGTCGGTACGCCAGCGCGGTCCGCTCTGGATGCGGATCATTTCTTTCAGATGATCGGCAAAAGCCGGGTATTGCCGCTTGAAATCATCGAAGGCGGCCGATTGCTCGAAGGTCATCGAATCCTCCTCCGGCGCCAGCTTTCCGATCAGGGAGCGGATCTGGCCGGTGAAGAGGGTGATGTTGTCGATCTGGTTCTGGCTGCGGAACGCAAGATAGGAACGCGTTTCGTTCATCACGTTGATCAGCGCGTAGCGCAGCGCGTACATCTGCCGGAGCAAGGCGAACTGGTGCGCGTCGGGCACGCCGTCGAAGGCCAGCATTTCCGACACGTCCTGCTGCAGCTGGCGGGCCAGCGGGTTGACGTGATCGTTGGCGTATTGCGCCGCCGGCATATTGGCCAGCTGATCGTCGGCCAGTTTGAGAAGTTCGTCGCGCGAGGCGGCGAACTGCCGCAACTGGGCGATGAGCGACTTCACTTCGCGCGCATAGCGGGGATTTCGCTCGACCAGGTCGGTATGCAGCAGCTGGTCTGCGCTTGCCTGCAGCGCCTCCAGACCGGCGAGATAATGCTCGCGGTGTACCGTTTCCTTGCTGAGCAGATAGTAGCCCAGGGCCGTGGTGGTCTTCTCCAGGGCATGGCGCACGCGCATCGCGGCGATGATGGCCGGCTGGTCCTCCGCCAGCACCTCGTGCAGGTGGTGCTCGGTGACCGAAAAACTGCGCAACGCAGACAGGGACGCCACCAGCAGGATGGCCAGCATGAAGCCGAAGCCGCCCCAAATACGATGTCTGATCTTGAGATGGGCAAGCAATGCGGACACGGGATCCCCTTTGTCGCGTGGCTGGATTATTGTTCTGTCACGGCGCGCAGCCGTGTCTATGCGTATCGACCGGCGGGCGCGCGACTTTAGCGGCCCCATCCGGGGGCGCGCGGGTCCGACGCGAACGCGTTTAAACTATCGCCTCGTCCCAGCAGGTGAATGGCATGATCCCGGCACTCGTCGACTCGCACTGCCACCTGGATGCCCCCGCATTCGACAACGACCGCGAGGACGTGCTCGCGCGTGCGCGCCGCGCGGGTGTGGGCGCGATCATCCTGCCCGCCGTCACCGCCGCCGGCTGGCCGCGGTTGCGCGCGCTGGCTGCGTCGCACGCGGGACTGTATCCGGCCTACGGCCTCCATCCCATGTTCGTGAGCGCGCACCGGCCGGCACACTTGGACGCGCTCGGCGAATGGCTAGCCGCCGAGCGGCCCGTCGCGGTAGGCGAATGCGGTCTCGATTATTACGTTCCCGGGCTCGACGCCGACGCCCAGATGCGCTACTTCGACGCCCAGCTTGCGCTGGCGCGCGAGCGGAATCTGCCGGTGATCGTGCATGCACGCAAGGCCCTGGACCGGGTCATCCAGCGCATTCGTCGCCAGCCCGGTCTGCGTGGCGTGGTGCACAGTTTCTCCGGCAGTCTGCAACAGGCGATGCAGCTTCACGACGCAGGATTCTGCGTCGGCCTCGGCGGCCCGCTGACCTACCCTCGCGCCCAGCGCCTGCGCCGCATCGCCGCGGCGCTGCCGCTTGAGGCCATCCTGCTTGAAACCGACGCCCCCGACCAACCCGGCCATGCACACCGCGGCGAGCGCAACGAGCCGGCCTTCATCCGTGAGGTGCTCGCCGACCTGGCTGCCCTGCGCGACACGGATTCGGGTACCATTGCCGCGGCCACCACGGCCAATACCTGCAGGCTGTTCGGCCTGCCGGCCGCTCGCGAAACCGCCGCCTCGGAATCCTGAACATGTCGCCGGAAATCCCCGCCACTCAAGAACGCACCGCCATCCTCGTCGGCGCCGACGGACTCGCACGCCTGCGCCGCGCGCACGTATTGGTGGCCGGTCTCGGCGGCGTCGGCGGCAGCGCGGCAGAGGCGCTCGGGCGCGCCGGCATCGGCCGCATCACCCTGCTCGACCACGACACCGTCGCGCCGTCCAACCTCAACCGCCAGATCATCGCACTGCACACCACGCTGGATCGTGCCAAGGCCGAGCTGATGGCCGAACGCCTGCACGACATCGATCCCACAATCGAGACGACGGTGCTCACGGATTTCCTGCGCCCGGAAGACACTGACGCGCTGGTCGCGCGCGCGCCCTACGACTTCATTCTCGACTGTATCGACTCGATCGCCTGCAAGGCCGCGTTGGTTGCCGCCGCCCAGCGCGCCGGACGGCCCATCGCCTCCAGCATGGGCGCGGGCGGCCGCCTGGACCCCACCCGCATCCGTATCGTGACTCTCAACCAGACCCATACCTGCGCGCTGGCCCGCGAAATGCGCAAGTCACTCAAGTCCCTGGGCGCGCGACTCAACTATCCGGTGGTCTTCTCGGACGAACCCCCGGTGGTCAAGGGACTGCCGCATCAACCCGTAGGCGGCCCGGCCGGCCGGCCACGCGCGGTCAACGGCACCATCAGCTACATGCCCGCCCTGTTCGGCCTCACCCTGGCCGGCCACGCCATACGCACGCTGCTTGCCGTGGACGTGGACGTGGACGTGGACGTGGACAGCGATAAACTCACACGATAAGCGGGTGGTTTTGATAAATTAATTTAATTGCCGCACAGACTGACTCTCTTTGAAGCGCCACCGCGTTTCCTCTAAGCTACGCGCGCCCTGACCCCGTCGGGCGCCGGCGATCGTCATGTCCGGGACTGCCCAGCGCCGATACCCTGCAGCGAACCCGAGGTAACGCATGGACATCTTCCTGCCCATTGCCCACATGGATGTGAATCTTCTGATCATCCTGTTCTTCGGCGCCGTCGTCGGCTTTCTCTCCGGGCTGGTCGGTGTCGGCGGCGGCTTCCTGATCACGCCCTTGCTGCTGTTCATCGGCGTGCCCCCGCTGGTCGCGGTCGCCAGCGGCGCGGCGCAGATCGTCGGCACCTCCGCCAGCGGCAGCTACGCGCACTGGCGGCTGGGCAACGTCGACTTCCGCATGGCCTTCGTGCTGCTGATCGGCAGCTGGACCGGCGGCGCGGTCGGCGTGCATATCGCCCAGGTGCTGCAGGCCGGCGGCGATTTCGGCACCATCGTCACCTTTCTCTACGTCGGCCTGCTGGGCATCGTCGGCAGCAGCATGCTGATCGAATCGCTCAACGCGCTGCGCGGCGCCTCGAAGGCCAAGGCCCGCCAGGACGAGGCGACGGACAGCAGGGACCGGGGCGGCTGGATGGCGCGACTGCCGCTGCAGATCCACTTCCCGGTTTCGCAGCTCAGGCTTTCGCTGATCGTGCCCATCGTCATCGGTTTCGGCGTCGGCATCCTCACCTCGCTGATGGGCGTCGGCGGCGGCTTCATCATGGTGCCGGTGATGATCTACCTGCTGCGCATGCCGACCAAGGTCGTGGTCGGCACCTCACTGTTCCAATTGCTGTTCACCACGGCCGAGGTCAGCATTCTGCAAGCCGGCGTGAATCATGCCGTCGACCCCTTCCTCGCACTGGTACTGGTCATCGGTTCGGCGCTCGGCACGCAATGGGGCACCAAGCTCGGCGCCCGGCTGCCAGGCGAGCAGCTGCGCCTGATCCTCGCCCTGGTGGTGGTCGCGGTCGCAGTGAAGATGCTGTTCGGGATACTGATCAAACCCCACGACATCTACAGCCTGGTACTTGCCCGATGAAAACGAGACTCGCATTCGCCGCGCTCGCGCTGCTGCCCATGCTGGCTCAGGCTCAGACGCAGACCCAGAGTCCGTCCGCACCGGCCTCCCGGCCGAACTTGGTCACCGAACTGACCCGCGACCACGTCGACATCTCCACGCGCTATACCGGCGACGAAATCACCCTGTTCGGCGCCATGTCCGAGCCGGCGCAGGTCGTGGTCAAGGTAACCTCGCCCGACCAGCCGGTGTCGATCAAGCAGAAAGGCCGCGTCGGGCCGTTCTGGCTGAGCGTGGCCAAATACGACATCGACCGTACCCCCGGCCTCTATTTCCTGCTCTCCTCGGCGCCGGTGGACAAGATCCTGCCGCCCGGCCAGCGCAGCCGCTACGGGCTCGGACTCGACGACGCGATCACCGGCATGAAGATCTCGCCGGCACCGACGGACGCCAAGACCCTGCAGGCCGCCCTGCTCAAGCTCAAGCGGGGTCATCACCAATACGTGGTGGACGGGAATGCCGTGAAGATCCTCGGCCAGCGGCTGTATTCGACCACCATCAAGCTGCCGGCGCAGCTACCGCTGGGCGCCTATCGCGTGGACATCTACCTCGTGCGCGACGGCAAGGTGGTGGCGACCGAGCATCGCAAGATCGACGTTGCCGAGGTGCGCATCGAACATTGGGTATCGAGCATTGCCAACAACCGCTCCTGGCTGTTCGGCATCAGCTTCACCCTTGCGGTGATGGCGCTCGGCCTATTCCTTGGGGTGGTGATGGGGCGGGGCGGCAAGAAGGCCTGAGACGCCGCCGGCTATTCGTCCAGCACGCGCGCAACCGCATCCTTGACCGCGGCGCCGGCCCCCGGCCCGTAGCGGGTCACGCCCGGATCGAATTCATCGGTAAAGGCATACTCGAAGGCCAGATCCTGTATCCCCAGCGCACCGAACAGTCGATTTTCCAGCGAATGATCGTCCGCAGCGAACACCAAGGTCGGCCAGCCGTCGCCGCCGGGGCTCAGGGCCGGGCCGAAAAACACCGCGCCCGGCTTGTTCTTGAGGCGCATCCCGCAACTGCCCGCCGTCACGCCTGACAGCGGCAGAAAATCGATGGTGCGGGTCAGGCGACTCTTGTTGTCGAGCACGATATCGACCGTCCCCTCGATCGCCGGCGCCTCGGCAGCCGTGGCGAGCACCTCCGCACCGGAGGCCGCACGCCAGCGCTCGACGTCGCGTGCTCCGTGGCGGCTGGGCAGGAAGATATAGCGAAGCGGGCGCTCGGCCTCCAGCGCCGCCAGCAGCGCCGGGTCGAAGGGCGGCGCATTCACCAGCACGCCGTCCGCCTGCTGATCGGCAACGTAGTAAGCGGCGGGATCGCTCCCGCTCACCCAGAAAATTCGGCGGTCGGGAAATTCGGCCAGCGGCTGTAGCAGACTCATGGTTTCTGTTCTCCCTCGGCGCCGAGCAGCCGCGGCATGCAGCCCTCGATCCAGGCCTCCGCCTCAGCATTGACCGCCTCTGCCTCGCGACCGGCGGTCTGGATCGCAGGCCCGATCACCACGCGGATCGTCCCCGGGCGCTTGCCCCCGTCCCGCGGCCAATACAACCCGGCATTGTGCGCCACGGGCACGACCGGCACGCCGGCGTTGACCGCCAGCACGGCGCCGCCGCTTTTGTATCGCCCGTGCTCGCCGGGCGCGACGCGCGTGCCCTCGGGGAACACCACGACCCAGATTCCTCGCTGGAGGCGATCTCGGCCCTGCCGGATCAGTTGCACGACCGCCTTGCGCCCGGCCGCACGGTCGATGGCGATCGGCTCGAGCATGCGCAAGCCCCAACCGAAGAAAGGGATGCGCAGCAGTTCCTGCTTGAGCACCCAGACCTGTGGCGGAAAGATCAGTTGAAAGGCCATGGTTTCCCATGCCGACTGGTGTTTGGCCAGGATCACCGCCGCTCCCTCGGCGGGCAGATGCTCGCGTCCCTCGACGGTGAAGCCGATTCCGCAGGCGATGCGCAGCCACCAGATCGCCAGCCGCGTCCAGGTCGTGATCACGCCGTAGCGCACCCGGAACGGCGCGGCGAACAAGAGCATGCCGAGCAGGGAGAACACGATCGTGGTCGGCGCCGCCAGCGCCAGCCATACCCACGAGCGCCATCGGCCGGGCACCGCGCTCATGCCTCCGCTCCCGAGCTGACCAGTGTTTCCGCGACCTGGGCGAGGTCGTCGAAGATCGGCACGTCCGCCGGCAGCTTGCCGGCCGCCAGGGTACGGCCTCCCTTGCCGGTCCGCACCAGCATCGGTTGCGCGCCCACCGCCTGGGCGGCCTCGATGTCGCGCAGCGAATCGCCCACCGCCGGCACGCCGCCGAGATCGGCACCGTATCGGCGTGCGATTTCCTCGAACAGCCCGGGTGCCGGCTTGCGGCAACCGCAGCGCTGCCCGGGCGCATGTGGACAAAAAAACACGGCATCGACACGACCACCGTGAACAGCGAGCAGGCGGCGCATCTTCTCGTGCATCGCGGCCAGGGTCTCTACGTCGAACATGCCGCGCCCGATACCGGACTGGTTGGTGGCGACGACAACCTGATAGCCGGCCTCATTGAGCTTGGCGATCGCCTCCAGGCTCCCCGGAATCGGCACCCACTCGTCCGGCGACTTGATGTAATCGTCCGAATCCTCGTTGATCACGCCGTCGCGGTCGAGAATGATCAGCTTCATCGTCTCAACCCGCTGACTGCAACCGCGAGATGTCGGCCACGCGCAGGAACAGCTCGGAAAGCCGCGCGAGCAGGGCGATGCGATTACGTCTTACACCGGCATCCTCGGCCATTACCATGACCGCGTCGAAGAAGGCATCCACCGGCATGCGCAGTCCGGCCAGGCGCGCCAGCGCCTGGCCATAGTCGCCCCGTTCGAACAGCGGCGCCGTCTCGGCCTCCGCCGCCGTCAGCGCTTCGAACAGCGCGCGCTCGGCGGCCTCGGTGAGCTGCGCTTGCGCAACCGCGGCGCCGGCATCGTCGCCCGCCTGACGCAACAGGTTACGGATGCGCTTGTTGGCCGCGGCCAGGCTTTCGGCCTCGGGCAGAGCGCGGAAGGCCTGCACGGCCTGCACACGACGATCGAGGTCGGTCAGGCGGGTCGGCCGACAGGCCAGCACCGCCTCGACCACATCGCCGGGGATGTCGCGTTCCGCGTAGTAGGCGGTCAAACGTTCCATCACGTAATCGAACACCGCTTCGACCGCGCCGGCGGCATCCACCTGGCCGGCCAGCCCTTCCGCCGCCAGCACGAGCAACTCGCGCAGATCGAGCGCGAGGTCGCGTTCCATGAGGATGCGCACCACGCCGAGCGCCGAGCGGCGCAGCGCGAAGGGGTCTTTGGTACCGCTCGGGCGCTGGCCGATGGCAAAGATTCCAACCAGCGTGTCGAGCTTCTCCGCCAACGCCAGGGCCTGGCCGATCGATCCCTCGGGCAGATCGTCGCCGGCATGCGCGGGGCGGTACTGATCGGCCAGGGCCTGTGCCACCGCGGCCGGCTCGCCGTCATGCTGCGCGTAATGGCGGCCCATCACGCCCTGCAACTCGGTGAATTCGAACACCATGCCCGTGACCAGATCGCACTTGGCCAGTTCGCCCGCCCGCCGACCCTGCGCGGGGTCGGCGCCGAGTCGCGAGGCAATCGCTCCCGCCAGGACGGCGAGACGCTCGCTCTTGTCGTACAGGGTGCCCAGCTGCTTCTGGAACACCATGCCCTTGAGCGCTTCGCGCCGCGCGGCCAGTGGCTGACGGCGGTCCTGCTGCCAGAAGAATTCGGCATCATGCAGGCGAGGGCGGATGACCCGCTCGTTGCCGATTCGCACCTGATCCTCGTCCCGGCTTTCGAGATTGGCCACGGTGATGAAATGCGCCATCAGTCGCCCATCTGCGCCGATCACCGGGAAATAGCGTTGATTGTCTATCATCGTGGTGATCAGGGCCTCGTGCGGCACATCCAGGAATCGCGCCTCGAAACTGCCGGCGACGGCAACCGGCCACTCCACCAGCGCGGTCACCTCGTCCAGCAGGTCTTCGTCAAGCATCGCGCGCCCCCCGAGGTCCGCCGCCAGCGCCTCCACCTGGGCCCTGATCGCCGTACGGCGGCACGTGAAATCCGGCAGCACATGCCCTTCGCTTTCCAGCAGTGGCGCGTAGGCCGCGGGATCGGCGACATGCAGCGGCTCGGGACGGTGCGCCCTGTGGCCGCGGGTCACGCGCCCGCTTTTCACGCCCAGTATCTCGGCCTCGACCAGCATCTCGCCAAGCAGCAGCACCACCCAATGTACCGGGCGCACGAATTCCGCCTCGCCCGCTCCCCAGCGCATGCGCTTGGCGATGGGCAGCTTGCCCAGTGCGGTTTCGAGCATTTCGGGTATCAACGCGGCGGTGGCACGGCCGGCTTCGTGCAGATAGGCGCACAACCAGGCGCCCTTGTCCGTTTCCTGACGCTCCAACGCATCGACCGCGAGGCCGACGGAACGAGCGAAACCCTCGGCCGCCTTGGTGGGACGACCATCGGCGTCGAATGCGGCGGCGAGCGCGGGGCCGCGTCGCTCGATGCGGCGATCGGGCTGCATCAGCGGGACGCGCTCGATCAGCACCGCCAGACGCCGGGGCGTGGCATAGACGTGCCGCGCCCCGCCGCCGACGCCGGCGGCCTCCAGCCGCGCCCCCATCTCCTCGGCCAGACTTTCGGCGAGGCGCCGCAGCGAGCCCGGCGGCAATTCCTCGGTGCCGATCTCGATCAGCAGGTCGGCGTGGGTCTCAGTCATCGTGTGTCTCCGGCGCGTCGGCAAGCAGGGGAAATCCGAGCGACTCGCGCGCCGCATGGTAGGCCTCCGCAATGGCACGCGACAGGGCGCGCACGCGTAGGATGTAGCGCTGGCGCTCGGTCACCGAAATGGCCTGGCGGGCATCCAGCAAATTGAAGGTGTGCGAGGCCTTGAGCATCTGCTCGTAGGCGGGGAGCGGCAGGCCGGTTTCGATCAGGCGCGTACTTTCCGCCTCGCAGGCGTCGAACCAGCGCAACAGGGCCTCGACGTCGGCCTGCTCGAAGTTGTAGCGTGACTGCTCGACCTCGTTCTGGTGAAACACGTCGCCGTAGGTGACCGTACCCTGCGGCCCTCGGGTCCAGACGAGATCGTAGACGCTCTCGACCCCCTGCAGATACATCGCGATACGCTCCAGACCGTAGGTGATCTCGCCGGTCACCGGACGACAGTCGAGTCCGCCGACCTGCTGGAAGTAGGTGAACTGACTGACCTCCATGCCATTGAGCCAGACCTCCCAACCCAGCCCCCAGGCGCCCAGCGTGGGCGACTCCCAGTTGTCCTCGACGAAGCGGATGTCGTGCACAAGGCGGTCGAGGCCGAGCGCCGCCAACGACCCCAGGTAAAGCTCCTGGATGTCGTCGGGCGAGGGCTTGAGCATCACCTGGAACTGATAATAATGTTGCAGTCGGTTCGGGTTTTCGCCGTAGCGGCCGTCGGTAGGGCGTCGCGACGGCTGGGCATAGGCCGCCCGCCAGGGTTCCGGCCCGATCGCGCGCAGGAAGGTCGCGGGGTGGAAGGTGCCGGCGCCCATTTCCATGTCGTAGGGCTGCAGGATCACGCAGCCATGGCCGGACCAATAGTCCTGCAAGGCCCTGATCAGGGCTTGGAAGGTGGAGACGTCGTAGCTGGTCATGGGTTTCTGCGCCGCGCTGGAAACGGCGGCAAGTATAACCCGCCGCAGGCGGGCCCCAGCAAGGCGGCCAGGCACGTCGTGTGCTAGGGAAAATACTGAAGCCTGCACGTGGAGGTGAGGTATGAGCGATCTGATCCTTGAACCGACGGCCGCGGCCCTGTGGCAGCGCCTCATACGCGAGGGCGCCAGCGACGCCGGCCAGCCCCTCGATGACGAGCTGGAAGCCTATCTGATGATGCTGCTGCAACGCTTTCACCGTCGGCCCGAACTGGCGCGCACCATCATGGCGCTCGAATATCTCAAGGCCCAGACCGGAAACGGCGGCATCCGCGCCGGGCAGCTGCGCGACGTGGGCGACCAGTGCCTACTGTTCGCCGGCCTGTTCCCGGGCATCGCCCGGCGGCGGCGCGTCGGCATCGACTACTTCGTCGATCTCGGCCGCACGGCCTATCTGGATCTCGCCGGCGCTCTGAGTCAGGGCGCCGGGCAGCTCTTCCACGCGCTTGCCGCAGGCTTCGTCACCCTGATGGACACCCTCAGCGCCATGCGCGCGCGCCCGGCCTTCGAGGCCCTCGGCGCGCTCGACCAGTTCGAGCTGTGGTCGCGCACCGGCAGTCGCGGCGCGCGCGAGGCGCTCGCCCGCCATACCCGCGCCATCCCCGTCGCGCCGCCTCATACGGACACCCGGCACTAGCGAACGCTCCGGCGACCGCCGCCACGCGGACGGGGCGGCGGTCGCCGGAGTTGGGCGCCGGCAGCGCGTTTGCTAAGATGCCCGCCCATCCCACATCCGTACAGCACGATGACCCAGCGCAAGGCCGTGGCCCTGATTTCCGGCGGACTCGATTCCATGCTCGCCGCGCGCGCCGTTCAGGCGCAGGGCGTGCATGTCGAGGGCATCAACTTCTTCACCGGCTTCTGCGTCGAAGGCCACACGCACGCGATCCGCAAGCAGGACCGCAGCAAGCCCAAGCGAAACAACGCCCTGTGGGTGGCGGAACAGCTCGGCATCAAACTGCACATCATTGATATCGTCGAAGAGTACAAGGACGTCGTGCTGAACCCAAGGCACGGCTACGGCGCCCACCTCAATCCCTGCCTGGACTGCAAGATATTCATGGTCGGCAAGGCGCGCGAGTGGATGCAGGCGCACGACTTCGACTTCATCATCACCGGCGAGGTGATCGGCCAGCGCCCCAAATCGCAGCGCAAGGTCACCCTGCCTATCGTCGCCCGCGAGTCCGGTGCCGACGACCGCCTGTTGCGGCCGTTGTGCGCGAAAAACCTGGCGCCGACCCTACCCGAGCGTGAGGGCTGGGTCGACCGCGACCAGCTGTTCGACTTCTCAGGACGCTCGCGCAAGCCCCAGATCGCGCTGGCCGAGCGCTTCGGATTCGACGACTATGCCCAACCCGCCGGCGGCTGCTGCTTTCTCACCGACGAAAGCTATTCGCGCAAGCTCGGCGATCTGTGGCAGCACCGCGGCGAAAAACGCTACGAGCTCGACGACATCATGCTGCTCAAGGTGGGCCGCCATCTGCGCCCGCGCGCGCACTTCAAGCTGATCGTGTCCCGCGAGGAGGGCGAATCGCGCTTCCTCGAGGGCTACCGCAAGCAGTTCGTCCACCTGCAGCCGCTCAGCCATGCCGGTCCGCTGACCCTGGTGGAAGCCAGCGAAACCCTCAGCGCCGAGGACCTCTCCCTCGCCGCCCGCATCGTCGCCCGCTTCAGCCAGGGACGCGACGCCGACTGGGTCGAAGTCGGAGTGACCGAGCCCGGCGATGAGCCGCGCGCCCTGAAGGTCGCACCGCTGTCCGCGGCCGACGTACCTACGTCCTGGTACGTCTGAGCATGGCCGAACACAGCCTCGACGCACGCCGGCTGCTCTGCCCGCTGCCGGTGATCCGCGTACAAAACCGCATCGCCGAGCTGCCTCCCGGCGATACCCTGCGGGTCTTTTGCACGGACCCCGGCGCGCTGCTGGACGTGCCCGCTTGGTGTCGCGTGCATGGACACCGCGTACTGGAATCCCGACAGCAAGACGGCGAGGTCGTCCTGCTGATCGAGGTACGAACGGGCGACGACAGCGCCTGACGCGACCGGCATGGGTATTGCGCCCGTGCCGGTGGCATAATTCCCAGCCCGACGCGAGACCCAGGCCCCATGGAAACCATCGACATCGCCCCCTCTGACGCCCGCTTCGGCGCCATACGCCGCGTCACCCTGATCGGCTCCCTGATCAATCTGATCGTTTCCACGGCACAGATCGCTGGCGGACTCATGGCGCACTCCCAGGCGCTGGTCGCCGACGGCCTGCACACCCTGTCCGATCTCGCCAGCGACGTCGTCGTTCTACTTGCCGCCAAACACGGCAGCCAGGATGCCGACGACGAGCATCCGTACGGGCATCGGCGCATCGAAACCCTGGGCTCCGTCGTGGTCGGGCTCGCGCTCATGGGCGTGGCCGCAGGCATCGCCATCGAGGCATTCAGCCACCTGCTGCAGCCAACGCACGGCCCCGGCCCCGAACCCGTTGCCCTGGCATTCGCCCTGCTGGCCATCGCCGCCAAGGAATCGCTGTACCACTACACCATGCACGTTGCCAAGCGGGTCAAATCCAACCTGCTCAAGGCCAACGCGTGGCATCATCGCTCCGACGTACTCTCGTCGCTGATCGTGTTTGCCGGCATCGGCGGCACCCTGCTCGGTTTCGAGCATCTCGACAGCATTGCCGCCATCGCGGTCTCGGCGATGATCCTGCGGATCGGCTGGCAGCTTGCCACCAGCGGCGTGCGCGAACTGATCGACACCGGCCTCGACGCCGACGAGGTCGAAGCCATACGCGACAGCATCCTCGCGCTGGACGGCGTCAAGAGCCTGCACATGCTGCGCACCCGTCGCATGGGCGGCGAGGCGCTCGCGGACGTGCACATTCAGGTCAACCCGCGCATCAGCGTCTCGGAAGGCCACCATATCGGCGAAGCGGTACGCGACCACCTGATCACCCATTTCGAGCACGTCTCCGACGTGACCGTGCATGTCGATCCCGAGGACGACGAGCGCGAGGCCAGCTGCATGCATCTGCCGCTGCGACAGGCCCTGCTTGCAGCGCTGCGTCAGCAGTGGAAAGATATCCCGGCAGCGGCGAACCTCGAGAATGTCCACCTGCATTACCTCAACGGGCGGGCCCACCTCGACCTATTCATGCCGCTTCGCGGGCCGTCGGAAGCGACCGACTCGGTGCACGAGGTCGCGGAGCAGCTCATTTCGACCAGCAAACAGTTACCGGAAATCGGCGAAGTCAGGGTCTACTTTCGCCACGAATGCACCAAATAAGTGCGCCATGGGCGTTAGCGCACCATGATAGAGCGCCATTCCGGCGCGCGGCGGCGGCACCTGCGCCCGCTCAGGCGCTTGTCTTGGCATTTTTTGTGCTTATGAAACGCATCATACGGTGGGGCTCGACCGCCAACAGAGCTGCCAGTCAGGACTACATCTAACGAACCACGCGTGAGGAGCCTATAAGCATGTCCCCGAATGACGTTCTCAACATGATGAAGGAACACGACGTCAAATACGTCGATTTCCGCTTTACCGACACCCGCGGCAAGGAACAGCACGTGAGCGTGCCGGCACACACGATCGACGAATCGCTGTTCGAGGACGGCAAGATGTTCGACGGCTCCTCGATCGCCGGCTGGAAGGGCATCGAGGCCTCCGACATGATCCTGATGCCCGACGCCGATACCGCGGTCATCGACCCGTTCTTCAACGAGACCACGATGAACCTGCGCTGCGACATCATCGAGCCGTCCACGATGCAGGGCTACGAGCGCGACCCGCGCTCCATCGCCAAGCGCGCGGAAGCCTACCTGAAGTCCACCGGCATCGCCGACACGGCCTACTTCGGCCCCGAACCCGAATTCTTCGTGTTCGACGATATCCGCTGGGGCGCGAACATGCAGGGCGCGTTCTACAAGATCGACTCCGACGAGGCCGGCTGGAACTCCGAAAAGGTCTTCGAGGAAGGCAACATCGGCCATCGCCCCGGCGTCAAGGGCGGCTACTTCCCGGTGCCGCCGGTCGACTCGCTGCAGGACCTGCGTTCGGCCATGTGCCTGGTGCTCGAGGAAATGGGGGTGCCCACCGAAGTCCACCATCACGAAGTCGCCACCGCCGGCCAATGCGAGATCGGCACCCAGTTCAACACCCTGGTCAAGCGTGCGGACTGGAATCAGATCCTCAAGTACGTGGTGCATAACGTCGCCCACAACTACGGCAAGACCGCGACCTTCATGCCCAAGCCGCTGGTCGGCGATAACGGCAACGGCATGCACGTCCACCAGTCGCTCGCGAAGGACGGCGTGAATCTGTTCGCCGGCGACCTGTACGGCGGCCTGTCCGAAACCGCGCTGTTCTACATCGGCGGCATCATCAAGCATGCGCGGGCCATCAACGCGCTGACCAATGCCTCGACCAACAGCTACAAGCGCCTGGTACCCGGTTTCGAAGCGCCGGTCATGCTGGCCTACTCGGCACGCAACCGTTCCGCCTCCATCCGCATTCCGTGGGTTTCCAGCCCCAAGGCGCGCCGCATCGAGGTCCGCTTCCCCGATTCGACCGGCAACCCTTACCTCGCCTTCACCGCGATGATGATGGCCGGCATCGACGGCATTCAGAACAAGATCCATCCCGGCGACGCGATGGACAAGAACCTGTACGACCTGCCGCCCGAAGAGGAGAAGAAGATTCCCCAGGTCTGTCATGCGCTGGATCAGGCGCTTGCGGCCCTGCACGCGGATCGCGCCTTCCTCACCGCCGGCGGCGTGTTCAGCGACGATGCCATCGACGCCTACATCGACCTCAAGATGGAAGAGGTTACCCGTATGCGCATGACCACGCATCCTGTCGAGTTCGACATGTACTACAGCATCTGATCTGCCTGTATTGAGGATCGGACGAAGGGCGCCCCGCCGGGGCGCCCTTCTTTTTTGGATAGTCCCGCAAAACCGGCCACTTGCAGCCAAGCCCGTCGCAGGCCTATGCTCTGCCCCATGCTGCGCGCGCTACTCGTCCTCAGCCTGCTGCTCGTCACGGCGACCGCACAGGCAACCATCTACCGCTGGGTCAACGCCCAGGGCGACGTCGTCTTTTCCGACACGCCGCCTCCCAACGGCAAGGCGCAAAAACTCGAGCTCAATCACCCACTCGACACCATTCAGACGCCGCAGCAGCCGCTCTCGCCACCCCCGGGCCTCGCCCCCGGAAACGGCAACCAACGCTCAGCCTATCGTGCGCTGACCATCACCTCGCCGGCCAACAATCAGGCGATACGCGCCAACAATGGCGACATCACGGTTTCGTTGAACCTGATGCCCGCGCTCATGCCCGGCGATCGCATTCGCCTGTTCATGGATGGCGCGCAGGTCTACAGCGGCACCTCCACCCAGATTCCGCTGCACAATGTCGACCGTGGTAGCCATACGCTCTACGCCGCCGTCGAAGGCCGCGCCGGTGGCATCGCCATCCGCTCACCGGGCGTCACCTTCAGCGTGTTGCGCCACTCGGTGCTGTTCAATCCCGGACAATCGCCCACAAACGGCGCCACGTCGAATGCCAGCGGAGCCGCGAATCAGGCGCCGCGCGCCCCCATGATGCCGCGCGCGCCGCAATTCCACGCGCCCAACTGACCGACACGGCCGTACCGGCCCACCCCTGTCGCCCGGCATGCACCATTTAGGTGCATAATAAGCGTGCGCGATTGCCGTGCATGCAAGGCTGCCGCCGCCGGCACGCACGGCGCGCTTTTTGCTTGCCAGTGCCATGATGACAACGATGACGCCGCCAACATCCATGGCTCCCAGCGAAGCCGAGATACTCGACAACCTCACGACCGCGATTCTGTACTTCGACAGCGGACTAATCCTGCGGCTGCTCAACCCCGCGGGCGAAATGCTGCTCGAACACAGCGCGCAGAATGTGATCGGCAGCCCGGCCGAACTGCTGTTTCCCGGCGACGAGGCCTTTATCCTCGCCCTGCGCGAGGCCGTGGCCACCGCGCATCCCCTGACCGAGCGCGAAAAGCTCCTGCACCTGCCAGGCCATCGGCAGACCAACGTCGACTGCACCATCACGCCCTGGATCATCGGCGAACACGTTGACGGCGTCATGCTGGAACTCAGCCATATCGATCGCCAGCTGCGCATCACCCGCGAAAAGCGTTTGCTCAGCCAGCAATCGACCGCACGCGAGCTACTTCGAGGACTCGCGCACGAAATCAAGAATCCGCTGAGCGGCCTGCGCGGCGCCGCCCAGCTGCTGGAGCGCGAGCTCATCGCGGACGATCTGCGGGAGTACACCCGGATCATCGTCGCCGAAGCCGACCGCCTGCGTGGCCTGGTCGACCGCATGCTCGGCCCCAACAGCCGCCCGCGCATGAACATCAGCAATATCCACGAGGTACTCGAACGCGCCCGTCAGCTGGTCAACGTCGACCTGCCTCCCGGCATCAGCCTCGCGACCGACTACGACCCGAGCATCCCCGAGCTCATGTTCGACCGCGACATGATCTTCCAAGCCGTTCTCAACATCCTTCAAAACGCCGTGCACGCGGTCGGCGAAAGCGGCCGGATACTGCTGCGCACGCGCATTACGCGCAATCACACCATCGGCAGCGTCCGCCACCGTCTGGTCGCCGTCATCCATGTGGTCGACGATGGACCGGGCGTACCCGAGGGCATGCTCGACCGCATCTTCTACCCCATGGTATCCGGGCGCGCAGAAGGCACAGGACTCGGTTTGGCCATCTCCCAGTCACTGATTACCCAGCATGGAGGATTGATCGAATGTCAATCTCGGCCAGGGCACACACAATTCACCATTCTGCTCCCACTGGGGAACGAAACATGAGCGAGGGCAAGGACACGATCTGGGTCGTCGACGATGACCGCTCCATCCGCTGGGTCTTGGAGCGCGCACTCGGCGGCGCTGGTTTCGACGTCGCCGTCTTCGAGGATGCCGAATCCGTGCTGCGCCAGCTGGAGCAGCAGCGCCCCCGGGTGATCATCAGCGACATCCGCATGCCGGGCCAGGATGGCCTCGCCCTGCTTGAGCGCCTGCGCACGCAGTATCCCGAAATCCCCGTCATCATCATCACCGCGCATTCGGATCTCGACGCCGCGGTCGCGGCCTATCAGGGCGGAGCCTTCGAATATCTGCCCAAGCCCTTCGACGTCGACGAGGCCGTCGAGCTGGCACGCCGCGCCTGCCAGCGCGCGCGCCAGCAATCGACCGGCGCCGAGCTCGACGCGACACGTGAGGAAACCCCTGAAATCCTAGGCGAAGCGCCGGCGATGCAGGAGGTGTTCCGCGCCATCGGTCGGCTGGCTCGCTCCAACATCACCGTGCTGATCACGGGCGAATCCGGCACCGGCAAGGAACTGGTCGCGCGCGCGCTGCACCGTCACAGCCCTCGTGCTGCTGGACCGTACATCGCCCTCAATACCGCCGCGATCCCGCGCGACCTGCTCGAATCCGAACTCTTCGGACATGAGCGCGGCGCCTTCACGGGCGCCCAGGCACAACGACGCGGGCGCTTCGAGCAGGCCGATGGCGGCACCCTGTTTCTCGACGAGATCGGCGACATGCCCGCCGAACTGCAGACCCGCCTGCTGCGCGTGCTAGCCGACGGCGAGTTCTACCGCGTCGGTGGGCACACGCCGATCCGCGTCGATGTACGCATCATCGCGGCCACGCATCAGGATCTCGAAAAGCGCGTCAAGGAAGGCCTGTTCAGAGAGGATCTTTTCCACCGCCTGAACGTGATCCGCATCCGCATTCCGCCGCTGCGCGAACGCAGCGAGGACATACCGCTGCTGCTCGACCATTTCCTCAAGCAGGCCGCCGACGAGCTGCAGGCCAGCCCCAAGTCGCCGCGGCCCGAGGTCAGCGAGTACCTGCGCCGATACCAATGGCCCGGCAACGTACGCGAACTGGAAAACACCTGCCGCTGGCTGACCGTGATGGCTTCCGGCAACGAGATTCACATGGAGGATCTGCCGCCGGAACTGCGTCAGGTCAGCGTCGAGGAGGGTGGGCTGGACTGGGAGGACCCGCTGACCCGCTGGGCGGAGCGGCAGGCCGCGCTCAACGAGCACCCCCTGCTCGACATGGCCACTCCGCGCATGGAACGCATCCTGATCGAAGTCGCGCTCCGGCGCACCGGCGGACGCCGCCAGGACGCCGCCAAACTGCTTGGCTGGGGGCGCAATACGCTCACGCGCAAGATAAAGGAACTGGACATGGCGGTCGGAGAGGACGACGGCCACGAGGAAGAGGAGGACTAGCCTCCCTTCCGCCTCAGACGCAGGCGCTGCCCGGCCCGTTGGGCACCAACGCACCGACCAGCTCGCTGACATGGGACACGCCATGGCGCTCCATGTAAGCGAGCATGCCCGCGTTGATCCGCGGCAGGATCAGGGGATCGTAGAACAGCGCCGTGCCGATGCCGATCGCGGATGCGCCGGCGAGCAGGAATTCGATCGCATCCTCTGCGCTGGCCACCCCGCCCTGACCGATGATCGGCACGCCGTGCGCTTTCGCAACCTGGTGTACCTGCCAGACCTTGAGCAGCGCGATCGGCTTGATCGCCGGCCCTGACAACCCACCCTGATTGTTGCCGATATGCGGCCTGCGCGCATGGATATCGATGGCCATGCCCATCAGTGTATTGATCGCCGCAAAGGCGTCGGTGCCCGCCTCGATGCAACGGCGCGCATTTTCGGCGATGTCGGTCTGGTTCGGCGACAACTTGGTGATCAGCGGCTTGTCCGTGGCCCGGCGGCATGCCTCGACCACCCGCGCCGACATGTCGGGGTCGTTGCCGAAGGCGACGCCGCCTTCCTTGACGTTGGGGCAGGAGATGTTGATCTCGATGGCGTCGATGGGCGAGTCGTCGAAACGCCGCGTCACCGCCTCGTACTCCTCCACGGTCGATCCCGAGACATTGGCAATGTAGCGCGTCTCGCCGAAATCCAGCGTCGGCAGGATTTCGTCCACCACCTTGGCCGCCCCCGGGTTCTGCAGGCCGATGGCATTGAGCATACCCGCCGGCGTTTCGTATACCCGATGCGCAGGGTTGCCGAGGCGGGGCGCCTCGGTGGTGCCCTTGAGGCAGATCGCGCCCACGTCGCGGTTGGAGTAGCCCGCCACGCGCGTGTATTCTTCGCCGAAGCCGACGCAGCCCGACAGCAGCACCAACGGTGTCGCCAGCTTCAGACCGCAGAAATCCACCGCCAACCGGGGGTCGCTACCGCGCTCGCTCATGTTCCACGTCGTCCTCTATCAACCCGAAATCCCGCCCAACACGGGCAATGTGATTCGCCTCTGCGCCAATACCGGCTGCCAGCTGCATCTGATCCGCCCGCTGGGCTTCGCGCTCGACGACCGCCGCCTGCGCCGTGCGGGGCTGGACTACCACGAGTGGGCGCAGGTGCAGGAGTATGACAGCCTGCTGGCCTTCGCCGAAACCGTGCGCCCGCCGCGCAGCTTCGCCATGAGCACCCGTGGCGCGCGTCCGCTCGCCGACGTCCGTTTCGCCGCGGGCGATGCCTTCGTGTTCGGCCCGGAGACGCGAGGCCTGCCCGATGCCGTGCTCGACGCCTACCCGCCCGAACAACGATTGCGTCTGCCGATGCGGCCACATAGCCGCAGCCTGAATCTTTCCAACAGCGTGGCGGTCACCGTGTTCGAGGCCTGGCGGCAGAACGGTTACGCCGGCGGCGCCTGAAACCGCCTAGCCGGCGAAGGACGCGCCCAGCTCCGGGCGCGGATCGCGCGCCAGCAGCGCCTGTACGGCGGCGGGCGCCGGCACACCCTCGTGAATCACGCGATAGACCTGCTCGCAGATCGGCAACTCCACGCCGTAGCGCTGGGCAACGCGCATTACGGCCTCCGCGGTCGTCGCACCTTCCACGACCTGCCCGATCGCTCGCCGGGCCGCCGCCAGCGTCTCGCCTCGCCCCAGGGCCAATCCAAGACGTCGGTTGCGCGACTGGTCGTCGGTGCAGGTCAGCACCAGATCCCCCAGCCCAGACAGCCCCATCAGGGTTTCCGGCCTGGCCCCCGCAGCCTCGAACAGACGCATCAGTTCCGCCAGGCCGCGGGTGATCAGCGCCGCCCGCGCATTGGCGCCATATCCCAGGCCATCGGAAATGCCGACCGCAATCGCCAGGACGTTCTTGAGCGCCCCACCCAGCTCGACGCCCAGCATATCGTCGCTGGTGTAGACGCGAAACACCGCATTGCGCAGCCAGCCCGCCACCATTTCGGCATAGGCGGGATCGGGTGAAGCCACGGTGACGGCGGTCGGCTGACCGCGCGCGACCTCGGCCGCGAAACTCGGCCCGGAAATGACCGCGCGAGGTCGGTCGTCGCCCAACACCCGGGCGACGACCCGATCCAATGTGTCCGCGTTTTCATGAGCCAGGCCCTTGGTCAGCCAGGCCAGTCGGGCCTCGTCCGGCAAACGCCCGCGCAGGCCTTCGACAAACTCCGGGAAGCCTGCACTGGGGATCGCGAGCACCAAGTCGCGCGCGCGCGCCAGCACATGATCGAGATCGGCCGTCGGCGTGAGGCCAGCCGGCAATTCGATATCGCCGAGGTAGCGCGCGTTGCGCCGGCTGGCGGCCATATCCGCGGCGTGCGTCGGATCGCGGCACCAAAGGAGGCAAGGGCGGCCGTTGCCGGCCAGCAGCACGGCAACGGCCGTGCCCCATGAGCCGGCACCGAGTACGGCCAGCGGTGCCTCGCCTTGCATGGTCCCTGCTGCTTAGTGGCTGGTGTTCGCCGCTTCTTCGCCCGCGCCCTGCTGCTCTAGCTGCTGCATGTAGAGGGCATCGAAGTTGATCGGCGCGAGCAGAAGCTGCGGGAAGCCACCCTTGGCGACCAGATCGGAGACCGCCTCGCGCGCGAACGGGAACAGCAGATTCGGGCAATAGCTGCCCAGCAGATGCCCCATGTGCTCGTCGGGAATGTTCTGCGCGGTAAACACACCAGCCTGCTTGATCTCGGCAAGATAGACGGTGCGTTCGCCGGAACGGGCCGTCACGGTCACCTGCAGCTCGACTTCCCATACACCGGCATCCAACGCCTGGTGCGCGACGTTCAGCTGCACCTCGGCCTCCGGCTGCCACTCGCGCGTGAATACCTGCGGGGCGTCCGGCGACTCGAAGGAAACGTCCTTCAAGTAGATTTTCTGGATGCCAAACTGCTGGTCGATCGCTTCGGCGTTGCTGTTTTCGTCGGTCATCGGTCTTCTCGAGGCAGGGAATGTCGGGGGGCTATGGTAATCGCTCGCAGCGCGCGGCGGAACCGCCAACCGCCTTCAATGCGAACTGCGCCACACCATTTCAGATCGCGCCCGACGCCTCGAGCAACGGATCGAGCTCGCCGCGCCGTTCCAGCGCGGCCATATCGTCGAAGCCGCCGACGTGGCGGTCGCCGATAAAGATCTGCGGCACGCTGGTACGTCCGCTGCGTGCCTCCATTTCGGCACGCAGATCGTAGCGCCCCTCAAGCTTGCGGTCCTCGTAGCCGACGCCCTTGGCATCGAGGAGCCGGCGCGCGGCAACGCAGTAGGGGCAGTACTCGGTGGTGTACAGGACGACGACACTCATGGAATCAGCGCTTGCGCACGGGCAGATTGGCGTCGCGCCAGGCCAGCATGCCGCCGCGCAGATTGACCACCTTTTCGAAGCCGGCCTTGCGCAGCATCCGGCACGCCTGCGACGAGCGGTTACCCGAACGGCAATAGGCGATCACGGTCTTGTCGCGGTGCTTCTCCAGCTCCACCAGACGCTTGGCCAGCGAAGACAGCGGGATGTGCTTGGGCTTGCCGATCATGCCCTCACGCACCTCGTTGTCGTCACGCACATCCAGCACGATAGCGTCGTCGCTGTTCATGAGCCGCACCACCTCGCCCGCACTCAAGTGCTTGACGCCGCTGGTCATGCGGGAAAACTCCACCCACACGATCATCGCGACGTTGAAAACCAAGGCCACGAACGGTATCGGATTGTTGGCTACGAACTGAAGATAGGCTTGCATGAGACCCGGAACCCCAAGCTGACAAAAGCGGCACTATAGCCCAATGTCAGGGCGCTATATACCGCTGCTGCAGAAGACTTCCTGCATCATGCCGATCAGGCGCAGGGTACGGTGGTCGCTCACGCGGTAGAACACCTTGTTGGCGTCCTTTCGCGAGGCCAGAATGCCCTTGTCGCGCAGGATCGCGAGATGCTGCGAAATATTGCTCTGCGAGGTGCCCACGCTGTCGACGATATCCTGCACACTGATTTCCTGGTCGCCCAGGGTGCAGAGAATCTTCAGGCGCAGGGGGTGCGACATGGCCTTGAGGGAACGCGAGGCACGGTCGATGTCCTCGTCGAGCGTCATCAATTCGGAGTTCAGGACTTCCATGCTTCTGACCTTATCGGTGGCGCGGGTGCCGGATCAACCGCTGAATAATATTAGCACTTTCCGATCAACCCATCCCGGCGCTTCAACCGGTGGCGTCGGGCATCGGCGCACCGGCTCTGTCGGACGGACGCCATCCCCGCGATCCGGATGGGTATACTGGCTTGCTTCGGCGCGCTGCGTTCGTAAATTACCAACTCCTTAATTATTACCCTGAACAATCCATGCGGGCTAGTCGTTTTTATACCACCCCAAGAGCGGCCGCCCTCGCGGCCCTCGTTGCATGGCCGCTACTGGCCACCACCGGTGTTGCGCGCGCCGACAACGGCACCAGCCACAAGCTCAAGGACATCCAGAACCGCATTCAGACCGTCACGCGCGAACTCGAAAAAGCTCAGGGACAGCGTGGCCGCGTCGAAGCGCAGCTACGGCGCAGCGAACAGGCGATCGGCGCCGCCGAACAGGCACTGCGGCAGACGCGCGCAAAACTGAGCGGACAACAGGCGCGCCTGGGCACGCTGATGGCACGCGCAAACCGGCAACAGGCCCGCCTGAAGAAACAGATCGAAGCACTGAGCGCCCAGGTCGTATCCGCCTACAAGGCCGGCCGCCAGCCGCGACTTCAGCTGCTGCTGAACCAGGAAGACCCCGCCAGGCTGAGCCGCATGCTCACCTATTACGACTACCTCAACCGCGCCCGCATGCGGGAGATCGCCAGTGCCCGACAGCATCTCGCGGGATTGATCAAGACCCAGCAGGCGCTCAAGGCGGAAACCCGCGCGCTCAACGCCACGCTCGCCCAGCAGCGGCAACACCAGACCGAACTGGCACAGGCGGAGCGCCAGCGGCGGCTCGCGCTGGCCCAGCTCGACCGCAGCATCAGCGACAAAAAGGCCCACCTGGCCAATCTCAAGCAGAACGCCAAGCGGCTGCAGGACGTGGTCGACTCCATCAATCGCGCGGTCGCCAGCAGCGCCTCGATCAACGCCCTCGACCATGCCCCCTTCGACACGCTGCGCGGTCGCCTGCCCTGGCCGGTGGCCGGCAGCATCGCCGCCCGCTACGGCGAACCGAGGGACGGCAGCGACGGCGCGCTGCGCTGGCAAGGCACTTTCATCAGCGCGAAGCCCGGCACGCCCATCCGGGCCGTCGATGCGGGCCGCGTGGTGTTCGCCGACTGGCTGCGCGGGTACGGACTGCTGCTCATCATCGACCACGGCAAGGGATACATGACCCTCTATGGCCATGACCAGGCGATCTACCGACCGGTGGGGGCCTGGGTACGCGCCGGCGAAGTGGTGGCGAGCGTGGGCGACAGCGGCGGCGTACGCAGCAGCGGGCTGTATTTCGCAATCCGCCGCAACGGCCGCCCGCTCAACCCGGAACGCTGGTGCAGCGGGCATCCCTGAGCCGCCGAAATCCCGTACCGCACGGCGGACCTTGGCCGGCCAAAATGGTAGAATCCGAACCACCGCCCCGCCAGCCTCCGGGGCCCCTGCCTTGGAGCACCGCATGACGTCCAGATTCCGCACCCTGAGCACCCTGTGTCTGACGCTGACCCTGGGTATCGGCCCGGGCATGGGCGCAGCGATGGCCGCCGAAGGTCCAGCAGCATCCTCCGACAAGGCCGCGCAATACGCGCTCCCGCTCAAGGAACTGCAGACATTCAGCGAGATCTTCCAGCGCATCAAGCAGGACTACGTCAAGCCGGTCAGCGACAAGGAACTGCTCGACAACGCCATCCAGGGCATGTTGACGGGGCTCGACCCCCATTCGGCCTACCTCGACGCAAAAGCCTTCAAGCAGCTGCAGATCGATACCACCGGCGAATTCGGCGGCCTCGGGCTCGTGGTCGGCATCAAGGACGGCTTCATCCAGGTCGTTTCGCCCATCGACGACACGCCGGCGCAGCGCGCGGGCATCAAATCGGGCGACATCATCACCCGCATCAACGGCGTTTCCGTACAAGGCATGGGCCTGGACGAAGCCGTCAAGATGATGCGCGGCAAGCCCGGCACCGAGGTCAAGCTCGAAGTCGCGCGCGAAGGCGTCAGCAAGCCGCTGCACTTCACCCTCAAGCGCGAGGTCATTCGGGTCGACAGCGTCAAGAGCCGGATGCTCGAACCGGGCTACGGCTACGTGCGCATCACCAGCTTCCAGGCCAACACCGCAGCCAGCCTGAAAAAGGCCGTGGAAAAGCTCGATCATGAGAACAAAGGGGCGCTCAAGGGGCTCGTGCTCGACCTGCGCAACAACCCCGGCGGCGTACTCAATGCCGCGGTCGGCGTTTCCAACGCCTTCCTCAATCACGGCCTGATCGTCTACACCAAGGGCCGCATGTCCGATGCAGACCTGCGCTACGAGGCCACGCCCGGCGACATCCTGCACGGCGCGCCGATGGTGGTGCTGGTCAACGGCGGCACGGCCTCCGCGGCCGAGATCGTTTCCGGCGCGCTCAAGGACAACCACCGGGCACTGATCGTCGGCACGCGCACCTTCGGCAAAGGTTCGGTGCAGACGGTGCTGCCGCTTTCGCACGACACCGCGGTCAAACTCACCACCGCGCTCTATTTCACGCCCAACGGCCACTCGATCCAGGCCGAGGGCATCGAACCGAACATCGTGGTCGAGCCGCTCGCCGTTGGCAAATCCCTCAGCGACGGCTTCCAGGCCCTGCGCGAGGCCGATCTCGCCGGCCACCTGGCCAATCCCGACGGCAAGGACCAGAACCTGCGCAACGGCAAGGGCGACCCCGGGCTCGCGCGCACGGACTTCCAGCTCTATGAGGCGCTCACCGTGCTCAAGAGCCTGGTGCTGAGCCGAGGCTTCGGCGCCGCCGCCAGCGGCTGAGCCGGGCGATGCGCATCGGCCTGCGTCTGCTCGCGCTGCTGCTGACCGCCGCGGCGCTGCTGGGCGAGGCGCGGGCCGCCGAAATCGCCATCATCATCGACGATGTCGGTTACGACCGCCCGCTCGGCCTGCAGGCCGCCGAGCTGCCGGGGCCGGTAACGCTGGCCTTTCTGCCGGATACGCCCTATGCCGCATCGCTGGCGCGGCGCGCCTATCGTGCCGGCAAGCAGATCATGCTGCATTTGCCCATGCAGAGCCTTGAGCCTCATCCGCTCGGCCCCGGCGGACTGACCCTGCACATGACACGCAGCGAAATCCGCGCAACCCTGCTCGCCGACCTCGCCTCGCTGCCGCATGTGGCCGGGATCAACAACCACATGGGCAGCCTGCTCACCCAGAACGCCGGCGACATGGCCTGGCTGATGCAGGATATCCGCCAGATCGGCGGCCTGTTCTTCATCGACAGCCTGACCACGCCGCAGTCGGCGGCGCTTGAGGAGGCCCGCCGCGCCGGCATTCCGTCCGCCGCGCGCGACATCTTTCTGGACGACGTCCGCGAACCCGCCTATATCGATCGCCAGCTCGACAAGGCCATCGCCATCGCCCGCGCGCGCGGTAGCGCGATCGCCATCGGCCACCCCTATGCGGCCACCCTCGAGGTTCTGCGCAGGCGCCTGCCGCAACTGGCCGCGGAAGGCGTACATCTGGTCACCGCGGGCCAACTGATCCGCGGGCGCCAAGCCCATTTGATGCGAGCCGGCACGGGCCTTGCGGCCGACGCACACGCGGCGGGCATCAAGGCGCGCCCCTGAATCCGGCCTTGCGCTTGCCGCGATACCTGTATCAAGATGCCGTCCCGATTCGAGTGCGAGTGAGTCCATGAGCCAGGCCGTCGTCTATCCCGGCACCTTCGACCCGATCACCAACGGACACACCGACCTGGTCCGGCGCGGCAGCCGCGTGTTCAATCGCATCGTCGTCGGCGTGGCCGCCGACAGCGGCAAGCAGACGACCTTCAGCCTGGAAGAGCGCGTGGCGCTGGCGCGCGAATCGCTGGCTGACGTGCCCGGCGTCGAGGTCACCGGCTTCAGCGGCCTGCTGGTCGATTTCGTGCGCGAGCAGCAGGCGAGCCTCATCCTGCGCGGCCTGCGCGCGGTTTCGGACTTCGAGCATGAGTTTCAGCTTTCCAGCATGAATCGCAAGCTCGACCCCGGCATCGAAAGCATCTTTCTGACGCCGGACGAAGCCTACGGCTTCATTTCATCAAGCCTGGTGCGCGAGATCGCACGTCTCGGCGGAGACGTTTCGGACTTCGTATCGCCGGCCGTGCAAAAGGCATTGATTTCGCGCTTCAAACAGCCGACCTTGCGGTAACATCGACGGCAAACCCCGCGTAACGAAGCTTCGAGGAATCGCCATCATGGCTCTGTACATCACCGACGAATGCATCAACTGCGACGTCTGCGAACCCGAATGCCCCAACGCCGCCATCTCGCCCGGCGAGGAAATCTACGAGATCAACCCGGACCTGTGCACGGAGTGCGTGGGTCATTACGACTCGCCCCAGTGCCAGGACGTCTGCCCCGTGGACTGCATCCCCAAGGATCCCGAGCGCGTGGAAACCCGCGAGATGCTGCAAGCCAAATACGAGCGCCTGATCGCGCAGGGTCGCTAGCATCCGAAGCGGGCGAGTCAGTCCGCTTCGCCGAAGTAGGCGCCCTCGATTTCCGCCAGCAGTTCAGATCGGCACACGTCGCCATGCAAAAACAGCATCGGCAGCTGCGGGCCGAGGCGTTCGCGCAGCCAAGCTTCCGCAGCCGGTGCATCGGCTGGGTCGCGCAGATACACCTTGATCAGACTCAGCTCGTCGGGCGTGCGGATCGCCAGACCCTCGGCCCGGTGCGCCTCGCGCACCACCGCCTCGATATTGGCCAGCGTTTCGCCGAGCTGGGATTCCAGGGTTTCGTGCAACGAAGCATGGCCGACGATGCTGGCCGTGCCGGAGATATACAGGTGCACGCCCTCGCGCCAGTGCTTGAGCGTGGCCCGCGAGAACGAGGGGCTGCGCGGTCCGTAGCGCGGCGGATAACGGAAGGCGCTGACCTGCCGCGGATTCTCGATCTGCACGCCCGGCTCGCGCGCGGCCACGGCGAAAATCTGCAACCCGCCGGCGCAGGACCCCAATCCGCTGGCGGCCGGCAACCGGGCGTCGTCCAGCGCACGCAGTGCCTCCAGCGCGGCCGCACGGCCGACGCAGAAGGATTGATAGCGTTCCCGACCGGCTTCCTCCAGATTGATTCGCGGCAGATAATTCCACACGCGCACCAGATAGGGGTAACCCGACGCGCGCAACGTTTCCAGCAACGCCGCGTACATCGTCTGCGCCTCGTGCTCGATGTGCGCCGAATCGGGCTGCAGCGCGCGCAGGAACAGCAATTCGGAAGTGCGGGCGCCTTCGAATCGACCGTAGCGGTCGTGCACGACCGGCTCCGCACTGTGCCAGTACTCGCAGACCCTCGGACCGCCGATCTGCGGCAGCAGCACCGGAAAGTCGGCCACGCCGTCCGGCGGACGCAGCCTGGCACCGAAATCGATCAGGGCCAGCGTGTGTCGGTCGCCGACCAGCTCCGCACGCGCTTCGTCTGGCACGTACGCCATGCCGAAGGGGCCGGTGTACGCGGGGATGAGACCTGCGTTCATTCCCGGTCCACCGGCAGGGTGCCGCCCTCGAAGACCAGCGCGCGATTGCGGCGACGCCGACGCCAGACGGCCCAGGTCGCAGGCAAATGGGCCAGCGCGGTCACGTAGTAGACGAATTTGAACAGGCCGATGGAAATGTCCACCGGCGTACGTCGGAACACGTCGCCGGCCAGCAGCGTGGTCACGCCCTCCAACATGCGGAAGGTATTGCGCGGAGACAAAAACAGATTCTGCATCGCGGGGGTATTGAATCGGTAGATGAACCAGGAGAAGACCTTCATGCCGCGTCGAAGCCGGCGTTCGTAACGCGCGCACAGTCGGGCAGCATCGCCCGGCCTGTCGAGAATGGCGTCCACCGTGGCCGCGGCCTCGAAACCGCCGGTGATCGCAAGATGCACCCCGCTGGAAAATACCGGATCGAGAAAGGCGAACGCGTCGCCGACCAGCAGATAGTCGCGCCCGTAGGCCGTCTTCGACAGATAGGTGAAGTTGCCTGTGGCCTGCACCTCGCCAACCAGCTCCGCGCCGACCATGCGCGCCTGCATGCCGGGAGACAGCGCGATGGTGCGCATCAGATATTCGGCCGGAGGGCAGTCGCGCCGCCGCAGATATTCCGGCCAGCACACGGCACCGACGCTCATGGTGCCGTCGCGCAACGGGATCATCCAGAACCAGCCATGCTCGAACCAGTACACGCTGATGTTGCCGGCATCGTCTCCCTCGCGGCGCTTGACGTTGCGGAAATGCCCGAACAGCGCCGCGCTATTGTGCGCCGGATTGCGTTCGCGCAGGCCGAAGCGGCGCGAAAGCAGGGTGTCGCGTCCACTGGCGTCGATCACGAATCGCGTATCCCAAACGTGTTCGGTGCCCGCTTCGTCAATGGCGCGCACGCGTGCGCCGCCACCGCCCCGGAACTCGATGCCGTTCACGCGCATGCTCTCGCGCACGTCTGCCCCCTTGCGCGCGGCATTGCGGAACAGCACTTCGTCGAACTCCGATCGCCGCACTTCGTAGGCGTAGGGATAACGCTTGTCCCAGGCTTCACGGAAGTAGTACACCTGCCGGCGGTTCGGATGGGTATCCGAATTGAATTCCGCCCCAGGTTTGAGCAACCCGATTTGGGCATGCACCTCGTCGAGAACGCCAAGCGACTCCAGCAGCGGCAGCGTCATCGGCAGTAGCGATTCGCCGATATGGAAACGGGGATGGCGCCCCTTCTCGAGCAGCACCACCCGCCGCCCTCGCTCGGCCAGGCGGGCGGCCGTCGTGGCGCCCGCGGGTCCGCCGCCGATGACGACGACATCGCATTCGTGAATTGCGTCCAGCGCCTCGTTCATTTCGTCCATCTCTTCATGCAGCCAGGATTATCGCACGCATTGGACCTTCGCTCAGCGCTGGCAGTCCGGGCAGTAAAAGGTATTGCGTTGCGCCAGCACCAGACTGCGGATGACCGCCCCGCACTGCGGGCAGGCCTCGCCGCCGCGTCCGTAGACGCGCAGATTGACTCGGAAATATCCCGGTCGTCCGTCCTCGCGCACGAAATCGCGCAGGGTCGTGCCGCCGGATTCGATCGCCTCGACCAGCACCTCTCGCACGCAGGCGGCCAGTCGCTCATGGCGCGCGGCGGCGATCCGGCCCGCCGCGCGCCGTGGGTCGATACCCGCGCGGAACAGCGATTCGCTGGCGTAGATATTGCCGACGCCAACCACGACCCGTCCATCCATCAGCAGCGCCTTGACCGGTGTGCGGCGGCCATGTGCGCAGGCGGCCAGATACGCGCCATCGAAGGCGTCGGACAGCGGCTCCGGCCCCAGGTTCTTCAGCAGCGGATGTGTCTCGGGCGGGTCCACTGTCCACAACAACGCGCCGAAACGACGCGGATCGTGCAGCCGCAGGGCCATGCCGCCGGCCAGACGAATGTCGACGTGGTCGTGTCGCGCCGGCGCGCTGTCCTGCGGCACGACCCTCAGACTACCCGACATGCCGAGATGCAGGATCGCGGTGCCGACGCCTGTGCGAAGCAACAGATATTTTCCACGTCGCTCGACGGCTCCGATGCGCTGTCCGCGCAACTGCTCGCCCAGCTCGGGCGGCACCGGCCAGCGCAGGCGAGCGTCGCGCACCACCACGTCCGTGATGCGGCGGTCCAGCAAATGCGGCGCGATCCCCCTGCGCGTGGTCTCGACCTCGGGCAGCTCCGGCACTAGGGCTCCTCGCTTTCGACCAGGCGCGAGGACGTGGCGAATATCCAGCTGACGCCCATGCCGGCAGCCAGATATTGCTGGGTTTCGACCAGAGGGCTCGACACGAAACTCGCGCCGGCGAGATTATCGTAGCGCAGAAAGGCACCCACCCAGTATGGGCCGAAGCGTCGACTGGCACTCAGATATACGCTGCTGCCGCTGTAACCCGACGTCGCGGAATAGGCTGGCCTGCCCGGGCGCGCATAGGCCGTGGCCACATCGTAAAAGTAGGCATGATAGCGACGATCGGCAAAATTGGGGCCAATCGAGGCGCCCACGATCCAGCCGCTGCCGCGGAAATCCGGCAGGGTGAGGTTGAGATGGGGCGTGCTGATCCAGCCGATAGGCTTGAAGGACAGCGTGAAGGCCGCCCGCACCGGCAGGCGCAGATCCAGCTCGAGATCGGGCGATTCGATCAGCACATATTGCAGGGAAGGACCGATTTCGAAGCTGGGGCTGAGATTCGGCATGCCCGCACGCGCTGGAATCTGCCCGCTCTGGACCGGAGGCCCGGCATACGCGCTCAGGTTGATCTGGACGCGCTCGCCCTGATAGAACACGCCGCGCAGCCCCTGACGATCGGAACGCAGAAATCGCCCCCGATACACGAAATAGGGTAACGGCAGGATGTAGTTGACCTCGCCGCGCGCGCCCCGGTACGCGGGGATGGACGTCACCCCCACGCCGGCGCCAAGCTCCCACAGGGGACGCAGCTCGGCCTGGGCCGAGGTTGTCCAGGCGAGCATGCCTGCCATCAACGTACCGCGACTGCATAACGGCATGCGTCGTCGGCCCTGACGTCGTGGGTGTGCTGGAGGATCAAGCCTCATCGAACAGTCCGTGGTGCGCTGGCGCGGCGTGTGCGAAGATCGGGGGCGCTGCCCGACGGGCGATCCGTTGGCAAGCTTTTGACATTTCTGACCCATTGGTAAGATAGCATACCGTTTTCAGGCGCTCGCCGGGCTATGCGGGCGCATAGTCGAACAGTTCGGGGGAATTCAATGGATCAAGCGGCAGGGATCGAACAGGAAGTGGCCGATCTGATCATCTCAACACTCAATCTCGACGAAGTCGGCGTGACCGAAATCGATCCCGACGCGCCCCTGTTTCGCGAGGGCCTGGGCCTGGACTCCATCGACGCGCTGGAACTCGCGCTCGCCATCTCCGGCCGCTATGGCTTCCAGATCAAGTCGGACGACAGCGAGACCCTGAGCATTTTTTCCTCGTTGCGCAGCCTTGCCGAACACATCCAGCGCAACCGGATCCGTTAGGGCGGCACGGATGCGACGCTGGCCAATCCTGTTGCTCGCATACCCGATCGTGGCTCACCTCGGCGTTGTCTACGGCACGCCGGTCCCCGCCATCATCCTGCTGATCGCCTTGCTATCGCTGAGCTTCCGCCAGGCCATGGTGCGCCGCGAACGCACCCACGTGCTGATACTGACCCTGTACGCGGTCGGCACGCTGACGATGATCGACTGGCTCGGCCTGCGGGGGGCGCTCTACCTGCCGCCCGTGATGGCGAACGCGACGGTCGCGTACTGGTTCGCCCGTTCGCTGATGCCGGGGCAGACGGACCTGATTACCCGGATCGCGGCCCAAATCGAACCCGAAATGACGCCGGACCTGACGCGCTATTGCCGCCGGGTTTCCTGGGCGTGGGCCTGCTTCTCCGCCGCGCTCGCCCTGGCAACGGCGGCGATCGCGATCGCCGCGCCCATCGAGATATGGTCCTGGTTCACCAATTTCGCCATTTACCTGCTGATTGCCGGCTTTTTCATCGGCGAATGGCTGACGCGCATTTGGGTACTGGGCCGCGGCCGCACCGCAGGGCCGCTTCGCATCCTCAAGAGCCTGCCCCACTTCGATTATCGGCGATTGCTGTACGCATGAGCGTCCCCTCCTCACCGCTGATACGCGACAGCGCCCATCCCATCGCTTGGCGGGGCGGCCATGCAGTCGATCGTGAACGCTTCCTTGCCGACGTCCGCGCCGCCGCCACCGCCCTGCCGGACAATCCGCACGTCATCAATCTCTGTCATGACCGCTATCACTTCATGGTGGCGTTTGCCGCCGCACTGTTGCGCGGGCAGCTCAGCCTGCTGCCGCCGAGTCGTGCGCCCGAGGTGATCGACGAAATTGCGGATGAATATGACGCCTATTGCCTGTCCGACGGACCGATCGAAGGATTGAACCGCCCACTGCACCCGCTGCGTCTCGCCAAGACGCACGGCCCAGAGAACATTCCCCATATCGCAAATACCCAGGCCGCCATCCTGATCTTCACTTCTGGCAGCACCGGACGCGCCCAGGGGTACCGCAAAACCTGGGGCCAGCTCGTCACCGGCACGACCCTGGCCCTGCAGCGCTTCGGCTTCGACGAACACCCACAGCACCTGCTCGCAACGGTCCCGCCACAACATATGTACGGGCTGGAATCGACCGTGCTCTACGCCATGCTAGGGCCCAATGCCGTGCACGCAGGCCACCCCTTCTACCCGGAAGACATTCGCGCCGCACTGAACCATTTGCCGCGACCGCGCACGCTGGTCACGACGCCGATACACCTGCGGGCAATGACGCGCGCGGGACTCCGCTGGCCGGCCGCCGACGCCCTGCTGTGCGCGACCGCGCCCCTCGACGGCGGCCTCGCCTTCGACGCCGAGCGTCTGTTCGAGGCGCCAGTACATGAAATCTACGGATTCACCGAAGCAGGCGCGGTCGCCAGCCGGGAACCTGTGCGGAACCCATGCTGGCAACTTTACGAGGGCATGCGCCTCACGCGCGCCGGCGATGACTGGCAGATAGAAGGGCCGCAGCTCGAGCGCCCGCAAACCTTGTCGGACCGGATCGAACACGATCGCGACGGCTGCTTCGCGCTGCTCGGACGCAAGGCCGATCTACTCAACATCGCCGGGAAGCGCACCACGCTGAGTGAGCTGAACCACCGTCTGCTTTCCATAGAAGGCGTCATCGACGGCTGCTTCATTCAGCCTGACCCGGAACGCGAGCGGCTCGCGGCACTGGTTGTCGCACCGACATTGGACGAGGCCATCTTGCTGCGATTGCTGGCCCGCCGCATGGACCCGGTCTTTCTCCCTCGCCCGCTGGTCAGACTCTCCGCTCTGCCCCGGACCGATACCGGCAAGCTGCCGCGGCAAGCCTTGCTCTCGCTGATCGATCGCGCCAGATTGACGGCGTGAGCGAGGCAACATTTCTTATCGATGACGGGCACCCCAGCCTGGCAGGGCATTTCCCGGGGCAGCCAGTGGTGCCCGGTGTCGTGATTCTGGACGAAGTGATTGCCGCGGCGGCAGCCGCCGCGCCTGGCATGCGGATCGCGGGCATTCGCGAAGCCAAATTCCGCCACCCGCTGCCACCGGGCGTCCGTTGCCTGCTGGCATTCACACCCGCCAGGCCAGGGCAACTGCGCTTCCGCGGATGGCATGGGGACAAAACGGTGGTCGAAGGCAGCCTCAACCTGGTACCTGCTACCGCATGAGCCGTCGCTGGACTGCGCAGACCGAGCTGAGCAACCGTTGGGCCATGGGCTTGCTCAGCTGGGTCGCCCTGCACCTGGGACGGCGGACCGCAAGACTCGCCCTGCTGCCGATCACCGCCTACTACCTGCTGCGCGCTGGCGAGTCCCGACGCCAGTCGCGCGCCTACCTTTCGCGCGTGCTCGGCCGACCGGCCGGGCTGCGTGACGTCGCGCGCCACATGCACTGCTTCGCTGCCACCATCCTCGACCGGGTGTTCCTGCTCTCGGGGCGCGACGCCGGCCTGGACATCCGCATTCATGGCGAGGCGGAGCTGTGGCGTCGGGTCGAGCGCGGCGAAGGCTGTCTGCTGCTCGGCGCGCATCTCGGCAGTTTCGAGGTGCTGCGCGCGCTCGGGGTACGGCGTCACGCCCTACCCATCCGCGTGCTCATGTACCCAGAACACAACCAGACCCTGACCCGCATGTTGAGCGCGCTCAATCCAGCCATCGCCGACACCGTGATTCCGCTCGGCGGCATCGATACCCTGCTGCGGGTCAGGGAGCGACTGGCCGCCGGCGATCTGATCGGCCTGCTGGGGGACCGGGTTGCCGAAAGCGACAAGACGCTGGCCTGCGACTTTCTCGGCGGCACCGCCACCTTTCCCAGAGGCCCGCTGCTGACCGCCGCAGCGCTCAAGGCGCCGGTCCTGCTATGCTTCGGCCTCTATCGCGGCGGCAACCGCTACGACATTCACTTCGAACCGCTGACGCCGGCGCTCGACGTGGCGCGGGGTCGGCGCGACGAGGCGACCGCCGAGCTGACCCGGCGCTATGCCGAACGCCTGGAGCACTATACCCGCCTGGCCCCATACAACTGGTTCAACTTCTATGACTACTGGCAATCCTGAGCGTGCGCGCCCTTGCGTCGACGGTTTTCGGGGCGGGGTCATGGCCGTGCTGATCGTTCTGCTGCCATGGCCGGCTCAAGCCGCGGCGACCTGGACCCTCGGCGATCTCATGCACGGATTCGCGCGCATCGCTTCGGCTTCAGCGCAATACACCGAGACCCGCAGTTCGAGCTTCGTGGACATTCCGCTGATCAGTCGCGGTCGCTTCAGCTACCGTGCGCCCGACTATCTCGCCAAGCGCGCCGATGGCGGCAGCGGCTATATCGTGCGCGGCAACGAGGTCGAAGTGCTCGGCAGCCAGCCGGCGCGCCGGCTGCATCTCGACAATTATCCCCCGCTCGAAGCCCTGATCGCGGCACTGCGCGCCACGCTCTCGGGCAATACCGCGACGCTGCGCCGTTACTTCGCCCTGAAACTGACGGGCACTTCCGCCGGCTGGCGCCTGCAGCTCACGCCCACCGGGCAGGAACTGGCGCGGTACATCACCGGCATCACGCTGCAAGGTGTTGCCAACCGCCTGACCCGCATCGACATCCAACAGGGCGACGGCGATCACAGCGAGCTGACGCTCAATCACCAGGTCATCCGTGAACGCCCCCACCCCGCCGCCTGAACGTCGATGGACCGGGCCGCTGATCTGGCTCGCGCTGTGCGCCGCCGGTGCGCTTTACCTTGCCGGCGGCGCACGACTTGCCACCAGTCTGGCTGCCTTCATGCCCCCCGGCAAAACGCAGGCGCAACGCCTGATGCTGACCCAGATGCAGGATTCGCCCGCCACCCGCGCGATCCTGATCGGCATCGCCGGCGGCGACCGTGTCCGCCGGGCCGCCGCCAGTCGCGCCTACGCGCACAGCCTGGCATCGAGTCATCTGTTCACCCGCGTGGCCAACGGCGCCTTTACACCCGGTCTCGACGACAACCCGCGTCTGTTCGCCTGGCGTTATCTGCTCAGCCCCACGGTGAGGCCCGAGGATTTCACCGTCGAGGGTCTGCACGCCGCGCTCGAACGCCAGCTTGAGGCGCTCAATTCGCCGCTCGGCATGATCAGCCGGCGCTATCTGGCCGCCGATCCCACCGGCAGCTATCTCGCCATGCTCGAATCCTGGCGCCCGGCGCAGCAGCCCGAACGCCGCGACGGCGTCTGGGTTGCGCCGGACGGCAGCGTTGCCCTGCTGCTGGTACAGACGCGCGCGCCCGGCCTCGACCTGGATGCGATGCAACATGTGGTGGAGGCCCTGCACCAGCGCTTCGACGCACTGCCGCAGGCGCATGGCCTGCACCTGATACTCAGCGGCACGCCGGTCATCGCGGTGCACTCGCGCGATACCATCAAGGCGGATGCACAGCTGTTCAGCACCGCCGCCAGCGTGGCCCTCGCCCTGTTGCTGTTGCTGGCATACCGTTCCGTGCGCCTGCTCCTGCTCGCCGCCCTGCCGCTGCTCAGCGCCGTCCTTGCCGGCGCGGTGGCCGTCAATCTCGGATTCGGCGAGATCCAGGGCATCACCGTGGCCTTCGGCTCGACCCTGCTCGGCGTGGCCGTCGACTACCCGATGCACCTGTTCAGCCACCTGCAGCGCGAAATGACGGCACGACAGAGCCTGAGGCACATCTGGCCGACCCTGCGGCTGGGCGTGCTGACTACCGCTGCCGGCTACCTGGGTCTGCTCGGCACCCGTTTCAGCGGACTGATGCAACTCGGCGTGTTCGCGATCGCCGGCCTGCTCGCCGCGGCTGCCGTCACGCGCTGGGTGCTGCCGCAGCTCATACCGGCCGGTTACGCACCGACGATGCGCCTGCGCACGCTGACGCACCTGTCGGAAACCGCCTGCCGCTGGCCGGCCCGGCACAAATGGGGCGTGGCCTGCTTGCTCGCGATCACCGCGCTCGGCGCCCTGTGGCTGCAGAGAGGGCATCTGTGGGAAGACAATCTGGCCGCGCTCAGCCCGGTGAGTCCTGCCAGCCTCGCCACCGACCGGCGCCTTCGCACCGATCTCAATGCACCCGACGTCGGTCAACTCGTGGTGATTCAGGCGGCGGATGCCCAGACCGCGCTCAAGCGCAGTCTGGCGCTTGCCGAAGCGCTCAAGACCCCGCTCGCACGCGGCTGGCTGCGCGGCGAGGAAATGGCCGCACGCTACCTGCCGCCCGCCGCGGTGCAGAAACAGCGTCAGGCGGCAATCCCCGCACCCGCCCAACTTGCCGAACGGCTGCAAGAGGCGCTCGCCGGCCTGCCGTTCAAGCCCGGCGTGTTCGCCCCCTTCCTGCACGATGCGGCGGCGGCGCGGCACCTCTCCCCGGTGACTCCGGACGAAGTTCGCGGCACGCTGCTCGGTGCCCGCGTCGACAATCTGCTGTATGCGCAGGGCGGCCACTGGTACGCGCTGATCCCGCTCATCGGCGTCAGCGCGCCCCAGGCGCTGGCCGGCTGGTTCGCCGCCCACCCGATGCCGGGCGTCACCTATCTCGACACCCACACCGAATCGACGCACCTGATGCGCAGCTTCCGTGAACAAACCGTGGGTCAGCTCGGCCTGGTGGGCACCGCGATACTGCTGGTGCTGTTCGTGGGACTGCGCGACCCGCGCGAGGTCCTCCGCGTGCTGGCGCCGCTTGCGCTCGCGGAGCTGATCGACCTCGCCGTGCTGGTTTCGCTGGACGAGCGCCTGACCCTGTTCCATCTGATCGCCTTGCTGATGGTGGCCGGCATCAGCATCGATTACGCGTTGTTCTTTGCTCGCCCCGACAGCGCACCGCAAGGTCGGCGACGCACGCTGCACGCCCTCACCCTGTGCGCGGCTTCCACGGTCGGCGTATTTGCTATCCTAGCCCTTTCGTCACTGCCCGTACTGCGCGCGCTCGGCCTGACCGCGGCGATCGGCGTCGGCGTCGCCTATCCGCTGGCGATGCTGCTCGCCCAACGCCCGGGCACTCCCCCGGCAGCCGAACGGGCGCTGTCCTGACACGAATTTCCGGATTGGCATGCGGGCACTCAAGATTGCTTCATACACCCTGACCAACGCCCTTGGGCGAGGGCGCGACGCCACGCTGACGGCGCTGCGCGAACAGCGCGGCGGGCTGCGGCCGAACGATTTCGGCACGGACGGCCCGACAACCTGGATCGGGCGGGTCGACGGCATCGAGTCGCAGGCGCTGGACGGTCCGTTCTCCGTCTATGACTGCCGCAACAACCGCCTGGCCGCGCTGGCACTCGGCGCCGACGGCTTCGAGGCGGATTGCGCGGCATTGCGCGCGCGCGTCGGCGCCGACCGCATCGGCGTATTCGTCGGTACCAGCACCTCCGGCATCGAGCAGACCGAACGCGCCTACCGGGCGCGTCCGGACTCGGATGCGCCATTGCCTGACTGGTACGATTATGCGCACACCCATGATATGTTCTCGCTCGCGGATTTCGTGCGCACACGCCTGGCGCTGCGCGGCCCGGCGATGACCGTCTCGACCGCCTGCTCGTCCAGCGCCAAGGTTTTCGCCACGGCCTGGCGTCATATCGAAACCGGCCTGTGCGACGCCGCGGTGGTCGGAGGCGTCGACAGCCTCTGCCGCATGACGCTGCATGGCTTCGACGCACTGCAACTGGTTTCGTCCGCACCCTGCCGCCCGGCCGACGTCGACCGCGACGGCATCAGCATTGGCGAGGCCGCCGCCTTCGCCCTGCTCGAGCCGGCAGGACGGGAGGACAACGGCACACCCTGCATACTCGGTTATGGCGAAAGCAACGACGCCTACCATATGTCGTCGCCGGCACCCGACGGACGCGGTGCCGCCGAGGCCATGCGCGCAGCGCTGCGTCGCGCCGCCTTGCAGGCGGCGGACATCGATTTCGTCCACCTGCACGGTACCGCCACGCCCGCCAACGATGCCGCCGAAGACCGTGCCGTACATGCGATCTTCGGCCCGCGCACGCCATGCGCGTCGACCAAGGGCTGGACCGGGCACACCCTGGGTGCGGCGGGCGCGAGCAATGCCCTGATCGCGGCGATGTGCGTCGAGCAGGGCCTCATGCCCGGCAGCCTCAACACCACATCGGTCGATCCGCAATTGGTCTGCCGCGTTCTGACCGAAGGCAAGGCAACCCCCGTCGCGCGCATCATGAGCAACGCCTTCGGCTTCGGCGGCAGCAATGCCTGCCTGATCGTCGGGTACCCGACATGATCGCCTGCCGCGTACTCGGCATCGGTATCGCCGCGCCCGGCCTGCCCGACTGGCGCACCGCGCAGCCCGTACTCGCGGGCAGGAAACCCTATGTCGCGGCGCAAATGCCACGCCCGAATCCGACCCGCCTGCCTGCAAACGAGCGCCGTCGTGCCAGCGCGGCCATCCGGCTGGCGCTGGACGTGGCCGACCAGGCCGCCCGGGACGCCGGGATCGAACCGGCCCGCACCGCTTCCGTTTTCACCTCGTCCAGTGGCGATAGCGACGTGATCCACGGCATCTGCCAGGCACTGTGTGCACCGGCACCCGCACTCTCGCCCACCGCCTTCCACAACTCGGTCCACAACGCACCGGCCGGATACTGGTCCATCGCCACCCGCGCCGTGCCTCCCTATACCGCGCTGTCCGCACAGGACGGTAGTTTTGCCGCCGGCTTGATCGAAGCAGGCACCCAGCTGTCATGCGAGGGCGGGCCTATCCTGTTGGTTGCCTACGAGGTACCGATCCCTCATCCCCTGAACATGCAACGGCCCGCGCGCGAGCATTTCGCCTGCGCCCTGGTGCTTGACCGGGCCGACGACGGGGCGGCCCGACTCACGTTCGAATACGCCGCCCCGCGCACTGGCAAAGGCGGACCCACCGCGCTCGGCGACCCCGGCCTGGAATCCCTGCGCCGCGACAACGCGGCGGCGCACGCGTTGCCGCTCCTCGCGCTGCTGGCCGCCGGGCGACCGGACGAGGTCGTGCTGCCCTCGAACGCACACGGCGCGATGCGCGCGCGCTACACGCCGTGTTGATCGGGCGCGCCGCCATCGCCGCACTCATTCCTCATGCCGACGACATGTGTCTGCTCGAGTCCGTATCCGCTTGGGACGATTCCCGTATCGCCTGCCACAGCCGGACACACCTGAATCCCGCCAACCCCTTGCGCCGCGCAGGCAGACTGGGCTGCGTGCATGGCATCGAATACGCAGCCCAGGCAGCGGCGGTGCACGGCGCATTGCTGGCGCAACGCGCGGGACGCTCACTTGCCGCCGGGCGACTCGCGGCCGTGCGCGACATCGACTGGATGCCCGGCGGCCTGGACGACGGCAGGGCAAGCCTCGATATCGAGGCCGAGCGGCTGATCGCGACGGGCGGCAGCTTCATCTACGGCTTCAAGGTGAGCACCAACGGCCATACTCTGATTTGCGGACGACTCAGCGTCATTGCAGGCGCCATCGAATGAAGGTCTTCGCCGTTATCCCCGCCTACAACGAAGTCCGAACGTTATCCGAATTGGTGGCCGGGGCACGCGCGCACGTCGATCATGTCGTCGTGGTGGACGACGGCTCCTCCGACGGTACCGCGGAAAGCCTGCAACCGCTGCCGGATGGCGTCACGCTGCTGCGCAATGCCGGCAATCGCGGCAAGGCGGCCGCGCTCTGGCGTGGCTTCCGCCACGCGCTGGAGGCGGGCGCCACGCATGTCGTAACCCTGGATGCCGACGGCCAGCACCGCCCCGAGGACATACCCCGCCTGCTGGCGGCGCTGAAACCGGACGACGACGCGCTGATCCTCGGCGAGCGGCGCGACAAGCGGGCCACCGCGCCGAGAATGCGGCGCTTCGCCAATGCCTTCGCCGATTTCTGGATATCGCTCGCGGCCGGCCAGCGCCTGCGCGACAGTCAGTCGGGCTTTCGCGTCTACCCGGTCGGGCTGCTGTCGACCCTGCATTTCGTCGAGCGGCGCCGCAAGAGCTTCGTTTTCGAGACCGAACTGCTGGTGGCCGCCGTCTATGGCGGTTTTGCCATTCGCTATGTCGATATCGCCAGCCTGTACCTGCACGATGCCCGGGCAAGCCACTACCGCGCGGTCTACGACACCACTCAGATCGTCATCGTGGTCGCGGGCATGCTGCTCGATCCGCGTCTCGCGCTGCCGCGCTTGAGGCACCTGATACGCGGCCTCGTCCGCGCGCGTCAGCGCGCATCCGCCGCGCCCACGCGCGAGTAGGCACGCGTCTAGGGCCAGGCGATCACCCACCCCTCCGACTGTCGCCGCTGCAGCTCGACCACCGAATCGCCGACGATGCCGACACCCGCAGCCGCCCGCGCGACAGGGATGTGCGCGGCCGCGAGATTGCGCCGGCACAGCACGAACTGTACGCCGTACTGCGCGAGACTCTGGATATCCTGCGCATAAGGCGTTCCCTTGAGCAGCAGCTTCATCCCTGGACCGATGGCCATCAGTTCGAGTTCGGAATGGTCGATGCCCTGATAGCGGATGGTGTGGCGCAGGAGATTCATCGCCACCATCCAGTCCTCGGGCGAGGAGCGGTCGACCATCACCAGCATGTGTACGGTGACGGGTTCGGTCTGCGTCGCGGCGGCCGCCACTGTCGCCGACACCGAACCGCCCACGACGAACAGCAGGAGCACGCCCTGCAACAATCGGATCGATGTCTTCATGGCGCCCCCTGATGTCTGCGGATCACGGCACCATTATCCGCACCCCCCGCGGTCGGCGACTTGATCGGGATCACGCGAAACCGGCACCGACGCACGCAACAACGTCCATTTGATGCAGGTCATGCGGACGGCTCGATGTGGTTTACGCGCCGCAACCATCAGCATATTGGTATATAGCGATGCATCGGCCGGACAGCGACACGGATAGCGCCCTCCCGGCAATCGAATCTGGCGCCCGCCCGCGACGGCGGGCGGCGGAATTACGAGCCTTTCACAGGGGTCCAGGCATTCACGCTAGGGAGGTTTCACCATGTCCATATCGCCACATCGCTCGCTTCGGCTGTCGGCCGGGGCGCTTGGCCTGATGCTGCCGCTCGCGTCGGCCCACGCGGTACCTTCGTTCGCACGGCAGCTCGGCGTGTCCTGCGCCGCCTGCCATACTGCGTACCCGCAGCTCACGCCCTTCGGCCGCCAGTTCAAGCTGCTCGGCTATACCATGCAGAACGAGCCGAAGGTGGAAGCCGACAACGGCAAGCGTCTCGACATCGATCGCTGGGCACCGTTGTCGCTGATGGTGATGGTCAGCGACTCGCTGCCGCAGCACCCGGGATCCGGCGTGGATGCCAGCCAGGTCGAATTCCCCAACCAGCTGAGCCTGTTCTATGCCGGCGCCATCACCCAACATGTCGGCACCTTCCTGCAATACACCGCGGGCGACGGCGGCGCCTTCAGCCTCGACAACACCGATGTGCGCTATGCCAATCAGACCAGTCTGGGCAACACCTCGGTGATCTACGGCATCGACCTCAACAACAATCCCACCGTGCAGGACGTGTGGAACAGCACGCCGGCGTGGCAGTTCCCGTATTTCACGCCGGGCGATACGTTTACCACCGCCGGCGGCGCCTCCGTGCCGACCACCCTGATCGAAGGCGCGCTGGCTCAATCGGTCGCCGGGCTGACCGCCTACGGCTATTTCGACAACGCCTACTACGCCGAAGCCGGCGTCTATCACGGCATGAACAATCCCTCGACCGCCAGTCCGGCCAACGGCGGTCAAGTCATCAAGGGGATGGCGCCCTACTGGCGGTTCGCGTACACCGGCCAGGCCGGCAACAACAACTGGGAAATCGGCACCCTGGGGCTGGTCGCGCAAGTACCGGTGAACGGACCCGGCGGCCCGAACGACGACTTCACCGATATCGGTTTCGACGGGCAGTATCAGTGGCTCGCGGGCAAGAATACCGTGACCGTCCACGGCGCCTACTACCACGAAAGGCAGGATCTCGGAGGCAGCAACGCGCTCGACGGCACCACCTACGGCAACCAGCACCTCGACACCTACAACGTCAGCGCCACCTATTACTACCGGCGCATGTACGGCGCCACGCTGGCCTATCTCGGCGCAGCCTCGTCGGCCGATGCGGTGGACCAGGGTGCGCTGGGCGGCTATGCGCCGGGCAGCAAGGGCGCGTCGGCCTATATCGCCCAACTCGACTACGTGCCCTGGTACAACACGCAGCTCAGCCTGCAGTACATGGATTACGCCAAGGTCGGCGGCAGCACGCGGGACGCGTCCTACAACAACTACCTCATGCTCGGCATGTGGTACGCCTACTGAGTCGGCAGTGACCACCGGCCGCGCGGCCGGCCCGCGCGGCCGCAGGGCTGAGCGGCATCATGACGACAGGGCCGAGGGGTCGAAATCCTCCGCCACCAGCGCCTTGACGTCGATACCGTGATCCGCGGGATCGAGTACCTGCGCGACACCCCAGCGCCGCCAGTTGGCCTCGGAATCGGCCAGGTCGGACAGATTCACCAGGCGCTGGCCCGGGTAGGGTTTGCCGTCGGCATCCCTGATCAGACGGATCAGCGGTTTGAGACGCCGCATCGGGTCCGCCGACAGCACCACGCCCAGATCGCCGGTGGTCAGCTTGACCAGGCTGCCGATCGGGTAGATGCCGATGCAACGGATGAACTCCTCCACCAGTTCGCGCGGAAAATCCTTGGGCGCAATCTGATACAGCAGACGCAATCCTTTGTGCGCAGGCATGCCGGTATGGTAGCAGCGGTCGCTGGTCACCGCGTCGTACACGTCGACCAGCGAGGTGATCTGTACCGGCAGGGGAATCTGATCGCCCGACCAGCCGTCGGGGTAGCCGTTGCCGGCCAGGCGTTCGTGGTGATGGCGGATGATCTGCAAAGCCATGGCCGGCAGACGGTCGTCGGAATTGCGGATGAGTTCGAAGCCTTCGACCGGATGGCGACGCATGATGTCGAACTCGGCCGGCGATAGCCGGCCCGGCTTGTTCAAGACCTCGGGCGGCGTCTTGATCTTGCCGATGTCATGCAGCAGCGCGCCGAGCCCCAGCACCTTGAGATCGTCCTCGCTCAGGCCCAGATGCCGCCCGAACGCGACCGCAAGAATGCACACGTTCATGCTGTGGATCGAGGTGTATTCGTCCTTGTACTTGAGGTTGGTCAGCCACAACGAGGCGTTGACGTTGACGGTGATGGACTCGATCAGGTCGCTGACCACCGCGCGCGCCTCGTCGGTATCCACGCTGGCGCCGAGACGCACGTCCTCGAAGGCCCGCTTGAGGCACTGGTGCGCGCGCGAACGCACGCGCGCGGCGCGCCCCAGTTCGCGGCGAAAGGCCTGTGGATCGGCCTGCCCCCTCAGATCCGGTGGCGCTCCCCGGCGCACCTGCGCTTCATGCGCTTCGGTCGCGACCGCGGCGGGCGCGGGCTTCTCCTCCATCAACATCGGAACGGGTACGGTCGAGCGCGCAGGATCAACGAACACGTGCCCGCAGTATTCCCGAAGCTGGTCCAGCTCCTCGTCGCTCTCGATCAGGAAACCCTGCAATAGAAAGGGCGTGCCCCGCCATTCGCGGTCGAGATCGGCCACGAACATGCCGATTCGCAGCGATTCGACATCAACCTTCGCATGCAGCTCGTTGTTGAGATTCATGGATACCCCCGGCGCCACCGCCCCCCGACGGTGTGGCGCAAAACCCGGATTATACGCCCGGGACGATGCGCAGAGGCACGCGGATCGGACGCTAGACCGAGGCGCCGGCCAGCGCGCGCACGCGGTCCTTGTCCTCCAGCAGCTCCTGCGCCATGCCGTCGAAGACGATCTGACCGTTGTCGATCACGTAGGCGCGACTGGAGATTTCGAGCGCCATGAAGGCGTTCTGCTCGGCCAGCAGTACGGCTTGCCCGTCCTTGACCATCTCCTGGATCAGCGCATAGATCTCCTGCACGATCTTCGGCGCCAGCCCCTGCGAGGGTTCGTCCATGATGAACAGGTCCGGGTTGGTGATCAGCGCGCGGCCCACCGCCAGCATCTCCTGCTCGCCGCCGGACAGCATGCCGCCCGGATGCCGGCGGCGCTCGTGCAGGCGCGGGAAGAACTTGTAGATCTCGGCGAGATTCCAGCGCCCCGGCCGGTTCACCGGCACCGCCAGGTTTTCCTCGACCGTGAGGTGGGGGAATATCTTGCGGCCCTCGGGCACATAACCCACGCCCAGCCGGGCGACGCCGTGCGGCGGCAGTCGCTCGGCGCGCTTGCCGGCGATGGTCACGGTGCCTTCGGCGCGCGCCGCGAGCCCCATGATGCCCTTGATGGTGGTGGTCTTGCCGGCGCCGTTGCGGCCCAGCAGGCAAACCACCTCGCCGCGCCTCACGTTCAGCGAAACGCCATGCAGGATGTGGCTCTTGCCGTAGTAGACATGCAGGTTCTCGGCCTGCAGCAGGCTCTGTTCGTTCATATCGTGCTGCTTCCCAGGTAGGCTTCCTGTACGCGTTCGTTGTCCGCGATCTCGCGCGGCGTGCCTTCGGCGAGCAAACGGCCGTTGTCGAGCACGGTGATGCGGTGCGCGAGATTGAACACCAGATGCATGTCATGCTCGACGAACAGCACGGTGAGATCGAAGGTCTGGTGCAGACGCTTGATCAGCTCGACCATGTGGTCGGTCTCGTGGTCACTCATGCCCGCGGTCGGCTCGTCCAGCAGCAGCAGGCGCGGGTCCATGGCCAGCGCCATGGCCACCTCGACCACGCGCTGATCGCCGTGCGCCAGCTCGCCCACCTCGCGGCCCGCCTTGCCGCCCAGCTGGGTGGCCTCGAGCAGCTCGTCGAGCCGGCGCTTGACGTCCTGGCGCTGCGCGCGCGAGATCCAGGGGCGCAGGCTCACGCCCATTTCCGCCTCCACCGCGATGCGCAGGTTCTCGTAGACGCTCAGCTCCTTGAACACCTCGGTGATCTGGAAGGTACGCACGATGCCCGTGCGCACGCGCTGCTCGACGCTCTGGTGGCTGATCTCGACGTCGTTGAAGTGGATCGAGCCCTCGCTGGGCGTGAACATGCCGCTGATCAGGTTGAACAGCGTCGTCTTGCCGGCACCGTTGGGGCCGAGCAGGGCGCGTATCTCGCCCTTGTCCACCTTCAGGTTGATGCCGCCGAGCGCCTGCAGCTGGCCGAAGCGCTTGGAAACCTCGTGCACGTTGAGCAGTGTCGTCATGATTTCACCCGCGCGCGCAGCATGCCGAGCAGCCCCTTGGGAAAGAACAGAACGATGAGGATGAACATCACGCCCAGTGCCGTCATCCAGTTGTTGGTGTACGAACTCAGGAAGTTCTCGGCGAGCACGTACACCGTGGCGCCGAGCAGCGGCCCCCAGAAGCTGCGCATGCCGCCGAGCACGCACATCATCACGAAGTCGCCCGAGAGGGTCCAGTGCAGCGCGGCGGGGGAAATGAAATTGTTGAGCAGCGCGTACAGCGCCCCGGCCAGCCCGCCGATCATGCCGGACACGGTGAAGGCGATCCACAGCAGGTTGCGTGCGCCGACGCCGAGAAATTTCAGCCGCCGCTCGTTCTCGCGCACGGCGATGAAGGCATGCCCCAATGGCGAACGCAGCAGCAGTGCGATCAGCCCTGCGACCACGGCGAAGCACAGCAGCACCAGATAGTAGTACTGCACGCTGTCGAGCTTGAGCATGAAGTTGCCGAGGTCGATGGGTTGCCGGCTGAAACCAAGCAGACCGTCCTCGCCGCCGGTGAAGCTGTTCCAGTTGACCACGATGAAATAGAAGGCCTGACCGAAGGCGATGGTGATCATCGAGAAATAGATGCCGCGCAGGCGCACCGCGATCGGTCCCAGCACCGCCGCGGCCAGACCGCCGATCAGGATGCCCATCACGATAGCCAGCGGCGTGCTCGGCGCGAGATGCATCAGCGTCTCGCCCGCGGCATAGCCGCCGAGGCCGAAAAAGGCCGCCTGCCCGAAGGACAGGGCGCCGGAGGTGCCAAGCAGCAGGTTCAGCCCCATGGCCGCCAGCCCCAGCGTAAGCGCCCGGGTCGCCAGCAGGTTGTAGCCGCCCAGCCAGGGAAACCATATCGGCACGGTCAGCAGCAGCAGCCAGATGACGGCCGGCGCCAGCAGCCGGCGGGACGTTCCAGGCTGCCCGTCGACCACGCCGCCAGACCTGGCCGTTTGTTTCATGCCCTGTGTCGCGCTCATCCGAAAATACTCTCTTTGCCCAGCAGGCCGCGCGGACGAATCGCGAGGACCAGGGCCATGATGATGTAGATGACCAGCTCGCTGGCCTGCGGATAGAAGGCCGAGGTGATGCCCGAGGCCAGCCCGATCAGCAGGCCACCGAGCAGGCTGCCGAGCAGGCTGCCGACGCCGCCGACGATAATGGCGACGAAGCTCGGCATGATCAGGCTGTCGCCCATCTGCGGACTGAGCCCCTGCCAGCCCGCGGCGAGCACGCCGGCGATCCCCGCGAGGAATATGCCCGCGGCGAAGCTCAGGGCGCGCAGCTGATAGATGCTCACGCCCAGCGCGGAGACCGTGTCGAGGTCAGAAGCGCCCGCCAGGATGCGCAGCCCGACGCGCGTATAGCGCAGGAACGCTAGCAGGCCGACCGCGAACGTCACCGCGATGACCAGGATCAGCACCCGATAGCCGGTGATGAAGAAGTAGGTCTGGCTGAGCGCGCCCTGCAGAAACTGGGGGGTTTGCAGGGGCAGCCCCTGCGCTCCCCAGATGGTGCGGATCATGTCTTCCATGATCAGCACCAGGCCGAAGGTGAGCAGCAGGCTGAACAGCGGGTCTCGGCCGTACAAGGGCCGGATCAGCAGGCGCTCGACCACCACGCCCAGCAACGCCGCGAGCAGCGGCGCCACGATGAGGGCGCCGGCGAAGCCGATATACGGTAGCAATGTGTAGGCCAGGTATCCGGCAAGCGCCAGGAAGCCGCCATGCGCGAAATTGATCACCCGGTTAAGCCCGAGTATCAGTGACAGTCCCAGGGCCATGAGCGCGTAGAACACGCCCAGCAACAGGCCGTTGAGCACATCGAACAGTATCAGCTCCACCGGCTTCTCCTCAGCTGGGGTAGGTCATATGGCAGCCCTTCTCGGCCGCGCTCTGGGTAATGCTGACGCCGGGCTCGTACTTGAGCACCTTGAACAGGTCGGGGTAGTGCCCGCCGGACTTCACTTCGCCGGCAAAGATGCCCGCCATCAGCTGATGGTCGTCGGCGCGGAACTGCAGCTTGGCCGGCGACAGACCGACGCTGGCTGGCAGGGTCATCCCCGCCATGGCCCGAGACACCTTCACCGAATCCAGCGACTTCGCCTCGTTGGCGGCCTGCGCGATCGCATGCGTGGCCACGTAGCCGAACCAGCTGCGCGCGGTCGGATATTTGCCGCCGTTGCGCTTGCGGTAATGTTCGACGAAGGGCTTGACCTCGGGGACGTGGGGCTGATCCCACCACCACTCGAAGCTCCAGTCGCCGACGCGCGCGGCGGCGGGCAGGGCCTGCAGCACTTCGAGCTCCATCATGCCGCCGGCCACGCCGAACTTCTTCTGCAGGCCGAACTGGTTCACCTGGGTCAGCGCATGCACGAGATCGTCGCCGGCCTGCAGGATGATCAGGCAGTCGGGCTTGGCGGCCTGGGCCTGGATCAGGTAGGAGGAGAAGTCGGTGGTGCCGAGCGGCGCCAGCGCCGAACCCAGCACCGTGCCGCCGTGGGCCTTGAGGATGCGTTCGAAGGCCGCCTGCTCGGTCAGCCCGAAGGCGTAGTTCGGAGTCAGGAAGTACCAGCGCTTGCCGTACTTGTTCATCAGGGTCTCGGCAATGCCCGCGGCCAGCATGTAGGTCGTGGTGCACACGCGGAAGGTGCTCCAGGTGCATTGCTTGCCGGTGACCGGAGTGGCGTGACCGCCCGAATCGACGAACAACACGCCCATCTCGCGGCTGGCCTGCTCGATCGCCTCGGACACGGCCGATGACACGGTGCCTTGCAGGAAATGTACGCCGTGCTGCTTGACCAACTGGTGTGCCTTGGACACGGCAAGCCCGGTCTTGGAGGCGGTGTCGGTCACGATCAGCTCGAGCTTGCGCCCGAGCACGCCGCCGTTCGCGTTCACCTCGGCGGCCGCCATTTCGGCGCCGCGGGTCTGGTTGCGGCCCAGCTCGGCGTAGGTGCCCGTGGACGGATTGAGCACGCCGATGCGCACGACGTCACTGGCGGCATAGGCGTTGCGCGAACCCAGCGCCAGCGCCTGCGAAGCGGCCAGAACCGCACCGGCCTTCAGGAAATCGCGTCGCGAAAACGCGCCCTGCCCATCACTGCCTTCCCCGTTCATTGCGGGTGTTTTCTTCTCGGCCATGACCACTCCTCCTCATGAATTTCGATAGTTTGACTGCTCAACTGTTGCGGTGGCACTCGGAGTATATAACCGCAACTAATTCACGAACAATCTGAGGTTATCGTCCCGTGATCGGGGGGATTTTCGACGCCCCGCCCGCGGAGGGCGCAGAGTATGCTCCTTCGACCCCGGACGGGCCAAGCCCCTGCGACCTTATGTCCACGAAGGGCTTGGGTTCCGCGCGATTTGGCGCGAAGATGTGGGGCCGTCGGCCGCGCGCCGCCACCTCCAACCCGAATCCGAAGGCACCCGTGAGTCCCCGCATTGGCATATCGACATTCGGCCCCATCCCGCGCGGACGCTACGAATGCCCGCAGGGCTATCCGACCGCCATCCATCGTGCCGGCGGTCTGCCGCTACCGGTACTGCCCCTGCCTTCGCGAATGCCGGAATACCTGGATCTGGTGGACGGGCTGATTCTGATCGGCGGCGAAGATATCGATCCCACGGCCTACGGCAAGGCCCCGCGCACGCCGCTCTCGCGCCTCAATCCGCACCGTGATCGCGCCGAAATGGCGCTGGCCAAGGCCGCCGTCGAGCGCGAGATGCCGTTGCTGGCCATCTGCCGCGGCATGCAGGTGGTGAATGTCACCCTGGGCGGCGACATCCATGCCCATGTACCGGACATATTCGGCCAGGATGTCGCCCATGTCGGCGACGAGTGGGCCGTGCTGCCGCACGAAATCCACCTCGATCCGGCCAGCCGCCTGCACGGCTGGCTCGGCACGCAGCAGTTCTCGTCGCTGTCCGGACACCACCAGGCGATCGCCACGCTGGGCCGGGGTCTGCGCGCCTGCGCCTGGGCGCCCGACGGCGTCATCGAGGCCTTCGAACACGAAACGCACCCCTTTCTGGTCGGCGTGCAGTGGCATCCCGAACTCAACGCAGACAAACACCCGGTGCAGCAGCGTCTGTTCGATTGTCTGGTCGCCGCCGCGCGATGCTACGTGCGCGGAGCCGCGGCACCCGAAAACTCGACGCCGCCACCGTCCTTGCCGGCCGGTTCCGCAAAGGCGTAGCCATTCTTGCCGGCGTGCTTGATCCGGTACATCGCGCGGTCGGCCAGATTGATCAGATGATCGACCGTGTGCCCGTCGCGCGGGTAAAGCGCGACCCCCAGGCTGCAACCGACGCGCACCTGGCCGCCCGCGCCCGTGTTCAGCGGCGGACTCAGCAGGTCGACCACCTTGCGCGCGATCAGCGCCGCATCCTCCCCGTCATCCAGCCCGCCCGCGATGATCAGGAATTCGTCGCCGCCGATACGCGCCACCGTATCCACCTCGCGCAAGCCCTCGGACAGGCGGCCGGCGACCTGACGCAGCACGTCGTCGCCGACGACATGTCCATAGGTGTCGTTGACCGGCTTGAAGCCGTCCAGGTCGAGAAACATCACCGCCGCCTGCCGGCCCGCGCGCCGCGCCTCGGCGATCGCCTGTTCCAGCCGGTCCCGCGCCAGTCGCGCCGTGGGCAGATCGGTCAGCGGATCGTGGGTCGCCATATGCCGGATTTCCTCTTCCGCAAGCCGGCGCGCCGTGATGTCGCGCATCACACCCACGAAGCGGCGTTCGCCCGAGACCCGCATCTCCGAGATCGACAGCGCCAGCGGGAACCGCCTGCCGTCGCTGCGCTGACCCTCGACCTCGCGACCGATGCCGATGATGCGGCGCTCGCCGGTTTCGAGATAACGGCGGATGTAGATATCGTGTTCGTGCCCCACGGACGCCGGCATCAGCAAACTCACGTTGTGTCCGAGCAGCTCGCTCTGCGTGTAGCCGAACATGGACAATGCGGCCGGATTGGCCGACAGGATACGGCCATCGACATCGATGGTGACGATGCTGTCGAGCACCGCCTCAAAGACCGCGCGGCTCTGCGATTCGCTGTCGCGCAAGGCCGACTCCACCCGGTGACGCTCCGCGATCTCGTCCTTGAGCGAAGCGTTCATCACCTCGCCGCGTTGCAGGGCATAGGAGGCGCGCTGGTACAGAAAGACCATATAGATGGCCAGCAGCACCACGCCGATGCCGCCGATCAGGGCCATGTCGGCCTGATCGGAATGTGTACGCTCGAAGAAGCGGGTCGTGGGCCAGACGCTGATCAGCAGATGGCGGTTGAGCAGCCCGAGGCGGTCGCGCTGGCGCCACAGTGCCCGCTGCGCGACATCCATTGCCGGCCCGGTGGAAAACAGCTCGCTGCCGCCCAGCCGGATCGACAGCCCGTAGTCGCGATCGAGGTTGATCTCGTCGCTGTGCATCAACACGTTGTCGAGCCACACGCCGGCCTGGATCACCGCCACGATGTAGCCGTCCGGACGGCCATGCGCGCGCAGCGGGAAATAGAGCGCAAAACCGCGCCCCCCGTCCGCCAGCTGCGTCACCGGCCCGACAAACGGCTCGCGCCGCCCATGCTGGGGTTTCACGTCCGCGAGCCTGGGCGTGCTTGCGTCGGCCGGCACGCTCCAGCGCAGCTGCCCGTCCTCGCCGATCCAGGACATCGAACGGAAACCGGGCATGTCGGAAATGTAGCCGAGCGCGTCGGCCTGCCACGCGGTGCGCGTACTGCCACCCTCGGCATCCCAGCGCCGAGCCATGCGCAACAGAGCGGGTATGCGCATGCGCAGGTCGCCGTCGACGATGGCCGTGATGCGTTCGCTTTCGCCCTTGATCAGCAGCCGCAGACGCGCATGGTCGGCGGCGTGCAGCATGCTCCAGAGCAGAAACACCAGGATCGACAGTATCGCACCCACCAGCAGCGGCAATACCCAGGTATTGTCTCGGTACCACGCCCTCTCGTGCGTACTCACGGCCAGTGGCCTGCCCCCCCGGTTGCGGCGTCCGTTTGCACGGTCGTATTGAAGTGAGTGTAGACGAAGGGGCCCGGGCGGGCGGCTGAACCCTCGCAGCGACGGGCAGTCACACATCCATCGCTGACACGCGCGCGCGATTTGTCGATAATGCCCGCCCCGTCACCGCCCGCCCATAGGAGGGATCCTTTGAACCGGACGCATGCCACGCGCGTCGCCCCCGCGGCCCTGGTGACCGGCGGCGCCCAAGGCATCGGCCTCGGCATCGCCCGCCGTCTGCGCGAAGACGGCTACCGGGTGCTGATCGCCGACATCGACGCCGAGGCCGGCGAAATCGCGGCCGCGCGCTGGGACCTGTGTTTCGAACATGCCGATGTCGCCGAAGAAGCGGACGTGCGCCGTTGCGTGGAGGTCGCCTGCGAACGCTTCGGGCGCCTCGACGCACTGATCAACAATGCCGGCATCACCAGCCCCGAAAACGGCCCCGTGGAGTCGCTGGCGCTGGCCGACTGGAACCGCTGGATCGGGGTCAACCTCACCGGCTGCTTCCTCGCCGTCAAGCATGCCGTGCCGGTGTTGCGCGCCACCCGCGGCGCGATCGTCAACATCGCCTCGACCCGCGCGCTGCAGTCCGAGCCGCATACCGAGGCCTATGCCGCCGCCAAGGGCGGCCTGGTCGCGCTGACCCACGCACTCGCGGTCAGCCTCGGCCCCGAGATCCGCGTCAACTGCATCTCCCCGGGCTGGATCGAGGTGCGCGACTGGCGCAAGCCCACTCGCGCCGAGACCCCTGCGCTCAGCGCCGAGGATCATGCCCAGCACCCGGCAGGGCGCGTGGGCGTTCCCGGTGACGTGGCCGCGCTCGCCGCCTTCCTGCTCTCGCCCGAGGCCGGCTTCATCACCGGTCAGAACCATGTCGTCGACGGTGGGATGACCCGTCGCATGATCTACCTCGACTGATCGGCCGCCGCCACACGAATCGGGAACCCGGAACGCATGAATGCCAATCGCCTCGCCTATACGCTGCTCACGCTGACCGCCCTGTTCTGGGCCGGCAACTTCGTGCTCGCGCGCGCGGTGCACAGCAGCGTGCCGCCGGTAGGACTCGCCTTCTGGCGCTGGCTCGCCGTGGCCGTGTTCGTGGTCCCCTGGGGACTGCCGGAACTGCGTGCGCAATGGCCGCTGATGCGCACCCGCCCGCTGCTGATGCTGATCCTCGGCCTGCTCAGCGTGGGCGCCTTCAATACGCTGATCTACGTCGGCGTGCAGACCACCACCGCGGTCAACGCGCTATTGCTGATTTCGGCCATCCCGGTGTTCATCCTGCTGCTCGCCCCGCCCTTGCTCGGCAATCCGTTGCGGCCGCGCCAGACCCTCGGCGTGGCGATCTCCGCCGCCGGCGTGCTGCTGGTGCTCAGCCACGGCCATCTCGCCGCCTTCGGCAGCCTGATCCATCATGCCGGCAGCCTCTGGGTGCTCGCCGGCGTGTTCAGCTGGGCGCTGTATTCGGTGCTGCTGCGCAGGCTGCCCAAGGGCATCGGCGGGCGCGGGCTGTTCGTCGCCACGGTCATCATCGGCCTGTGCGTGCTGCTGCCTTTCTATCTGTACGAAACCTTCGCCGAACACCGCCCGGTACATTTCAATGCCACGCTCGTCGTCAGCGTGGCCTATCTGGCCGTGTTCGCATCGATACTGGCCTATTTGTTCTGGAACAAGGCCGTGGGCATGATCGGCGCCGAGCGTGCCGGGGTGTTCATCCACCTGATGCCCGCCTTCGGCCTCATGCTTTCGGCGCTGCTACTGGGCGAACACGTCAGCCTCGCCGACCTGGGCGGTCTGGCGCTGATCCTGGCCGGCCTGTTCGTCGCCACCGGGCGCCTGCCGCGACGCAGCGCCTGAACGCCGCGCACGGGCGTGCCCTGGGGCAGGGCATGCGAGACTGACCGAGTCAGGCCGATTTCGGCGCGGGCAGGGCGGGCACACCGGCCGGCAGACGCAGGGTGACGCACAAGCCGCCTTCGGCACGGTTCTCGGCCGCGATCGCACCCTTGTGGGTTTCCACCGCGTGCTTGGCGATGGCCAAACCCAGGCCGTAGCCGGCGCGCGCCCCGGTAGGCGACTGCGCGCCGCGCACGAAGGGCTCGAACACCGTCTCGATCAGCGCCTCGCTCATGCCCGGCCCGCGATCGCAGACCTGGATCACGATCTCACCACCGGTTTCGCCGGCCACCACCGACACCTCGCCTCCGGGCGGCGAGAACCGCAGGGCGTTGCGCACCACGTTTTCGAGCGCACGGCGCAGCAATTCCTCGCGCCCCATGAGATGCGGCGACCCGCGGCACTCCAGCGTCACTGCGCGGCCTTCGGCCGCCTCGAAATTGGCGTCGGAGACCACTTCGCCGATCAAGGCGGCCAGATCGACCTCCGCTTCGGGCCCCATGTCCACGCCGGCATTCATGCGCGAAAGCGTCAGCAGTTCGCCCACCAGCTCATCCAGGCGCGCGCTCTCGCGCTCGATGCGGTTCAGCGCCGTTTCCAGTTTTTCCGGTTGCTGGCGCGCCAGCGCCACTGCCACTCCGAGGCGCGCCAGCGGCGAGCGCAGCTCGTGCGACACGTCGTGAAGCAGACGCTGCTGGGCGGTCACCAGCGCCTGCAGCCGCGTGGCCATATGGTCGAAATCGCGGCCGAGATCGGCGATCTCGTCGCGGCGCGTACCGATGCTCGGCTGCACACGGGTATCCAGCGACCCCGCCGCCAGCGCGCGGGTGGCGCGCTGCAGATGCCGCACCGGACGAGTCAGATACCAGGCAAGCCCGAGGCTGAACAGCAGGCTCGCGGCCACCGCCGCCGCCAGCCTGACGATCAGCTCGTCGCGCACCAGCGCCGCGCGCGCGGCGGCGCTCGGATGCACACGCAGCTCGATGGGAATGAACATCAGGTAGCGCTTGCCGTCGGGCGCGGCAACCAGCCGCAGCCCGGGGCCGGCGTCGCCGGCGGCCAGCGCCGCCTGCGCTTTGCTCAGCACATTCTGCGGCACCGGCCTGCCGAAGATGTCGGCGCCCTTCTCGTTGACCACCAGCACCGGGAAGTGCTGCCAGAAGGTGGAACTGGTGAACAGCTCGCGCAGCGCGGACACGCCGCCGAGATGCAACACCGTGGCCGCCGAGGTCACCGCGAAATCCACCTGCGGGCCGCCGGCCACGTCGGTGATCTCGCGCATGCGCGCCTGGTTGTGCAGATACACGGCGGCGCCGACCGCGGCGCCGATGGCGATCTGCACGATCCAGAAACCGAGGAATATCTTCCAGAACAACCGCCCCACGGACTATACCGCCACGAGCTGGTAGCCGATGCCGCGCACCGTCTGGATCGGCGAACGCCCGTCGGGCAGCTGCCCGAGCTTGCGCCTGAGATTGCTCACGTGCACGTCCACGCTGCGGTCGTAGCGCGACAGCGGATGCCCCAGCACACGCTCGGACAATTCTTCCTTGCTGACCACCCGTCCGGCCTGTCGCGCGAGCGTCTCCAGCAGGTTGAATTCGGTGCTGGTCAGCGCCATGCGCTCGCCGGCCCATTCGGCGACGCGCTCGGCCGAGCGTATGGTGACATCGCCAACCTGCAGCATGTCGCGCGCCATGCCCGGCGTCGCACGCCGCAGCACGGCACGCAGCCGCGCCACCAGCTCGCGCGGATTGCAGGGCTTGGGCAGATAATCGTCGGCACCGAGCTCCAGCCCGACGATGCGGTCGACATCGTCGCCCTTGGCGGTCAACATGATCACCGGCACCAGCGACTGCTGGCGGATCTGGCGCAGCGATTCCAGGCCGCTCTGCCCCGGCAGCATGATGTCCAGCACCACCGCATCGGCATCACCGGCAAGCGCCTGTTGCGCGCCCTCCTCGCCATTGTGCGCGGCCGCGACCTCGAAGCCCTCGGCCTCGAGGTATTCCGCGAGCATCTCGCACAGCTCCTCGTCGTCGTCGATCAGCAATACACGGTTCATCTTGATATCGGTCCGTCCGTTCCCTGTTGCCCGAAATCATGCTGCCACACCCAGCGCCGCACGGCAGCAGCGCACCGTTCCGATTTACATAGCTTTACCCATTCCACACCCACCTTTGCAGGGCGGGCGCGGATACTGCATCCATCGCAGGACGGCATGACCGGCAAGCATCAGGAAGCCCATCGCCGACATCCCGTCCCGGCGCCAGCTCACGCAATCACCTCAGGCGAGACCCCTAGCTCTCCTCCTGTTTCGGCCCCCTTAGCGGGGCCTTTTTTTTGCGGCGGGGAAAACCCGCCAACGACCGCGCATCTCGCCACTCCCCGACGCAAGCACGCGACATCCGTCTGAACCCGCCAAGTCCGACGTGGTCGATCATTTGTCTTTATGGCACAAAACCGTCACGCAAAAAGGGAGAAGCACGGGATGAATCATCGCCTCAAAAGCATCGCCGCACGAAGCCTGATCGCCTTTCCGCTCACTACCCTCATGGCGCATGCCGCCTGCACGATACCCATCGGCATCGTGCTGCCGACCTCCGGCGAACTGAGCGCGCAGGGGCAGGAAAACGTGCAGATGGCACAGCTCGCCATTCAACAGATAGACAAGGCCGGCGGGCCCGGCGCCTGCCGTCTCAAGGCCGTGATCAGCAACAGCCAGACCAAGCCGGCCATCGGCGTCGATGCCGCCAAGAAGCTGGTCGACCTCGATCATGTGCCGGCCATCGTCGGCGCCTCGTCCAGCGGCGTGTCGATGGCGATACTGACCTCGGTGACCGCGCCGGGCCATGTCGTGCAGATTTCGCCGTCCTCCACCTCGCCGGCGTTCACCACGCTCGCCCAGCAAGGCAAGACCGGCGGCTACTGGTTCCGCACCGCGCCGTCCGACGCCCTGCAGGGCGTGGCCATGGCGTATGTCGCCCATCAGCAGGCCAAGCTCAGGCGCGTCGCCGTGATGTATCTCAACAATCCTTACGGTAGCGGCCTGGCCGGTCGCTTCGAGCATGAATTCAAGGCCATGGGCGGCACGGTCACCGCCAGCGTCGCCTTCAATCCCCGCCAGCCCTCCTACCGCAGCGAGGTGCATCAAGCCATGCAGGGGCATCCCCAGGCGCTGTTCCTGGTCGGCTACCCGAACACCGGCGAGGTGATCGTGCGCGAATGGATCAGCGCCGGCGGCCCGCATACCTATCTGTTCCCGGACGCTCTGCACGCGCCGCAGTTCGTCGATGCCATCGGCGGCCGCTATCTCGACGGACACACCTGGGGCACCGTGCCGGGCAACACCCGCACCCGTAGCCTCGGCTATGTCGCCAAGGCCTTCAAACGCGGCTACGGGCACGCCATGAGCGAGTCCTACGATGCCTCGACCTACGACGCGACCGCCATCGCAGCGCTCGCGGCCTATGCCGCCAAGGCGGACGGCGCGGTCACCGGCGCACGCGTGCGCGACATGATCCCGCGCGTCACCGACCCGAAAGGCACCGCGGTCTACGCCTCCGTGCGCGGTTTCCGCAAGGCCGAAAAACTGCTCGCGGCCGGCAAGCCGATCCGCTACATCGGCGCCTCGGGCGCGCTGCACTTCGACACCACCGGCGACGTCAAGGGGCCGATGGTCGTCTGGCGCGTCAAGGACGGCAAGATCGTCCCGGTCGAAACCCTGAGCGCGAAACGGATCGCCGCCATCGGCGCACACGGCTGACCCGCTCCCCGGCACGGCTGCAGCCATGTCGGGAATCGCACAACATGCCCCCTCTTGGCGGCTTGACGACATGCCGGCGGCACGCGGAACCACCGTGTGCCGCCGCACTGCGGCTGGCCCGGATATTGCGACAGTTCTCCGCCCCTCACGGGCATTGCGCAAATCACCGACACAGGAGCCGCCATGAACGACGCATCCCTGCCCTGGGACGACGACGCCCGCCAGCGACTGGAAAAAATGCCTGCCTTCGTGCGCCCCATGGCCCAGGCGAAAATCGAGAAAGCCGCACGCGAAGCCGGCGAGAGCCGGGTCACCGCCGCCTTCATCGAAAGCCAGAAATCCCGCTTGATGGGCTAGGACCTGTTCACACGATGGCGGGACATACGGGTCATGCGTAGATCGCCAGTTCGCGCGCGCGCCGTGCGGCGTCCGCATCGGTACGCGCCGGAACCGCTTCGAGGCACGCCACGTACTCCTCGGGCAGTCCGTGCTCGCGCGCGCCGCGCACGACATGCGTCTTGTACCAGTCGTAAGGCAGGGAACCCGGCATCGCTGCCAAGGCGCGGTAAACATGCGCCTGCACCGGCTTGCCGCGTTCGGGCGATATCCCCAGCAATACGCGCTCGTAGGCGACGCCCAGACCCTCGAACCGATCCAGAATCGCCAGCTCGGACGCTGCCAGGGAAAACAGGACGCCATACACCTCATCGGCTTCGCGTCCGCTTGCGCAGGCATCGCATTTCGCCGAGCCGTCGTTGCCGCTGAGCAGATGAAAGGTCAGCCGGTGCCCCCGCAAGCGGCCGATGCCGCAGGCGCGCGCCGAGGGTACGCGCGCGCGCAGTCGCGCACTCGCCATGTTCGAGCCGTAAGCGAAATAAAGCACCTGCTTCTCTGTCGTCAATTCCATCGCCGCATCCCTGGGTGGGTTGGTTGCCGCACCGATATCATGATTCGTTGATCAGCCACGAGAAACCAGTCCGTCGATCAGCGAGTCGCGGGCGGCCCGCCATCGAGCAGGTCCAAACCCCGACTGGAAATAAGATATTCTTATGAATTATCCTAGCGACGGTAGCGAGCGACCATGACGCAGCGGAGCCTGCGCATCCTTGAAACGACCATACCGGTCAAAGAGAAAAACGCGCATGAAATCAGCACTCCCGCCACGGCATCGCCGCGAACCCGCTGCGACCGGCCGCAGCGAACACTAAGATAGCAGGCTGCCAGCCAGATGAGCCTACGCGGCCGGCTGCTGCTCCTGATCGGACTCACGCTGCTGCCCGCATTCGGTCTGATGCTGATCGTCGGCCGCATCCAGCACGACGCCATTCGCAACGAAGCCGAGCGCTACGCGCTGACCCTGATCCAGGCGCAGGCCGCCAACCAGATCGAAATGCTCAACGAGGCGCATGTCACGCTCGACCTGCTGGCCAGAATTCCGCAAATGGTGCAATCAGGCGCCACATGTCGCAACCTCCTGCCGCAATACGCGGATCGCGTACTGGCGCGCTTCAATGAAATCGGCATTGCGCGTGCGGACGGCAAGATTCTGTGCAGCATGCACAAGCCGGGTAGCCGCACGATCGATCACCCGATCATCACCGACGCGGACGATCCATCCGATATGGGCTTCCGGCTCAGCAATCAGGGCGTATCCGCGCAAGGCGGACCGCGCGTACTCACGGCCCTTTATCCGCTCGCAAATTCGCAGGGGCGCCTGCACCATATCCTGTTTGCCACGCTGCCCCAGCACTGGTTCACCAACAGCGTGTCGCAAACACCCCTGCCACCGGGCGCCTTCTTCACGTTGCTCGGCCATGACCGCCATGTGCTCGCGCGCTACCCGGATTCTGCGCAAAGCCGCAGCGATGCCCGTGCGTTGCTGGAGCGCATACAGCCACACCTCGGACAGGCGACGTCCTGGACCGGCCGCACGCGGCTCGACGGCCACGAATGGGCGGTCACCTCGACTGCCCTGGACGCAAAGGCGATGCCGGACGGGCCGCAAATCATCGTCGCCATCCCACTGGCTACGGCGATGCGGGATGCCGCCCATGCGTTCTATTGGAACCTCGGCGTACTTGCCGTCTTCGCGCTGGCCGCGCTTGCATTCGCCTGGTACAGCGGCGGTATGCTGATACTGCGTCCGGTAAGACGCCTTATGGGTGCGGCCGACATGATCGCCACCGGACGATATGCCGTGCGTACCGGCATACGTACGGGTCCCAGCGAAATCATCGCCCTGGGCCGCGCCTTCGACGATATGGCCGGCGCGCTGGAGGCCCGTATTCGCGAGGACGAAATCCATCGCGTACGCATCGCACGCCTCAATCGTATCTATCGCATGCTCAGCGCCATCAATGGCGCCATCATCCGCATTCGCGACCGCGACCAGTTACTGCAGGAGACCTGCCGCATCGTGGTCGAGCAAGGGCACTTCGGCTTCGCCTGGGCCGGACTTATCGAACAGGGCAGCGACATCCTCGGCCTCAAGGCGCACGCTGGCGATGCGGGCGAATTCCTCGATGCGATCCGAGTCTCGCTCGACCCAGAACACCCGGAAGGGCGCGGCCTGGCCGGCAATGCCATCCGCAGCGGCGAACCGCAGATCGCCAACCATGTCGAGGACGATCCGCGCCTGACGCCCTGGCGCCGAGAGCTGAACGCCGTCGGCATCCGCTCGGCGGCCGCCTTTCCGTTGCGCGTTCACGGCATGACCGTGGGTGTGCTGGTGCTCTATGCACGCGAACACGACTATTTCGACGAACAGGAAATCACCCTGCTCGATGAACTGGCAGCGGACAGTTCGCTGGGGCTGGAACATATTGCCAAGGACCAACAGATCAGTTTCCTGGCGAACTGGGACACCCTCACCCAGCTGCCCAACCGCGACCTGTTCGAGGATCGTCTGCGGCAGGCTCTGCACCGCGCGCAAAGACATCGTCGGCATACCGCCGTACTGGGTATCAGCGTGGTGAATCAGCCCGCCATCAGCGACCGTATGGGCCGCGCGGTCGGCGACCGGCTGATGCTCGAAACCGCTTCGCGACTGGGCGCTCTCGCGCTCGAACGCGTTCCGGGCGTGGCGCTGACCGACCACATTGCGAGACTCGGCAATCACGATTTCGGCCTGGTCATTAGCGATCTCGAAGGCACCGGCGATCTGGTGACCGCGTTGCGCATGATCCACACCGCACTTGCCGGGTCGATCGTCATCGGGCGCGAGGCGGTCGATCCGGATGTACGCATCGGCGTAGCGGTCTATCCGCGCGATGCCGAAGACGCCGACACCCTTGTACACCACGCGCTGTTCGCCGCCCATGTGCAGACCAGCAGTGAGCAGCACCGCCATACGGCCTTCTATTCCGCAGGCGAGGATACCGCCGCGCAGGCACGCTACGCGTTGGAAGCCGCCCTGAGAACGGCCATCGAACTACAGCAGTTCGATCTCGAGTACCAACCGCGCATCGATGCCCGCACCGGCAGGATTGCGAGTGCGGAAGCACTGATCCGATGGCAAAGGCCCGGGCATGGACGCGTGCCGCCCAATGCATTCATTTCCGTGCTGGAGCAAACGGGCCTGATCGTGAAGGTCGGCGAGTGGGCCATGCAGCGCGCGCTCGAACAGCGCCTGCGCATGCGCGACAGACTGCCCGACGACTTTGTCATTTCGGTCAACGCCTCCAGCCAGGAATTGCAGGCAACCGACTACGTTGCGCGCACGCGCCGCTTGCTTCGATTCACTGGCGCCCGGCCCGAGTGGCTGGAAATCGAGATCACCGAATCCGGACTGGTCGACAGCGGCGGCTCGACACTGGAGCAGCTCACCGGGCTGAAAAATCTTGGCGTGCGACTGTCGATCGACGATTTCGGCACCGGCTATTCGTCGCTCAGCTACCTGCGCCAGTTCCCGGTCGACGCACTCAAGATCGATCAGGCCTTCGTGCGCGAAATCGGCCGTGCCGAAGACGCACTACTCATCGTGAAATCCATCATCGGCTTGGCCAAGGCGCTGAATCTGTCCGTCATCGCTGAAGGTGTCGAGACGGCGGCACAGGCACAGACGCTGAAACAGGAAGGTTGCGACGAGTTGCAGGGCTTCCACTTCGGCCGCCCCTTGCGCGCGGAGGCCTTCGAGGCCTTGTTCGGACCTCCGCCGCCCCCCGCATGCGCCTGACACGGCTGGCATCCGCCCGCTGTGGGCGGATGCGTATTCCGGCCTTGTCGATCACAGAATTCCGCGTGCGTTATGAGTTGTCGGGACGATGGTCGGCCAATACGGAATCCGCAAGCTAACACTTGACACCGATCCGCACGATGTCGTGCACACACGGTGATGGTCTCGCGCACATGGCGGTCAGGACTTCAATGCCGCCCTCCGGCCATGAACCGATTGGTGACATGCCCCGCCAGAGCATCGCAGGCCGGCCCGCAAGCGGCGCGACGGATCAGCCGCACCTGATAGTCCCCCAGCGGCGGCAGGCCAATCTCCATCCCCACACGCCGCAACGGGGGACGCACGAGGCTGGCGGGGAAGGGCGCCACGGCGAGATCCGCCAGCATGGCCGCCTCCTGGCCCGCGCAGTGCTCGCTGGTATAGGCGATACGGTAAGGCAGTCCCGCCCGGTCCAGCGCGGACAAAGCCGTCTTGCGCCAGACGCAGCCATGGTTGGCGAGCGCAAGAGGGATCGGTGTCCGCTGCGACGCGGCCCCCCCCTCACGACAGGTCCAGACCAGAGGCTCGCTGTGCACCGCCTCTCCCCGACCCGCCAGCTCTCCGTCGCCATCGGCAGTCACCAGAATCAGGTCGAGTTCGCCCTCATCCAGCCGGGACAGCAGTACCAGGCTGGCGCCCATGGTCACGTCGACCTCCACGGCCGGGTGGCTGCGCGCAAACTGCGCCAGCACATCCGGCAGGATTCGCGTGCCGACATCGTCGGGGGTGCCGAAACGCACGCGGCCCTCGAGCGCAGGGGCGAGAAACTGCGCGACCGTCTCCTCGTTGAGCCGCAACAGGCGACGGCCGTACCCCAGCAGCAGTTCGCCCTCGGGCGTCAGGGCCACCCGGCGGGCACCGCGAACGAACAGCGATTTCCCGAGCATTTCCTCCAGGCGCTTGATCTGCATGCTCAAGGCCGAGGGCGTGCGAAATACCTGCTGCGCCGCTCGCGTGAAGCTACCGGTTTCGGCGATCGCCACGAAGGATTGCAGCACATCGGTATCGAGCAGCGGCAAGGCGCTGCGTGCTTGCGTCCCGCCGGGTTTGATAGGTGACGCCATCGCGCAAACCTTCAATTAATCTGAACCTTGAATATATATCTTTTCGTTTGAATTAACACTCCTGCCAGCCCATCCTGCATCTCGAGACTCGCAACCTTAGCCACGACACAACCACGCGCAGGCCCCGCCCCCCGGATCGGGCGGGGCCGAAGGGAGTATTGCCATGAAGCAACGCGACCACAGACGGCACCATCCATGGCGCATGGCACTGCACCGCCGGATAGCGCTCTGGCTGGATATCCGGCGACAGCGCCGGATGCTGGAGCAGCTGCTGACCTACGACGACCACCTATTGGACGACCTGGGTTACCACCGCCAGGACCTGTTGGATGCCCTTGCGTTGCCCTGGCATGCGGACGCCCTCGCACGCCTCGCGCATTGGCGAGAAGCGCGGCGTAGCGGTCGGCGCTAGGGCCGGCTCAGCCGCCGCCCAGCGGGTGCCCGTTGAGCGTCAGGCTGCCGTTGCGATAGCCGAGATCGAGGGTGTAGGCGCCATCGTGCATGCCCAGCATGCCGTGCGCGCTGAGACTGTCCAGATATTGTTGGGAGGCCTGCGCCAGCTGGTAGGGCGGCACGCCCTGCCGGGCGAGGATCGATGCCGCGACATGGCGCGCCAGCACCGGCGGCGTGCTGAGCTTGAATTCGGCCACCAGATCCTGCGACAGGGTGGCGATCGAAGGCGTCAAGCCGCCTACAGGCTCAAGACTCGCACGACCGCTTGCGGTCACCCGGCCCTGCGGCGTGCCGACGTTCAGCTCGTCGAGCCGCAGCACCGGATGGTGAGCCAACAGCGCCTGTGCGGGCGGCATCATGACGAGCAGCAGGCGCTGCATCGCCTGCCGCGAGGCCGCCGTATCCTGTGGCCCCAGCCTCTGCTCGCTTTCGCGCAGGCGCTGCATCAGATCGACCAGGGCGGGAACATAGAGGTGATCCAGCGCGAGCGACATGCGCGCCGGCGTGTAGGACTGCCCGCCCACGTCCACCTTGTCGAGCTTCCACGACACCTGGGAATCGGTGTAGCCGCCCTTGGGGTCCGTGGACGAGGTGCTGATCTCGAAGCCCTGTACCGCCAGCCGCGGCGAAGTACCATCGCCATGACGGTTCAGCTTCATCGAGGCCAGGGACACGACCGCATCGCCCGCCGCGATGCCGCCGGCGAGATGGGTGTCCAACGCCATCTTCAGGCCGTTCATCTGCAAGTCCTGCGGTACGCGATTGCCATTGGGCATGTTGCTGGCCGATAACCCGCCCCACGACAAGGCCAGCTTGCCGATGGCCTGGCCGTCGACCATGCGCAGGTGATCGACGACCAGCATGACCGGATCGACGTGTAGCGCCGCATCCTGCGAGCCGCCTGAGATCGTCAGCTCGCCCGAGCGCCCAGCCCCGTGCAGCACCCCGTCGCGCTGGTGCAGCACGAGTTCGGAGGCGGACCAATGCAGCAGCGCGCCCTGACCGTCCTGCATGTTGCCGGCCGCCACGTGCAGGGTGAAATCGTTCCCGCCGGTCAGCGTGATCACGTCGCGCAGGCGATACTGACTGCCGGCCTTGCGCATCAGCCGCTCCAAGCCGTCGACGCGCGCGTCGACCACCGCGCCGACCGGCGTCAGACTCACGCCGTCGCGCCGCCAGGCGGCAAAGGGGAAGGGGCCGTAGGCGATATGCAGATGCAGGACGATCGGCCGCACCTCGCCCTGGCGCAGAGCCTTGAACGGGCGGTCGACCGGCTGCAGGGTAAGCGTGTCCGTCTGCGAAAACCATCGATGCGTGCCCGGCGCATAGCGAGCCTCGAACACGCCCTGCCCATTGATGCCGGCGACCACGGATGCGATCTGGCGGTCGACGATACGGTTGGTGTATAGCGGCCCGAAGGCGGCCGCGGCGACGAGCAGCGCGGCCAGCACGCCGAGCGATACGATGGCCTTCTTCATGGAAAGCTCCTTTGCGGATTTATTGTTCTAAGCGCATGCGGCCATCGGCCGCCCGTCATGATCACAGGTATTGTGTGGGCATGCGGCGGAGATGTGAACCCCCTCGGATAACCGGCAGGACGGGCGGGCCCCGGCACCGCCCCCCGCGGCACGCCTCGCGCCCAACCGACTGCGGGTGGGTTCATTTCAGCGGCAGGTACACGTCGGTGACCAGCTCGTGCTCCGGCGTTTCCGGCAACAGGTTGAGGTAATGGAAAAACAGCGGGAAATCGCGCAGCTCCTCCCCGCTGGCCGGCAGCCAGTCGCGATAAAGATAATAGGCTGCCTCGCCCAGTCGCTGATGCGCACCGAGATGTCGGACCACGGCGCAGCGTCCGCCAGGTATCGTCTTGTTCACCACGCCCTGCGGATTATCCTCGGGAATCGCCTCGTCCACCGCGCCGCAGATATCGAACCGAAAGGCCTCCGGCGGCGTTGACGCGGGGTCGTCGTAGGCAATGCCGTAGGTGTTGCTGCTCGCAACCGGCGCAAGACCACTGGCCTTGCGCCAGGCGATGAATTGCAGGGCGGTTTCGTTCACGCCATCGGGCGCGCCGCGATGCGCTAGGGCCGCGACCGACGTATTCGGGAAATCCACGATTTTCACTTGCATCATCCGAGTCCTCTCTCTCTTAGGAAATCGATAGCGTTGATGCCACGGCCGCCAGGCCGGACATTTCCGGAACTGAGAAGGCGTTTGGCCAAAGGCCTGCTTGAACGCCCGGGAGAACGACTCGGGATTTTCGAACCCGGCCTCAAGCGCGATATCGATGACCCGCGAACGATCATCGAACGCGAGCCGGTACGAGGCGCGCCTGAGCCGCATCAGCTGGATGTAACGTGTCACGCTGATGCCGGCATACTGCGAAAACTGCCGGTGGAAATGGAACTTCGAAAAATTCGCCACCTGGCTCAGGCAATCGACGGACAACGCGTCCGACAGATGCCGGTCGATGTAGGCGAACACCCTTTCGAAGCGTTGCGCGTATGCGGCCGTCCGAGCGTCTTTCACCATCCTCCTCCTCGATCCGGCCTTCACTATGCCCGTCGGAGGCCGCCGCATCCTGACCGATCTTGCTGGATTGCCGCCGGCGTTGCTCCAGCCCTGGCACGCGGCGGAATGCCCCGAATACTCAGCCGACACGCAAGCGCGTGGCAAGCGGTTCAAGTCGTCGATCGCGGAGGAGAAGGCGTCTTGTCGACGCCGTGTGGTTGCATGATGATCCATCCGATCTCCCGCCGACGGACGGCGGCGGGAGATCGGGCGGCCGTGGTGGCCGCCCTCGCCTACATCAGGCCCAACAACGCGCCCAACGGAGGCAGATAGGCGCCCATCGCCCGCAGCCACATCGGCATGTGCGTGTGCGCGCCCATTTCGATGATATTCGACAGATAACCGATCGCGCCTACGGTCAGCGCCATGATCATGATCGTCCGGCCTGCCCCGGCATCCACTGCGCCCAGATCGATAACCCCGGCGTCGGAGGTCTGATTGAAATCGGCGGTTTTAGCATCCATGGCCATCTCCAGATGGTGAGCCCGGCCCTGGCGCGGCGGCGTGACCACCTGTCGCTCGCCAGAACCTTGTTATTCAGGATGCCGCCCCGCGCAACACGGGCCACCATCCTGCCCCTTGTCGAGCACCAGCCAGTTGTCGTAATCGGTATTTGGTTGGTCTGACCCTCGATCGCGAGCAATCTACCATATGCCGCGTGGAAAGCGATAATTTTTATCGATACCCATACGCATCCGATCCTCCCCTCCAAGAAAACAGGCCCGGCATCGTGCCGGGCCTGCTTGCGGAACGAACCGCCGGTCCTGTTCCCGCGTCCCTCACTCAGGTCCGCTACGCACCCCCACAAAGGCCGCCCAGGTGAAAAACACCACCACGACCGCCAGCGTGCCCGTGCCGAGTGCGCCGGTCGTCAAGCCGGTCGAGGCCAGCACGCCGGTCGCGATGGCGAGGCCGATGATGGTCAGAATCACGATTACCGTACTTACGAGTGGCATCGCAGTACCCTCCATGCAGGTAGATGACGAACCCGCGCCGATGGGTCGACATCGCTCACCGTAGGGTTCGGCCGTCCCGGCGGCCTCGTAACGTGCAACTAGAGGCCGCAGGACTGCATGGAGTATAGACAGCGCCAGTCACATCGGCCGGCCGCCCCCCCGGCGGCGGGCCTTGCCTCGAACCGACCAGGCGCCAAGGTCACGGCATGCAGGCAAAGAAATCCCGCAGGACACCCCAGGTCAACGCCAGTGCCACGAACAGATAGGCAACCACCGGTAGCCAGAACAGCAGCCGGGTGAACACGTTTCGCCCATCCTCCGCCTCGAATGTGGCGGGAAACGGGCCGTTCAATACATGGTGATGCACCGCCTGGACGACCAGCACCCACATGAAGGCCGCCACCGGCGCCATCAACACACTGTCTGGCAGGTGCAGCGCAAACACCTGATTCGAGATATTGAGGAAAAACACGATGACCAGGAGGAACGCCGCGGTCTTAAGATAACCCAGAGGCCTTTTGAGAACATGCGTGACCTCGCCCTTGCGCAGCTTGAAGATGCATCCGCAGCGGGTGCAACTCACCTCCCCGGAACGCCGTGCGGTCGGCAGACCGCAATGTGGGCACCGGCTCGTCGGTTCCGAAAATCGGGCAGTGTCCAGTTTTTTGCGCACTTTTGTTTGGGCGGTGCTCAGGCGGTGGTCGATTCCGGCTCGGTTTCGAACAGCGCTGCATGTTCCAAGTAGCGCCGTGTTCCCCATTTCGCGCCTGCCATGTGTCGCATACGATACGTCATCACGTTCCGGTTGCGTCAACGGCATCAACGCACGGTGGCGAAGACCTTTCGCAGCAGTGCGCTCGTCCGCGCCACGGGTTGCGTACGAATCGCCTTCTCTTCCGACGCGATTTTCAGGAACAGGCCATCCAGCGCCTTTTGCGTGATGTAGTCGTCCAGGTTGGTATTGCCCACGAACATCTGCGCCATTGGCCCCGCTCGGGCCATCATGTCTTTGTACGCCAGTGTCACGCCCACCTTGTTCGTGGCCCGCGCGATGATCGGCCGCAGACGCGCAAACAGCTCGGCGCCCGAGGTACGCCGAAAATACTCGGTGGCCGCATCGTCAGGCCCCTGCAGAATCTGCTGCGCGTCCCGCAGGGTCATCTGCCTGATCGCCCCGGCAAACACTTCCGCCGCCTGCGGCACGGCCTGTTCCGCCGCATGATTCATGGTCGCCACGAATTCGTCCGCCAAGGCCTGCTGGTGGAATTGGCGCAACAGATTCGCGACCTGCTCCAGGCTGGGAGGCAAAGGAATTCTCACCGCCGCATCGTCGAGAAACCCATTCCGCTGTCCAAGCCGATCGATCGCCACGTTGACGCCCTTGGACAAGGCCTCCTTGATGCCGCGGGACATTTCGCTGTGCGTCAGAGCCGTAACCGGCGGATTGCTCAGGGTACCGGATGAGGTCGCATCAGAGCCATTCAGAAAACTCCCGAGCGAGTTCAGCAGGTCATTCTGCATGCTAGCTCGTGCTAGCGAAATAGGCGCAAGCACTGCGATTATCGAACTTAGAATTATTGCGGAATTTTTTCGCGAGCCCATAAATACCTGCTATCAGATTAATTTCGGGTCATGCCGAGCATTCAATCACCCGCGTCATACTATTCAGTACTTGCGCATCAACTTCCGAGTAATACACTTCTAATCTACAGTTTATGTGTGGCAAATGGATATGACGAGGTTAATATTATTCAATCCAAACTCACTTCGCAGGTCCAAACAAGCTGATTTATGTTAGTTTCGATTACCGCCAACCATAGCGTACCACCGCGCCTGGTAATACTCATAGTAAAGCTAGGATTGCTCCGTATCGTCTTACCTTTTTCCCGTTCAACCCATTTATCAAACTCTTCAAATTGAATCAAAATGTAGTCGTGTATCTTCCATGTTCTGCTGCTATCTCCCGAGCAAAACAATCCACCACCCGGCCCCATATACACCGCACCATCATCAAGGTAGATAAAAGCATTAGCATTGTGTTTGCGTATAAAGGCATGCTGTGCGTCAGCATGCCCTAAGCCATCCGAAGCAACACCTTCTATCCTGTATCGTTGTATTGTGGATGGCCAATTATTGTGCAGAATCTGAATTGTATCTTTATCGACCCAAAGGCGATGCCGAGGCACTATTTTAATAAAATAAGCGTTCGATTCATCGAAGCGCGCATACAATAATGATTTTCCATGTTTATTTTCCCCGAAACCCAGATGCAAGTGATAAATCCCCCAATCATTTAGCAATTTATCATTAAAGCTTGCTTTATTTAAAAATTTACTCATATGCGGCTGCAATGCATCCCCCGAAATAATTATTCGCTCAATCTCAGCTAATCCAGATACCAGCTCATTAGGACACTCAAACTCCATGCTCTTTAGAATTCGCCTTGGCTTTGGCGATACGGATCGCCTCAACCAATTGAGATAAGCAAAGGGTATTTTTTCATAAGGCACATCAGCATATTTAACGCCATTACGCTCAAACTCTGAGCGTATGAGCGCAATAAAATTATCCCAAAGATCTGGAAACTTATTATCCATCACAAGAAATGATTGGCTTGGCTAGATCAGAATAACGCCCACATGGTATTCGGCGTGATTTCTTATGGCTAGTTCATCAGAATTGGGACCGCTTAACTTATCCCGTTCTAAATTTTTGCCATTAAATACTCCCTCATATAGAACACCTACGCGACATGATCGCTAGCAAGTTCATCTGGAGATATTTTCCATCTCCTTCCACCGCTTCTCCAACCTCGCCACCGATACCGGCCGCGGCGTGCCCAGTTCCTGCGCAAACAGCGATACGCGCAGTTCCTCGATCTGCCAGCGGAAATCGCGCAGGGCTTCGCTGACGTTTTTGCCGTCGCCCCAGCGCTGCTTGCAGCGCGCCCAGAGGGGTTCGATTTCCACGCGCAGGCGGCGGTCCTTGTCGGGCTGCTGCTTCAGGCGTTCCAGGCGGCGCTCGACGGCCTTGAGGTAGCGCGGGAGGTGTGGGCGGTATTCGACCGGCGTGTCGCGGATGAAACCGGGGTGGATGAGGTGGCCGAGCTGGTCGCTGATGTCGGCGGCGGCCTCGATCCAGCTCAGCGGGACGTTGCCCTTGAGGCTCTGACGGATGCGATGAAAGGCGGCGAGCGCATCGCTCATGCGCTCGGCGAGCTGGGTGGCAGCGGTGACGATCTCGCTGCGCCCCGCCTCGACGCGCGCGGTGAACTCGGCCTCGCTGCGCGGCAGCGGCTCGGCGAGGAACAGATCTTCGAGCACGGCGTCGATGAGGTCGTCCTTGAGCGCGTCGCAGCGGCCGACGGCGGCGAAGTGCAGACACATCGTCTGCGCGTGCGGGAGCTGCTTGTGCAGGTATTTGACCGGCTCGCGCAACACGAGCCGCAGCAGGCCGAGCAGGCCCTCGCGATGCGCGCGCTCGGCGCTCGCCGCGCTGTCCAGTATGCGTAGCGCGACCCGGTCGCCCTCGCGCACCAGCGCCGGGTAGCCCTTGAGCGCGAGGCCGTGCTGCTCGATGTCGACGCTCTCGGGCAGGTCGCCGAAATCCCAGGCGGTAATCTCGTCGCGCTCCAGCGTCTGCGTCGGCAGGGCCTCGAAGGTCTGCTGCACGCGCCCCTCCAGCGTATCGGCCAACGCGCCGAGATCGCGCCCGGCTGCGAGCGTCTTGCCCTTGCCGTCGATCACCTCGAAGCGCATGCGCAGGTGGTCCGGCAGCGCGGCCGTATCCCAGGCCTCCGGCGGCACCTCGACGCCGGTCATGCGCTGGAGCTGGTGCGCCAACGCGCCGGTCAGCCCGCCCTCGCCGAACGCGAGCGATTGCGCGCAGGCGCGGGCGAAGTCCGGCGCGGGCACGAAGTGCTTGCGCAGCGCCTTGGGCAGGCCGCGGATCAGTGCCGCGAGCTTGTCCTCCAGCAGGCCGGGCACCAGCCATTCGCAGCGTGCCGCGTCGATCTGGCGCAGCGCGGCGAGCGGCACGGTGAGGGTCACGCCGTCGTCCTCGCCGCCCGGTTCCAGGCGATAGCGCAGCGGCAGCGCGAGGCCGGGCCCGGCGGCGAGGCGATCCGGGAAGCGCTCGGCCGTAATGTCGTCGGCGCCGTGCTGCATCAGCGCCTCGCGCGTGAGGTACAGCAGCCTGGGGTTGCCGCGCTCGGCCTGCTCGCGCCAGCGCTCGAAGGCCTTGCCGTTGTTGATCTCGGCCGGCACGCGGCGATCGTAGAACTCGAACAGCACATGTTCGTCGACCAGGATGTCCGGCCGGCGGGCCTTGGCCTCCAGTTCCTCGACCTCCTCGATCAGCGCGCGGTTGTGCGCGAGAAAGCCGCCGCGGCTGCGGAATTCGCCGTAGACCAGGGCATGGCGGATGAACAGCTCGCGCGCCTCGGCGGGATGGGTGCGCGCATAGTCCACGCGCTTGCGCGGCTGGACGACGAGGCCGTAGAGCGTGAGCCGGTCGAAGGCGCCGACGCGCGCCGGGCGCTGCTCCCAGTGCGGCTCGAAGATGTGGTGCTTGATGAGATGCGCGCCGAGCTGCTCGATCCACTCCGGCTTGATGCTGGCGACGGTGCGCGCGTAGGTGCGCGCGGTCTCCGCGATCTCCGCGGCCATCAGCCACTTGGGCCCGCGCTTGTGCAGCCCGGAGCCGGGGAAGATGTGGAACCTGCGGTTGCGCGTGCCGAGATAGGCGTGCTTGTCGCGGTCGTCCTCGGACTTGAAGCCGACGTGCGCGAGCAGGCCGGCGAGCAGGGCGCGGTGGATGGCGTCGTACTCGGCCGGCTGCTGGTTCTCGCGAAAGCCCATCTCGCTGAGCTGGCCATGCAGTTGGCGCCAGGTCTCGATCCATTCGCGCAGGCGCATCCACGACAGGAACTCGCGCTGGCAGAGCTTGCGCAGCTGCGACTTCGAGTGATGGCGGGCCTGCTCGTGGTAGTGCTCCCAGAGCCTGAGGTAGGCAAGGAAGTCGGAACGTTCGTCGCGGAAGCGCTTGTGCGCCTCGTCGGCGGCCTGCTGGCGGTCAGCCGGGCGTTCACGCGGGTCCTGCACGGCGAGCGCGGCGACGATCACCAGCACCTCGCGCAGCGCGCCCTCGCGCTCGGCGGCGAGCAGCATGCGGCCGAGGCGCGGGTCCACCGGCAGCCGCGCGAGACGCCGACCGACGTCGGTGAGGCGCTGCTGGGCGTCCACCGCGTGCAGCTCCTCGAGCAGCAGGTAGCCGTCCCTGACCAAGCGCGGGTCGGGCGGGTCGATGAACGGGAAGTCGGCGACCTCGCCGAGGCCGAGCGCGGCCATCTGCAGTACCACGGCGGCGAGGTTGGTACGCTGGATCTCGGGGTCGGTGAACGCCGGACGGGAGGCGAAATCCTCCTCGCTGTAGAGGCGGATGCACACGCCCGGCCCGACGCGCCCGCAGCGGCCCTTGCGCTGGTCGGCCGAGGCCTGCGAAACGGGCTCGATGGGCAGGCGCTGCAGCTTGGCGCGCCAGGAATAGCGCGAGATGCGCGCGGTGCCGGCGTCGACCACGTAGCGGATGCCGGGCACGGTGAGCGAGGTCTCGGCGACGTTGGTGGCGAGCACGATGCGCCGCCCGCCGTGCGCCTCGAACACGCGATGCTGTTCGGCGGCGGATAGCCGCGCGTACAGCGGCAGGATCTCGGTGTGCGGCGGATGGTGCTTGCGCAGCGCCTCGGCGGCCTCGCGGATCTCGCGCTCGCCGGGCAGGAACACCAGCACGTCGCCCGGCCCCTCGCGCGCCAGCTCGGCGCAGGCCTCGACGATGCCCTGCGTCGGGTCGCGATCCTCCTCGTCGTCCTCCAGGGTCACCAGCGGCCGGTAGCGCACCTCAACGGGATAGGTGCGGCCCTCGACCATGATGATCGGCGCCTCATTGAAGTGGCGCGAGAAGCGCTCGGGATCGATGGTGGCCGAGGTGACGATCAGCTTGAGGTCGGGACGCTGCGGCAGCACGCGCTTGAGGTAGCCGAGCAGGAAGTCGATATTGAGGCTGCGCTCGTGGGCCTCGTCGATGATCAGCGTGTCGTACTGGGTGAGCAGGCGGTCCTGCTGCATCTCGGCGAGCAGGATGCCGTCGGTCATCAGCTTGAGATAGGTCTCGGGGCCGATGTGATCCGAGAAGCGCACCTTGAAGCCGACGCCGCGCCCGACCTCGGTCCTGAGTTCCTCCGCGATGCGCCCGGCCACGCTGCGCGCGGCGATGCGCCGCGGCTGGGTGTGGCCGATCAGGCCGGCGGCGCCGCGCCCCAGCTCCAGGCAGATCTTCGGCAGCTGAGTGGTCTTGCCCGAGCCGGTGTCGCCGCACACGATGACCACCTGATGCTCGGCGATGGCGCGGGCGATGTCCTCGCGCCGCGCGACCACCGGCAACTCGTCGGGATAGGTCGGCGCCGGTAGTGCGGCCCGCCGCGCCGCGAGCCGTTCGCGCGCCGCCTCGATCTCGGGTTCGAGCTTCGCCAGCCCGCGGTCGACCGGCTGGCCGCCGCGCGCGCGGCGCGCCAGGCCCGCCAGGCGCCTGGCGAACTCGGCGCGCTCGCGCGCGGCCACCTCGTCGAGGCGAGCCTCAAGCTGTCGAAGACGTTCGGAATCCTGCACTCGGAGCGATCTGACCTGACGAAACGGCCAAGCCTACCCCGCGGAGGGGCGGCTGGCCAGCCGCCCCTCACGGAATCGAACAACGCCCGCTAGGGTCGTGCAAAGCCGGCCCGTGCGCGCTCGGCCTCTTCGCGGATCGCGCAGCCGCGCGCGTGGTCGTTGAGCAGGCCCATGGCCTGCATGAAGGCGAACATCGTGGTCGGGCCGACGAACTTCCAGCCGAGCTTTTTCAGCGCCTTGGACAGCGCCACGGATTCCGGCGAGGTAGTCACCGACTGCGGCTCCGGCAGGCTCGCCGGGTCGGGTTCGTAGCGCCAGAAGAAGGCGGCCAGCGACCCCTCGCGTTCGACCATCTCGCAGGCACGCCGGGCGTTGTTGATCGTCGCCTCGATCTTGCCGCGGTGGCGGATGATGCCGGCGTCCCCGAGCAGGCGCTCGACATCGCGCGTGGTGAAACGCGCGACCCGCTCGAAGTCGAAGCCGTGGAAGGCGGCGCGGAAATTCTCGCGCTTGGCGAGGATGGTCCGCCAGCTCAGGCCCGACTGAAAGCCCTCGAGGCATATCTTCTCGAACAGGCGGCGGTCGTCGCCGACCGGGAAGCCCCATTCGCGGTCGTGGTAGTCGAAGAACTCGGGCGCCGCCTCGCACCAGCGACAGCGCGGGCGGCCGTCCGGGCCCGGGATCGTCTCGCTCATGGCGCTGCCTCCTGGTGGCTGGCGGGCATCAGATGGGGGCCGGCGCGTCGACGGTATGCGCGCTGCGCACGTTGCCGGTATTGAGCGTGCCGGCCGGCTCGAACAGCAGCACCTCGACCTCCTCGGCGGCGTACGGCTGGTGCTCCACGCCGCGCGGTACGACCACGAACTCGCCCTCGTTCACCTCGATCTCGCGGTCGCGCAGGCGCATGACGAGCCGGCCGCGAACGACCAGGAACAGTTCGTCCTCGTCGTCGTGGTGGTGCCACACGAACTCGCCCAGCAGCTTGACCAGCTTGACGTGCTGGCCGTTGAGCGTGGCCGCGATGCGCGGGCTCCAGTGTTCCGTGATGCGTCCCAGCTTTTCGGACAGATTGACCTTTTCCACCGCCATGCTCGCCTCCCGGGCCGTTAGCGGCCGATCACAATGCCGTCTTGAGCTTGCGCCCGCCGGTGACGGCGAAACCCTCGCGTTCGTAGAAGGCCAGCGTCGCCGCGAACTCGGGCAGCGGCGGCGTGGTCACCTCCAGGCGGGTCCAGCCGCGCGCCGCGCCGAGCGTGCGGGCCTCGGCCAGCAGGCGGCGGCCCAGGCCGCGGCTGCGGCACTCGGGTCTGACGTACAGCTCGGCCAGGGTGCCGAAAACGCCGCCGGCATAAAGCGCGCAGCCCTCATAGAGCGCGACGAAGCCCGCCAGAGCGCCGGTCTCGTCGCGCGCCGCGAACGCGAAGTAGCGGCCACTGGCCAGAAAATCGGCGAGGCGCGCCCGCGTCGCGGCGAGATCGAAGTCGAACGCCGCCGTGCCGGTCGCGCGCATGATTTCGTCCAGCAGCTCGCCGACGAGCGCCGCGATCCCGGCCACGTCGGCCGGCCTTGCGGGCGCGACGGCGAAGGCGGGGCTCACGCGGCGGCCGCGCGCAGCGTCTCGGCGACGGCCGCCAGGGTGCGATCGACCGCCGCCGCATGCACGTGACGATGGATCACGGCGCGGACGCCGGTCGCGGAGGTGGCGCCCATGCGGACGCCTCGGCGTTCCAGCGCGGCACAGAAATCGCCCGCATCGGGGCCGGGACGGGCCAGCTCGAAGTACACGAGATTGGTCTGCACCGCGGTCGGATCGATGCGCACGCCGTCCAATGCCGCCAGGCCATTGGCCAGAAGGCGCGCGTTGGCGTGATCCTCGGCAAGGCGTTCGACCATTTCCTCCAGCGCCACGATGCCGGCGGCGGCGATCACGCCGGCCTGACGCATGCCGCCGCCGAGCGCCTTGCGCAGACGCCGTGCGCGGCGGATGAAATCGCGGTCGCCGGCGACCACCGAGCCCACCGGCGCGGACAGGCCCTTGCTCAGGCAGGCCGACACGCTGTCCGCGCCTGCCAGCAGCCGGGCGGGGCTGACGCCCAGCGCCACCGCTGCATTCCAGATGCGCGCGCCGTCCACGTGCAGACGCAGACCGCGCGCGTGGGCAAGCGCCGCCGCCGCGTCCATGTAGTCCACGCCCAGCACGCGGCCGCCGCAGCGGTTGTGCGTGTTCTCAAGCGCGATCAGACGGGTGACCGGATAATGGTCGTTGTCCGCGCGGATGGCGGCCTCGACCTCGGCCAGATCGAGCGTGCCGTCCGCGCGATTGGCCAGGGTGCGCGGCTGCACCCCGCCGAAACCGGCGGCACCGCCCTGCTCGTAATAGAAGATGTGCGCGTCGGCGCCGAGAATCATTTCGTCGCCACGGCCGCACTGGGCCAGTACCGAGATCAGGTTGCCCATGGTCCCGCTGGGCACGAACAGCGCGGCGGCCTTGCCCAGACGCTCGGCTGCGAGCGCTTCCAGGGCGTTGACCGTGGGGTCCTCGCCGTAGACGTCGTCGCCGACCTCGGCGCGCGCCATGGCCTCGCGCATGCTGTCCGTCGGTCGCGTCAGCGTGTCGCTGCGCAGGTCGACGGTCGTTTCGGAGGCGCGATCGCTGCCATCCATGTAACGTCCACTCCCGGCACTTGAACAGGATGGCTAAGGTAGCAGCTCCGCGGACGGACGCATACCGTCTACCCGACATGGCCGGTGCGCGCCGGGTTTCCGCCTTCGCGCCAGCGCGGCGGCGGCGTTTGCTCCCCGGTCGAAAGGCGGTAGAACACCGCCAGATGCAGGGCCGCCAGTAGCGGCACCAGAAAGGCGGGCACCAGCAGCCAAGGCAGGCCCGTCATGAGACTCGTACCCGGCGCCGCGTCGATCAGCTGCAGCGGCCCCGGTGCCGAAACCGCGCCCAATGCGACCGCCAGCACCAGATCCAGCATCCCGAAGCCGTTCCAGCACCAGACCAGAGGGCGCGCCGCCCGCTCGCTGCGGCGGACAAGCCACGCAAGCGGTACCGCCGCGGCGCCGGCCAGCACATCCCCCCATCCCGCCAGCGGCGCGAATGGCGCGGGCAATCGCCCGGCCGCATGCAAAATCAGGAAAAACACACCCAACACGCGCACGCCATGCAGCGCGACGAGCAACGACAACGGCACGTGGCGCAGCGCGCGACGCAGAGAGGGCATGCCATAGACCATACCCGCCATCACGATCACCGGCAGGCATACGGCGACTCCGAGGCCGGGCGTGCCAAGACCGTGCGGGTAAGTCAGCCAGCCGCCGGCGGCCATGGCGGCGACCAGGACGAACCAGAGACCCAGCCAGCCGGCGATGCGCACGCGCGACCGGGTGTCCTCGCCGAAACCGACCGCCATACCCGACAACACGATGGCCGCACCCGCGGTCAGCACGATTGAAGCCAGCACGTCGATGGACATCGTAAGCACTCCTTCGCCGCCTGTGCGGCAGTGACATGGAATAACGAAATGGCCTCGTGGATCAGCCGCCCAGCCAGCGATTCACCTGCTGCCTGTAACGCACATAGGGCTCGCCGAACAGTGACGTCAGCGCACGCTCCTCCGGCACGATCTGGCGCAGGGTGATGAACAGCGCAAACAAAGGAGGGACGGCGAACACCGCGAGCCGATCCAGCCAGACGGCCCAGCCGAGCAGCATCGTCAGGTAGCCCAGGTACATGGGGTTGCGCGAAAACCGGAAGGGACCGTGGGTGACAAACCGGCTCGCCTTCGACGGCTCGTAGGGATTCAGGGTGGTATGCACGCCGGCGAAGATGGCCAGCGCCCACAGGGTCAACAGCCCGCCACCCGCCACGCCGGCCCAGCCCCATGCGGCCAGCGGCTCGGGGAATACGACAGGACCCGGCAGGTAGTGCCGCAGGCCGAGCATGACCAGACCGGCGGCGAACGCGTAAACCGGGGGCGGGAAACGCAGCTTGAGCATGACGGCACCTCCTGCAGGTCGCACCGTTGGCGGGATCGGGAACCCTGTCCGTTTTGAGGACGGCTTGCCCGGACCCGCTCCAAATAACTACACTGGCCTGTATCGTAATTCGAATTCTATTCATATTTACTGAACAGTCAAGTAATGAATAAAAAAGCACCCGGTAGACGCGGGCGCCCGCGCGATCCGAAGCGGATCGACAAGGTGTTGCAGGCGGCCGCCGACCTCTTCCTGACCCATGGTTTCGAGCGCGCCGGCATGGATGCCATCGCCCAGGCCTCCGGCGTCTCGAAGGTCACGATCTATCGATACTTCCCGACCAAGGAGGCGCTGTTCGAGGCCGTCGTCGCCCAGCGCACCGATCAGGTCTTCGATGCGCTTTCGACCGGCCCGCTCGACCCCGCCGACCCGAAGGCCGCGCTGACCGTGATCGGCAGCCGTTTTCTGGCGCTCAAGCGTTCGGAGCCGGTGCTCGGCACCTTCAGGGCGATGTATGCCGAGGCCGGCAGGCAGGCGGACGCCTGCCGTGCCTTCTACCGGCAGGGCCCGGAAAAGCTGGTGCGTCAGGTGGCCGAATACCTGCAAGCCGCGCAGGCCGCGGGCAGCCTGGTCGTGGCCGACCCGGCAAGGGCGGCGGACCAGTTCCTGTCCCTGTTTCTGGGCGCGGATCACATCAAGGCGATGCTGGGGCTGGGCGTACCCGGCGCGGCGCACGACCGCCGACTGGTCGAAGACAACGTACGGCTGTTTCTCGCCGCCTGCCGGGCAAAGGTCATGCCGGATGATTGAGGTCCGTCGGGCCTCGCGGCGGTGACGCTCAGCCGCCCATCTTCACGACGAGCGGCTTGAGATGCTGTTTTTCGAGCTTGGCGATCATCGCGTTGAGTTCGGCAAGATTGCTGTACGGGCCGACCTGGACGCGATACCAGGTGTAATCCTTGACCTTGGCCGGCGAGACTGCGGCGACGATGCCCTGGAAGGCGAGCTTGGCCTTGAGCACGTTGGCCTGCCCCTCGGTGCCGAAGGATGCGACCTGCAGCAGGTAGCGTCCGGGCGCGCTGACCTTTTCCGGCGGCGCAGCAGGCGACGTCTCGGGCTTGGCGGCGCGGTCCCTGCCCAGCGAGGGCGGCGGCTTGGGCACGTCGACCTGCAGCTTGGGCAGCAAGGTGTAGAAATCGAACTTCGGCTTGGCCGGTGCCGGCGCGGAGGTGGTCGAGGCGCCCGGCTGATCCTTCGGCTTGGCGACCGGCCTGTCCGCATGCTTCGCCGGTGCCGGTGGCAGCGCGAATACGGACTGATGCGGCGGTGCCGGGCGCTTGCTGAGATAGAACAGGAAGCCGGCGAACAGGCCGATGGCCAGCCCCACTGCCAGCCAGGCCCAGCCCGGCGTACCCGACTTGCCGGCCTTGCGGCCGCCCGATGAGCGTTTCTTGGGTTTGTAATCGTGTTGCGCCATGCCGGGCTACATTGTCTCCGGTGCCGTGACCCCGAGCAATTCAAGGCCATTGCGGATCACCTGGCGAACCGCCAGACAGAGATTGAGCCGGGCATCGCGCAGGGCGGCGTCCTCCACCAGGAACTGCTCGGCGTTGTACCACGCGTGGAAGCCCTGGGCCAGATCGCGCAGGAACTGGGCGATCTGGTGCGGCTCGGCAGCGAGCGCGGCATCCTCGATCAGTTCAGGGTAGCGCGCCAGCAAGCCGATCAGCGCGATTTCCTGCGCGGTTTCCAGCCGATGCGCCTGCGCGGCGCCGTGGGCCGGGTCGTGCGCGAAGCCCTTTTCAGCAAGCTGGCGCATCACGCTGCAGACCCGCGCATGGGCGTACTGGATGTAGTACACCGGATTGTCGGAAGACTGGGATTTGGCGAGATCCAGGTCGAAATCCAAATGCTGCGAGGCGGCGCGCATGACGTAGAAGAAGCGCGCCGCGTCGCGGCCCACCTCGTCGCGCAGCTCGCGCAGGGTGACGAACGAGCCCGAGCGGGTGGACATCTGCACCCGCTCGCCGCCGCGGTAGAGGATGGCGAACTGCACAAGCAGCACGTCGAGGCGCGCGGGATCCTCGCCCATCGCCTGCAGCGCGGCCTTCACCCGCGGCACATAGCCATGGTGGTCGGCGCCCCAAACATTGATCACGCGGTCGAAACCGCGTTCCAGCTTGTCCATGTGGTAGGCGATGTCGGAGGCGAAGTAGGTGGTCTGGCCGTTGTCGCGCTGCACCACGCGATCCTTCTCGTCGCCGAACTCGGTGGAGCGGAACCACAGCGCGCCATCCTGTTCGTAGACGCGACCCGCCTCGCGCAAACGCTCGACGGCCTTGTTGACCAGACCGCGGTCGGCCAGCGTGCGTTCGGAATACCAGACGTCGTACTCGACGCCGAACTCGCGCAGGTCGTCGCGGATGTCGTCGAGAATGCGGTTGAGGCCCAGTTCGAACACGTAGCGGTAGCGGTTGTCCCCGAGCAGCGCGCGCGCGCGTTCGATCAGCGCGTCGATATGCGCTTCCTTGTCGCCGCCGGCCGGCTCGTCCGGCGGTACGTCCTCGAACACGGTCTGCGCATCAGCGGCCCAGGCGTCGCCCTCCTCGGCGTAGAGCACCTCGGCGATCTCGCGCACGTATTCGCCCTTGTAGCCGTTGACCGGGAAGGCGAGGCGCGCGCCGCAGCGCTCCAGGTAGCGCAGCCATACGCTGGCGGCGAGGATGCTCATCTGCCGCCCGGCGTCGTTGACGTAATACTCGCGCTGTACCGCAAATCCGGCGGCGGCCAGCAGATTGGACACGGCATCGCCGTAGGCCGCGCCGCGGCCGTGGCCCACGTGCAGCGGCCCGGTCGGGTTGGCGGACACGAATTCGACCTGCACGCGGCGCCCGGCGCCCAGCGCGCCGCGCCCGTAGTCCGGCCCCTGCTCCAGTACGGTCTCGATCACGCCCAGGCGCGCGGCGCGGCTCAGGCGCACGTTGACGAAACCGGGCCCCGCGATCTCCACCGACGCCACGCGCGGATCCTGCGGCAGGCGCGCCACCAGCGCCTCGGCGATCTCGCGCGGCTTGCGTCGCGCCGGCTTGGCGAGCTGCAGGGCCACGGAGGTGGCGAAGTCGCCGTGCGACTCGTCGCGCGTACGCGTGACGGGCACCGCGACGGCGGCGTCGGCGGGCAGCTCGCCGGCAGCCACCAGGGCATCGAGGGCGGATTGCAGCAGGGCTTGAATTTCGGCTTTCACGAAGAGACGTCCGGAGGGCGGTTAAAGGCGGTCATTCTACGTAATTCGCCACGACGCGAGAAGAAAACCCGAGCAGCGGCCGATGAGTGCTCAATACAGATCCACCGGGTCGACATCCAGCGACCAGCGCACCCGGCGGGCCTCGGGCAGCGCGTCGAGCTGTGACAGGCCAGTCTGCAGCAGTCGGTGCAAGGGCGCGCGCGTGCCGGCGCGCAGCAACAGCTGGGCGCGATAGCGTCCTGCGCGGCGCGGCATCGGCGCCGGTACCGGCCCGAGCAGATCAACCGTGCGGGCCGCCAACGGACGCAGCGCCATGGCGGCGGCGGCAAGAAACGCCACCGGCGCGGCCTCGCCCGGCGCCTCCGCGCGCAACAACGCAAGGTGGCTGTACGGCGGCATGCCGGTTGCCCGGCGCTCGCCGAGAATCAGCTCGGCCGCGGCGGGATAGCCGTCGCGCAACAGCGTGATCAGCAGCGGGTGTTCGGGCTGGCCGGTCTGGATCATCACCTCGCCGGGCTGCTGTTCGCGTCCGGCGCGGCCGGCCACCTGCACCAGCAGCTGCGCCAGCCGCTCGTGGGCACGGTAGTCGACGCTGTAGAGGCCCTGGTCCGCGTCGATCACGCCGACCAGGGTGACGCTGGGGAAGTGGTGTCCCTTGGTCAGCATCTGGGTGCCGACGAGCAGCGGGTACTCGCCGCTGTGCACCGCCTCCAGCCGCTCGGCCAGCGCACCGCGGCGGCGGGTGGTGTCGCGGTCGATGCGCAGCACGCCGGCGTCCGGGAAACGGGCGGCCAGCACCGTTTCCAGACGTTCGGTGCCCTGCCCCAGCGGCATCGGATCGACCTGGCCGCACTCGGGACAGGCCTCGGGCAGCCGGGTCTCGCGGTCGCAATGATGGCAGCGCAGGCTTCGCGCCTGCGCGTGGTAGGTCATCGGTGTGTCGCAGCGCGGGCAGCGCGCGACCCAGCCGCAGCCCTGGCAGATGAGCACCGGCGCGAAGCCGCGCCGATTGAGGAACAGCAGCACCTGCTCGCCGGCCGCGAGCCGTTCGCCGACCGCCGCCAGCAACTGCGCGGACAGCCCGGCATCGAGACGCTTGTGACGGATGTCAAGCAAGCGCAGGCGCGGCGGCTTCGCGGCACCCGCGCGCGTCAACAGGCGCTGATGCCCGTAGCGCCCCGCGCGCGCATGATGCAGCGTCTCCAGCGACGGCGTGGCGCTGCCGAGTACCACCCGCGCGCCCTGCGCACGGCCGCGCCAGATGGCGAGGTCCCGCGCGTGGTAGCGCAGATTCTCCTGTTGCTTGAACGAGGCATCATGCTCCTCGTCGACCACGATGAGACCGAGGCCCGGCATGGGTGTGAACACCGCAGAGCGTGTGCCGATCACGATCGGCGCCTCGCCGCGCGCGGCCGTCAGCCAGGCGCAGCGGCGCTCGCCGTCGCCCAAACCCGAATGCAGTGCGGCGATCGGTACCGCAAAGCGTTCGCGAAACCGCACGAGCAGCTGCGGCGTCAGGCCGATCTCCGGCACCAGCACCAAGGCCTGCCGGCCCGCGGCCAACGCACGTTCGATCAGCCGCAGATAGACCTCCGTCTTGCCGCTGCCGGTCACGCCTTCCAGCAGATGGGCCGCAAACGACATCTCCCCCGAAGCCGGCCAGATGGCCTCCACCGCCTCGGCCTGCGCGGCGTGGGGCGTCGGCCAGACGCCGCCCCCGCGCGCGGGGGCCAGACAGGAGCGCCGTTCGGCCAGCACCAGCCCCTTGCCCAGCAATTGCCGCAGCGTGGCCCGCCAGCCGTCGCCGAAGCCGGCCAGGGCATCGGCGCCGTGCGCCTGCCCGCCGCCGAGCGCCTCGAAATGGGCCAGCAGGGCGCGCTGTCGCGGCGCCCGGGCTACGGCCGGATGCGCCGTGCCCGCACCGGACGCCAGTCGCCAGACCGCGATCTCGCCCGCCGCGAGATCCGCATCCTCGCGCAGCAGGCCGGGCAGGGCGTTCATCGCCACTTCGCCGATCGGGTGATGGTAGTAATCCGCCGCAAAACGGATGAGCGCGAGCGTCTGCGCGTCGATCAACGGCACACTGTCGAGGCAGGCCAGTGCCGGGCGCAGACGGGCCGGTTCGATGCACGCATCCACGCCCGCCTCGCACACCAGTCCGACCAGGCGTCGGCGACCGACGCGCACGACCACGCGCGCGCCGACCGGAATCTCCGTCGCCGCCAGGCCGGGAGGCGGCAGATAGTCGAAGACGGCGCGCAAGGGAAGCGGCACGGCGACACGGATGACCGACGGACGGGGTGTTTTCACTTACGCCACCAACTTAATGTGCTTTGTCACACATGCAGCTAAACCATAGTCCCCACGACACATTTGCCGATATCCACAATTCCTGTGGATAACTTTGTGGACAGCTTGATGAAATCAGCCCCCATCCCGCGCCATTGCTACACTTCTGTTAATCTGAGCAATTCTTGAACAGGCTTTTATCCTGTTAAAAAACAAATACTTAAAAATATGCCGCCGGATATGGCGGCAATGCTTGACATATTCACAAGCACTCGGATTCCGTCATTGGGATGTGTGTATAAGATCGTATCGATATTTACGATCCTGGCCATGAGCGCCCTCACGCACCTCTTTGATCGAATTGACGAATCGGCCAGCCGCCCAGGTACGGAGGAAGAATTATCGCCGCGCGTCCAGCGCCGATCGGCTGGACGCGCCCGCCCTGTCGCGGGCGGGACGCAAGGCGCGTCGACCGGTCGCTAGAGCGTCTTGACCGCCTGGATCAACTCGCCGATCGCCTTCTGTCCGTCGCCGTATAGCATGCGCGTATTGTCGGCATAGAACAGGGCGTTCTCCACTCCCGAAAACCCCGTGCCCTGACCCCGCTTGATCACCACGACGTGCTTCGCCTTGTCCGCGTTGAGAATGGGCATGCCGTAGATCGGGCTGTCGGGGTTGCTGCGCGCCACGGGGTTGACCACGTCGTTGGCGCCGATCACCAGCGCGACGTCGGCATTGGCGAACTCGTTGTTGATCTCGTCGAGGTCGTAGATCAGGTCGTAGGGCACGCCGGCCTCGGCCAGCAGCACGTTCATGTGCCCCGGCATGCGCCCGGCCACTGGATGAATGGCGAACTTGACCGCCACGCCGCGCTCCATCAGCAGCTCGCACAGCTCCCACAGCTTGTGCTGCGCCTGCGCCACGGCCATGCCGTAGCCGGGCACCACGATCAGCTTGTCGGCATAGGCCATCATGATGCCGGCATCGCTGCCCTCGATCGGCTTGAGGCTGCCGTCGACGCTTTCCTCCGCCATGCCGGTGCCGGCGGCGCCGAAGTTGCTGAACAGCACATTGCGGATCGAGCGATTCATCGCCTTGGCCATGAGCTGGGTCAGCAGCGAACCTGCCGCACCGACCACGATGCCGGCGATCATCATCGCGGGATTGCCGAGCACGAAGCCCTCGAAACCCACGGCCAGCCCGGTGAGGGCGTTGTAGAGCGAAATCACCACCGGCATGTCTGCGCCGCCGATGGGCAGGGTAGTGAGCACGCCGAAGGCCAGCGCCAGCACAAAGAACAGGAACAGCAGCACGCCGGCGTAATCGTTGCCCGAAAGCGCGACGATGGCGCCGAACAGCAAGGTGGCGCCGAACACGGCGAGATTCACCATCTGCTGCTGCGGATAGCGGATCGCGCCCTTGAGCAGGCCCTGCAGCTTGGCGAAGGCCACCAGCGAGCCGGAAAAGGCCATGGTGCCGATCAGCGCGCCGATCACGGCGATGATCTGGACCGGCAGCGTCATCGGCTCGTAGCGGATCAGCTCGACCGCCGCAATCGCGGCCGCGGCGCCGCCACCCATGCCGTTGTAGAGCGCGATCATCTGCGGCATGTCGGTCATCGCCACACGCTTGCCCCACCACCAAGCCAGCCCGCCGCCGAGACCGATGGCGAGGAACATCAGCAGGTAGTTGGCGACGCCATGCAGGTCCGGCGCGAAGAAGGTGACCACCACCGCCGCCAGCATGCCGACGCCGGCCCACAGGATGCCGCGCCGCGCCGTGACCGGCGAGCTCATCTGCTTGAGGCCGACGATGAACAGGATCGCGGCGACGAAATAGGCGGCCTGAATGACGAAGTCCATCATTTGCCTCCCTTGCCGCTGGCCTTGAACATGTCGAGCATGCGCTCGGTCACGACGAAGCCGCCGACCACGTTGCCGGCGGCCAGCAGCACGCCGACGAAGCCGACGAACTGCTCCAGCCCGGTCTGCGCGTGGCCGAGCGCCACCATGGCGCCGACCAGGACGATGCCGTGAATGAAATTGGAGCCCGACATCAGCGGCGTATGCAGAATCACCGGCACCTTGGAGATCACCTCGTAGCCGGTGAAGGCGGCGAGCATGAAGATGTACAGCGCGACGAATCCCTCGATCATGGCTTGGCTCCCTCCACCAGCTCACGGGTGGGCTCGTGGGCGATCGCGCCGTCCCGCGTGAGCAGGCTCCTGGCGATCACCTCGTCCTCGAAATCCGGCTTGAGTTCGCCCTCCGCCAGCATCGGCTGCAGGAAGTTGAACAGGTTCTTGGCGTACATCTCGCTGGCGTGCAGCGGCACCTGGCTGGGAACGTTGAGCGGACCGTGCACGATCACCGCGCCGTGCCGGACCGTCTTGCCGGGCTGGGTCAGCGCGCAGTTGCCGCCGCCCTCGGCAGCCAGGTCGACGATCACCGCGCCGGGCTTCATGCCCTCGACCATCGCCTGCGAGATGATTTCCGGCGAAGGCCGGCCGGGAATCGCGGCGGTGCTGATGAGCACGTCGACCTTGGCGATGTGCGCGGCCAGCGCCTCCGCCTGCTGCGCCCTCTCCTCGTCGGTCAGTTCGCGCGCGTAGCCCCCCTCGCCCTCGGCCTTGATCGGCAGCTCGATGAACTTGGCACCCAGCGATTCGACCTGCTCACGCGCGGCGGCGCGCACGTCGTAACCCTGCACGATGGCGCCCAGACGACGCGCGGTGGCGATGGCCTGCAGACCGGCCACGCCGGCACCGATCACCAGCACCGTGGCCGGGCGGATGGTGCCCGCGGCGGTGGTCAGCATCGGGAAGAAGCGGCAGGACAGGTCCGCGCCCATGATCGCGGCCTTGTAGCCGGCGACCGCCGCCTGCGAGGACAGCACGTCCATCGACTGCGCGCGCGAGATGCGCGGCACCTGCTCCATCGCGAAGCAGGTCAGCCGGCGGTCGCGCATCAGCGCGATCACCTCCGGATGGCGGTAGGCCATGACCGTGGCGATCACTGTCGCGCCCTCGCGCAGCGCCTTGGCCTCCTTTTCGCTCGGGGCCTGCACCTTGAGCAGCAGGTCGGCCTCCTTGAGCAGGCCGGCCGCGGTGCCGACGATGCGCGCGCCGACCTCCTCGTAGGCCGCGTCGGGAAAGTGGGCATGCCCGCCGGCGCCTTTTTGCACCAGCACTTCGACGCCGAGGCCGCACAGGCGCCCGGCCGTGGCCGGATCCAGCGCCACCCGACGCTCGCCGGTTGCGGATTCCTTCGGTACGCCCAGCTTGATCGGCATCGCGGTCACCTCCGTGCGGATGAGGCTAGCGCCCCGTGGAATGGATTTCATGGTAGCCGATAACCCCAGGCGATAGAAACGCCGGCTCCGCGTTTGCAAGTCGCGCGCCGCCGTGTCTTAATGCGCCCAGCGCCTGCATGGATTTCAAGGAGACCGTGGTGGGCATGGATCTCGACCAGAGGGTTCTTCGCACCGATGCGGCGGGCATGCCGCTCGAGTGGATCGGCTATCAGGACGCCGTGCGCCTGTACCACGCCGGCCAGGTCGCCTACAGCTGCGGCAGCCTGCTCTACACCCTGCACGGCGGCGTCAACAGCCGTACCGGCCGCCGCAGCCAGGTAGCGGTCCACGCCATCGTCGCCACCGTCGGCGCACGCCGCCGCGCGGCCATGCATTACACCCCCCCGCTCAACAACAACGCCCTGTTCCGCCGCGACGGCTATCTCTGCCTCTATTGCGGCACGCGCTTCTCCGCACGCGACCTCTCCCGCGACCACGTGCGCCCGCTCAGCCAGGGCGGACAGGACCACTGGAACAACGTTGTCGCCGCCTGCAAGCGCTGCAACCACCACAAGGCCGCGCGCACGCCGGAGGAAGCCGGCATGCAGCTCCTGGCCGTACCCTTCACGCCGACCCACGTCGAATACGTCTACCTGCAGGGCAAGCGCGTGCTCGCCGACCAGATGGCCTTCCTGCGCGCGCACTTCCCGCGCAGCAGCCCGCTGCACCAGCGCATGAGCTGATTCGCCGCCCGGCGCGGCGACGGGCTTGGGAAACCGCGCGCGATCCACCACAATGCGGCGATCGCCCCAGCGGAACCGCGTCATGCATTACCAAAGCGAAAGCCACTACGCACACGGCCGCCCCGCCCGGCTCGGCGTGCTGCTCACCAACCTCGGCACGCCGGACGCGCCCACGCCGGCGGCCCTGCGCCGCTACCTGCGCGAATTCCTGTGGGACCCGCGCGTGGTCGAATTCCCGCGCCTGCCCTGGTGGCTGATCCTCAACGGGGTGATCCTCAACATCCGCCCCAAGCGCTCGGCGCACGCCTACGCCAAGGTGTGGACCGCCGAGGGCTCGCCCCTGCTGGTGCACAGCCGCGCCCAGGCCGCCGGCTTGCAACAGCGGCTCGCGGCCGCCTGCACGGGACCGGTGTCGATCGCCCTGGCGATGCGCTACGGCACGCCGTCGATCGAGGCCGGGCTGCGCGAGCTGCGCGAGGCCGGCGCCGAGCGCCTACTGGTGCTGCCGCTCTACCCGCAATACTCGGGCTCGACCACCGGCTCGACCTTCGACGCCGTCGCCGAGGTACTGCGCCGCTGGCGCTGGGTGCCGGAACTGCGCTTCGTCAATCACTACCACGACGAGCCCGCCTACATCGCCGCCATGGCCGCGCGCATCCGCGCGCACTGGGCCGAGCATGGGCGCGGCGAACACCTGCTGTTCTCCTTTCACGGCGTGCCCAGACGCTACCTGCTCGCCGGCGACCCCTACCACTGTCATTGCCAGAAGACCGCACGCCTGCTCGCCGAGGCGCTGGAACTCGACGACGACGGCTGGACGATTGGATTCCAGTCGCGCTTCGGCCGCGAGGAATGGCTCAAACCCTATGTCGACGGACTGCTCAAGGGCTGGCCGGGCGAGGGGCGGCGCAGCGTGGACGTGTTCTGCCCCGGTTTCGCCGCGGACTGCCTGGAGACGCTGGAGGAGATCGCGATGCAGAACCGCGAGCTGTTCGTCGCCGCGGGCGGGCAGCACTACGCCTACATTCCCGCGCTCAACGACCAGCTCGAACACCTCGACGCACTGGCCGCGCTTGCGCTGCGCCACGCCGCCGGCTGGCCGGAAACCAACCCGGATTGGGACGGCCGGCAGGTTTCGGCGGCCGAGGAAGCCGCGCGCCAGCGCGCGTTGGCGCTGGGCGCGCAGGCCTGAGTCCGGCGCGCATCCCCCCAACGGCAAGGCGCACCCCCACCACCGGCCCCGCATGGAGTCAGCATGACACGGCAACCCGTCCACACCCGGCAGGCCACCCTCGCAGACCTCGACGCCCTCGCTCCGCTGTTCGACGCCTACCGGCAGTTCTACGGCCGCCCGGGCGACCTCGAAGCGGCGCGCGCCTTTCTGCTGGCGCGCTTCGAGCATGGCGAATCGACCGTCTTCCTGGCCGAGGTCGACGGCGAGCCGGCGGGCTTCGCCCAGCTCTATCCGGGGTTTTCATCCGTCGGGCTGGCGCGCACCTTCCTGCTCAACGACCTCTTCGTCGCACCGGATCGCCGTCGACGCGGCGTGGCCTCCGGTCTGCTCAGAGCCGCCGAGGCCTATGCGCGCAGGCTGAGCGCCGCGCGCCTGACCCTTTCGACGGCGCTGGACAACACGGCGGCGCAGACGCTTTACGCGGCCCTCGGCTGGCAGCGCGACGCGCACTTCCAGGTCTACCACCTCGCTCTGGCGGGCGCCTAGGCGCGGCCCGCAGGCGGGTCCATCGTCGCCGCCAGCGCCGAATAGTCGGCCTCGGCGAGGCCCTGCGCGACGCCGGCCTCGAGCAGCCGGGCGATGGCCGCCAGCACGCCGGTATCCAGGCCGTCGGCCTCGGCCGCCTCGCGGCACAGGCGCACGTCCTTGAGCAGGTGCTTGAGCGGAAAGTTCGGCCCGGCGTAGTCGCCGGACAGCATGCGGTCGAGCTTCTTGTCGAAGGTCGGCGCATACAGCGCGCTGTCGCGCAGGATGCCCATGAAGGTCTCCACCGGCACGCCCTCGCGGCGCACCAGCCCGAGGCTCAGCGCGAAGCCGCTGGTCAGCGCGGCGATGAGCTGGTTCAGCGCCAGCTTGAGCGCCGCCGCCTGGCCCACCGGGCCGACCAGCACCGGCTCGGGACCGCAGTCGCGCAGCCAGGGCAGGCAGCGCGCGAAGCTCGCCTCGTCGCCGCCCGCCATCACCAGCAGCGTGCCCTTGGCCGCCTCGGGGCGGCTGCCGAGCACCGGCGCCTCCAGATAGCCGACGCCGGCGTCCGCCAGCCGCGCCGCGAGCGCGCGGCTTTCCTGCGGCGCGATGGTGCCCATCTGCACCAACACCTTGCCGGCGAGCGCGGGCAGCACGCTGGGAACGGCGAGCACCGCGTCGATCGCGCCGGCGTCGCTCAGCGTCGTCAGCGCCGCCTCCGCCCCGGCGAGCGCCTCGGGCAGTGCCGCGCAGGCCTCCACTCCGTCGCCGGCGATCTCCGCGGCGCGCGCGTGCGTACGGTTCCACACGCGCACACTGTGGCCGCATTGTGCGAGCCGGCGTGCCAGCGGCGCGCCCATCAGTCCGGTGCCGAGCAGGGCGAGCTGCATGTCGTGTTCCTTGGGCGTTCAGTCCAGCGTGAAGTCCGGCAGGCGTCGCGGCGCGAGTTCGAGGCGCAACGCGGGATAGTCGGGGATGCCGTCGCGAAACGGCGGGTAGTCCTCGCCCTCGATCAGCGGGCGCAGGTGGCGGCGGGCGGCCTCGGTGATACCGAAGCCTTCCGCATCGATGAAGGCGGCGGGGACCGTGCATTCGACGTCCGCGACCGTGGCCAGCGGCACCGAATCGGTCTCCCAGCGATAGGGCGCGTCGCTCAGGCGGCGCAGCGTGATCATGCGTCCGTGCTCCCCGGCGGCGAGCAGCTCCACGGCCGCGCGGCCGCAGGCATAGGCCTGTTCCAGGTCGGTGCGCGAGGCGATGTGCCGCGCCGAGCGCTGCAGGTAGTCGGCCACCGCCCAGTGCGTGCGGTAGCCAAGCTGCTGCTTGATGCGCCCCGCGAGCCCGGCCGCCACGCCGCCGAGCTGTATCCAGGCGTACACCGGGCTGTCCGCGCTGATCGACAGGAACTGCCCCTCGGCGTCCTTGAGGCCCTCGCTGGCGACGATCACACAGTAGCCATGCGATGTCACTCGGGCGCGCACCGCGGCCAGGAAGGTCGCCTCGTCGAAGGCGCGTTCGGCGAACAGCAGCAGCAGCGGCAGCTCGCCCGGCGCGCGCTCGGCCAGGCCGCCGGCGGCCGCCAGCCAGCCGGCATGCCGCCCCATCACCTCCAAGATGAAGACCTTGGTCGAGCTGCCGGCCATCGAGGCCACGTCGTGCGCCGCCTCGCGCGCCGACACCGCCACGTACTTCGCCGCCGAACCGAACCCGGGGCTGGTGTCCGTATCGGCCAGGTCGTTGTCGATGGTCTTGGGCACGCCCATGACCTTGAGCGGATAGCCCAGCGACTCGCCCACGCGCAGCAGGCGCTCGGCCGTGAGCATCGAACCGCCGCCGCCGTTGTAGAGGAAGTAGCCGATATCGTGCGCCGCGAAGACCTCGATCAGGCGCTCGTACTGATGCCGATGGGTGGCGATGTCCTGCAGATCGTAGCGGCACGAACCGAAGGCGCCGCCGGGCAGGTGGCGCAGCGCGGCGATGGCCGCATCGCTCTGCGCGTCCAGATCGTAGAGCTGCTCGGTCAGCGCGCCGACGATGCCGTCGCGGGCCGCGAACACCTTGCCGAAGCGTTCGGGCCGCGCCCGCGCCGCCTCGATCACGCCGCAAGCGGACGCATTGATCACCGCGGTCATGCCACCCGATTGCGCATACAACAGATTCGCGGTCATCGGCCTTCCCTGTGTCGCTCGTCCGGTTGCAAACCGGGCGCATTAAACGCCGTGCGGCGGCCCGCGTCCACCCGGCGGAGGGGGTAGGCCGGCTTTTCTGTTATCATCCGGCCGTTTGCCCCACCGGCCGTGGGGCCAGATTTCCATCCGACGGGGCAACCTTCATGTTACAGAACCTCACCACCATCACCCAGTTCATCATCGAGGAGCAGCGCAAGTCGCATGCCGCCACCGGCGACTTCACCGGACTGCTCAACGATATCGTGACCGCCTGCAAGGTCATCTCCAACGGCGTCGACAAGGGCGAGCTGATCGGCGTGCTCGGCAGCGCCGAGTCGGAGAACGTGCAGGGCGAAACGCAGAAGAAGATGGACATCATCTCCAACGACGTGATGCTCAAGTCCAACGAGTGGGCCGGCCACCTCGCCGCCATGGGCTCCGAGGAGATGGACGACATCTACCCGATCCCGGAAGGCTACCCGCGCGGCAAGTACCTGCTGGTGTTCGACCCGCTGGACGGCTCCTCCAACATGGACGTGAACGTCTCCGTCGGCACCATCTTTTCGATCCTGCGCGCGCCCGAGGGCGTGGACAAGCCCACCGCCGCCGACTTCCTGCAGCCGGGCACCACCCAGGTCTGCGCCGGCTACGCGCTCTACGGGCCGTCCACCATGATGGTGCTGACCACCGGCCAGGGCGTGAACGGCTTCACCCTGGACAAGGACATCGGCGAGTTCATCCTCACCCACCGCAACATGACCATCCCGGCCGACACCGGCGAGTTCGCCATCAACATGTCGAACTACCGCCACTGGGAGCCGCCGGTCCGCCGCTACATCGACGAATGCGTGCAGGGCAAGACCGGCCCCCGCGGCCGCGACTTCAACATGCGCTGGGTCGCCTCCATGGTCGCCGAAGTGCACCGCATCCTCACCCGCGGCGGCATCTTCATGTACCCCATCGACGAAAAGCTCAAGTCCAAGGGCCAGGGCGGCAAGCTGCGCCTGATGTACGAAGCCAACCCGATGAGCTTCATCGTCGAGCAGGCCGGCGGCATGAGCTCCACCGGCCGCGAGCGCATCCTCGACCTCCAGCCCAACGACCTGCACCAGCGCGTGCCGGTCATCCTCGGCTCCAAAAACGAGGTCGAGCGCGTGGTCGGATATCACAGCGAAGGCTGAGCCTTCGCCTGCCGGCGACTGCCGGCAACGCAACATCGAACGCCGGGCCTCGCGCCCGGCGTTTTTGTTTGCGGTGTGAAAATTGGGCCGACATATCTCGACATGCACGATCGTTTGTGGTTTGCAGAGCCGTTAGTCGGAACGGCGGGATGGTTTCACACGCCTTGAGCGCTTCCCGCGCAGTTAGTGGGAAGCGGCGGCGCGCAGCGATGCCCAGGCCGCGGCCGTCTGTGGGTTGTGCTGCAATGCCCAGGCTGTTAAGGCCGGCAACGAGCGCAGCCGGGCGATCATTCCAGGAATGGGGGGAGTAGCTGACGGCGCTACTGGTAGGTTCGCACGGTTGGCGTTGTAATGACCTTGCTCGGGTTCCAGAGCCTGCGTATCCCAGGGATCAGCACTATAGCCGTAGGCAGAAACTCCCCCTGAATCTGCCTGAGCGATGCTGATACCACTCAAGATAAGTGCCAGGAATACGAATGATGGAAAAGTGCGCATCTTACCGAATATCGTTGGGCGCATTATTCAAGACAACCCCTTTCCCGGGCATTGGTCATTGCCACATGGGTACGGCAAAACACCAGACATTACCGCGCGCCGGCTAGCGGCGGTTGTCTTGGGCGCAGCGGGGAGATAGCATGCAAACAATAAACAGCGGAGAAATAAATTAAATCAAAACCAAAAATATTTAAAAATCTTCCAAGCCACGCTTGAATTCCGGTTACTATAATCTCGAAATATAAAACGCGACCAACAAAATCACACCCTTATATATCATGCAAAAAATAGAAAAAAACAGGAGACGCAAACATAGTCAGCGCTCTTATCTTTATGAACTCGATCCTTAAATCAACCCCATGGGGCCTATTTTTTATCTCTAATATCAATAAAAATAGCTATACCCAAATATCACAATTCAAGACATTTTTATAATTAAATTTTTTAACCACCAGTACACATAATTCAATGATGCTGCCAATTCATCCCATTTTCTTTTAAAGAACTTATAAAATACAAATACTATAAAACCATAGAACGGGGGCACCACCGCCAAATTCCATATCCCTATATTGACGCCAAAGGCCGGCCATATATAAATATATAAATTAAATACCGACAAACCATAAATGAGATACACAAAACCTCTTTTCTCTTCGCTATTGTATCTAACACCGAATAAGTTAACGATAGTCCACAGATAGAAAAATACAGCAGCTAACCACGCGGTTTTTCCTGGCCCATCTCCCTGAAAAAATGTCACATAGCCAGAAAACAATAGTGTTATAAACACGACCAATATCAGGCAAAAAAACTGAACGCCCTTTTCCAAGAATCACCTCATAAATAAGTTTGTTATAGTCATATAATTAAAAAATTCCAATAGAATTACCTTGAAAAACGTGACTAACATAGACCCTCAGTCATGAAGACTAAAATAGACAATTGAATCGCTGATCAAATCTGGAAACTACGTTCCAATAATGCAGCATGATGGTTATCATTGGGACGCATTTAGCTGAATCGAATAAATCAGCCCCCCCCAGCTTTAGGCTGGGGGGGGGGCTTTTAAAGATCAGCGGCTTGGAATGCCGCATAGCTGTGGGCGAAAGCTGCGCCCGCACCAGGTAGTGTCAAACCGAAGGTATCCACGGCCATATAGGACTCGACTGCACCAAGGGCGAAATATCCCGCGCCTAAAGCTACGTCACCCAAGTTAACACCGTTCTGATTTCTTGTATTGCTGCTCCCACCGCTTACGAACTGCATTTCGCCCAAAGTCAACTCACGCATGATTCCATGCCCTCGTTGGTCTCATATTCGCGGGAGCGCCTCCCGCAGGATTCTCCTAGTGCAAGAATTTTAAATACCGAAAGTTGTGGCTTCATCGATTGAAGAACCAAGCACTAGTACTAATTTAGTGCAAGTGCTTAATGTTTAGTTCCATGGTAAAAAATTCATATCGAATATGAATATTTATTATATTTATCTTTCTTGGGGGAGTGTAATAGCATGAGATTGCTGATTGGGTTTGTGTATACAGCTAGTTTGGCCAAACTTCTAAACCATCTTCACACAATCTCTGCACCAGGCTGGCGCAGGAGGCTCCGCTTGAGCACTTGGCGCGATACTTCTTCCAAACGCCCGTCACTCAGACACATGAGTGCGGTCGCACTGCACAATACTTTCCCAGCGATGTGCAATCACCACGTGGGTTATACGTTCACTTGGCGCTCGCGCAGGCTGTCGAGACGACTGGTCGCCTCGTCGAGCACCAATACGCGGGGCTTTGCCAGGAGCGCGCGAGCCAACAGTACGCGCTGCTGCTGGCCGCCGGAGAGCGCCGAGCCCATGTCGCCGACCAAGCTCTGATAGCCCATGGGCAGCGCGGCGATCTCGTCGTGCACGGCGGCCGCACGACTGGCGGCAACGATGTCATCGAGACTCGCCTCTGGATTGGCCAAAGCGATGTTGTCGGCAAGCGTGCCTGCAAACAGTGCATCGACCTGCATGACGGAGCCGACCAGGGGGAGCGGTAATAGCTCGATAGTTTCACACGCCTTAAGCGCTTCCCGCGCAGTTAGTAGGAAGCGGTGGGTCTATTTCACACGCCTTGAGCAATGGCGTTCTTGACTAGTTTCGGTGTGGCGTGCGAGTGACTTTGTACTGCGCATCCCTGCGCCTTACCCCTACGGGGCTGACGCGAACGGCTACGCCTATGCTTTTTATTTCCCGTTACGCCTTGCCACGTCCGTGCGCGCCGACGTGGGGTCGGGCGGCAGGACGCCGCCCGAGCAGCTTCGCCCGGACGGCTAATGCCTGCTGTGCCCCTCGGCGACGCGTGCGGGCGAGGTCTGCCCGAAGGGACAAGACGTTTCGGGCGCGTTTCTTTCGTCCATTTCTTTACGCGAATAAAGAAAAAATCGTCGGGAACGACAATCGCGTAAGCCCCGGAGGGGTGAGGCGCAGGGATGCGTCGAACAAATCGGATCGGGCACGTCGCTATGCCAATCGAAAAGCAGAAAAACTGATTCGCGCCCGAAATCAGGACCAGAGCCATCAGGAATGAATATACGAGAACTACGAATCACATCAACGGCACGAATTAATCAACTACTGGCATATGTAATAAGATTAAGGCTGATTTCGGCCACTAGCGGGCAGCCTTGCTTCTACAACAGACCTATTTGAAGTTCTGTTTCTTGGCCATAACCGGCCACTCAATGCCCGAAAATAGAACCAGCAATATATCGAGCAATGCCACATCGATAATGCAAAACGACGCCCCCCAGTGCTCGATAGCGATGAAAGCTATGCGAGGTGGATACACGTGGCCACTGCTCATGAATCGTCTTCGAGCATCGAAGCTCGATCAGATGAAACACAGACACTGACCGCAAGTCCCGCAGCAATCGTCAGCAGTATCGCCGCCACCCCGAACGTGGTCTGCATGCCGGACGCAACCGCATCGTGAGCAGCTTCGGCAACGTTGCTCGCGCCCGATGCGGACGCAAATACCGCCCCCATGGCCGAAGCGCCGGTGATGAGCCCGAGGTTGCGTGACAGGTTGAGCACACCTGAAATTGCTCCCTTGTGACCCGTATCCACGTCCTGCATCACGGCCGTATTGTTGGCCGCTTGGAACAATTGGTAGCCTGGCGTAAGCATGAAGATCGCGCCGACGTAGCCGATGACTCCGAATGCCTCCGGCAGCACAGCCAGACAGATCGCACCGACAGCCATCACGACCAACCCTACAACAACCATGAGCGGAGCGCCGAAGCGGTCCACGATGTGGCCGGCCGGCACGCCGCTCAGCGTGGAGATCGCCGGGCCGATTGCCATGACGAGTCCGACCAGCACCGCGTCGAGCCTAAGTCCGATCGACAGATAGAAGGGGCCGATCAGCAGCGTCGCCATCATCACCGTCGCGACGATCGCTGTCATGACCAATCGAGGGCGCAACCCAGACTTGCGCAGGGTCGCCAGGCGGACCAAGGGCGTGGACACTTTCGTTTCGACAAATGCGAAAAGCGCGAGGCCGATGCCGGCGGCCACGAGTAGCGCCACGTTGTTTACGCCAAAGCGGCCGTGACCGAGTGTCATCGACAGCGTGTAGGCTGCTAGCGTCAGTCCGAGCAGCAGCGCACCCAGGCTATCGAAACCGCCCCGCGCGCTGCCGAATGTTGGGTCGTCCTGCCGCACATGGCGCTGGGCGAGCAAAAGATTGATGAGGCCCAGCGGGACCATGACAAGAAAGATCGAGCGCCAACCGGGGCCAGCGATCAGCAACCCGCCGAGCGAAGGCCCGAGCGCGGTGCCAATCGCCGACATCGTGCCAAGCAATCCCATCACAGTACCTGTTCGCGACTTGGGCACCGTCTCGCCGACCTGGGCGATCGTGAGCGCCATCAGAATGGCCGCGGCTAGACCCTGCACCGCACGGGCGGCGACCAACGTCCACAAGGTAGGCGCGATGCCACACAGTATCGAGGCGATGGTGAATAATGCGATGCCGGTCAGAAGTACGCGGCGGCGGCCGACCAGATCGCCCAATCGGCCGACGCTGACGCTCATGATCGTAATGGTCAACAGATACGCCAGGACAACCCATTGCACCTCCTGGAAGGAAACGCCGAACGCGTGGGTCAAGGTCGGGAGGGCAATGTTTGCGATGCTGGTTCCCAACGAGGCCAGCAGCATCGACAGCGCAAGACTGCCGAGCGCCCATCGATTCACGCTGCCTTTCATATCAGCCATGATGGTCCCCTCTAACGACGAGCCGAAAACTGTCAGCCAACGCTACGGCTTTGTCGACGAAGCGATTCGACTTGGCCGTCCAGATGAGCTCGCTGGTCGCGTAGTACGAGTCCCAGTAATCGCACTCCACGTTCACATCAAATCGACTTGTCATCATTGTTGTTCCCCACGTCATTTACATTAGGCCGGACCCCGAAACTCAAGGTCTAAACTTCACGCGATCACGATAATCTCGGACACAAAGTGGCGGAAGACGCATCAACTGCATTACATGCGTGCGTTTGACGCCATGACTGAGGAGGGCTTATGGTCGTTGCATGCCTAGGCCGGACCTAAATCTGCTCATAACCCTCAATGCACTGCTTTCTGAAGGCAGCATCGTGGGCGCCGCGAAAAGGCTGAAGCTCAGTCCATCCGCAATGAGTCGGGCCGTTGCCCGCCTGCGCAAAACGACAGGCGATCCGCTCATGGTGCGTATTGGGCGCGAGCTGGTACCCACGCCCAGAGCGCTGGAACTGCGTGAACGCGCGGCGCAGTTGGTGCGGGATGCCGAGATGCTGCTTGGTCCGGCCGAGGCGCTCGATCTTGCGTCGTTGGCGCGAACATTTACCCTGCGCACGGGCGACGGCTTCGTAGAGAACTTCGGGCACCGGCTGATCGAGGCCATTCACCGCGAAGCGCCTGGCGTACGCTTACGCTTTATGCAAAAGACCGGCGAGGACAACGAAGCGCTTCTCACGGGCGCCGTCGATTTGGAAACCGGTGTCGTGAGGCAGAAAGCTCACCCTGAACTGCGCACGCAGGCGTTGTTTGTCGACCGCTTCATCGGCGTGGTGCGCAAGGGACATCCCTTGAGCCAGCGTGAGATCACTCCGTCAAGCTACGCGGCAGGACTGCACGTCGACGTGTTACGTCATGTGCCATTACCTGAAGCCGATGCGGGGCCGATAGATAGTGCGCTGACCACGGCGGGTTTCGAACGCAAGGTTTCGGTCGCCGTAGGAGGATTTTCGAGCGCACTCGCGCTGGCACGTGCTTCCGATCTGATCGCCACCGTGCCGCGACGGCATACGGAAACCTTGCGTGAGGATATGTTCTGCTTCGAGCTGCCGTTTCTGTTACCGAAAATTAGTGTCTCGATGCTATGGCATCCTCGACTGCACGAGGATCAGGCACACCGTTGGCTGCGCGGACAGATACGTAACGCATGTGCCGAATAGATCGAACGGGCACTCACTTTTACCCAAAATCGTCATACCCCCCCGCCGAACAGGGTGAGTGCTAGGCAGGCCGAACCAAAAAACTGAAGCATGTCACGTGCATTGGTTATTACTGCAGGTGTCGCAACGAGAAATCTGGGAGGCATTTTCTGGGACCGGACTACAAAACATAATGATGCGTATTTCAAACGCATCGTGCACGGGGAGCAACGAGCAAGGACCACGTGCATATTTACTAAATGAATGAGAGCTTGTTCGTACTCTACCTGTTGCGTTCGTTAAACCCTAGGATACCGGTCTTCCAAAGAGGAGCTATAGCGACCAAGAAAATTACGAGACTTATTGCTTGTAGCCACAATGGGATTTCTTTGAACGCCGATAAGCACATGACTAAATTGTAGAGCGTGATTGCGACACCGAGTCTTACGGCTCCCGTTCTACGCCCCCTAAAGTAGCCAAAAAAAGCGGAAACATAGCAAAAGAGGAATGCCAGTGCAACGACAATACTGACCGTATGATCTGAATCTTCTGAGACGTCTATAACGCTGCGATATGCGAAAAGGGCGAGCGCGACAATACCCACACTCAACAAAGTTGAGAACAGAAGGAAACCGAGCCCACCCTTTGTAGACTTCATGGCCTATTACTAGGCTTCAACAATGGCGTATGCGAGAAGGACCCCGGCAGCAAATGCTGCTCCCGCAGGAGCACCAATTACCCCAGCGACTGTGCCGATCGCACCAATGACTTGCATGCCGCTTGACAAAGACATTCCACCAGACATTTTTTCGATTTCATCCAAGGGCAATTCACGCATGATGTGCTCCCTAATGATGCTTTGATGTTTTCGGGATACGCCTCCTGCATGCCTCTTGCTGGCGCAAGAACTTACAATGCCGAAAATCGTTGCCGACCGAACGGAGACGGACGAAGCAGAAATTTGGGTTTGCACATCTAATCCGTCTTGGTAGTCCACGATGTGTCGCGACGACTCTAACATAAAGCAGATCAATCCCCCTGCCACGCTCCCCTCACATCACTCCCCCTTCTTCCTCCGCATCATCAACAACGCCCCCATGTCCTCACTAAACCCCCACCGGCGATAAAACGGGATCATCTCGGGCCGGCAGAACAGGTCGATGTAATCCACCTCGCGCAGGCGAGGGTGGTTGACCACGCGATCCAGCAGCTCGGCGCCGAGACCGCTGCCGCGCCGGTCGGCTCGGACGATGACGTCGTAGAGCGTGGCGCGGTAGACGAAATCGGTGAGCACGCGGGCGAAGCCGACGAGGGCGTCGTCCGGGCCTTCGACGAGGGCAACGATCACGTCGGTGTGCGCGAGCATGCGTTCGACATCCTCGAGTCGGCGGTTTGCACACCAGGATTCGCCCCGGTAGAGGTCCACCAGTTGGTCGATCTGCGCGTCATTGAGCCGCTCGACCGTGCGCCACGCCGTTGCGCTGTCCGCAGCCGTCAGATCGTCTCCCGTCACCACACCGCCTTCCGTCGACACCGCTTCACTCCTTTTGCGTTTGCGTCCGTTCGTTTTCCGTCATCATCGCCGCCACAGTCCGGTCCGCCTCGCGCGGGGAGGCCGCCAGCCGTTCGGCGAGCTTATGTCGGTCCTCTATGGACCGGTTCTGGCTCAGCTTGAACTGGGCCTCGATACGCTCGATGGCGATTTCGAAGCCGACGATGTAGTCGAGCTTTCCGGCCTGTGGATCGCCGCTGCCACCCCAGCGCCAGTCTTCGCCGACATCCGCCTCGAAGGCCGCTGCCAGGCGGCCGATCAGCGCGCTCAGCGCCTCGCGGTCGGTGACCCGGCGGATGCGGCCGTGCACGTGCACCGCCGCGTAGTTCCAGGTCGGTACGCCGGGCGACGCGTACCAGACCGGCGAGACGTAGGCATCCGGTCCGGTGAACACGGCCAGCACCGCGTCGCCGTCATCGAAGGCCGTCGCATGGGGATTGGCGCGCGCGAAATGGCCGATCAGCCGGTCCCCGGGGCCGCCCGTATCCTCGCGCAGCAGGGGCACGTGGCTGACGTGCGGCCCGTCCGCGCCGCTCCCGCTAACGAGCAGGGCCAGCGGATGGGCGCGCAGCAGGGCATCGATGCGCTGGGGGTCTTCCTCGCGGAAGGCGGCAGGCAGGTACATGGCGCTTCTCCTGTCGGCGCACCGGCTCATCGCCGGCGCGCCGTCTGCGTTTTCTAAGGTGCGGCGTCGCGCGCGTCCGCGTCCGTCGCCAGACTGCCGGCCGCCAGCGCGCGGTTGACCGCCGAGGTTACGGCGTCGATCGAGGCGCTGAGCACATCGTCGTGCAGCCCCACGCCGAACACCGTGCCGTCCGCCGCCGCGATCTCGACGTAGGCGACGGCACGGGCGTCAGCGCCGGGGCCGGCGCCGTGCTCACGGTAGTCGACCAGCCGGATGGCGGCGCCGGTCGCCTGTTCGAGCACGTGCACGTAGGCGTCGACCGAGCCCTTGCCGTGGCCGGTGAGCAGACGCTCGCGTCCGTCCACGGACAGGGTGGCGGAAAGCCTGACCGCTCCGCGATCATCCCGCTGTTCGCGGTAGCCGCGCAATTCGATCGTGCCGCCCGCGAGGTATTCGGCCTGGAACAACCGCCACAGGTCGGCCGAGCCCAGTTCGGCGCCGCTCGCGTCGGCCTCGCGCTGCACTACCCGAGCGAACTCGATCTGCAGCCGGCGCGGCAGGCTGATGCCGTAGTCCTGCTCCAGCAGGTAGGCCACGCCGCCCTTGCCGGACTGGCTGTTGACGCGGATCACCGCCTCGTAGCTGCGCCCGAGGTCGGCCGGGTCGATGGGCAGATAGGGCACCTCCCAGGCCGCGTCAGCACGCTGCGCCGCGAAGCCCTTGCGGATGGCGTCCTGGTGCGAGCCGGAGAAGGCGGTGAACACCAGTTCGCCGGCATAGGGGTGGCGCGGGTGCACCGGAAGCTGGTTGCAGTATTCGGCCACGCGCACCAGTTCGTTGATCTCGCCCAGGTCGAGGCGCGGGTCGACGCCCTGGGTGTAGAGGTTGAGCGCCAGGGTGACGACGTCGACGTTGCCGGTGCGCTCGCCGTTGCCGAACAGGGTTCCCTCGACGCGCTCGGCGCCGGCGAGCATCGCCAGTTCGGCGGCGGCCACGCCGCAGCCGCGGTCGTTGTGCGGGTGCACGCTGAGCACGATGGCGTCGCGGTCGCGCACGTGGCGGCCGAACCACTCCACCTGGTCGGCGAAGCCGTTGGGCGTGGACACCTCCACGGTCGCGGGCAGGTTGATGATGGTCTTGCGCGCGGGCGTGGGTCGCCACACGGCGTTGACCGCGTCGCAGATTTCCACCGCGAAATCCAGTTCGGTCGCGGTGAAGCTTTCCGGCGAATACTGGAACACCCAGTCGGTCTCCGGCTGGGCCTCGGCGCAGACCCGCACCCGTTCGGCCCCGCGCACCGCGATGTCGATCACGCCGGCGCGGTCGAGGCCGAAGACCACGCGGCGCTGCACCGGCGAGGTGGAGTTGTAGAGGTGCACGATGGCCCGGCGCGCGCCGCGCAGGGCCTCGAAGGTGCGCTCGATGAGCGCGTCGCGCGCCTGCGTGAGCACCTGGATGGTGACGTCCTCGGGGATCCGGTCGCTCTCGATCAGCCAGCGGACGAAGTCGAAGTCGGTCTGCGAGGCGGCCGGGAAGCCGACCTCGATCTCCTTGAAGCCGCGGCGCACCAGCAGCGCGAACATGCGCGCCTTGCGGTCGTGGTTCATCGGCTCGATGAGCGCCTGGTTGCCGTCGCGCAGGTCGACGCTGCACCACACCGGCGCCTCGCGGCAGACGCGCGTGGGCCACTGTCGGTCCGGCAGGTCGACGGGCTCGAAGGGGCGGTATTTGCCCTGGGGATCGAAATTCATGGCGTACTCCTGAAACTGAGATTGAGGGGGTGAACCAGGGCTGGGGCCGGTGGCCATGCGCGCACGCGCCAGGCCGCCGACCCTATCTCAGTCGCAGAAGGGCTAGACGCAGGGCAAGCTCGGGGCTCGCCGCGCCCACGCGCGAACGCGACTGCGCGGTGCGCAGGGCGGCGTGGGCAAACAATTTGGAGGGGATGGATTTCATGGACGCATTCTGTGTGTTCGACGGCGAAAACGCGGTGGGCCGACGCTCCCTGGGGAGGCCGGCTAGCGCAGTCGCAGTGCGTCGAACGTGTGAATGCGGGTGTTCATGGCCCGATTTATAACCGCTGACCGGGCCGATGGCAACCCCGGCGGCGCAGGCCGCCAGGGCCGAAGGCCTACATGTCCCAGCCGCCGTGCGGCACCCGGCGCAGATAGACGTGGTGCGCCAGGCGGATCATCGGCCGCGCGAGGAACTGCGCGCTACCGAGGATGAACAGCCAGGTGCCGATGTGGGTCAGCGAGGGGTAGAGGAAAAAAACGCTGCCGACCAGAAACCAGATGGCGATCAGGAAGTCGTTGAAAATACTGGCGGTTTCGTAGCGCTGATGGATGACGAGCTGTTCGCGTCCGAGCGTCAGGGTGACGTCGCGGCTGTCCTGCAGGGATTCCTCGGTCGATGCCATGGCGGCCTCTCTTCGGTTTGTGCAGACCGGGCGCGGTCCGCAGCGTGGGTTGGTGTCTAGTTGGTCAAGCAAGCGGCGGACGGGTTCCCTCACGCCTCCTCGGCAAGCTGGCGCGCGAGGTCGCCGAGAATGAACACCGCCTGCTCGACGGCGCGGCCCCAGGGCAGCGCGGCGTTGAGACGAATGAAGGAGCGGTAGCGCCCGGTGGCCGAGAACATCGGTCCGGGCGCGATGCTGATTCTGCGTGCCCGCGCGCGCTCGTGCAGCGCGAGGCTGTCGATGGCGTGCGGCAGCTCGACCCACAGCACGCAGCCGCCCTGCGGTCGCGTCATGCGCGTGCCCGGCGGAAAGTATTCGGCCACCGCGTCGCTGAGACGCGCGACATGGGTCGCGTATTCGCCGCGCACCCGGCGCAGATGGCGCTCGTAGCCGCCCTGCGCGAGCAGCTCGGCGACCGCGAGCTGCGGCAGCGTGGCGGTGGCGAGGTTGCTGACGTACTTGTAGTAGCTGACCGGCTCGCGGTAGCGACCGGGCACGATCCAGCCCACGCGCAGACCGGGCGACAGGGTCTTGGAAAAGGACGAGCAGTACAGCACGCGACCGTCGCGGTCGCCCGCGAGCACCGCCGGCGGACGCTCGTGGCCGAAGCCGAGATCGCCCCAGATATCGTCCTCGATCAGCGGCACGTCGTGCGCGCCGAGCAGTTCGAGCAGCGCGTGCTTGCGTTCGACCGGCATGCAGTAGCCGAGCGGGTTGCTGTGGTTGGCCACCAGCACGCAGGCCTTGACCGGCCAGCGTTCGAGCACCACCTGCAGCGCCTCCAGCGATATGCCGCGTTCGGGATCTGTGGGCACCTCCAGCGCCTTGAGGCCGAGCGATTCGATGACCTGCAGCAGGCCGTAGAAGGTCGGCGACTCGATCGCGACCACGTCGCCGGGCGCGGTGGTCGCGCGCAGCGCCAGGGTCAGCGCCTCCTGGCAGCCGCTGGTAACGATCACCTCGTCGGGATCGACTGCGCAGCCGGCCTCGGCCATGCGCCGGGCGATCTGCACACGCAGCTCGGGCACGCCCGGCGGGAAGGCATAGGCCGTCGCGCGTTCGGCGTAGTGCGCCATCGTACGGCGCAGCGCGGCGCGCTCGGCCTGCACCGGCAGGAAACCTTCGGCGGGCACCGCGGCGCCGAAGGACACGACGCCCGGTTCGTGCGTCGCCTGCACCAGGCGCAGCGCCATGGCCTGCCCGCTGACCAAAGTCGGCCGCGACTGCGGGCGCGACGGCGAGGGCGGCGACGGCAGGGCGGTGCGCGCGCGCACGAAATGGCCCGCGCGCGGCCGCGCCTCGATGCGCCCCTGGTCCTCCAGCAGCTGCTGCGCCTGCACCACCGTGCCCACGCTGACGCCGAACTGCCGGCTCAGCTTACGCACGCCCGGCAGCCGCTCGCCGGGCGCGTACTGCATCCGTTCGATGCGTTCGGCGATCTGTGCGGCGACCCGCTGGTAGAGCACGCCCGGCACGCTCGCGCTCATGCGGCCTCCGGGGCGGTACAGAACGCCGCCCCCGCAAGGGGTACAGTTGGCGGGGCATTGAAACTGTATCGGTTCATTTTAAAAGTTTCTGAATCTGTACCATCGCCAGTATGGCCGCTACAGTGTGACGACACAAACCCGCCAGGACCCAGCCATGCGCCGTGACCTCCGACTGTTCCAGGTCGATGCCTTCGCCGACCGCCCGTTCTCCGGCAATCCAGCCGCCGTGTGCCTGCTCGACGCGCCCGCCGAGCCTGCCTGGATGCAGCAGGTCGCCGCCGAAATGAACCTCTCTGAAACCGCCTTCGTCAGCCCCGCCGAGGACGGTTTCGACCTGCGCTGGTTCACGCCCGCGGTGGAGGTGGATCTGTGCGGGCACGCCACCCTGGCGAGCGCGCATGTGCTGTTCGAGACGGAAACGCTGGCCGCGGCCACGCCGGCGCGCTTTCACACGCGCAGCGGCCTGCTGACCGTCGGCCGCCGCGACGAGGGTTACGAAATGGACTTTCCGGCCGATCCCCCGGCGCCCTGCACGACGCCCGCCGGACTCGCGGCGGCACTGGGCGCCGAGCCGGTCGCGGTGCTGCAGGGACGGGTCGACCTCGTGGTGCGCCTCGCCGACGCCGCGAGCGTGCGCGGGCTGACCCCGGACTTCGCCGCGCTGCGCCGGATCAAGGCACGCGGCATCATCGTGACCGCGGCGGGCGACAAGCCCGACTGCGACTTCGTCTCGCGCTTCTTCGGCCCGCAGGTCGGGATCGACGAAGACCCGGTCACCGGCTCGGCGCACTGCACGCTCGCCCCCTACTGGGCCGCCGAACTCGACCGCGACCGGTTGAATGCCTACCAGGTTTCGGCACGCGGCGGTCGGCTTTCGCTGGCGCTGGACGGCGACCGCGTGCGCATCGGCGGGCGCGCGGTGACGGTGTTCACGGGGGTGCTGCATGCCTGAGCAAAGCGTTGCGCGCTGCTGGTTCAACGGCCGCCTGGTCGATCCCGCCGCGCCGCAGATCTCGGTCTACGACCACGGCCTGCTCTATGGCGACGGCGTGTTCGAGGGCATCCGTTTCTACGCCCGCCGTCCGTTCCGCCTGCAGGCGCACCTCGACCGACTGCTGCGTTCGGCACGCGCCATCGCCCTGGAACTGCCCTACGACGCCGAGGCGCTGACGGCGGCGGTGCACGAGACCATCGCCGCCTGCCCGCTCGATGACGGCTATCTGCGTCTCGTGGCGACGCGCGGCATCGGCACCCTCGGCATCGATCCGCGCAGCTGCGCCCGGCCCAATGTGTTCGTCGTCGCCGACCGCATCGTGCTCGCCGCCGAATCCAGCCGCACTCGCGGCCTGCGCGTGGCCATCGCGGCCACCCGGCGCCTGCCGGCGGACGGCCTCGATCCGCGCATCAAGAGCCTCAACTACCTCAACCACATCCTCGCGCGCATGGAGGCGAGCCGCGCCGGCGCCGACGAGGCGCTGCTGCTCAACGCCCAGGGCCGGGTGACCGAGGGCAGCGGCGACAACGTGTTCGTGGTGCGCGGCGGCGAACTGCTCACCCCGCCCGGTATCGACGGCGCGCTGGAGGGCGTCACCCGGGCGGTCGTGCTGGAACTGGCCGCCGCGCTCGGCCTGCCGGCACGCGAGGCCTCGCTCGCGCCCTACGAACTGCACACGGCCGAGGAGTGCTTCCTCACCGGCACCGCCGCCGAACTGCTGCCGGTGCGCGAGATCGACGGCCGCGCGCTGCCGTCCTGCCCCGGCCCGGTCACGCGCGCGATCCAGGACGCCTACCTCGCCCTGATCGCACGCGAATGCGGCACGGAGGGACAGGCCGCGCCGACGTGATACTCGACCTGCTGCCATTCGCAGGCCTGCTGACGGTCATCGCCAGCCGCCGCGCCGGCGTCTGGGTGGCGGCCCTCGCCGGACTGACGCTCACGCTGCCGGCCTTTCTCGCGTCGACCGACGCCGCAACGCCGGCGCTCGCGCGCTTGGCCGGCACGTCGCTGCACGGCCTGTGGCTGAGCTGGCTGGCCGTCTCGGTGATAGTCGCCGGCCTGCTGTTCCACTAGGTGGTGAAGCGCACGCAGGACTTCGGCGCGCCGGGCGCTGGCGCTGGCGCTGGCTCAGGGCGCGCCGGCGACCGCTACCGCACGCTGTATGCCCTGTGTTTCCTGGTCGGTCCGTTCTTCGAATCGGTCACCGGTTTCGGCGTGGGACTGGTGGTCACCCTGCCGCTGCTGCTGCGCCTGGGCATCGCGCCGGCGAACGCCGTTGTCTTCTCGCTGTACAGCCAGATGCTGGTGCCCTGGGGCGGCATGGCCGTCGGCACCACCGTGGGTGCCGCGCTGGCCGGCTTGCCGGTGCGCGAACTCGGCCTTGTCAGCGCCCTGTTGACGTTCCCTCTGCTCGGTGGCTACCTGTGGCTGTTTTGGCGCTTCGCGACCGCTGAAGGCCTGCGGCCCTGCTCGAAACAGCGCCTGGACGATCTCGCATGGCTGGCAGCGCTGGCCGGGCTGCTGGCATTGTGCAATGCGCTGGTCGCGGTGCCCATCGCCGGCCTGCTCGCAACGGGTGCACTGCTGATCCCGCGTCACTGGCGCGACCGGCGGCCATCGCCGGGCGAGTGGCGGGCCGCCGCACTCGCCGCCGGGCCGTATCTGCTGGTCGCCGGGCTGCTGCTGATCACCCACACGCTGCCGGTGCTGCGGGACGCGCTGGCGCATCTGTGGGTTTGGCGGCCGGCTCCGGGCTGGCCGGCCTTCCCGCCGTTTTACGAGGTACCGTTTTGGCTGTCCGCGACGGCGCTGGCCTTCGGCGTCGCCCATCGCTTCGACGCTGCCAACTGGCGGGCCGTGCTCGCGGACACCCTGGAGGCCGCCTGGCCGCCGACCCGGACCACCGTGCTGTTCGTGGTCATGGCGCAGCTGATGAGCGACGGCGGCGTCGCCGCGCGCCTGGCCGTCGGCTGGCAACATGCGGCCGGCAGCCTGGCGCTGTATTCCGCGCCCCTGATGGGCGGGCTGGCCGGATTGCTCACCGCCAGCAACACCGCCTCAAATGCCCTGTTGATGCCGCTGCAGACCGCGCTGGCCGGCGGCGACCCGCGACTGCTGGCCTGGCTGGCCGCGGTGCAGAATCTGGCCGGCAGCAATCTCACCGCGCTGTCGCCGATCCGCATCGAAATGGCGCTGGCGCTGGCCGGTCTCGCCGGCGGCGCCGCGCGCGTCTACGCCCGCGCCTGGCCGCTCGGCGCTGGGGTACTGATCCTGCTCACCGCCACACTGGCCCTGTTGCGCTGAAGTCGCCCGCGTCCGGGCGGTCAGCCGCCGTCGCCCGGCTCGTATTCATCGTACTCGTGGTATTTGCGCGACTGGCCGCGTACACGCTCGGCGGGGTATTTGGCGCGGTTGATTTCAAGCTTGCGCAGCGCGACGGCGCGCAGATCGATGTCCAGACAGTCGGCGAGGCGGATGAGGTAGAGCAGCACGTCGGCCATCTCGTGCTCGATCTCGAGCCGGCGTTTGGCATCCGGCGCGGCACTTTCCTCCGGCGTCAGCCACTGGAAGCATTCGAGCAGCTCGGCGGCCTCGACCGACAGCGCCATGGCCAGATTCTTGGGCGTGTGGAAGACCTCCCAGTCGCGTTCGCGGGCGAAAACCTCCAGCGCGGCGCGCAACGTTTCCAGGGCGTCGGTATCGGGCATCGGCATCTCGCAATGGGCGTCGGATGTCCATTCTACCCGCCCGCGCCCGAACCGTTCAGCGTGCCAGCAGCTTGAAGTCGAGCACGGCAAAACCGTCCACCGCCGCATGCACCGTCACCAGCACGACCGCAACGTAGAGCAGCGCGAACCCCATGCCGACGGCAAGGCCGCGCGTGGTGTACGGTGGCGCACCCGCGATTTCGGCCTGGCGGCGACCACGCGCGGCAAGCCAGAGCACGCCGAGATAGCTCAGGATGACCCAGGCGACGGGTATCGCGATGGCCAGCATCTCGATCGGCACGGAACCCTGGTAGGGCTCGATCAGGCGGTTCTCGAATGCGGTCAGGCCGAAGAAGGAGGTGATGCCGTGCTGGATCACGTACCAGGGGAACTCCGCCGCCACATAGACGCCGGCCAGCGCCTGCGGCCACGCCACGGGCCTACCCAATGGCCAGTGCAGCAGCCAGTGCAATGCCAGCGTCGCCGCCGCGTCCACCGCCAGGAGCGCAAACAGCATGGCGACGCAGAGCCGCCACAGCACCTGCGGCAGCCGCGCCGGCGCCGATACGCCGGCCGCGCTCATCGCATGGGCTCCCGCAGGTTGGCGCCGCCGGCTTCTCCACGCGTCCCGTCCGCCGGCAGGAACATGCCGCGAATCACGCCCTGACCGGCGGCCTCGTGGATCACCGCGAAGGCGACATGGCCGATCCAGTAGGCCCAGGCCATTACCGAGATGGCATTGTGCACCACCGACTCGACGGAATAGATGAAAAAGGTCGGCGCGAAGCCGAAGCTGAACGGAATCGTCACTCCCGGTCGCAGCAGGATGTTGAGCACGCCGGTCAGCGCCATGCCGAGCATGATCAGCACCCCAAGCCCGTGTACGAACCCGGGCAGGCCCACGGCCGCGCCCGCCGGCGGCAGCCGGCCGCGAAGCAGCGCGCGGATCTCCGACCAAACCGGCGCCATGCCGCCGCGCTGCAGCCAGGGGAACAAGCGCTCGCGCATGCGTGGATCGCGGCGTATGCGATGCAGGTAAGCGGCAAGCACGGCCGCACACACCACGCCGCCGATCTGGTGCGCATCGAACACGCCGACGGAGGAGGGCGCGGGGAACGCGGCATTCGTCGACACGTCCGACATCAGCGTGCTGCTGAACAGTTCGAAGCTGATGGCGAACGACAGCAGCCAGTGGTAGACCTTGGATGCGCCGTCCCATGCGTTCATGCGTCTGCCCTCCGTTCGATGTGCATCCACACACCGAACGGAGCAATTATCGCGCCATGATGCTTGGCCGCACGAATTCAACGGATATCTGGATATTTTGGCAATCGATCTGCCGCGATTCGAAACAGCTCTGATGCAGATCGACCCAGAACGCCCGCCGATCTAAATCGGTACCAATAATTTTTTCAAAAATTAATTAATTTGCGCAACTTATGGCGATCACGGGCGAATATTGTCAGCGCCCGCTGTTCTGTCTCTCGATCATCCATGCCGGATATTGCGGCTGTGGCGCGGTGATCGCCGACAGACGCTCGATCTGCTCATCGCTCAAACGCACTCGGGTAGCACCGAGGTTGTCTTCGAGCTGCTGCATGTTTTTTGCGCCGATGATCACGGAGCTGACGCCTGGCCGTGCGAGCAGCCAGGCCAGAGCCACCTGCGGGATACTCGCTTCCAGCTCGCGGGCGATTTCATCCAATGCATCGACGGCATCGTAAACGCGCGCATCCACCGGCGGGAAATCGAATCCGCTGCGACGCGCGCCTTCCGGCCCGCTGTGATCGCGACGGAACTTGCCGGTGAGATAGCCGCCCGCCAGGGGCGACCAGGGCATGATGCCGAGGCCGGCCTCGACGCAGTAGGGTTGCAGTTCGTGTTCGAGGTCGCGCCCGGCCAGCGCGTAATAGGCCTGCAGCGAGGCGAAGCGCTCCCAACCCCTTGCATCTGCCAGGGTAACCGCCTGCGCCAGGTGGCGCGCAGACCAGTTGGACGCGCCGATGTAGCGCACCTTGCCCTGGCGCACGAGATCGTCCAGCGCGCGCAGGGTTTCCTCCAGCGGCGTGCGGATATCCCAGCCGTGCACCTGATACAGATCGATATGATCGGTACCCAAGCGGCGCAGGCTGGCCTCGCAGGCCGCCATGATGTGCTTGCGCGACAGCCCGACATTGTTCGGATCGCCACTGCCTTCGCCGGCCGCCCGACTCATCGGGCTGCGCACCTTGGTCGCGATCACCATTTCGTCGCGCGGCAGACGCGATCGCGCGAGCGCTTGGCCCAGTATTTCCTCCGATTCGCCATAGGAATAAACGTCGGCGGTATCGAAAAAATTGACGCCGGCCTCGACGGCGCGGGACACCAGTCGGTCCGCATCCGACTGCCCCACCACCGCGATCGACAGAAAATTGGACCCGAAGGTCATCGCACCGAGACAGAGCTCGGACACCTTGAGACCGGTACGTCCCAGTTGCCGGTATTGCATGGCACCTCCCATGAATCGAATACGTTCGCCCGCTCGCCGACGGAATGCCGGCAGTCAGGCATTCCGATTCATTTTTCCAAATAAAGTTTCGCAGGCACGCGCTACCGCTTAACGGCACCCGCACGGCCCATTGCCGACGATGTGCTATACATTTCCTAATAAGCGTTCATATTGACGACAAAAATCAATAAATAATACTTATGAAAAATTATGGAAAATCTCCTTCGCTTTTCCGCCACGACGTGATACCTGAAGACGCCTCGCATGGATGATGCGTGTCCGCCCTCGCGTGCGCGCGTCGGGGCCCGCGACCTGCTCGATGCCCATGGCGGCGAGGCAGCCTTCGTAGTGGACGCCTCCGATCCCCGTCAGCCGATCGTCGACTGCAACGCCGCGCTGTGCCGACTCTACGGCTACACGCCCGATCAGCTCCGCGGCGAAAGCTGGCTGTGCCTGCATGACGCGCCCGGCGACGACGCGCCGCAGCAGCGCCTGACGCAAGCGTGCCGCGCCGCGGTATCCGCGCAGGCCGCGCGCAGCCTGACGCTCGCCGGCTACCGTGCCGACGGCCGCGCGATGCGCATGCATCTGCGCCTGATTCCACTCGGGAGCCCGTCGCCCGCAACGCCGGATACCCCCGCGACGCGTTACGTCGGCGGCATCGAAACCGACGTGACCACGCCGCACGGCGCCTATCGCATCGTCGACGAGCAGCGCCGCCTGCTGGCGGCCAGATCCGCAATCCAGCATCTGCTCGCCCGCATGCCGGCACCCAAGCAACCGTTCCACGAGAGCTGCGAAACCCTGATGCGGCGACTGCCCGGGCTGCTAGCCTGGATCAGCGCGCCGGATGCCGGCCGCGCACGCTTGACCGCCGTCGGCGGCCCGGCCGACTTCGAACCGCCGCCGGCGGTCGACAACATCCCGCTCGATGGCAGCGCCGGCGATCACCCCCTCAGCACCTGCTTCGGCAGCGGGCATGTCTATCACGTGCCCGACATCATGGCTCACCCCGCGATGGCGGACAGTCGCGCCTGGGCGGAACGCTGCGGCATGCGCGCCCTGCTCGCGCTGCCCATCCGCCGCCGCGGGTGCGCGGACTGCGTGCTGTCGCTGCTCGCGCGCGAGCGCGGCTATTTCAATGAGGAACGCATCATCGGCTGCGAAGGCATCGCTGAGGCACTCGAACTCGGCCTGCGGGCTCTGGAACACGATCGCGAGCTGCGTCTGACGCGCGATTTCTATGCCGCCCTGTCGGAAATCAACCAGCTCATCACCCGCCGTCCCGAGCCCGAGGCCTTGTTCGATGGCATCTGCAATCTGATACTCGCCCATGCCGGCATGGACGCGATCTGGGTAGGCCTGCTGGAACCCGATCAGCGCATCCGCGTCGTCGCCAGCGCCGTCGCGCCCGACATCGAATTCGATCCGCGCGCGCTGGACCTGTCCGCCGACGCGGGCAGCCCCGACGGCCACGGCGCGGCAGGATTCGCCATCCGCAGCGGGCGCATGCAGGTCGTGGAGGATCTTGCGCACGCCAGCGGATTCGATCACTGGCGCGAGGTTCACCGTCGCAGCGAACTGCATGCCGTCGCGGCGTTCCCCTTCACCCGCCGCGGGCAGATTCACGGCGTGGTCAGCGTCAGCTCGCGGCGGCCCGGACTGTTCAGCGATCCGCTGGTCGATCTGCTGCAGCGTCTGTCGGAAAACATCAGCTTCGGCCTGGACGACTACGATCGCGGGCGCGACCTGGCGTATCTGGCGCTACACGATCCCCTGACCGGCCTCCACAATCGCCCCGCCTTCCAGGATCGCCTGCGCCAGGCCTTGAAGGCATCCGCGCGACGGCCCGGCATGAGCGCAGTCGCGCTGCTCGACCTCGATACCTTCAAGGAGGTCAACGATCAGCACGGCCATAGCGCAGGCGATCACCTGCTGGTGGAAATCGCGCGACGTCTCAGACCAGCCGTGCGCGCAGGCGACACCGTCGCACGGCTGGGCGGGGACGAATTCGGACTGCTGTTGCCGCAACTGGACGACGCGGCGACGCTGCGCGGCATTCTGGAACGCATTCTCGCCGAGATCGCCCGGCCGATCGCCCTGCCCGACGGCAGCCGCCACCGTATCGGCGGCAGCATCGGCGTGGTCGTCGCCGCGCCGCACATGACGCTGGAGGATCTGCTCAAGCATGCCGATTACGCGCTCTATCGGGTCAAGCGGCGGGGTGGGCAGGGTTACGCCTTCTTCGACCAGGCACTTGAAGCCGAAATCCGCTCGCGCAACCGCGTGCGCCGAGACTTCGTACGCGCGCTCGACGAACGCGCCATCGTGCTGCACTACCAGCCGCAGGTCGACCTCGAGAACGGCCACGTCCACGGCGCAGAGGTGCTGGTGCGCTGGCAGGACGGCGATGCGCTCGTGCCGCCGGCCGGATTCATCGACGAGGTCGAATCGGACACCGTGTTGGCCTGCGAACTCGGACGCAGCGTGCTCGAACGTGCGGCTGCTCAGCTCGAGCAGTGGCTGGACACGGGCGAAGACCTGCGGCTGAGCGTCAATATCGGACTCCGACACCTGTCCAGCAGTCAATTTCCGCACGATATCGCCCGCGTGATCGAACGCCACCCGCAGGTGCTGGGGCGCCTGAGCCTGGAGATCACCGAACGCGCCGCGCTGAACAATCCGGAACGGGCAAGACGCCACCTGGAGTGGGCCGCGGCACAGGGCGTGCCGGCCCATCTCGACGACTTCGGCACCGCCTACGCCTCGCTCGAATGGCTGCAGACGCTGCCGATCGCCGGCATCAAACTCGACGTCAAATTCGTGCGCGGCATCCTCGAACACAGCCACAACCTCGCCATCGCCACTTCGATGAGCGTGCTGGCTTCGCTGGAAGGCATGCAGCTGGTCGCCGAGGGCATCGAAAGCCGCGCCGAGCAGGATATCCTGCTCGACCTCGGCATCACGCTGGGCCAGGGCTATCACTTCAGCCCGGCGTTGCCTGCCGGCGATTTCATCCAGTGGCGGCATCGCCGTGCGACGACCTTGTCGGCCACGCACCCGCGCGTGCCGTTTCAGGACCATCTGGGGCTGCAGGTGCTGCTCGCCCAGATAGCGGCGACCGTCCATCTTTTCGAGCTAGCCCCCGCGCAGCAACCCGCCCCGCCGATACTCGAACACCTGCTGCGCCCGAATGGCCTGCCACTGTACCGCTGGCTCGACCGCCACGCGCCAGGCTTCGCCGGGCGACCCGACTTCGCACGCATCCGCAAAACCGCGGACCGCCTGCGCGAACTGGCGTCGCGCGCCCTTGAAACCTGGCACGGCTATCCGGGCGCGCTGGATCACGCGCAGGTCGACACCCTGCGCGGACTGCTCTCCGAACTGCGCGGGCATGCCTGCAAATTCCTCATGTCCTGCAGCGAACGCGAGTCCGCCGACCTCGGCAATTGACGCCGCGGACAGCCCGACGCACACAAACGACAAGGCCCCGGCGTTTCCGCCGGGGCCTTGTCGTTTTGACCGAATTGGTCGGAGTGAAAGGATTCGAACCTTCGACCCCTGCCTCCCGAAGGCAGTGCTCTACCAAGCTGAGCTACACTCCGAAGCGTTTCTTGACCGACCTACGAATCCCGCTCCACGGCTACGCGCGTCAGCGAAACCAGCGCATCCTTGTACGGGGTATCCGGCAGGACTTCGAGGTGCGATACGGCTAGCTGCGCCTCGCGGCGCGCAATCGACTCAGTGTACGCAATGGCGCCCGTCGATTCAATGGCCGCGAGCACCTCGTCAAGCCGGTCCAGACCACCCTGCTCGATCGCCGCACGGATCACGTCGCGCTGCGCCGCATTGCCTGTGCGCAGCGCATGAATCAGAGGCAGCGTGGGCTTGCCTTCGGCCAGATCGTCACCGACGTTCTTGCCCATCTGTTCGGAAGAGGCGCGGTAGTCGAGCACGTCATCGACCAGCTGGAAGGCCGTACCGGCATGCATGCCGTAGGCCGCCAGCGCACGCTCCTCGGCCTCCGAACGGCCGGCCAGCACGGCGCCGATCCGGGTCGCGGCCTCGAACAGCTTGGCGGTCTTGGAGTGTATGACCTCCATGTAACTCGCCTCGGTGGTATCCGGGTCGTTGCAGTTGAGCAGCTGCAACACCTCGCCCTCGGCGATGGTGTTGGTCGCCTGGGCCAGGATGTCCATGATGCGCATACTGCCGAGATCGACCATCATCTGGAAGGCGCGGGTGTAAAGGAAATCACCGACCAGTACCGCCGCCTCGTTGCCCCAGATCGCATTGGCGGTCTCGCGGTTGCGGCGCAGCTTGGAATCGTCTACCACGTCGTCGTGCAGCAGGGTGGCGGTATGGATCAGTTCGACGATGGCAGCCAGGCCGATATGGCCTTCGCCCGCGTAATCGCAGGCCTTGGCGCTGAGCAGCGCCAGCAACGGACGCAGACGCTTGCCGCCGCTGTTGACGATATAGCCGCCGAGCTGATTGATGAGCACCACGTCGGAACGCAGGTGTCGGATGATATGCGCATCCACCGCCTGCATATCGGCTTCGACCAACAGTCGGATAGCGCTCAGCTCCATGACGGATTCAGCCTGCCCAGATGATCTAGAGAAAGAGAATAAGAGGAAGTTAGTAACGGCGCGGTCCGCGCATGCTAGGGAGGGGGCAGCGGAGTGTCAAGCCGCCCACGCGCGGCGATCGGTCGCGGGCATTGACCCCAGGTCTGGCGCGGGCTAGAATCCCGCCTCTTTTTTGACAGCAGTTGCGGAGATACAGACATGTACGCGGTGATCGCTACGGGCGGCAAGCAATACCGGGTCGCGGAAGGCGACGTCATCCAGGTCGAGCGCCTGGGCGCGGACGTCGGCAGCGAGATCGAGTTCGACAAGGTGCTCATGGTCGGCGCCGGCGAGAACGTCACCGTGGGCGCGCCCTACATTGAGGGCGGCAAGGTTTCCGCAACGGTGCGCAACCACGGCCGCGGCGAGAAGATCGAGATCATCAAGATGCGCCGACGCAAGCACCATCGCAAGCAGATGGGCCACCGCCAGGACTACACCGAGGTCCAGATCGGCGCCATCAAGGGCTGAGCCGGAACAGACGAGAGGTAAAGCAACATGGCACACAAAAAGGCAGGCGGCAGCACGCGTAACGGCCGCGATTCGGAATCCAAACGCCTGGGCGTCAAGCGCTTTGGCGGTCAGGTGGTCAGCGCCGGCAGCATCATCGTGCGTCAGCGCGGCACCCAGTTTCATCCCGGCCTCAATGTCGGCCTGGGCCGCGACCATACGCTGTTCTCCAAGATCGACGGCCAGGTCAGTTTCGTCATCAAAGGCCCGAAGAACCGCAAGTACGTCAACGTATTGCCTGCCTGAACCCGCATCGCGGGCGGCACCCCGGAAAGCCCCGCCCCGGCGGGGCTTTCTCGTATCGGCAACGCATAACCGCTTGCGCCCCACCCCGCACCGCACGATGCTAACGCCATGAAGTTCGTAGACGAAGCCCGCATCAAGGTCCAAGCCGGCGACGGCGGCAACGGCTGCGTCTCGTTCCGGCGCGAAAAATACATCCCCTTCGGCGGCCCCAACGGCGGCGACGGCGGCGACGGCGGCAGCATCTATCTGGTGGCCGACGGCGCGCTCAACACGCTCAGCGACTTCCGCTACAGACGATTCTTTCAGGCCGAACGCGGCCAGAACGGCATGGGCAGGGACATGACCGGACGCAAGGGCGCCGATCTCGACATTCCGGTGCCCGTCGGCACCGTGGTGCGCGACGCCGATACCGGCGAGCTGATCGGCGATCTCGTTCGCGTGGGCCAGCGCCTCAAGGTTGCCCAGGGCGGCTTTCGCGGGCTGGGCAACAGCCACTTCAAGAGCTCGACCAACCGCACGCCACGCCAATCCACGCCCGGCAGCCCGGGCGACCTGCGCATGCTCGAGCTCGAGCTCAAGGTCTTGGCCGACGTAGGCTTGCTTGGCCTGCCGAATGCCGGCAAGTCGACCCTGATCAGCCAGCTTTCGCACGCGCGCCCCAAGATCGCGGACTACCCGTTCACCACGCTGCACCCCAATCTCGGCGTCGTCGACGTCGGCCCGCTGGAAAGCTTCGTGATGGCAGACATACCCGGCCTCATCGAGGGCGCCGCAGAGGGCGCCGGGCTCGGCCACCGCTTCCTCAAGCACCTGCAACGCACACGTCTGTTGCTGCATCTGGTGGACATCGCCCCCATCGACCCCGACCGCACGCCAGCCGAAGACGTGCGTACCGTCGAAGGCGAGTTGGGTAAATTCAGCGAGGATCTCGCAGGCCGCCCCCGCTGGCTGGTCTGCAATAAGGCCGACGCCCTGCCACCGGAAGAAGCCGAGGCCCGTTGCACCGCGCTGGCCGAAGCGCTTGACTGGCAAGGCCCGCGCTTCTGCATTTCGGCCGCCACCGGCACCGGTACCGCAGCCCTGGCGCGGGCGGTCATGGACCATCTCCGGGAGGCGCGCGCCATGTCGAATGACGACACGGACGATCCGGAAGGCGACGATGACTGAGCCGACAAGCGGCAACCGCTGGATCGTCAAGATCGGCAGTTCGCTGCTGACCGCAGACGGTCGCGGGCTCGATCACGCCGCACTGGCCGACTGGGCCGACCAGATCGCCGGCCTGCGCGCCGAAGGCAAGCAGATCGTACTGGTGTCCTCCGGCGCCGTCGCCGAAGGCATGAGCCGGCTCGGCTGGAAGTCCCGCCCCAGTGCCCTGCATCAGCTCCAGGCCGCCGCCGCCGTCGGGCAGATGGGCCTGATACAGGCCTACCAGGATCAGTTCTCGCGGCAAGGGCTACTTGCGGCCCAGGTGCTGCTCACCCACGACGATCTGGTCGATCGGCGGCGCTATCTCAACGCCCGCAGTACGCTGCGCGCGCTGCTGGCGCTAGGCATCATCCCCATCGTCAACGAAAACGATACCGTCGCTTCCGACGAAATCCGCTTCGGCGACAACGACACCCTCGGCGCCCTCGTCGCCAATCTGGTCGAAGCCGACCTTCTGATAATCCTCACCGATCAGCGTGGCCTGTTCGATCGCGATCCTCGCCAGCATCCGGACGCCACGCTGATCGCCGAGGCACAGGCGAACGATCCGCGCCTGCCGGGCTACGCCGGCACCGGCATGGGCAGCCTCGGCCGCGGCGGCATGGCCACCAAGGTTTCGGCGGCACGCCGTGCCGCGCGTTCGGGCGCGGCGACCATCATCACCGCCGGGCGCGAACCGGGCGCACTGCTGCGGCTGGCCACCGGCGAACGCCTGGGCACGCTGCTGCGCCCCGACAAGGAGCCGCTGGCTGCACGCAAACAATGGATTGCCAGCCAGCTCAAGCTGCGCGGCGAACTGTGGGTGGATGCCGGTGCGGCCAATGCCCTGCTCGCCGCCGGCCGCAGCCTGCTGCCGGTGGGCGTGACCGAGGTCAGGGGTGCGTTCGAACGCGGCGAGGTGGTGTCGGTGAAGAACGCACAGGGCGAGGAAATCGCGCGCGGACTGGCCAACTACGGCGCCATGGAAGCCAAACGCATCATGCGCCTGCCCAGCGAGGCCATCGAATCGACCCTCGGTTACGTTGACGAACCCGAGTTGATCCACCGCGACAATCTGGTCCTGCTCTGACGGCGGCGCCCGCCGCCTCGGCAAAACGCACACACGAAGAAGGCTCCGGGGTCAGAGACCGCGGAGCCTTCTTCGCGTTCATCGCGCTTTCGGCGGCTTGATGCCGCCGAAAGCCGCGGGCATCACATCGCGCGGATGCGTGCGTTCAGGCGGCTCTTGTGACGGGCAGCCTTGTTCTTGTGGATCATGCCCTTGGTCACGGAACCGTCGATCACGGGCACCGCAGCCTGATAGGCCTCCTGCGCGACCGTCTTGTCGCCGCTCTGGATAGCCTTGATCACCTTCTTCACGGCAGTACGCATGCGCGAGGTGAGCATCATGTTGTGCTCGCGGCGGACCACGGCCTGGCGGGCACGTTTCTTGGCGGAAGCGATATTGGCCAAGGTTTGACTCCTTAAGGGAATTCAGTATCGGGAAAGGTGCCGGATTATCCTTGCGCGGCTTCGCCGTGTCAATCCCGCCGCCGGGCTTGCGTGCGCGGGGGTGCGTACTTATTGTGTCGTGTCCCTCGAACCCGGAGCCCGCCCCTGAGCCGCAAGCTGTTCCGCTCCACCGCCGTCGTCAGCGCGATGACCCTGGTCTCGCGCATTTTCGGCTATCTGCGCGACATGGTGCTGGCCGTCTATTTCGGCGCCAACGGCGCGACCGACGCTTTCTTCGTCGCCTTCCGCATCCCCAACTTCCTGCGCCGGCTGTTCGCCGAGGGTGCCTTCTCGCAGGCCTTCGTGCCGGTGTTCACCGAATACAAGGAACGCCAGTCGCCGGAGGAGCTGCGCGAACTGCTGGCCAGCACCGCAGGTACCCTGAGCGGGGTGCTGTTCGTGGTCACAGCGCTCGGCGTCGTCGCGGCACCCGTGCTGATCTTCGTGTTCGCCCCGGGCTTCACCACCGACCCGGCGCGCTATGCGCTGGCCAGCGAGATGCTGCGCATCACCTTCCCGTATCTGCTGTTCATCGCCCTGACCGCACTGGCCGGAGGCGTGCTCAACAGCTTCGGCCGCTTCGCGGTGCCCGCGCTGACCCCGGTGCTGCTCAACCTCTCGCTGATCGGCGCCACCCTGTGGCTGTCGCCGCACCTGCACGAACCGGTGGTCGCGCTGGCCATCGGTGTGCTGATCGCGGGCGTGCTGCAGCTGCTTTTCCAGTTGCCTTTCCTGCTGCGTCTCGGCCTGCTGCCGCGCCCCCAGCTGGCCTGGGCGCACGAGGGCGTGCGTCGGATCATGCGCCTGATGGTGCCGGCGCTGTTCGGCTCTTCGGTGGTGCAGGTCAACCTGCTGTTCGACACCCTGGTGGCCTCGTTCCTGGCCGCCGGCAGCATCTCGTGGCTGTATTACTCGGATCGATTCGTCGATCTGCCGCTGGCGCTGTTCGGCATCGCGCTCGGCACCGTGATCCTGCCACAGCTCTCGCGGCACAAGGCACAGGGCGCGGTCGCCGATTTCGAGGCGACCCTGGAATGGGCGATCCGCATCGCGCTGGTCGTCGCCGTGCCCGCCGCGCTGGGGCTCGCCCTGCTGTCCGGCCCGATTCTCTCCGCCTTGATCGAATACCGCGCCTTCAATGCCGAGGACGCGCGCATGGCCTCGATGAGCCTCGCCGCCTTCGCCAGCGGCCTGCCGGCGTTCATGCTCATCAAGGTGCTCGCTCCCGGCTTCTATTCCCGTCAGGACACGCGCACACCGGTGCGCATCGGCATCGTCGCGATGTTGGTCAACATGACGCTGACCGCGCTGATCGTCACGCCCTGGTATCTGCTCAAACTGCCGGGACCGCACGCCGGGCTGGCGCTGTCCACCTCGCTGGCCGCCTATCTCAACGCCGGATTGCTATACCGCCGGCTGCGCCTCGACGGCGTGTACGCCACCCCGCGCTGGGGCGGCTACGGCTGGCGCGCGCTGGTCTCCGGCGCCGCCATGGCGGCCTGCCTGTACTGGCTGACGCCGCCGGCCACGGCCTGGACGGGGTGGGATGCGCTGCATCGCGCGCTGCATCTCGGCGGACTGGTCGGCGCCGGCGCGCTGGCCTACGCGATACCGCTGTGGCTGCTCGGCGTGCGCCCGCGCGCGCTGCTCGGACGTCCCCGCGGCTGAACCGGTTCAGCCCAGACCGTAACGACGCAGCTTGCGGTACAGGGTCCGTTCGCTGACGCCGAGCGCCTCGGCCACCCGCCGGCGGTGCCCGCCGTGCTCGGCAAGCAGTTCCTCGATGTAGCGGCTCTCGACCCGGCGCAGCGATGGCGCCCCGCCCGGCTCGACCGCATGCGCGCGACGCTTCGCCGGGCCGCTAGGACACAGGTCGAGCTGGCGTACGTCGATCACGCCGTCCGACGACAACGCGACGGCCCGTTGCAGCAGATTCTTGAGTTCGCGGATGTTGCCGGGAAAGTCGTATTCCATCAGGCAGTCCACCGCCTCGCGGGTCATGTAGCAGGGGCGCCCGTGTTCACGGCACAGCTGGTTGAGCAGGGCATCGGCCAGCGCGGGGATGTCCTCGCGCCGCTCGCGCAGCGGCGGCAAGCCGACCACGATGCAGGCCAGCCGGTAATAGAGATCCTCGCGGAAGGTCCCGTCGCTCACGCTGCGGCGCAGGTCGCGGTTGGTGGCGGCGACCACGCGCACGTCGGCATGCAGCTGGCTGCGCCCGCCGACGCGGCGGAATTCGCCGGACTCAAGCACGCGCAGCAGCTTGGCCTGCAGCTCCAGCGGCAGCTCGCCGACCTCGTCGAGAAACAGCGTGCCCTTGTCGGCCTGCTCGAACAGGCCGGGGCGCCGTCCCACGCTGCCGGTGTAGGCGCCGCGCTCATGGCCGAACAGTTCGGCCTCGAACAGATTCGCGTTGAGCGTGGTGCAGTCGACCGTGACCAGCGGCCCCTCGGCGCGTGGGCTGCGATGATGCACGAAGCGCGCGGCCAATTCCTTGCCCACACCGCTCTCGCCCTGCAGCAGCACGCTGGCCTGACTCGACGCCGACTGGCCGAGTTGCTGCAGCATGCGCAGGTAACGCGGCGAGAAGCCGATCATGCGCCCCTCGCAGTGCGTCGTCTCGGGCGTCGCCAGACGCTCGATGGCCTCACCCAGCCACAACTGCCCGCCAGCGCCGCGAATCGCGTGGCCGCGGATACGCACCTGCTCGGCCTGGCCGCGGCCGTCGTAATGGGTGTGCAGCACTTCGTGGGTCCCCCCGGTCGCAAATACCTGGCGGTGCGGACAGTCCTCGCCGTTGAGATGGCAGGGCCGGTCAAGCCGATGGGAGACCTCGTAGCAATGGCGTCCGACCAGCCCGGCACGCTCGTCCAGTCCGTAGGCGCGCCGGTAGGCGCGATTGGCGGCAACCAGGCGGTATTCGTCGTCGATCAGGACGAAAGGATGTTCCTGCGCATCGATCAGCGACTGGACCAGCTCGATACCGGTTCCGGCAACGGCGACGCGCTGCGGAGAGGGGGCGGAAGTTGTCATGACGGCTCCGTCAGCATGGCCTGACAATCATGTCAGCAACCTGCCCAGCATACGCCCATAACCGGCGCGCTTTACACCCCTCCCAGGCTGGCACAAGTCTTGAGTGCCAATGGATCATTGTCCAGAGCGCAATGGAGCCTGCCCATATGGAAAAGATCAGCATTCTCGTCACCTCGGGCAGCCGCGAGAAACTGCAGATGGCCGGCATGCTTGCCTCGGTCGGCGCGGTCAGCGGCAGCGAGGTGCTGGTGTTTCTGTCGATGAACGCGCTGGCCCCCTTCGTCAAGGATCACGCCGACGACGTACCGGTCGAAGGCGAGATCGGGAGGCTGCTGCTGGACAAGCAGGCGCCGCCCTTTCTGCAACTCTTCGAGCAGGCCGCGGAGCTGGGCGACGCCCGCATCCACCCCTGCTCGATGGCAATGGACATCCTGGGCGTGGGACGCGACGAACTGTTGCCGTTCCTCGGCGCACCGCTCGGACTGACCAAGTTCCTGAGCGAGGCGCAGGATGCGCAGACCTGGAGTTTCTAACCCACGCATGGAGAGCCGGCATGGCCGAAAGACATCAGATCGACGCTCGCGGCAGCTACTGCCCGGGGCCCCTCATGGAACTCATTGCCCGCATCAAGCAGGCCGGGATCGGGGATGAGCTGGAAGTACTGTCGACCGACAAGGGCTCGGCCAACGACATCCCCGAGTGGGTGAAAAAGGTCGGCCACGAAATGGTCGACAGTTTTCAGGCGGACGGGGTCTGGCACGTGGTGATACGCAAGACCAAGTAGCACCCGGCGCAGGCGCGCCGGCATGACAACAACACCAATGCAACGCCAAAGGAGAAGGCCATGAAGATACTGATCGTCGGCGGCGGGATGGGCGGCACCATCCTCGCCAACAACCTCGCAAGACGCCTCAAACACGAGCTCAAGCAGGGCAAGGCGCAGATCACCATGCTTTCCGCCTCCGAACGGCACATGTATCAGCCCGGACTGCTCTACGTCAGTATCGGCCGTATGGCCACCGACGCGCTCTACCGCGAACAGACCTCGCTGCTGGAGCCGGAGATCGAGTTCCACGTCGACCCCGTGACCACCTTCACGCTCGACCAGAACCAGGTCACCACGCAGAGCGGCAAGACCTACGGCTACGACATGCTGGTCATCGCCACCGGCTCGCGCGCCATGCCCGAGACCATTCCGGGTTTGGCCGAAAATTCGGTCAACTGCTACACCGAGGCCAACGCGGTCGAAATGTGGCGTCAGGTGCGCGAATTCCAGGGCGGCACCGTGACCATCGCCGTCGGCGTACCGCACAAGTGCCCGATGATCCCGCTGGAGGTCACCTTCGTGCTGCACGACTACTTCAAGGAGCGCGGCATCCTCGACAAGGTCAAGTTTCAGTACACCTATCCGATCGGCCGCATCCATTCGCTCGCGCCCGTCGGCGAGTGGGCCAAGGGCGAGTTCGACCGCCTGGGCATCCAGTACGAGACCCTGTTCAACATGAAGGAGGTCGACGGCGCCAACAAGGTGGTGCACAGCGAGGAGGGCACCCAGAGCCACTACGACCTGCTGGTCGCGGTGCCGCCGCACAAGGGCATGGCGGTGATCGAGGAGAACGGCCTCGGCCAGAGCGGCTGGATTCCCACCGACCGCCACAGCCTGAAGATGGAAGGGCGCGACAACGTCTACGTGCTCGGCGACACCACCAACCTACCGATCTCCAAGGCCGGCTCCACCGCCCACTTCGAGGCCGAGGCGCTGGCCGAAAACCTGGCCGCCATCGTCAAGCTCGGCGAGCCGGTGCGCGACTACGACGGCAAGGTGTTCTGCTTCATCGAAGCCGGCAGCGACCGCGCCACCTACGCCATGTTCAACTACAACCAGCCGCCCGCGCCGCGTGCGCCCAATCGCGCCGTGCACTGGTTCAAGATGGCCTACAACCAGCTCTACTGGGCCTCCGCCCGCGGCCTGCTGTGAGGAGATCGCCATGACCGAAACCGCAGACAAGACCGCGGACACGCGGACACGCATTGATGCGCTGGTCGGCGAACTGGTCGACAACGGCGATCTCGACAGCCTGGTGCACCTGGCGCGCCTCGTCGGCGCGGCGCAGGACGCGCTCACCGACGACATGGTGGGCCGCCTGGCCGGGCTCGCCGGCGACAGCCTCGACATGCTCGACCGGGTCAACCGCAGCGGCGTGATCCGCGCCCTGCCGGCGATCGCCGCGATGGTCGACAACGGCGACCTGGAGCGCATCACCCATCTCGCCCGCCTGCTCGGCTCGGCCGAGGACGCGCTGACCGACGACATGATCGGACGGCTGGCGGGGCTGGCCGCCGACGGCCTGGCGCTCGCCGACCGCGTCACACGCTCGCCGGCCGTGCCGCGCCTGCTCGCCCTGCTCGAACGCGACGAGGTTCTGGACGGCGTTGCCGCCCTCCTCGAAGGGCTCGGCGCAGCACGTGCCGAACTGCGTGCGACACCGTCGGCCGGAGGCGGCCTGGGCGAAATACTGCGGCTCGCGCGGGATCCGCAGACCCAGGAGGCCCTGCGCTTCATGAACGCGCTGGCGGGACACCTCAAACGCTGAAACCGCACTGCCCGCCGTCGCCCGAAGCGGCGGCGGGCACGAATTGCGCCACAAAGCTTAAGTCGCCGCCCATCGCCGCGTATAATCAGGCACTTTGCCCCGTCCGGAGACACGCGGCCAGTCATGGAACTCATTCGCGGCGCCCACAATCTGCAACCGCAGCATCGCGGCTGCGTCGCCACCATCGGCAACTTCGATGGCGTGCACCTCGGGCATCAGGCCATCCTGGCCCAACTCCGCAGCGAAGCCGAGGCCCGCAATCTGCCCAGCGTGGTCATCACCTTCGAGCCGCTGCCGCACGAATTCTTCCGCGGCACCAGCGCACCCGCGCGCCTGACCGGCCTGCGCGAACGCCTGCGCCAGTTCGCACTGCACGGCATCGACCGCGTGCTGCTGCTGCGTTTCGACCGTCAGCTGGCCGATCTTGAGGCCAATCATTTCGTCGAGCGTCTCCTGGTCGGCGGCCTCGGCATCCGCGCCATGCTGGTCGGCGACGATTTTCGTTTTGGCCGCGACCGCGCCGGCGACTTCGCCAGCTTGCGCCAGGCCGGCGAGGACCACGTCTTCGAGGTCATTCGCCGCGAGACCTACGAGCTGGGTGGAGAACGGGTGAGCAGCACACGCATTCGCCACGCGCTCGCCGCCGGCGACCTCGAACACGCCCGCGAGCTGCTTGGACGTCCCTACACCCTGAGCGGACGCGTACGCCACGGCGATGCCCGCGGGCGCACCATCGGTTTCCCCACCGCCAACATCGCCCTGCCCACCGGCACGAGTCCGCTGCGCGGGGTGTTCGCCGTGACCGTGACTTCCGAAGAGGGCCTGAACGGCCGCGGCGTCGCCAACATCGGCACAAGGCCCACGGTCGACGGCCGCCACGCGCTGCTGGAAGTGCATCTGCTCGGCTTCGAAGGCAACCTGTACCATCAACACCTGTGCGTATCGCTGCAGCGCAAGATCCGCGACGAACAGCGCTTCGATTCGCTCGATGCCCTGGTCCACCAGATACGCCGCGACGCCAGCCTCGCCGAAGCGCTGTTGGCGCAGCCCACCTGATTCAGACACGACGACAACCGGCAGACACCCGTGACCGATTACAAACAGACGCTCAATCTCCCGCGCACCGATTTCCCCATGCGCGGCGACCTCGCCCGACGCGAGCCAGACACCCTCACGCGCTGGGCCGAGCTGGACATTTACCATCGGCTGCGCCGCGAGCGCGCCGGGCGCGAGCGCTTCATCCTTCACGACGGTCCGCCCTACGCCAACGGCGACATCCACATCGGCCACGCGGTCAACAAGGTGCTCAAGGACATCATCGTCAAGAGCCGCAGCCTCGACGGGCTGGACGCACCCTATGTGCCCGGCTGGGACTGCCATGGCCTGCCCATCGAACACAAGGTCGAGCAGACCGTGGGCAAGGTCGGCGAGGGCATCGACCCCGCAGCCTTCCGCAAGGCCTGCCGCGAATACGCCGCCGAGCAGATCGAGGGCCAGCGCCGCGACTTCAAGCGTCTCGGCATCGTCGGCGACTGGGACGAGCCCTATCTCACGATGAATTTCCGCACCGAGGCGGACATCATCCGTGCGCTCGGCCGCACCATCGAGCGCGGCCACGTGATCAAGGGCTACAAGCCGGTGCACTGGTGCGTGGACTGCGGCTCGGCGCTGGCCGAGGCCGAGGTGGAATACGAGGACAAGACCTCGCCGGCGATCGACGTGCGCTTCGCCGTCGTCGATCCTGAAAGCTTACTCGCGCGCTGCGAAACTGAGGGCACGGGTTCCGGCCCGCTGTCGGTGGTCATCTGGACCACCACGCCCTGGACGTTGCCGGCGAATCAGGCCGTGGCGCTGAACGCCGAGCTGGACTATGCGGTCGTCGCCTGCGATGGACCGAACGGCGCGGAACGCCTGCTGCTCGCCGCCGAACTCGCCGAATCGGCCTTGCAGCGCTGGGGCATCGAGACCTGGCGCACGGTCGCGCGCTGTCGCGGCGCCGACCTCGAAGGCGTGAAGCTGCACCACCCCTTCCTCGACCGCGAGGTACCCGTGATCCTGGGCGATCACGTGACCCTCGATGCCGGTACAGGCGCCGTACACACCGCGCCCGGCCACGGCCAGGAGGACTATGTCGCCGGCCTGCGCTACGGCCTCGAGGTCGACCATCCGGTCGGCCCGGACGGGCGCTTCCGTGCCGACACGCCGTTCTTCGCCGGCGAAAAGGTATTCGACGCCAATGCCCACGTGATCGAAGTGCTGCGCGAAAGGGGTACCCTGGTGCACGCCGAGAAGCTGCGCCACAGCTACCCGCACTGCTGGCGCCACAAGACCCCGCTGATCTTCCGCGCCACGCCGCAGTGGTTCATCAGCATGGACAAGGAAGGCCTGCGCGCCACCGCGCTCGCGGCCCTGCCCGACATTCAGTTCACCCCTGACTGGGGCCGCGAGCGCCTCGCCGGCATGGTCGCCAACCGACCCGACTGGTGCATCTCGCGCCAGCGCAACTGGGGCGTGCCGCTGGCGCTGTTCGTGCACCGCGACAGCGGCGAGCTGCACCCCGACACGCCGCGCCTGATCGAGGCGGTGGCCGAGCGCGTCGAGCAGCGGGGTGTCGACGCCTGGTTCGACCTCGACCCGGCCGAAGTGCTGGGCGCCGAGGCGGCGGATTACGAAAAGGTCACCGACATCCTCGACGTGTGGTTCGACTCGGGCACCACCCACGCCAGCGTGCTCGACCGCCGCCCCGAGCTCGGCTTCCCCGCCGACCTCTACCTTGAAGGCTCAGACCAGCACCGCGGCTGGTTCCAGTCCTCGCTGCTCGCCTCGGTGGCCATGCGCGGCGTGCCGCCCTACCGCGGCGTGCTCACCCACGGCTTCACCGTCGACGAGAAGGGCCGCAAGATGTCCAAGTCGCTCGGCAACGTGATCTCGCCGCAGAAGGTGGTGGGCACGCTGGGCGCCGACATCATCCGCCTGTGGGTCGCCTCCGGCGACTACCGCCGCGAGATGGCCGTGTCCGACGAGATCCTCAAGCGCATGTCGGACGCCTACCGGCGCATCCGCAACACCGCGCGCTTCCTGCTCGCCAACCTGGCCGGCTTCGACCCCGCGATCAACCTCGTCGCGCCAGCGGACATGCTGCCGCTCGACGCCTGGATCTGCAGCCGCGCCGCGGCCCTGCAGAGCGAGCTGCGCGAGGCCTACGCGCGCTACGAGTTCCACCTGATCTACCAGAAGGTGCACAACTTCTGTTCGGTCGAACTGGGCTCGCTGTATCTCGACATCATCAAGGATCGCCAGTACACCACCCAGGCCGACAGCCTGGCGCGGCGCTCCGCGCAGACCGCGCTGTACCACCTCGCCGAGGCGCTGCCGCGCTGGCTGGCGCCGATCCTGAGCTTCACCGCCGAAGAGATCTGGCGCCACGTGCCGGGCGAACGCGCCGACTCGGTGTTGCTCGCCACCTGGTACGACTTCCCGGCGGGGCTGGCCGACGCCAGCGTGCTGCCCGCGGACATGGACCCGGCCTATTGGGACGCGGTGATCGAGGTGCGCGAGGCGGTCAACAAGGTGCTGGAAGGCCTGCGCCAGGGCGGCGCCATCGGCGCCAACCTCGACGCCGAGGTGACGCTGCACTGCGGCCCGCAGACCGCCGAGACGCTGGCGCGCCTGGGCGACGAGCTGCGCTTCGTGCTGATTACCTCCGAGGCTGCGGTCAGCCGCGAGCCCGCACCGGCCGACGCCGCCGCGCAGACCCTCGCCAACGGCGAGACGCTGCACATCATCGCGACGGCCAGCACACACGCCAAGTGCCCGCGCTGCTGGCATCATCGCGCCGACATCGGCCGGGATGCCGCGCATCCCGAGCTGTGCGGACGCTGCGTCGTGAACGTGGCCGGCGACGGCGAAACACGGCGTTTCGCATGAACCGTCGCGGGTTGCGCTGGCTCTGGCTCACGATCGCGGTCATCGCCCTCGATCAGGCGAGCAAGTGGCTGGCCCTGCAGTCGCTACCCTACGGCCGGCCGGTACCGATCCTGCCGGGGTTCGACCTCACCCTGGTGTTCAACACCGGTGCCGCCTTCAGCATGCTGAGCGGCGCCGGCGGCTGGCAGCGCTGGCTGTTCATCGCGCTGGCCGCGGTCGTCGCCGTCGCGCTGGTGACCTGGCTGCTCCGGCTCGGCCCGCGCGAGCGCTGGGTGGGTGCCGCCGTGTCGCTGATCCTGGGCGGCGCGCTAAGCAACGCACTCGATCGCGTGATGCGCGATCACGTGATCGACTACATCGACCTGTACTACAAACAGTGGCACTGGCCGGTATTCAACCTCGCCGATTCCGCCATCACCCTGGGTGCGGCCATCCTGGTCGTACGTACGCTGTTCCGCCGCTGAAGCAGCCGGCCGCCAAGCCGGCCTCCGAAGGCCCGTCTCTCATGCTGATCCTGTTCAACAAGCCCTACGGGGTGCTGCCGCAGTTCACCGATTCCGACGGTCGCCCGACCCTCGCCGATTACGTTCCCGTGCCCGGCGTGTATGCCGCGGGGCGTCTGGACCGCGACAGCGAGGGCCTGCTGCTGCTCACCGACGACGGCGCGCTGCAGCATCGCATCGCCGACCCGGCGCAGAAGATGAGCAAGGCCTACTGGGTGCAGGTGGAAGGCGAACCCGACGAGGCCGCGCTCGCCGCGCTGCGCAACGGCGTCGAGTTGCGCGACGGCCTCACGCTGCCGGCCAAGGCGGTGCGCATCGAGGCGCCGCCGAACCTGTGGCCGCGCGAGCCGCCGATCCGCGTGCGCCGCGCGATTCCCACCGCCTGGCTGCTGCTCACGCTGAGCGAGGGCCGCAACCGTCAGGTGCGCCGGATGACCGCCGCGGTCGGCCACCCGACGTTGCGCCTGATACGCTACCGCATCGGCTCCTGGACGCTGGACGGACTGGCACCCGGGGAATGGCGCGAACAGCCCTGAACGCACGTGCCTAAACCGGCGGCGCCGGGTCGAGCAGTTCGATCCAGTGACGCACCGGCGTCTCGCTGGCCTGCTGCAGATGCAGCTGGCAGCCGATGTTGGCACTGACGATCAGCTCCGGCTCCCCGGCCGCCAGTGCGTGCAGCTTGTTGGCGCGCAGCTGGCGAGACAGTTCAGGCTGCAGGATCGAATAAGTACCGGCGCTGCCGCAGCACAGGTGCGCGTCGGCCACCGGCGCCAGCTCGTAACCGAGCTGACGCAGCAACCCTTCAACCGCCCCGCCCAGGCGCTGACCGTGCTGCAGCGTGCAGGGCGCGTGAAAGGCGACGCGACGCCCCTCGCCGCGCGGCAGGGACGACAGGTCCTCGGCGGACAGCACCTCGGCCACATCCCGGGCGAGGGCGCTGACGCGCGTGGCCTTTTCGGCATACGCCGGATCGTCGCGCAGCAGCTCACCGTATTCCTTGACCTGCAGCCCGCAACCGCTGGCCGTGATCACCAGCGCCTCCGCGCCGGCTTCGATCGCCGGCCACCAGGCGTCGATGTTGCGCCGTGCCTGCGACAGGCCCTCGGCGTGTGCATTGAGGTGGTAGCTGACCGCGCCGCAGCAGCCTTGGCCCTGCGGCCGTTCGAGGCGGATACCAAGGCGGTTGAACACGCGTGCGGCGGCGGCATTGGTGAGCGGCGCCGCGGCCGGCTGCACGCAGCCGTCCAGCAGCAGCATCGTCCGTTCGTGCACGGCGCGCGGCCAGACACCCGCCGGACGCACTGGCGGCAATGCCGGCCGTACCCGGCGCGGAATGAAGGGTTCGGCCAGCCGCCCCAGCCACAGCAGGGCGGCGAAACGGCCCGTATGCGGCAGCACCCGTCTCAGGCCCCAGCGGAACGCCCGCGCGCGCCAGTTACGCGGCTGCTCGCGCTCGACGGCGGCGCGGCCGATCTCCGCCAGACGCGCATAGCGCACCCCGGAGGGGCAGGTGGTCTCGCAGGCGCGGCACTGCAGGCAGCGGTCCAGGTGCAGGCGCGTCGCCTCGCCCGTGACCTCGCCCTCCAGCACCTGCTTGATCTGATAGATGCGCCCGCGCGGACCGTCCAGCTCGTCGCCGAGCAGCTGGTAGGTCGGGCAGGTGGCGTTGCAGAAACCGCAGTGCACACAGGTCCGCAGGATGGATTCCGCCTCGCGGCCTTCGGCCGTATCCAGCAGGGCTTGGCTCAAGTGGGTTTGCATGGCTTGCGTTCGCTCGGGGTGGGAAGCGTTCAGTTCTGCGGATACAGCGGATGCCCCGGATTGAGGATGCCGGCCGGATCCAGCGCGCTCTTGATTCGGCGGTGTAGCGCGAGCACCGCGGGCGGCAGCGGCTGATAGCGCGGACCGTCCGCGGCCACGCCGCGCCACAGCGTGGCATGGCCGCCGGCGCGCACCGCCGCCTGACGCACGCTGGCGGCATCCGCCTCGCCGGCATACCAGCGCTGCGCGCCGGCCCAGTCGAGCAGCCAATGGCCCGGCAGTTCGATGGGCGCGGCGGACGCGGCCACGCTGAGGCGCCAGAGACGCCCGGGGTGGCGGAAAAACGCGTGCGTCTGCTCGCGCAGACGACGCCAGAAGTCCGCGCCGTCGTCCACCGGCTCGCCGCCAATGCGTCTTTGTGCGGCGCGCAGCGCCACTTCAGTCCCCGACAGGCGCAGGTAGACGCTTTCGCCGTCATAGACGCCCGCGGTCAACGGCAGCGGCAGGCCCGCCCAGGTATTGAGCTGGCGGATGGCCTCCTGCGGCGAAAGCTCGAGTCGCAACGTGGTTTCGGCCTGCGCACGCGGCAGCACCTTGAGACTGGCCTCCAGCAGCACGCCCAGCGTGCCGTGGCTGCCGGCCATCAGACGCGATACGTCGTAGCCGGCGACGTTCTTCATCACCTCGCCGCCGAAGCGCAACACCTCGCCACGGCCATTGATCACCCGCGTGCCGAGCACGAAATCGCGGGCGGCGCCGGCGTAGGGGCGCCGCGGGCCGGAGAGATTGCACGCCAGCGTGCCGCCCAGCGTCGCACCGGGGCCGAAATACGGCGGCTCGAAGGGCAACATCTGGCCTTGCTCGGCCAGCGCGGCCTCGATCTCGGCCAACGGCGTACCGGCGCGCGCGGTGAGCACCAGTTCCACAGGCTCGTAATGCACGATGCCGCGATGCCCGTCGACCGCGAGCGTTGACTCGGCCGTCGAAAGGCCGAGAAAGGCCTTGCTGCCGCTGCCGGCGATGCGCAGCCCGCGGTGCGCCGCCGCCGCCTCGCGGACCTGCTCGGCGAGCGATGTGGTCATATCCCCGGTCGCCATCCTAGAAGCGCTCCAGTTCGGGGAAGGGCAACGCGCCACCGTGCACGTGCATGGCGCCGAACTCGGCGCAGCGCTGCAGGGTGGGCACGGCCTTGCCGGGATTGAGCAATCCGTGCGCATCGAAGGCCGCCTTGACGGCGTGGAACTGGCTCAGCTCCGCGCTGCCGAACTGTACGCACATCTGGTCGATCTTCTCCACGCCGACGCCGTGCTCTCCGGTCACCGTGCCGCCGACAGCCACGCACAGCTCCAGGATGCGACCGCCGAATTCCTCGGTGCGCTCCAGTTCTCCGGGCACGTTGGCATCGTAGAGAATCAACGGATGCAGATTGCCGTCGCCGGCGTGAAACACGTTGGCCACGCGCAGGCCATATTCGCGGCTGAGCGCGGCGATACCATCCAGCACCTCGGGCAGACGGGCACGCGGAATGGTGCCGTCCATGCAGTAGTAGTCCGGCGACAAACGTCCCACGGCGGGGAAGGCCGCCTTGCGGCCCAGCCACAGACGCTGGCGCTCGGCCTCGTCCTGCGCCGTGCGTAGGCGGGTGGCGCCGGCCTGCTTGAGCAGCGCATGGATCTGCAGCAATTGGTCGGACACCTCCTCGTTGGTGCCGTCCAACTCGCACAGCAGAATCGCTGCCGCCTCGCGGGGGTAACCTGCGTGCACGAAATCCTCGGCCGCGGCGATCGCGAAGCGGTCCATCATTTCCAGTCCCGCCGGCACGATACCGGCCGCAATGATCGCGCCGACGGCCGCGCCGGCGGTGGCCACGTCGTCGAAGGCCGCCATCACCACCTGGGCGCGCTCGGGCACCGGCAGCAGGCGCACGGTGACCTCGACGATCACGCCGAGCATGCCCTCCGAGCCGTGTATCAGCGCGAGCAGATCGTAGCCCGGCGCATCCAGCGCATCGCCGCCGAGGGTAATGCGCTCGCCCTCGGCGGTCACCACCTCCACGCGCATCACGTTGTGCACCGTCAGGCCGTATTTCAGGCAATGCACGCCGCCCGCGTTCTCGGCCACGTTGCCGCCGATGCTGCAGGCGATCTGCGACGAGGGATCGGGTGCGTAATAGAGGCCGTAGGGGCGCGCAGCCTCGCTGATCGCGAGGTTGCGCACGCCGGGCTGCACGCGCGCGGTGCGCGCCAGCGTGTCGATCTTGAGGATGCGGTTGAACTTGGCGAGCGACAGCAGCACGCCGCCGGCATGGGGCAGTGCGCCGCCCGACAGCCCGGTACCGGCGCCGCGCGCCACCACCGGCACCCGCAGCGCGTGACAGATCTGCATCACGGCCTGCACCTGCTCGACGGTCTCAGGCAGGACCACCAGCATCGGCAGCCGCCGGTAGGCGGTCAGACCGTCGCATTCGTAGGGCCTGCGTTCCTCCTCGCTGAGCAGCAGCGTATGCGGCGGCAAACGCGCGCCCAGCGCTTCGATCACGCGCCCGCGGTCGACGGCCGCAGCCGGCTCGGCCGGTCCACTGTGGTTATGCGCCTCCAAGCGCGCCTCCTGTCGCCCCATCGTATGGGATGCCATCGCGCGCCCGGCGGGACGTGCCGGGCGCGTAAACGAGGCAGTTTACACGCAGGTGACCGCGATTTTGAATGCGCGCGCGGCTCAGACCGTACGGCGAATGCCGTCGGGCTTCCAGGCGGGGGCGATGACATCGTGCAGGGGCACGCGACCGAGTAGGGAAGCGGTGGCCACGGCCTGACCGCCGAACCGGCGATTGATGCGGTCGACCGCACGGTTCACGGCCTGTCGGGTCGGCGCCACGGGATCCTCGAACAGATCCAGCTGCACGTCCGCGGGTGCGGGATCGAGGGCGGTGACCTGAACCTGATGCACGCCCTCGCCCTGCCAGACCCGCGCCAGCACCTGACGGCAAAGCGCGGCGATCGGCTGGCCGTCGTCGGTCGGGCGCGGGGTCAGGTAACGTCCGCCGAGCCAGCCGGTGTCGGTGCGCAGCCCAATGAACAGCTGCTGCGCCTCCAGGCCGTTGCGGCGCAGGCGCGCGGCAACCTTCTGGGCCATGTGTTCGAGATACTGCTGCAGCAGGCGCGGGTCGCGCGTCGCCGGTGGCAGGATCTTGCCATGGCCCACGCTCTTGGGCGGCGCCACCGCCGGGCTGACGCCTTCGGGATCGCGCCCCTGCGCCATCAGCCAGATGCGCCGGCCGACGTTGCCCCAGCGCTGCGCCAGCACGCTGACCGGCAGACGCGCCATGTCGCCGCAGGTCTGCACGCCGCGACTGGCGAGAAAGCTGCCGATGCCGCGGCCGACGCCGCACAGCTCGGTAACCGGGACGTTGCGCAGGCGGGCGGCCGTTTCCCACGGCGGCACCACGGTCACCCCCTCCGGCTTGCGCTGCTTGGCCGCCCATTTGGCGGTGGTCTTGTCGCCGGCGACGCCGACCGAACAGGGCAGACCGGAAACCTCGCGCACCAGTCGCTGCACCTTTTTAGCGATCACCGGCGGGGCACCGTGCAGGCGCTGCACGCGGGTGACGTCGAGAAAGGCCTCGTCCACCGAGAACACCTCGATGTCGGGCGTGATCGCCTGCAGCGCGGACATGATGCGCGCCGAGATCTGCGCGTAGCGCGCCGAGCGCGCGGTGATGCGGATCAGCTCCGGGCAGCGCCGCCGTGCCTCGGGCAGGCGCATGCCGGTATGGATGCCGAAGGCGCGCGCCTCGTAGGAACAGGTGATGATGCAGGTACCCTGGTCGCCGTTGGTGACGGCCACCGGCCGGCCGCGCAGCGACGGATCGTCGAGCTGCTCGATCGAGGCGAAAAAAGCGTTCATGTCGACAAGGACGATGGCGCGGGGCCAGCGGCGGTCGACGGAGGCTGAAGTACCGGCGGCGTTCATGAGGGCTTACCGGTAGCGTCGAAACTGGGCGACCAGCACACCCTGGATGCGTACCCGCTCGGGGCTGTAGTGCATCGGCGCCATGTCGACGTTTTCGGGAATCAGCAGGATTTCGCCGCCGCTGGTACGACGCAGACGCTTGAGCGTGGCCTCCTCGTCGTCGATCAGCGCGGCGACGATGTCGCCGTCCTCGGCGCTGTCGCGGCGCGCCATGACCACGTAGTCGCCGTCGAAGATGCCGGCGTCGATCATCGAGTCGCCCTTGACGATCAGCGCAAAGCGGTCCGGCCCCAGCAGCATGGCGGACAGATCGATGTGCTCCTGCCCGGGGATCGCCTCGATCGGCCGGCCGGCGGCGATGCGCCCCGCCAGCGGCATCGCGTACGGCCCGGCCGGATCCTGCGGGATGCGCAGGCCGCGCCAGCCGGATTCGCGCTCCAGCAAGCCGGCTGCAAGCATCGACTGTACGTGATAGTGCACGGTGTTGCGGCCGACGCCGAGGGTGGCGCCGATCTCGGCCAGGGTCGGCGAGCGACCGTGGCGGGTGGCGTAGTCGCGGATGCACTGCAGGATCTCGGATTGGCGCGGATGCATAAAATGTCCCATGAATGTTCGATGGCAACGCCAATCTAGAACATTCATCGAACATTGGCAAGCGCGGCGTTGCGCTCAGCGCAGAATCGACTTCAATCCCATCTGATGGATGATGTGCGCGGCAATCTCTTCGACCGAGACGTGCGTGGTGTCCAGCGAGGGCGCACCGAGGCGCCGGTAGATGCCCTGCGCGAGGCGCAGCTCGCGTGCGCACTGTTCGCGCGAGGCGTAACGGCTGTTGGGCAGGCGTTCGCTGCGGATCTGCGCCAACCGTTCGGCGTCGATGGTCAGACCGAACAGCTTGCTGCGGAAGCGGGTCAGCGCCTCGGGCAGCCGCTCGGCCTCCAGTATCTCCTCGGTCAGCGGTAGATTGGCAGCGCGCAGACCGTGCTGCAGCGCCAGATACAGGCAGGTGGGCGTCTTGCCGCAACGCGAGGGCGCGAGCAGGATCAGGTCGGCCTCGGCGTAGTGGTCCATGCGCGCGCCGTCGTCGTGGGCGAGCGCGAAGTTCACTGCCTCGATGCGCCGGTGATAGGTGCTGGGATTGGCGCCGTGTGCGAGCCCCACGGAATGCGAGGCGCGCACGCCGAGGGTGTCTTCCAGACGGGCGATGAAGGACTCAAAGAAGTCCATGAACACGCCGTCGGCGGTGGCCAGGATGGCGCGGATCTCGTCGTCGACGGCCGTGCTGAAGATCAGCGGCGGCTCGCCGTGGCGCTCGCGATAGGCATCGATGCGCGCCACGGTGTCCCGCGCCTTCGACAGGGAGTTGATAAAAGGTATCGTGACGCGGTCAAATTGCACCCCCGCGAACTGGGTGAGCAGCATATTCCCCAGTGTTTCGGAGGTGATACCGGTCCGATCGGACAAAAAAAATGCACCGCGCACCTTGGCCATCTTGCCGTCCGCCTCCATATTGACCGGATTAACCCACCCGATAGTGCCAAAGATCAGACAGGAGATGGTAATGGGAACTGAATACGTCCTCTGGTTCAACCAGGTGGGCATGCACAGCGTCGGCGAGGTCGGCGGCAAGAACGCCTCGCTGGGCGAAATGATCAGCCACCTGAGCGAACTCGGCGTGCAGGTCCCCAACGGCTTCGCCACCACGGCCGACGCCTACCGCGAGTTCCTCGCCCACGAATCCCTCGACGCGCGCATCCGCGCACGGCTCGACGCCCTCGACGTCGACGACGTCAACGCCCTGGTGGCGGCCGGCGCGGAAATTCGCGGCTGGCTCATGGCCCAACCCTTCCCGCCGGCGCTGGAAGCCGCCATCCGCGAAGCCTACGCCCGCCTGGAGGCGGAAAGCGGCCCCGCGCCGTCCTTTGCCGTGCGCTCCTCCGCCACCGCCGAGGACCTGCCCGATGCCTCCTTCGCCGGCCAGCAGGAAACCCTGCTCAACGTCAGCGGCATCGACGCTATCCTCGACGCGGTACGCACCGTGTTCGCCAGCCTGTTCAACGACCGCGCCATCTCCTACCGCGTGCACAAGGGCTTCGAGCACAGCGGCGTGGCTCTCAGCGCCGGCATCCAGCGCATGGTGCGCTCGGACATCGGCGCCAGCGGCGTGATGTTCAGCATCGACACCGAATCCGGCTTCCGCGACGTGGTCTTCGTGACCGCGTCCTACGGCCTCGGCGAGGCGGTGGTGCAGGGGTCGGTCAACCCGGACGAGTTCTACGTGCACAAGCCCACGCTGCAGGCCGGCAGGCCCGCCATCCTGCGCCGCACCCTCGGCGGCAAGGCCTCCAAGATCGTGTACGCGCCCGACGACCATCACGAAACCGTGGTCACCGTCGACACCGATCCCGCCGAGCGCCGCCGCTTCTGCATCGACGACGCCGACGTCGAGTCGCTGGCCCGCCAGGCGCTGCTGATCGAGCGGCACTACGGCCGGCCGATGGACATCGAGTGGGGCAAGGACGGCCACGACGGCCAGGTCTACGTGCTGCAGGCGCGCCCCGAGACCGTGCACAGCCACAGCGCGCAGTCGATGATGCGCTACCAGCTCAACGACAAGCGCCCGCGCAAGGTGCTCACCGAGGGCCGCTCGGTCGGCGACCGCATCGGTGCCGGCACCGTGCGCGTGATCCACGACCTCAGCGAGATGGACAAGGTGCGCGACGGCGACGTGCTGGTCACCGGCATGACCGACCCCGACTGGGAGCCGGTGATGAAACGCGTGGCGGCGGTGGTCACCGACCGCGGCGGCCGCACCTGCCACGCCGCCATCATCGCGCGCGAGCTGGGCATTCCGGCGGTGGTCGGCACCGGGCAGGCGACCGAGCAGCTCGTGGACGGCACCGAGGTCACCGTCTCCTGCGCCGAGGGCGACACCGGCCACGTCTACGCGGGCCGGCTGGACTTCTCGGTGGACAAGATCAGCACCGGCGCCATGCCCGAGATCCCGGTCAAGATCATGATGAACGTGGGCAACCCCGACCGTGCCTTCGCCTTCGCCGGCATCCCGCACCGCGGCGTCGGCCTCGCCCGGCTGGAGTTCATCATCAACCGCATGATCGGCATCCATCCCAAGGCGCTGCTCGAATTCGACCGCCTGCCCAGCGAACTGCAGGACGAGATCCGCGAGCGCATCGAGGCCTACGGCGATCCGATCGAGTTCTACGTCCGCCGCCTCGCCGAGGGCATCGCCACCATCGGCGCGGCCTTCGCGCCGGAAACGGTGATCGTGCGCCTGTCCGACTTCAAGTCGAACGAATACGCCAACCTCCTCGGCGGCCACCGCTACGAGCCGGACGAGGAAAACCCGATGCTCGGCTTCCGCGGCGCCTCGCGCTACATCTCCGAGGAGTTCCGTCCCTGCTTCGAGCTGGAGTGCCGCGCGGTGCGCTACGTGCGCGAGACCATGGGGCTTACGAACGTGCAGATCATGATCCCCTTCGTGCGCACCGTGGACGAGGCACGCCAGGTCACCGAGCTGCTGGCCGCCAACGGCCTCGCGCGCGGACAGGCCGGACTCAAGGTGATGATGATGTGCGAACTGCCGTCCAACGCGCTGCTCGCCGACGACTTCCTCGAATACTTCGACGGCTTCTCGATCGGCTCCAACGACATGACCCAGCTGACCCTGGGCCTCGACCGCGACTCGGGCGTGGTCGCCGGGCTGTTCGACGAGCGCAACCCGGCGGTGCTGCGCCTGCTCGGCATGTCCATCGAGGCCTGCCGCAAGGCCGGCAAGTACGTCGGCATCTGCGGCCAGGGGCCGTCCGACCACCCGGATCTCGCCGAGTGGCTGATGGCCCAGGGCATCGAGAGCATCTCGCTCAACCCCGACACCGTCATCCCCACCTGGCTGCGCCTGGCCGAGACCGCCGGCGCAAGCTGACCCCCCGGGAGCGCCCGCCACGGGCGCTCCCGCCATTCGTCCGTTTCCCGGACCAATCATGCAACGCTGGCCGTGCGTCCTGCGTGCTGATCCCATATAAGGCCGCCCGGCCATGCAGGAGGCAATCCGTTACGCCCTCCTCGGGAGAAGACCCATGAAACCCGTTTCGATCTATCTGATCTACACGCTCGTGGTCCTCGCCATTCTGCTGCTCGATGCAGCCCAGAAGGCGCTCGGCGCCGGCTGGGCGACCTGACTCGCAGGCTGCAGCCTCACGCGCGCAGCGGCCCGGCAACAGCCGTGCGCAGCCCGCCAGCACCATCACCTCGCTCAAGTTGATCGTAACGATGAGCAAGAGGCGGGCGAGGAAGCCGCATTTGCTGGCGATAAGACCCTGTCGCCCACGTGCCGCGCAAACCAGGCAAGTCGTTTCCATGTGCAAATCCAGCCAAACCGGAATCGCCGTCTATACTCACAAAACCGCGAAGTCGAATGAAGATTAATCATTTGAAATAATTATCAAAAAAGGTGGTACATGGACGAACCCGGCAACCATCTGGTTTCCCGCTTGGGAGGAGACCGCCGGCTGACGTTCGAGCAGTTGCGGGTCTTTGTCACCGTGGCGAGCGACGGCGGCTTCGGCAAGGCCGGCGAGCTGCTGCACCGTTCGCAGTCCGCCATCTCGCAAAACCTGCAGCGCCTCGAAGACATCCTCGGCTACCGGCTGGTGATACGGCGGCAGGGGCACATCGACGGCCTCACGCAGGAAGGCCAGCGCTTCCTCGGTTACGCGCGCGACATCCTGGCGCGCATGGAGGACGCCGTGCAGGCCATCTGCCGCCCCGGACTGCGTGGACGCGTGCGCCTAGGCGTGACCGAGGATTTTGCCGTCGCCGAGCTGCATGGCGTGGTTTCACGCTGTCTTGACCGTAATCCGGATCTGCAGATCGAGATCACCTCGACCTTGTCGAACCGGATCACCGAGCAGCTCGACAGCCAGCAGCTCGACATCGCCATTTTCAAGCGCATCGTCCAGGCGGACGCGCCCGACCACGATTGCCGTATTCTGCGCAGCGATCCATTGCACTGGCTGTACCATCGACGCGTGGCTATCGATCATTTCGAGTCCGTCCCGCTGGTTGGCTTTCCCGACGGCTGCATTTACCGCGAAGCGGCGCTGCGCGCGCTCGATGCAGCCGGGCGACCCTGGTTTTTTGCCTACACGAGCGCCTCGTACCACAATGTTCGCGGCGCGATCGCAGCCGGTCTGGGGGTCGGGTTTTTGCCACAGCCCCCCTTGAAGAACGCCCCACCCACTCTGACGGCCGACGAGGGTTTCCCGCCCTTGCCAGAGATCCAGCTGGCGATCTGCCAACGCGCGACCGACGAGGTTACCGCCCAGGTCGCCTCTTACATCATCAACGGTTATCGCCCGACACCCTGACCTCCCCGCGCCTTCGGGTAGTCATGCGCGCCAAAACTGGATATTATTTATCCAGTTAATATCCGCTCATGGGAGACCGCGATGCGCATTGGGCAAGGCGTGGAATGGGGGCTGCACTGCTGTCTCACGCTGGCCTGGGCGGGCGGCAGCGAGCCATTGCCGACCGCCAGACTCGCGGCCCGCTTCGATCTGCCCGCGGCCTACCTCAACAAGTGTCTGCAGGCACTCGCACAGGCCGGCATACTTACCTCGACCGCCGGCAGCCGCGGCGGCTTCCGGCTCGCGCGCCCGCCCGCCGACATCACGCTATGGGACGTGGTCGCCGCTATCGAGGGCGAGGCGCCTGCATTCCGCTGCACCGAAATCCGCCAGCGCGCCGGCGCGGATGCGGACGAATGCCGCCAGCCGTGCAGCGTGGCACAGGCGATGCACATCGCCGAGACTGCCTGGCGCGAGGCCCTGTCGCGCCAGACGCTCGCCGACGTGATGGCCGCATCGCCGCCGCACGCGCCGGCCCGCGCCCGACGCTGGTTCGAACTCAACCGCCGCTGAGCTTGCGCCCCTACGGCGCAGATTTCGCCATTGGGTCGCGAGGAGAATCTGGATAATGAACATCCTGAAAATACCACGACGCCAGCTGACGCTCGCCCTGCTCGCGCTCGGCACCTTCACGGTGGGGACCGATGCCTTCGTCGTGGCCGGCGTGCTGCCCGCCATGGCGAAGGGTCTCGGCGTCACGCCGGCAGCGGCGGGATTGAGCGTGACCCTGTTCGCCCTGGTTTACGCGCTCGGCGCACCTCTACTCGCCGCGCTGACGGCTGGGCTGCCGCGACGGCGATTGCTGGTCGCGGCGCTCGCCACGCTCGCAGTGGCCAATCTGGCGGCCGCCAGCGCACGCCAACTGGACGAACTGCTCGCAAGCCGCGCCCTGGCCGCGCTCGGCGCCGCGGCTTACACGCCTGCGGCGGGCGCGCTGGCCGCAAGCTTGTTTGGTCCGCGCCATCGCGGACGGGCACTGTCGGTGGTGATCGGCGGCCTGACGCTGGCCACAGCGCTGGGCGTGCCGCTCGGCGGACTGGTCGCGCATTGGCTGAGCTGGCGCGACACCCTGGCCGGCGTCGGTCTGCTCGCCCTTGCGGTGGGCATCGCCCAGATATCGGCCGCCGGCGGTCAACCCGGCTTGCGAGCGCCCGGCCTGGGCGAACGTCTGGCTGCAGGATTCAGGCCCGGCGTGCCCGCCACGCTGCTGCTGACCATGATCGGCATGACCGCCAGCTACACGCTGTATCCCTACACCCTGCCCGTGATGACCGCGCTGGGCGCCTCGCCTCCCGCGGCCAACGGCGTCCTGTTTCTGTATGGCGCGGGCGCATTGCTCGGCAACCTGCTCTGCGGACACGCCACCGATCGCTGGGGGTCGGAACGGGTGCTCGGCTGGGCCTATGTCGTGATGTGCGCCGCGTTCGCTCTGCTGCTGGCGGCATTCGCGCAGCCTGAGACCCGCCCCGCGCTTCTGCCGGTCGCGGCCGCGCTCTGGGGCGGCTCGACCTGGTCGCAGACGCCGCCGCAGCAGCACCGGCTGATCGCGTTGGCCCCCGACGCCGGTCAACTGCTGATTGCGCTGAACGCCTCGGCCATCTACTTGGGCATCGGCGCCGGGGCCGTGCTCGGCGGCCTCGCGATGCGCGCCGACGCCCAGACGATTGTCTTGACGGGCCTGCTACTGGCGGCGCTGGCGCTGACCCTGCTGCGCCGACGCCCTCCGCCCGGCGGTGCCTAGTCGCGGCGCGCGGCTGCCGGCGGGCGACGGCGCGGCCCCTGTGCGTCCGGCGGCGACCCCAGTTCATCGATGCGATAGCCATCCGGATAGCTCGCACGCGGCAATCGCGTGCGCAGGAACGGCCGACGCCGGGCGGGCGACGGCGCGGCGGCTCGCGCGCGCCGCCCGGCGCACCACGGTTTTTCATCGGCCTTACCCCTCCAGACATCCCGGGAAACCAACGTCATACGCGAATTCTATGAAACGCTGCCGGGCAACACGGCGTGCTTAGCGGAGAAAGCGACGGGGACGACTTGTACCGGGGGAATCAATCGTACTCAACGGCTGTTGAGGAGGGCATCATGAAGACGAGAACGCTGCAAGACATCGCACTGGCCATCGCCTGCTGTTGCATCACCACCCCGGCGCTCGCGTCCGGCACGCCCGCGACGCGCGTGCTGACTGCCGGATACGCGCTGCCGGGCCATCACCGCGTCGATCTCAGCATAGACCCCGCCGGAGTCGTCCGCGAAAACTTCACCTACGGCAAGGCACACGCGCTCGGGCGCAAACACGTCACCTACTGGATCAAGGGCGACACCGTGATCAGCCGCTTCAGCGAGCCCGGCGACACGGAGGCACGGGCGCATCGCGTCACGCTTGCTCGTCCGCATGCCGCTGATCCGACGATCGGCGATATCCGCATCACGCCGACGCAGCGGCATGTGGAACTGTTCGGCCAGCAGGGGCGCGAGTATCGCATCAGCGCCCGTATCGACGGCCAGATGCGCAGCTGGACGGCCGTGCTGGCGGGTGGACCGAACGGGGATCGGCTGCGGCAGGCATTGCGGCAAGCCCTCACCGGGGTCGGCGACCTCCTGCCATCGCATGAGCTGGCCGCAACGCTGCGCGCCATCGAGGGCGACCCGCAGCTGCGACACATGGCGCCGCTTGCCATCGGCGGCACGTTCCGGCTGGTCGCATTGAAATCGCAGCACGCATCACAGATACAGCTTCCCTCCATCCCGATCCATGAGGAAAACACGCCGCGCGCGTAACAGCGTTTCGATGGCATGTCGCGGCGAGTTCCTCGCCCGCGACATGCCATTTTGCGGCGCTCCCGAGCGGCAACTCGGTTTCTGCGGGACGCTACCGCATACCTGTCGCTTCGGTTATCCTCGGGTGCCTTCACCTGCCGCAATGCTGTCCCGAAACGGGGCGCGGCACCGCCTCCCCGAGGAAACCGCATGTCTGATATCGGCACCCCGCGCAGCGGCCTGCTGTTCGGCATTACCGCCTATACGCTGTGGGGCGTGTTTCCGCTCTATTTCATGCAGCTGGCCTTCGCTTCGTCGATCGAGATCGTGGCCGACCGCATCCTCTGGTCGCTGCTGCTTTGCGCCGCCATCCTGGCGGCGACCGGGCGCCTGGGCGATGTCGTGCAGATGCTGCGCACGCCGCGCCAGCTCGGCTACCTCGCCACAGCCGCCTGCTTCATCAGCCTGAACTGGCTGGGTTACGTCTATGCCGCCAATCACGGGCAGGTGCTGCAGGCCTCGCTGGGATACTTCATCAACCCGCTGGTGACGGTACTGCTTGCCGTGGTGATCCTGCGCGAGCGGCTACGGCCGCTGCAGTGGGCAGCCATCGGCCTGGCACTGGTCGCGGTGCTCTGCATCGGCTTCGCCTATGGGCATCCGCCGTGGATCGCCTTGCTGCTGGCCTTCAGCTTCGGGTTTTACGGCTTGGCCAAAAAGTTCGCCGGACGTCGCGTGGGCGCGGTGCAGAGCCTGACCATCGAAACCCTGCTGCTCAGCCCGCTGGCGCTGCTGGTGCTGCTATGGCTGGGTGCACGCGGCGAGACGCATTTCACCTACGACGGGCTGACCTCGCTGCTGCTGCTCGCCTCGACCGGACTGGTCACCACCGTGCCGCTGACCAGCTTCGCCGCCGCCGCGCGCCGGCTGCCGCTGAGCACCCTCGGCATGCTGCAGTACATCGCGCCGATCCTGCAGTTCATCGTGGGTTATGCCGTGGTGCACGAGCCGATGTCGCCGCTGCGCTGGGTCGGCTTCGCGCTGATCTGGGTGGCGCTGGCCGTGTTCAGCGCCGATGCGATTTCGGTTGGACATCAGGGCAGGCAGGCGGCGAAGGCCGCCCGCGAACGCGAGGCGCTCGCCGCGCTCAATCAGGAAGTGCATTGAGCGGGGCGTATTCCAGCAATGCCTTGACGTGCGCGGCCACGCTGCGGCCCAACGCAGGCAGCGCGTAGCCGCCCTCCAGCGCCGATACCAGGCGGCCGTGGCAATGACGTTCGGCGACGTCGAGCAGACGCCGCGTGATCCAGTCGTAATCGGCCTCGGTCAGCGCCAGGTGGGCCAACGGGTCGTCGCGGTGCGCGTCGAAACCGGCGGACACGAGCACGAGTTCGGGCGCGAACGCTTCCAACGTCGGCATCACGCGTGCCTCGAAGGCCTGCCGGTAGGCGGCGCCGTCCGTGCCCGCAGGCAGCGGCACGTTGACGATGTGATCACTGCACGTGTCGGCGCCGGAGTAGGGGTACAGCGGGCTCTCGAAGGTCGAACACAACAACACGCGCGGCTCGTCGCGGAAAGCCGCTTCCGTACCGTTGCCGTGATGTACGTCGAAATCGACGATGGCGACACGTGCCAGCCCGTGCGCGGACAGCGCGTGCGCCGCGCCCACGGCGACGTTGTTGTAGAGACAGAAACCCATCGCGCGCGCCGGCTCGGCATGGTGGCCCGGCGGGCGCACGGCACAGAAGGCGCGGTGCGTCGGGCCGGTCATCACGCGGTCCACCGCCGTCACCACCGCACCCGCCGCGTGGCGGGCGGCTTCCAGGCTGTGTGGCGAGATCACGGTGTCTTCGTCCAGCCGTGCGCTGCCATCCGCGGGCGCTGCCGCCTCCAGGGCATCGAGGTAGGCCGCGGCGTGCACCCGCAACAGCTGCTCGCGGGTCGCGGCCGGCGGCTCGACATGCTGCAGCAGGCCGTCGAGCCCGGCCGCGATGAGCTGATCGCCGATGGCGCCGAGACGGGCCGGCGACTCTGGGTGCCCGGCGCCGGTCTGGTGAGCCCGGCAGACCGGATGGCTGAACATCAACACCGACATGTCGTATTCCCGAAAGCAGGCATCCGCTAAGCTTACCACTCGCCCGCCGGCCATCGAGGGAACCCCCATGCCGTCGTCGCACACCCTGGAGTCGCTGTTCGCCGCCGAGAGCATCGCCATCATCGGCGCCAGCCCCCGCCCGGAAGCCGTAGGCGGCCGCCTGCTGCGCAATCTGATCGAAGCCGGTTACCGCGGCCGCATCCACCCGGTCAATCCGAAATACGCGCGCATCGGCCGGCGCCGCTGCCACCCCGACATCGGCGCGGTCGATGATCGCGTCGAACTGGCCGTGATCGCCACGCCGGCCGCCACGGTGCCCGGCATCCTGCGCCAGTGCGGCGAGCACGGCATCAGTGCCGCCATCGTCATCTCCGCCGGCTTCGGCGAGGGTGGCGCCGAGGGACATCAGCGACAGCTCGATCTGCTCGCAGCGGCGCGCGCCTACGACCTGCGCGTGCTGGGGCCGAACTGCCTCGGCCTGATCCGCCCGCACCTGGGCCTCAACGCCACCTTCGGCAACAATCAGGCACTGCCCGGCGACGTCGCCCTGGTGTCGCAATCGGGCGCGCTGTGCACCGCCATACTCGACTGGGCCGAGCCGAACCAGGTCGGTTTCTCGGCCGTGGTGTCGATGGGCGATGCCGCCGACGTGGATTTCGGCGACATCCTGGATTTCCTCGCTCTCGACGCCCGCACACGCAGCATCCTGCTCTATGTCGAGGGCGTGAAGGATGCGCGCCGTTTCATCAGCGGCCTACGCGCCGCCGCGCGCATGAAACCGGTGATCGTGATCAAGGCCGGCCGCCACGCGGCCGGCTCGCGCGCCGCCAGCTCGCACACGGGGGCTCTGGTCGGTGCCGACGATGTGTTCAACGCCGCGCTGGAACGCGCCGGCGTGGTGCGCGCCTACAGCATCGAACAGCTCTTTTCCGCCGCCCAGATGCTGTCCAGCGGGCACCGCCTGCGCGGCAACCGGCTGCTCATCCTCGGCAACGCCGGCGGTCCCGGCGTGCTCGCCACCGATCGTGCCAGCGAGCTGGATCTGGCACTGGCGCAGCTCGCGCCCGATACGATTGCCGCGCTGGATCAGGCATTGCCGGCGCAGTGGCCGCGGGCGAATCCGGTAGACATCCTCGGCGACGCCGAACCCGCGCGTTATGCCAAGGCCCTCGATATCTGCCTCGCCGACGACGGCGTCGATGCCGCGCTGGTGATGCTCACCCCCCAGGGCATGACCGATCCTTTGGGTTGCGCCGAGGCCGTGATCGGCGTCGAGCACCGCGGCAAGCCCGTAACCGCCTGCTGGATGGGGCAAAAACAGGTCGCGCCGGCCTGGAGCCGTTTCGCGGAGGCACATCTACCGTATTTCCACACGCCCGAGGCCGCCATCGAGGCCCTCGACTATCTGGCCAAATACCATCGCAACCAGCATCTGCTGATGCAGGTACCCGGCTCGCTCTCGCCCCATGCCGAGGCCGATATCGAAGGCGCGCGCATGATCGTCGAAGGCGTGCTGAACGAAGGGCGCGACACCCTGACCACGCAGGAATCCAAGGCTCTACTCACCGCCTTTCGCATCCCGGTGATGCCGGCCATGCTGGCACGCGACGCCAACGAAGCCCTGGTCGCTGCGGAAACGCTGGGCTTCCCGGTGGCGATGAAAATCGCCTCGCGCAATTTGACTCACAAATCGGACGTCGGCGGCGTGCGCCTGGACATCCGCACCGCGGCAGGCGTGCGCGCGGCCTACCGCGAACTGCTCGACGGCGTGCTCAAGGCGCGGCCGGACGCGGCGCTCGACGGCATCACCGTCGAGCGCATGGCGGACACCCGCAACGCGCGCGAACTGATGATCGGCGTCGTGCGCGACCCGGTGTTCGGGCCTGCGATCAGCTTCGGCGCCGGCGGCACCCAGGTCGAAATTCTCAAGGACCGCGCGATCGCGCTGCCGCCACTCAACGCCCTGCTCATCGACTCGCTGATCGAACGCACCCGCGTGTCGCGGCTGCTGCGCGATTTCCGCCAGCTGCCGGCGATCGACCGCGCAGCACTGACGCAGGTGTTGCATCGCGTTTCCGAACTGGTGTGCGAGCTGCCGGAAATCCGCGAGATGGACATCAATCCCCTGATCGCCAACGAGCGCGGCGTGATCGCGGTGGATGCGCGCTTCGTGGTGGCGCCCGCACGCGGCGGACCCGATCCCTACGCGCACATGGCCATCCACCCCTATCCGGCACATCTGGCGCAGCGCTGGCAGCTCGCCGACGGCACCGATATCCGCATCAGGCCGATCCGCCCGGAGGATGCCGAGGTGGAGCAGAGCTTCGTGCTCGGCCTGTCCGAGGAGAGCAAATATTTCCGCTTTCGCCAGACGCTCAATGCGCTGACGCCGGAGATGCTGGTGCGTTTCACCCAGATCGACTACGACCGCGAGATGGCCTTCATCGCGGTCACCGGGCCGGAGGATGCCGAAACCGAGATCGGCGTATCGCGCTACATCGTCAATCCAGACCGGGAAAGCTGCGAGTTCGCCCTGGTGGTCGCCGACGCCTGGCAGCGCAAGGGCATCGGCAGCCGGCTGATGGAAGCGCTGATGCGCACCGCCCACGACCGCGGGATCAAACGCATGGAAGGCGAGGTGGTGGCGCGCAACCAGGCGATGCTTGCCCTGGTGGCCCGTCTCGGCTTCGAAAAACGAACGCACCCCGAGGATTCCGAGGTGCGCGTCGTGTCGCGGGCGTTGTGATCACGCCTCAGGGTTTGTTCGCACCCGCGGGCAAGACGGGCGGACGCACAGCGGCGCCCGCCCTGGCCCATCATGCGCCGGCAGGCTCCGCCGCCGGCAGTGCCTTGCCCGCGCGCATCACCCGGTAGAGCAGGCCGGCCGCCATGGCACCGATCGGCGTGGCCACCAGATACACCCAGATGTCGGTATACACTCCGGAGGCGACTGCCGGCCCGATGGTCCGCGCCGGGTTGAGGCTGGCGCCGGTCAGGCCGCCGAAGAACATCACCGAAATCGAGATGGTCAGGCCGATGGCAAGCGGTGCCACGGCACCGGCACGGTCGCTCATCGCGGTGTGCAGCACGGTCGACATCAGAAAGAAGGTACCGAGCATTTCCAGCACGAAACCGCCCGTGATCGTGGTCAGCTTGGTGTTGATCAGGGTGGCGCCGAGGTCGCCGTACGGGGACATATGCGTGCCGCTGTGGTCGTGCGCGAAGACGAAACCGAGGATCAGCCCGGCGACGATGCCCCCCGCGATCTGCGCCGCGATGTAGGGCACGATGCGCGCCGGCGGCAGCTTGCCCGCCACCGCCGCGCCGAGCGTGATCGCCGGGTTCACCAGCCCGCCGCTGATGTCGCCGAACACGAAGGCGGCAATCGCCACCGCCAGGCCATTGGCCAGCGCCGCATCCAGCAGGCCGGCATGTCCCGTGGCCACCATGGCGGCCGCGCCGCCGCCGAAAAAGATGAGTCCGAAAGTCCCTATGAACTCAGCGATCAGAGCCTTACTCAAATCTTGCATTGCAGCGTTCTCCTTTGGACGGATTAAGCCCCATTCGCCGATGCATCAAATCCATTTATGACATATAGATACAACATTTTCTGGACACTGTTTAATTTTCAGCGCCAAGCATAGGACTGAATTCCACCCCGCCGGTTCTGGGCTTTACGCATTACGCTTTGGTAAGGATTTGGCTATCGCCGTCCAAGCCGCGGGCTATCGCACCCTTTAAAATCCGAGCAAAAGACTCAACTATTAAGCTTGGGTACACACCTCGGAGGACACGATGGGCCTGTTCCGCCAGCTATTCGACGACGACAGTTCGACGCTGAGCTATCTGATCGCCGACGAAGTCTCGCGCGAGGCGCTGATCATCGATCCCGTGCTGGGGCAGGTGGCGCGCGACCTGGCGCTGATTCGCGAATGCGGGCTGACGCTGCGCCATGTGGTGGAGACGCATGTACACGCCGATCACGTCACCGGCGCCGCGCGGCTGCGCGAGGCCACCGGCGCGAGCGTGGTGGTCGGCGCGGCTGCCGGAGTGGACTGCGCCGACCGCGCCATCGGCAACGGCGAGACGCTGCAATTAGGCGGAGAAACGCTTATCGCAATGGCGACGCCGGGCCATACGCGCGGTTGCACCAGCTACCGCTGGCGCGACCGGGTGTTCACGGGAGATACCCTGCTGATCGGCGGCTGCGGCCGCACCGATTTCCAGCAAGGCGATGCGGGGCAACTGTACGACAGCCTGCAGCGCCTGCTCGCACTGCCCGGCGAGACGTTGGTCTATCCCGCGCATGATTACGCCGGCCGTCGGGTCTCGTGTATCGACGAGGAGCGCCGGCTCAACTCCAGAATCGCCGGGCGCGACCGCGAGGCGTTCGTCGCGCTGATGGGTGGTCTGCGCCTGCCCTATCCCCGCCGCATAGACGAGGCGCTGCCCGCCAACGAGGCCTGCGGACGCGCGCGCCGCAAGGCGGCTGCGGCGCCGGTTTAGCCCGTCATCGGCGAATCTCAGAGATCGACCTGGATGCCGAGCTCCACCGAGCGCCCGGCGGGCAGGCGGTAGTACTCGACCGCGCCCTGCGCGTTGCGCGCCATGAAGGCGAACAGGCGCCGGCGCCAGCGCGACAGTCGTGTGTTGCGGCCGGCGACGGCGATATGCAGGCGGTCGGCGAAATAAGTGGTGGTTTCCGCCTCCAGGCCGGGAATCGCGCCCAGATCCTGGCACAGCTTGGTCGCCACACTGAGATTGGGCGTCTGCATGAACCCGTAATACACGAACACGCGGTAGAAATCCGCACCCAGTGGCGTGATCTCCAGGCGGTCCGCCGCCGGCACGCGCGGTAGATCGCGGGTGATCGCGGTCATCAGCAACACGCGTTCGTGCAGCACCTGATTGAGCTTGAGATGGTGCAGCAATCCCTGCGGCACGGTATCGCCGGGGCCGCATAAAAACACGCCGGTGCCACGCACCCGCGCCGGCGGCTCGTAGGACAGGCTCTGCAGGAAGGTCGCCACCGGCATGCCGTGTTCCTGCGCCATCGCACGCCGCAGGCGCATGCCGCGCCGCCAGGTCGTCATCAGCAGCACCACCGCTGCCGCCACCAGCAAGGGCAGCCAGCCGCCGTCCGGCACCTTGAGCAGGTTGGACGAGAGGAACACCAGATCGGGCAGCAGGAACAAGCCGGCAACCAGGCCCGCGTGCACGCGCGACCAGTGCCAACGGCTGCGCATGACCCGGAAGGCCAGGATCGTGGTGATCGCCATGGTGGCGCTGACCGCCACGCCGTAGGCCCCCGCCAGGCGCGCGGTCGAACCGAAGCCCACGACCACCGCGATGGTGGAGATCATCAACGCCAGATTGACGCCCGGCATGTAGATCTGCCCCATCTCCTCGGCCGAGGTCTGCACGATGTTCAGGCGCGGGCTGAGGCCCATCTGGATCGACTGGCGCGCGAGCGAATAGGCGCCGGAGATGACCGCCTGCGAAGCAATCACGGTGGCCACCGTGGCCAGTATCACCATCGGATAAACGCCCCACCCGGGCACTAGGCTATAGAAGGGATGGGCCGCCTTGGCGGGATCCCCGAGCAGCAGCGCGCCCTGGCCGAAATAGTTGAGCAGCAGCGCGGGCAGGACCACCGCGAACCAGGCCCAGCGGATCGGCGCCGGCCCGAAATGCCCCATGTCGGCGTACAGCGTTTCGCCACCGGTAACGACCAGGAATACGCTGCCCAGCACCAGAAAGGCGGTACCCGGCGCCGCCGCCACGAAGCGCCCGGCAGCCAGCGGATTCATGGCCGCGAGCACTGCCGGATCCTGCGCGATGCCGTACACGCCGGTCAACGCCAGCACCGCGAACCAGAGCACCATGATCGGCCCCAGCCAGCGTCCGAGACGGGCCGTGCCCTTGCGCTGGGTGGCGAACAGAAACAGCAGGATCAGCACGGTGACCGGAATCACCCAGGGCTTGAGCATGGGAGCCGCCACGCGCAGGCCATCGACCGCGCTGAGCACTGAGATCGCCGGTGTGATCATGCCGTCGCCGTAAAGCAGCGCCGCACCGAAGGTGCCGAGCAGGATCAGCACGGTCACGCTGCGCCCCTGCGCGTGCCAGGGGTCGAGCAGGGCCAGAAGGGCCAGGATGCCGCCCTCGCCGCGATTGTCCGCCTGCATCATGAAGGCAACGTACTTGACCGAGATCACCACGATCAGCGCCCAGAAGATCAGCGATAGGATGCCGATCACGTGCGCGGGCGTGACCGCCAGTCCCCCACCACTGTAAAAACAGGCATGCAGGGCGTAAAGAGGGCTGGTGCCGATATCGCCGTAGACGATACCGAGCGCCATCAGGCTGAGGGCCGCCATGCGGCGCCGCTCGGCGCCGCGCGCCGCTGGCGCGGCGTGATCGCCGGGATGGCCGGCCGACTCGGCGTTCATCGGCCGCGAGGCCATGCAGACCGCACGCCCGCTTCCCTCACATCACATCGAACCGCCGCTTCGATCACCGTACACCTCCGGCGCGCGGCATCGCCGCGCATGGAATAGCACTACGACGCAAAGGCCGCGGAATAGTTCCGCGCGCGCTGGGCTCAGCCGTATCGCAAGGCGCCGTCGTCCTCGCCGGGATCCTCGAGACTGAGCACCTCGGCGTCGTCGTCGTAGGCGAAGATCTCGGCATAGCGCCCCCAGTTGATCGCCACGTCGAGCACGCGCTGGGATTCCTCGTCGCTGAGGCTGTCCTCCAGCTCGGTGAGGAAGCGGTCGGCCGGCGCGCGGTGGTTGGGGCGCTCGTCGAGCACGCTGCGGATATGCGCGGCCAGCGGGATATGCTTGAGCAGCTGGCGGGCGAACACCGCCTTGCGCTCCTGGGTGTCGCCGTTGACGTAACGTCGACCGATGGCGCTGAGCGCGATCTGTCCCTGCACCACCATGGCCAGATCCAGCAGTTCCAGCGACTCCACCAGCGGAAACAGGTCGTCCACCGACAGCTGCATGTCGTCGGCGAGCTCCGGCAGGCTGATGAAACGCTGACCGGAGGTTTCGCTCTCCGCGTCGATGGCCTCGACCAGGCCGGCGAGGCGGTTGATCGCCGCGGTGGGCAGACGGTAGCTGACGCCCTCGGCGCGCCGCGGCGCCTGCGGGCCGCGACGGGTCATGATCGCGTAGATCTCCTCCACCAGACGGCGGAATTCGGGCGCCTGGCGGTTGCGCGGCTGCGGCAGGCGCACCGGGATTTCGGCCGCCACCCGCCCGGGGTTGGAGGCGAAGATCACGATGCGGTCGGCCATCAGTACCGCTTCCTCGATGTTGTGCGAGACCAGCAGGATGCCGCGCAGCGGAATCTGGCGCGCCTCCCACAGGTCGAGCAGGTCGGTACGCAGGTTCTCCGCGGTAAGCACGTCGAGCGCGGAAAAGGCCTCGTCCATCAGCAGTACGTCGGGGTCGACCACCAGTGCGCGGGCGAAGCCGACGCGCTGGCGCATGCCGCCGGACAGCTCGCGGGGATAGGCCGACTCGAAACCATCGAGTCCGATCAGGTCGATCGCCGCCAGTGCTCGCCGCAGACGTTCCGCGCGCGGCACCCCGCGCGCCTCGAGGCCCAGTTCCACGTTCTCCAGCACGGTCAGCCAGGGAAACAGCGCGAAGCTCTGGAACACCATCGACAGGCCCGGCACCGGCCCGGTCACCGGGCTGCCGCGGTACATCACCTCGCCCCCGGTCGGCGGCACCAGCCCGGACATGATGCGCAGCAGGGTCGACTTGCCCGACCCCGAACGACCGAGCAGCACCAGGATTTCATCCTCGTGCAGGGTCAGGTCGACGCCGTCGAGGATCTTGAGATCCTCGCCGTCCGGGCTCTTGAAGGCCTTTTGAACGCCGCTCAGGCGCAGGATGTCCTTGGCTGCCATATCGGGTGCCCTCCTAGTCGAGACGCCAGTGCGTCTCTGCGAACTGATACAGACGGTGCCAGACGAAGCGGTTGATGGTGATGACGAACAGGGCCATCACGCCGGTGCCGAGCACGACATGATGCACGTCTCCACGCGCGGTTGCCTGGGCAATGTAGGCGCCTAGGCCTGTGGCGACCAGGGTGTGGCTGCCCCAGCTCACCACCTCGGCCACGATGCTCGCGTTCCAGGCGCCGCCCGAGGCGGTGATCGCGCCGGTGACGTAGGATTGGAACACGCCCGGGAACAGCAACCGCCTAAACCGCAGCCAGCCGCGCAGACCGAGGTTGCGCGAGGCTTCCTTGAGGTCGGAGGGCAGGGCCGCGGCGCCGCCGATGACGTTGAACAGGATGTACCACTGACTGCCCAGAATCATCAGCGGGCTGACCCAGACATCGACATTCAGGTGGAAACCGACGATCACCACCACCACCAACGGAAACAGCAGATTGGCCGGGAAGGCGGCGAGGAACTGCGCCAACGGCTGGACCCGCTGCGCGAGGCGCGGGCGCAGGCCGATCCAGATGCCGATCGGCACCCACACCACGCTCGCGAGCAGCACCAGCACGAACACGCGCAGCGCGGTGGCACCGCCGAGCAGGAACACATGCCCGACCTCGTCCCAGCCGAAGTCGCGCGGGATGATGCGCCACATCTCGATCAGGGTGCCGACCACGGTCAGCGCCAGCGCCAGATTGAAGATCAGGTCGAGCCAGCGCGCGCGGCGCGCATCCTCCTCGCCGGGAAAGGCCTTCGGGCGGGCGCCCAGGCGCAGGCTGGCCTGCCAGAACACCCCGGGCACCACGGCCAGCAGGCGCATGATGCGCGTCCGCTTGATGAAGTCGAGCACCATCGATTCCGGCGCGTTGCCGGAGGCGCTGCTTTCGAACTTGAACTTGTCGGCCCAGGCCACCACCGGGCGGAAGAACAGCCAGTCGTAGAGCAGGATCACGCCGAGCATGGTGACGATCGCCCAGCCGATGGCGCCGAGGTCGCGCTGCTGGATGGCGAGCGCGATGTAGGAGCCGACGCCCGGCACCATGATCTGATGCCCACCCACCGTGATCGCCTCCGCGGCGACCACGAAGAACCAGCCGCCCGACACCGACATCATGGTGTTCCACACCAGCCCCGGCATGGCGTACGGCAGCTCCAGGCGCCAGAAACGCAGCCACGGCGAAAGCTGGTAGGTCGAGGCCGCCTCGCTCAGGTCGCGCGGCACGGTCTTGAGCGAGTGGTACAGGCTGAAGGCCATGTTCCAGGCCTGCGAGGTGAACACCGCGAAGATCACGGCCATCTGCACGCCCCACAGGCTGCCTGGAAACAGCGCGACGAAACCGGCCACGGTGATCGACAGGTAGCCGAGGATGGGTACCGACTGCAGCACGTCGAGCGCGGGTACCAGGATGCGCTCGGCATAGCGGTTCTTCGCCGCCAGCGTGGCGTAGACCAAGGCAAACAGCAGCGACAGGCCCAGTGCGGCGGCCATGCGCAGCACCGTGTAGAGCGCGTAACCGGGCAGTGCCGTCGGGTCCAGGGAGATCGGCAGCGGCTGACCGATCACGTAGGGCGCGCTCATGCGCCCGCCCGCCCAGGCCACCAGATAGATCAGTCCGAACACCAGCGGCAGCGCGATCAGGTCGCGGCGGTTCGGCAGCGGCAGGCGGGCGGGCAGGGACGGGAGCTGGGCCACGTGCGGATCTCCTGTGGGGCCATGCAGCCATGGCGGCATGCGGGTCGCGGGGCGGCTCGCGGCATTCCGCTCATCACGGACGTCGCGCGCATTGCCCCGGATGGCGGGGCGGGACCGCGCGCGGCGGGCGCCCTTTATAGCCGTGTGGAAACCGAGATACAAGCCCTTGCCTCAAGCGTAGGGTTCTTCCTCCCTCGGCTCGACCAGAAACAGGCCCGGTTGCCCAAGAGCGCCGACGCGGTAGAGCGTATGCGCGAGCGTCTGGGGCGCATGCACCAGGGTCACGTCGGCCCCGCCTGACACCAGCGAGCGCACGGCTTCGAGCATGCCGATCACCGCGCCGGCATCGAGCAGATCCAGCGTGGCGAGCTCCAGTCGGCATACGGCGGCGCTGCCGGCCAGCACCTGCAGGCGCGCGCGCAGCGACGGCACGCCAGCGGCATCGAGTTCGCCACAAAGCGCGATCGTGCCGTCGGCTTCACGCCGCAGCACAAACTCCGCTGGCGCCGTCAAGACGCGAGGTCCACCACCATGCGCCCGCGGATACGGCCTGCCAGCACCTGCTCGAAAACTTCGTCCAGACCCTCCAGGCCTACCGTGCCGGCCACCATTCTCGCCAGATGCCGCGGCTTTAGATCGTCGGCCAGACGCGCCCATACCGCGCGCCGCAGGGCCGGCGCGCAGTCGACCGAATGGATGCCCAGCAGGCTGACCCCGCGCAGGATGAAGGGCAGTACGGTGGTCTGGAGTTCGGTGCCTGCGGCCAGGCCCACGGCGGCGATATTGCCGTAGGGCCGCACGCTGCGCGTCAGCCATGCAAGGATTTCGCCACCGACGGCGTCCACGGCGCCGCCCCACTGGGCCGACTCCAGTGGACGATCGCCGAGCGTCAGTTCGCGGCGATCGAGCACCTGCGCCGCACCCAGCGCCTGCAGATAGGCCGCCGCCTCCGGCTTGCCGGTCAGGGCATGCACTTCGTAGCCGAGTCCCGCCAGCAGGTCGACCGCGAAACCGCCGACCCCGCCGGTCGCCCCGGTCACCAGAATCGGCCCCATGTCCGGATGCTGATGGTTGTCCTGCAGGCGCATCACCGCCAGCGCCGCGCTGAAGCCGGCGGTGCCGATGGCCATGGCTTCGTATTCGTCGATTCCCTCGGGCAGCGGCACCACGCAATCGGCCGGGACCCGCACATAGTCCGCATAGCCGCCATCGCGCGTTTCCGACAGTCCGCAGCCGGTGATCAGCACACGGTCGCCTGGCGCGAAGGCGGTGTCGGTCGAACTCTCCACGCGGCCGGCGACATCGATGCCGCCGACCAGCGGAAAACGCCGCAGGATGCGACCGCGCCCGGTACCCGCCAGGGCATCCTTGTAGTTGACCCCGGAATAGCGGGCGCGGACGACAACCTCGCCCGGATTGAGATCGCCCAGGGTCAACGATTCGACGCCGGCGCGCACGCTGCCGTCCTCAGCGCGGTGAATGCGATAGGCCCGGAATGCGGTCATGCGATTCTCCTCTGCGTTGCGAGCGGCGCGCCGGCGTCGACCGTCAGAAGCGGTAGTTCGCCTGTGCGCCGATCATGTTGACGTGGCCACGGTATTGGCCGGTAAGGGTGTTGCGATAGCTGCCTTCGGTGGTGTTGTCGATGGGCACGTTGCGGAACAGGATGTAGGTGTAACCGAGATCCCAGCTCAGCTGCGGGCTGACGCGGTAGCCCATGCCCAGCGACACCCAGGTGCGGTCGCTGCCGGGCAGTCGCGCGGTGCGGTGCTGCGCATCGGGTACCGGCGTTTGGTCGAAGGCCAGTCCGCCGCGCCAGGTCAGACGCTCGTTCTGCGCGAAGCTCAGGCCGAGCGCATAACGCAGGGTATTGCGCCAGTTCTCCGTCGTGACCAGATCCGGCTGGCCGTTGCCCTTGACCACCCGCAGACTGGAGAAACGGCTCCACTGGGTCCAGGTCAGATCGCCGCTCAGCGTCCAGCGCCGGTCGAGGCGTTGCGTCAGGCCCAGCGAGGCCGTTGCCGGCAGGTCCAGCGCAGCCGATGCGCTGGTGTCGGCCAACTGTGGGTTGCCGGCCAGCAGGGCGGGGATATGACTGTAGGTCACCTGCCCCTTGAGCTTGTGGTCGACCGCCGCGCGATAGCTCAGGCCCAGCCGCGTGGCCGGGGTGAGATCGTAGATCAGGCCGACGTTCCAACCGAAGGCCCAATCGTGTCCCTTGACCTGCGCCAGGCCGTCCGCCTGCGGGTTGCCGGGTGTCAGTCCGTAGGCGTTGCAGGTGGCGAATCCGCCCGGCACTTGGCCCTGTGCCGCCGCGCCGTAGCACAGCGAGCCGCTGTCGACGGCGCTGCTGAGGTTGGCATTGGCGTACTGAGCGTTGAGGCCGGCACCGATGCTCAGGGTCGGACTGACGCGGTAGGACAGCGCCGGATTCAGATTGATCACCTGCACCTCGCTGGTCAGCGCATGGTAGCGGCCGATCCAGCCGTCCTGATACTGCGTTGCCAGCCCGTACGGCACGCTGAACCCGAAACCGATGCGGGTGCGCGCATCCAGCGCATGGCTCAGATACAGATTCGGCACCCATGCCTGCTCGCCAGCATTGCCGCCGTTGTTGCCGTTGGTGATATTGCCGATGCCCGCCACGCTGGACCGGCCGTCGCTGAAGCGGATGGTCGGCGCGATGTCGATCAGGCCCGCGCTCAGCTGCGTACCCTGCAGGTCGGCCATGGCCGCCGGATTGAAATACAACCCGCTGGCCTCGCCGTTGCCGGTCGTGGCGCCGGCATAGGCGTCGCCGAGGCCGGTGGCATTCTGTTCGGTAATCGCAAACCCGGCAGCCAGGCCGCTCAACGGCAGTACGAGCGCGGCCGCGCCCAGCAGGATGCGCGCGCGCGCACGAATGGCATGTTGCATCGGTCTTCCCCCTATTGATCAGGTTGTTTTGGTAACTTGGAATCTCATCCGGCCGATTTCGGAACCGGACGCGGTTTGCCCTGCTCGTCGATGGCGACGTAGGTCAACTCCGCCTCGCAGACGTGTATGAATTCCGGCGGCGACAGCCGGCGGTGCACATACACCTCGACCGCGACCCGGATCGAGGTGCGCCCGACGCTCTCGACGCGGGCGTAAAGGCTCACCAGATCGCCGACCTTGACGGGCTTGAGGAACACCAGGCGCTGTACAGCGACCGTGACCACCCGCCCCTGCGCCAGCGCCACCGCCGGGATACTGCCGGCGATGTCGACCTGCGACATGATCCAGCCGCCGAAGATATCGCCGCCGGCATTGATGTCCGCGGGCCGTGCCGGCACGCGCAGGACGGGTTCATCGCCCGCCAGAAGTTCATGGCCGTCAGGCATCGCCGTTTCCCTCGTAAAGGCGTGTGAGATCGCGCTCGTGCAGCGTGAGTATGCGTTTGCGCTTGAGCTTCTGCGTCGGGGTCATCAGACCCGCTTCCAGGGTCCAGGGTTCAAGTCTGGCCGACAGCCGCCGGATCTGGGCATAGCCCGGGAAGTCATGCAGGGCGCGCCCGATACGCTGCAGCAGGCGACGCTCCACGAAGCGGTCGAGCAGCGCGTCGGGATCCGCTGGATCGACGTCGCACTCGGCGGCGAAGGCCGGCCAGGCTTCCGCGTTGAGCACCACCAGCGCCGAGAGGTACGGACGGCCCTCGCCGGCCACCACCACCTGGTCGAACAGTTCGTCCAGGCCGATGGCGGTCTCCATCTCCGAGGGCGGCACCTTCTCGCCGTTGTTGAGCACGATGATGTCCTTGATGCGTCCGGTAATGTACAGCCGACCGGCCTCGTCCTGACGCACCTGGTCGCCGGTACGCAGCCAGCCATCCGCATCCAGCACGGCGCGCGTCGCGGTCTCGTCCTGCCAGTAGCCGCGCATCACGTTGGGGCCGCGCAGCTGCAGTTCGCTGCCCGCGCCGATACGCACCTCGATACCCTTGAGCGGCGCGCCGATGCTGTCGAAACGGTTGTCCGCCGGGCGGTTGACGCTGACCACCGGGCTGGCCTCGGTCAAGCCGTAGCCCTGCAACACAGGCATGCCCAGAGCCGAAAACTCCCGCGCCAGCTGCGGCGACAACGGCGCGCCGCCGCAGACGGCGAAACGCAGTCGACCGCCGAGCTGCGCGCGGATCCTCGCGGCGACCAACCGGTCGAGCAACGGCCACAACGCCTGCGTGGGCCGCCAGGCGGCCTGACCCAGTCCGCGCAGATAACGGCGCGCGCCGACCTTGACGGTCAGCTCGAAAAGACTTCGCGACAGCGCGGATTTGCGCGACAGCCCCTTGGCGATGCGCGCATGCAGGCGCTCGTACACGCGCGGCACCGAAATCAGCACGGTGGGCCGCACCGCGCGCAGATCCTCGCCGAGCTGCTGCACCGAGCGAGCGTAGGCGACGCGGGCACCGTAGAACATCGGGAAATAGTAGCCGCCGGTGCGTTCGAGCGTGTGCGACAGCGGCAGGAAGGACAGAAACACGTCGTCGGCGGTCAATGGCTCCACGTCGCACACCGCCCAGGCGTTGCCGAGCAGATTGCCGTGCGTGAGCATCACGCCCTTGGGGCGGCCCGCCGTGCCGGAGGTGTAAACGACGCTGGCGAGGGTATCGGCATCCGCCTCCAGGCGCTGCGGCTCACCGTGGCAGCCGAAACTCCACTCCGCGAAGGATTCGAGATGCCGGTCGCGCGCGCCGTCCTCGATCTCGATGTTGGCCAGACTGACGATGCGCCGGAGCGAATCGAATCCGGCCTTGACCTCCTGCAGGCGACGCCACTGGCGTCGGCCGTTCACCACCAGCAGACGCGCCTCGGTTTCCTCGACGATATGAGCGACGTTGTCGGGCCGGTCGTCGGTATACAGCGGCACCGTCACCAGCCCCAGCCCGAGCGCGGCCTGATCGAGCACCACCCACTCGCGCGCATTGCGCAGCATCACCGCGACGCGGTCGCCGGGCTGCAGCCCCTCGCGGCGCATCGCCGCTTGCCAGCGGCCCACTTCCAGCGCCATCTCCCGCCAGGTGGTGTCCACCCAGCGCTGGCTGCCCGCGTCGAAGTGGGTATAGGCCACCCGCTCCGGCGTGCGACGCACGCGCTCGTGGAACAGTCCGCTGAGATTGCCGGCCTCCTCCAGCCGGATCAGGTCTGTTTGCAAGACCATGCCTGTATCCTTATGCCTGCCGCCTCTGGCCAGCGCCGCTGTCCGCCGGACGGTGTTAGAGTATCTGTCGCCCCACCGCCCCCAGGCGGCCGGACCCAAGTGTAACAGTCCCGTCATAGGGCGCTCACCCCGACATGAAAACCCTCGCCCTGTTCAATCTCAAAGGCGGCGTCGGCAAGACCGTTTCAGCGGTCAATCTCGCCGCGCTCGCCGCCGCCAGCGGCTTCAAGACCCTGCTCTGGGATCTCGATCCGCAGGGTGCGGCGGCCTGGTATCTCGGCGTCGACATGGACGAGACCGGCGGCATGAAACGCCTTGCGCGCGGCAGGACGCCGATCGGCGAATTGATCAGGCACACCGGGGTAGCGCGCCTGGACCTGCTCGCCGGCGGCCTCTCCAGCCTGCATCTGGAGGCCGCCCAGGCCGATCACGGCGCCCTGCTGGCACGCCTGTCGGCCCCCCTGGCGGAAGACTACCACCTGCTGATCTACGACTGCCCCGCGGGGCTGCAGGCCGTCAACGAGGCGGCGCTCGCGCACGCCGACGTGATCGCCATGCCGATGATTCCCACCACGCTGTCGGTGCATGCCTATGAGGTGCTGGTGCGATATCTGGCCAAGCGCCGGCTCACCGGACTGCGGTTGTATCCCTTCCTGACCCAGGTGGATCGCCGACGCCGGCTACACCGCGAACTCGTCGCGGCGCTGCCGGCGCAGATCCGCACGCTGCTGCACACCGCCATTCCCTACGCCTCGGCCGTCGAGCAGATGGGGCCGCGGCGGCTGCCACTGCCGCTGTTCGCGCCGCGCACGCCGCCTGCGTTGGCCTACGCGGCCCTGTGGCAGGCGCTTGCCGGACTGCTGCGCCTGCACGGCGACGGCTAGGGTCTGTTCGCGCTAAGAATTGGCGTGCTGCAGAGTCGCTTTTCGTGGCAGGCCAGGTGCCGCGCGCGGCGTGGCCGGTCACATGAGCGCGCGGCAACACCGCGAAACATGAATAGCGGCCCGACCTTGCGGTTTTTCAGTCACATCGGCACGCCACCCCATCGGGTGACCAGGCCCTAGAAACCGCCGCGCGCCAACCACAGGCGTGCGCGCAAGCCCCAGCTCGAGGTCAGACCGACCAGCCGGAAGCGAATCTGGCCCGCCGGGCCGATCACGAATCCCGCAGGCACGGCAACCACGCCCCAGCGGCGCGACATCGCGCCCTGCGGATCGGCGATGACCGTGAAATCGAGATGCCGTTCGCGCATGAAGGCCCGGATTTTGGCGGCATCGCCCGAATCCATGGCCACGGTCACCACCGCCCAGTCGCGCGACAGCGCCTGCAGGGTGCTCAGCTCGGTACGGCAGATCGGGCACCAGGTGCCCCAGAACATCACCAGCACCGGGCGGCCATGCAGGGCATCGAGGCTGACGGGGCTGCCGTCGATCGCGTGCGCGGCCAGTGCCGGCGCCGAGCCGCTCGCAAGGTGACGTGTCTGCCACAGCGATACCGCGGCGTATACGACCAACAGGATGGCGGCGTCGCGCCCCAGCCTCAGCCAGGTCCGGCGACCGGGGCGCAGACGCCTCAGCCAAGCCGACACGGGCACCTCAGCGGATCACCTCGGCCTGCCCGGGACGTGCGGCAAGCCGCCGACGCTTGGGGCCCTTGCCGGCGGCCTTGCGTACCAGTGGGTCCTCGTCTCCCAGCAGGCGCTCGCGCTGCGCCTCGGTCAGCAATACGTTGCGGGCGATGAAATAGCGCAGATTGGGGTCGCGGTCCTCGACGCAGCGTGCCACCTGCTCGGGCGTCAGATCCTCGCGCCGTGCGCAGGTGATGCGCACGGTCTGGTCAGGATCCTCGATCAGCAGGGCGACTTCGTCCGGGCATAGATCCGCGCGTCGCCCGAAATAGATCTTGACCAGGCTCCATTGGTCGCGCACCAGATGCGGACGAAACCCCGCGTCGAGATCCGCCGCCAGCGCCAACGCCTTGCGTTCCTCGATCGACAGGGCCCGGTAGGCCGCCGTATAGTCCATTTTTCTGTCCTTCCCGACGAAAGGCGTCAAATTACCGCCTGAGTCGCCGGACGCCAAGCCCCGCGGGGATGCCGCACTGCAATCGCTGGGTTACACTCGTGATTACGCACAGCCGTGAGAATCGTTCACGCATGAGTCTGGCCGAAGCCATTCCCGAGATTCCCCGCATCGTCGTGCCGCGAACAGCGGGCGTGATCGCGCTGGACCCCCCGTTGACCGGACCGGCGCGCGATCAGGCCATGGCGCGCATCAAGCATCTGCTGCGCGAACGCGACGCGGTGCTGGTGGCGCATTACTACGTCGACGAAGCCCTGCAGCGCATCGCCGAGGAAACCGGCGGCACCGTCTCCGATTCCCTCGACATGGCGCGTTTTGGTCATGAGCACCCGGCCAGCACCATCGTGGTCGCCGGCGTCCGCTTCATGGGCGAAACCGCGAAAATCCTCAATCCCGAAAAGCGCGTGCTGATACCTTCGCTCGAGGCCGAATGCTCGCTCGATCTGGAATGTCCGGCGGATGATTTCATTCCCTTCTGCGATGCCCACCCGGAACGCACGGTGGTGGTCTATTCCAATACCAGCGCGGCGGTGAAGGCCCGTGCCGACTACGTGGTCACCTCGAGCATCGCGGTCAAGCTGGTAGCGCATCTGCACCGCCAGGGGAAAAAGATCATCTGGGCCCCCGACAAACACCTGGGCGCCTACGTGCAGGCGCAGACGGGGGCCGACATGCTGATGTGGAACGGGTCGTGCGTGGTGCATGACGAATTCCGCGCCCAGGCCCTGGAACAGCTCAAGGCCCGGCACCCCGAGGCCGCCGTTCTGGTCCATCCGGAATCGCCGGCATCGGTGATCGCGCTGGCCGACGCGGTCGGCTCGACCACTCAGCTGATCGACGCGGCCCGCACCCTGCCCAACCCGGCCTTCATCGTCGCCACCGACAACCGCATCTTCCACAAGATGCGTCAGGCCGCGCCCGGCAAGACCCTGATCGAGGCACCAACCGGCGGACACGGCGCCACCTGCCGCAGCTGCGCGCACTGTCCGTGGATGGCGATGAACTCGCTGCGCGCGCTGCTCAAGACACTGGAAACCGGGGAGGGGGAAATTCACGTGGAGGAGAAGACCCGCGTCAAGGCGCAACAGGCCACCCAGCGCATGCTGGACTTCGCCGCCGAGCTCAGGCGCGAAGTCATGGGCCTTGGCGACGCATGAAGCCCGCATGAGCGCCACCTCGCAACGCGGCACGCCGGCCATCACCCTGGAGGTGCTGCGCAAGCTGGTGCAGGATCTGCCGCCGGCCGAGATCGCCCGCCTGCCGGTCGAGAAGCTCCCCGACCACATCCCCGAGGACCTCGTCGAAGAAGCACCCTACTACTCGCGCAACGCCATCGAAGGCCTGATCATGGAGGCCAACGCCTACCATCTTTCGCTGCGCGTCCGCCTGCAGGAAGCGATCGGCGACGACGCGATCACGGCTCTCGACCGTTCGCGCCACGCCGGCACCACGGCCAACATCCGCGTGTTCCGCAACAAACTGCTCGAACTCATCTCGCTGCGCCAGGACATCGCCCGCGGCGAGCGCCGCGCCGACTTCGTGCTGCTGGGCGCCAACATCAAGCGCATGAACGATCTGCTGATCGACGTGCGTGCCGAGCTGATCGAAACCATCCGCGCCCGCGAGCTGTTGCGCGAGCGCATGCCTCGCGATGAACGCCTCCAACCGCCCGTTCGGCAGGCCTGCGACCGCCTGGATCACGCGATCAACGGCATCAATCAGCTGCTCGGCCAGTTCTTCACCCTGCGCCTGCAGCTGACCCGGCTGGAAATGTCGCGCAAGCGCGCCCTGGTCGAATCGCTGCAGGAAAAGCGCGAAACCATCCGCCTCGAACTACAGCAGCTGTCCAAGGAACTGCAGGCCACCGGCGGCCTGCTTCAGCGCACACTGCAGCGGCGCAAGACCCAGGAGCAGCAGAGCGAGCTGCAGACCCGCATCATTCAGCTGGCGGCCGAACTCAAGAGCGCGGACGTCCCCATTTCCGAAACCGACCTGACCAACTGGCTCGATACCATCGTCGACGCCAGCCTGCACCCGCAGGCGCGCGAATTCGTGCGCGAACTGCTCAGCCAGGCCCGCACCGCGCTGTATTACCTGCTCAACCAGTACTGCATGATGCAGGAACATTCCGCCCGCCAGATCGCCAGCAATCCGTTCCTGCAGGTCGACCCGCAGGGCGCCATCCGCTACGTGCTCAAGTCGGAGGAATTCATCCTGCTGTACTTCGCGCGCAAGCGCGAGCAGGCCACCGCCTGGCTGAGCAACGCGGCGCTGATCCGCATGGAAGACCTCGACGAACTCGAGAAAGACCTCGTGCAGGCGCTGCGCCGCAGCGCCCGTCTGATCGGCTGACCTCCGGCGCCAGCGACCGCGCGGTCTAAAGGCCGCGCAGCAATTCGCCCCCCAGCCACGCCGCCCACTGCGCATGCAGCGAAACATCCACGCCGGCTTCGCGCGCGCGCGTCTGCAGATACCCCTGCAGCTCCTCCAGCAGCACCGAATCCATCAGTTCCGGATTTTCTGGCAAGGCCGCGTGCAGGGTGCGGTAGATCAGCTTCAGCTCGTCCAGGGGATATCGTTCCAGGTGATTCACGCGCTACTCCATTGACCATCGGACGAGACATTGTCCGCCCTGGAAGTGCTTGTGCCAATAAGTAGGGCATGTATAATTAGGAAGCTAATAATTAACCCCATGCAGACATCGCCATGAACGACTCCCATGAACAATTCGGCGGCCAACTCTCGGAAACGGCGCGCGTCTGGCGCAACAAGCTAGACCAGCGTCTGCGGCCGCTGGGGCTTAGCCAGGCCAAATGGATGGCCATTCTCTATCTCTCCAAGCAAGGCGACGGACTGATGCAGCGGGAGCTGGCCAATCTGCTCGGCATCGAGGGCGCATCGTTGGTCGGCCTGCTGGACCGAATGGCGCACGACGGCTGGATCGAGCGCCGCGAGCATCCCGAGGACCGCCGCTGCAAGTCGGTCCATCTGACCGAGCAGGCGCATGCCGTGTCGCGCGAGATCAAGGCGGTCGCCGGCGCGCTGCGACGTGAACTGCTCGACGGACTCAGCCCCGATGAAATCCAGTGCTGCACCCGCGTGTTGGCCCACATCAAGCAGCGTGCCAACCAGATCTGATCATCCCGCAAACATGATATCGAGGACTTCATGAAGCGCAGCCTGAAGATCGCCGCCAGTGTGATCGTCTTTGCCGGATTCACCGTCGCCGGCTATACCTACTGGCATCACCGGGAGTACTACCCGAGCACCGACGATGCCTACGTGGGCGCGCACGTTATCCGCGTGGCGCCGCGCGTGTCCGGCCGGATCGTCGCCGTTGACGTACACGATCATCAGCGGGTGACGGCTGGCGAGACGCTGTATCGCATCGACCCGACCACCTTTGCGCTGCAGGTCAAAGAGGCCAGGGCCCGGCTTGAGCTGGCAAAGCAGCATGTCGCCGCCCTCCAGGCCGCAGTGAGCGCGGCGCGGGCCGACGTCAGCCAGGCCGAGGTACGCTTGGCCAACGCCGAATCCAGGGCCAGGCGCCAGCAGGCACTCGCCAAGCGCGGCTACACCAACACCCAGGCCGTAGAGGACGCGACCGATGCCGCGCGTGCGGCACGCGCCGCGCTCGCAGTGGCACAGGCCAACCTGCAGCAGGCATTGGCGCAACAAGGCCCCAGCGGTCATGCCAACGGGGAAATCCGCTCCGCAGAGGCGGCGCTCGGCATCGCCGAATCCAATCTCTCGGACACCACGGTCAAGGCCGCCTGCGACGGTACGCTGTCGCAGCTGAGCCTGCGCCCCGGTGATTCGGTCACGCTCGGGCAACCCAATTTCGTCCTGGTCTGCGGCCGTCACTGGTGGGTGGATGCCAATTACAAGGAAACCGATCTCGCACGCATCCACCCCGGCCAGTCGGCCACGGTGACCGTCGACATGTACCCGGACCACTCCTTCCACGGCAGAGTGGTCAGCATCAATCCCGCCAGTGGCGCGGCCTTCTCGCTGCTGCCGCCGGAAAACGCCACCGGCAACTGGGTGAAGGTCACGCAGCGGGTACCGGTACGCGTCGAGATTCTCGACACCGACCCCCGCTACCCGCTGCGGGTGGGCACCTCCGCCGAGGTCACCGTCGACACCGTCGACAAACCCGCCGCCGGAACAGGCCGCGCCTCGCCGTGAGCGCAGTGCAGACCGGCCCGCGCGAGCGGCTGCTCATCACCATTGCGGTGATGTCGGCCACCATCATGCAGGTGCTGGACACGACCATCGTCAACGTGGCCCTGCCGCATATGCAGGGTCAGCTCAGCGCCACCCGCGACCAGATTTCCTGGGTGCTGACCAGCTATCTCGTCGCCTCCGGCATCTTCATGCCACTGACCGGTTATTTCACCGACCGGCTCGGCCAAAAGCGCTATCTCATGCTCAGCGTGGCCGGCTTCGTGGTCAGCTCGGCTCTCTGTGGACTGTCGACCAATGTCGCCGAAATCGTGATCTTCCGACTCGCGCAGGGCGTGTTCGGCGCCGCGCTGGTACCACTGTCGCAGTCTCTGATGGTGAACACCTACCCGCTGGAACAGCGCGGCCGCGCGATGGCGATCTGGGGCATGGGCGTGATGATCGGCCCGATCCTCGGACCCACCCTCGGCGGCTACCTCACCGAGGTGCTGAGCTGGCGCTGGACCTTCTACATCAATGTGCCGGTCGGCATGCTCTCGCTACTGCTCGCCTGGCGCGTGGTGCCCGATACCGAACGGCGCGAACGGCGAATGGACTGGACCGGGTTCCTGCTCATGGGCCTGGCGATCGGCACGGTGCAGTACGTGCTCGACCGCGGCAACGAGGACGCCTGGTTTTCCTCGAACACCATCACGCTGCTTTCGGCCATCGCTGTCGTGAGCTTCATCGCCTTCATCGTGCACGCGGTACGAGCGGGCGATCACGCGATCTTCCGGCTCGGCATCTTCCGCGACCGCAATTTCACCACCGCCAGCCTGTTGATCGCCGTGTTCGGACTCGGCCTTTACGGCACCGCCCTGGTGCAACCGCTGATGCTGGAGGGACTGCTCAGCTACCCGGCGCTGACCACCGGCCTGGTCATGGCCCCGCGCGGCCTCGCCAGCATGTTCAGCATGATGCTGGTCGGCCGGCTGATCGGCCGCATCGACCCGCGCATCCTGATCGCGACGGGCATCGTGCTGGCGAGCACCGGCGCCTGGGCGATGACGCTCTACAGCCTGGACATCGACATCTACTGGTCGGTCTGGCCAATCGTGCTGCAAGGACTCGGCATGGGTCTCATATTCGTTCCCATGTCCACCGTCGCCTTCTCGTCGCTGCCGCCACGCGATTCGGCCGAGGCCGCCGGACTGTTCAGCCTGTTGCGCACCATCGGTTCGTCCATCGGCATCTCCATCGTCTCCACGGTACTGACGCGCCACACCCAGATGGCCTGGAATCAACTCGGCGGTCATATCACCGACATGAACCCCGCCGTCGATGACTACCTGCGCGGCCTGGGCATGGGCGTACACTCGCCTGCCGCACCCCAGCTCCTCGGTCAGCTGCTGCACCGTCAAGCCGACATGGTGGGTTTTCTCGACGCCTTTTTACTGATCACCTGGGGATTCCTGATCATGTTGCCGCTGGTATTGCTGATGCGCCGCGTCGATCTCGGCCGACGTGCGCCCGGCCGCTGATCCGGGCCTGCCCGCCGCATCGACTATCCTCCGGGAATGGGGCAGAATTTCGCCACCGTGCCGGGTGCTGCGTACCGGCTCGACATGACTGACAGGGGAAACGTCATGTACCACACCATTCTGCTCGCCTACGACGGCACCCGCGAATGCCGCATCGCATTGCGCCAGGGCGCCGACCTTGCCGTACTCTGCGGCGCGAGCGTCGTCCTGCTCTCGGTGATGCCCATGTCGCTCGGCCTCTCCGTCGGCGAGGGCTTCAATGCCGGCGAGATACTCAATGCCGACCATGAGCGCTATCAGGCGATTCTCAACGAAGGCGTGACCCGGCTGCATCAGCGTGGGCTCAATGCGCATGGGCGTCTAGTGCTTGGCGACCCCGTGGATCAGGTGGTCAGCGTGGCGCGCGAAATAGAGGCCGATCTCGTGGTGCTCGGCCACAGTCGCCGCACCACGCTCACGCGCTGGTGGCGCTCCTCGCTGGGTGCCTCGCTGCTCGACGAACTCGAATGCAGCATTCTTGTCGCCCAGCACCCCGGCGAGGCGCACGCGCCAGCCGAGGTGGACGTCGCCTGATGCCTTATAAACGCCCCGCCCGCGTGCTGTTCGTGGCCACCGACACGGCCGCCGCGGATATCGGCGCCCGCGCGGCACGCCTCGGCGCTGGCTGGATCGAGCCGCGCGCCGCGCTCGCCCCGCCGCAGGCCACGGCGCTGGCCTGGGCGGACCTCGTGGTGAGTCTCGATCAGGACGCGCGCGACACGTTGCCGCCACTGCCGCCCATCGCGCGCCACGTCCACTGGCCACCCGCGAGCGCAACCGAACGCGAGCAGCGGATCCGCGGCATGCTCGGCGGCCTGCGCCTGCTCTCGCGGATCGAGGAGGACACGGCATGAGCGCCATCGTCGGCCCGCATAGCCGCGTGCGCCTGCACTACGCAATCACGCTCGAAGACGGCACGGTGGCCGACGCCACCGTGGGCGACGAACCGGTGGAAGTGACGCTCGGCACAGGCGCCCTGCATCCCAACCTGGAGAAACTGCTGATCGGGCGCTCGGTCGGCAGCAGCGACGTGGTGATGCTGCCGCCGGAACGCGGCTTCGGCGCGCGCGACGCGGCGCTGGTGAAGACGCTGCCGCGTCACGAATTTCCGGCGGACATGGCCGTCGCGCCGGGCGACATCATCGGCTTCACCACGCCCGGCGGCGACGAATTGCCCGGCGCCGTGGTCGAAATCGACGAGGCTGCCGTCACCGTCGATTTCAATCATCCCTTTGCCGGCCACGTGCTCACCGTCGGACTGCAGATCCTCGCCGTCGACGGGGCCGTCGACGGTACGCCCCCATCCGGCACGGGGTGACTGCACACGGCGGCTGCGGTAACGTAGACGCCCCAACCGAACCTTCATTCAGCCGGGAATACGTCATGGACATCCTGCTCGCCAATCCGCGCGGCTTCTGTGCCGGAGTGGACCGCGCCATCGACATCGTAGAGCGCGCCCTGACCTGCTTCGGCGCCCCCATCTACGTGCGTCACGAGGTGGTGCACAACCGCTTCGTGGTCGACGGGCTGCGCGCCAAGGGTGCGGTCTTCGTGGAGGAACTCGACGAGGTGCCGGACGGCGCGACCGTGATCTTCAGCGCCCACGGCGTCTCGCAGGCGGTGCGTCGCAACGCGGAAGCGCGCGATCTCACGGTGTTCGACGCGACCTGCCCGCTGGTAACCAAGGTGCACATCGAGGTCGCGCGGTTTTCCCGCGAAGGCCGCGAGGTGATCCTGATCGGGCACGCCGGACACCCCGAGGTCGTGGGCACCATGGGTCAGTTCGATACCCGTGCGGGTGGCCGGATGTATCTGGTCGAATCGCCGGATGACGTCGCCGCGCTGGACATCCGCGACCCCGAGCATCTCGCCTTCGTGACCCAGACCACGCTGTCGGTGGACGACACCAGCGCGGTGATCGACGCCCTGCGCGCGCGTTTCCCGGCCATCGAGGGGCCACGGCGCGACGACATCTGCTATGCCACCCAGAATCGCCAGGACGCCGTGCGTCAGCTGAGCGACGACTGCGATCTGATACTGGTGGTCGGCTCGCCCAACAGCTCCAACTCCAACCGCCTGCGCGAGCTTGCCGCCAAGGCCGGCATCCCGGCCCACCTCATCGACGGCGCCGACGACATCCGCCGCGAATGGCTGGAAGACCGCAAGCGCATCGGCATCACCGCCGGTGCCTCGGCGCCGGAGAAACTGGTGCGCGACGTGATCGCCCAGTTGCTCGCCTGGGGCGCCAACGGCGTAACGGAACTTAGCGGACGCGAGGAGAAAATCACCTTCAGCCTGCCGGCCGCGCTGCGCGAGGCCGGCGGCTGAAGCCGCGGCTTACTTGCCCCAGCACTGGCTGGCGGTGGCCGTAGCGCTCGTGACGCCTTTCTGCCCGAGCGCGTTGAGCGTGAATACCCCGCAGGCATCCTGACTCTGCCCACTCTGTTGAGTCGGGGTCGCGGTCAGTGTGTAAGTGTCGCCGGTGGTATCGGTCCCGTAACGGATATCGTAATAGGGGCTAGCCGCATTCGGTACCGGATAGATCGTTGCCGTATAACCCAGCGACGTCAGGCTTTGGGGGTAGATATTGTTGGTGCTGTAATACTTTTCCAACTGGCTGGCGACATTCAGCAAGTTGGTGATCGCCGTGGTGCGCCGGGAATCGCGCACCTCCTTGAGATAGCTGGGATAGGCGATCGCGGCGATGATCGCCACGATCGCCACCGCGACCATCAGCTCGATCAACGTGAAACCGCCCTGTCCGACCCCGTCGGCGGCCGTACGCCCTCGTTGCATCGTCTCCGTCCTCATCGCAGTTGCCGCCAACTGATCCTGATGTTTTGTCCCGCCCCACCGAGGCCGGTCGGAATCAGCTTCGTCTGGCCGTCATTGGTGCTAACGACCATATACACCACGCCGCCATAGGTGACCCAGGATGGACTGCCAACCGCGCCGACGGTTACGCCCGCATAGAGTCCCTCTAGGGTCGCTTGATTGAACGATCCGTTATAATCGCCGATGTTCTGTATCGTAAAGGCGTTGAAACTCAACATCGCGCCATCGCTGGGGTCCAATCCCATGGACCAGCCACCGTTATTGTTGATGCCGCAGGTCAGGCCCAGCTGGCCGATGATGGTGGTATTAACCACAAACACGCCGTAAGCGATATCCGGGTTGTAAACCACCATTTCACCCTGGTAACCGTTGACCGGCGATACCAGATCCAGATACCAGCCGTATTGCGTGCCCGGAGTGCCGTTGTAGCTCAGATCCGCCCACTGCACCGGGTTCTGACTGGTCTGCCGCAGCCCGACCTGGGTGCCGGACGAGTTGGTGCTGTAGATCTCCGAGGTGATGGTCTGTTGCAGCAAGGTGCTGCGCGAGATGCTCGGCGCCGTGCCGAGCGAGGCATACTGGGTGGCCGACGGTGGCACCGTGATGCCGCTGGCGGTGGTGTAGCCGCTATTCCAGTTCGACATGTCCCAGTCCCACACGCCGTAGAGGCTCTGCACGCCGGCCGCGGTGGTATTGGCAATGCCGTCCTGCGGCTCAAGCAGCTTGCCGGTGCCGAACAGCACCATCAGACGACTCTGCGGCTGGCCGGGCGACAGACCGGAGGGGATCGAGACCACCTGCACCTTGGTGGTGATCGCCTGCGCCGTGCCGGCGGCGTTGACCGCGCTGAACAGCGGCGTGCCGGCGGTGTTGCCGTAGGTCGAGACATGCCAGTCCAGCGGATTGCTGCTGGTCAGGTTGAAACGCCAGACGTTGCCGAACAGGTCGCCGGCATAGACGTAGTCGGTGATGTGATCGGCATCGAGGTCGACGGCGGTAGTGTAGCCGATGCCGTCGGGGCGGCTCTGGCCGGTCGGGTCCTGCGCCGGGCCATAGCCGGTGCCCAGCCAATAGACGCTGATCGCGCCGGAGGCCGGGTCGATCAGGCCGATGAAGATGCCGGCCTCGCCGTTGGTGCTGTTGTAGCCGTTGCCCCAGATGATGCCCCACTCGCCGTTGTGGAAACGCCGGATCACGGGCGTGCCGAAGGTGTCGCCCAGATCCTGCGCGCAGTTGGCGTCGTTCACGCAGGTCAGGTTGGCGGTCGTCCAGTCGGCCTTGACCAGGCTGGCGGCGTTGGCCTGGCTGAAATTGGCGGGATTGCTGATGTCGAGCACGAACAGCTCCTTGCCACCCGCGCCGAGTCCGCTCGCCAGCCAGGTGTGCCAGGCACCGCCGTAGAACACGTCGCCGGTGGCGGGCGTGGCGTCGTCATAGTAATGGTGGTTGTACTGCGGATCGGTGTACTGATTGATATTCGCGTACACGCTCTGCGGCACAAAGGCCAGCACCTCCTGGCCGTCGTTATTCGTGGCATCGTAGGTCAGCGCGCCGGTGCTGCTGTTGTAGGTATAGCTGCCCGCGCGGAATCCGTGCAGCATGCCGTCGTTGGCGCCCACGTAGACCACGTTGAGTCGGCTCCAGTTGTTGGCTTCGAACTGGGCGAAGGTCTGCGCGGCGTTGGCGTTTTCCGGCTGGCTTGCGGAAGGATACAGTTTGTCGGTCCAAGTCGCGGGCTGCCCCGGCGTGCTGGGGTAGGATTGGTCTGCATACCCCACCCACACGGGGCTGGAATGCACGATGTCACCAAGCACCCCCGTTCGGGTCCTCAAGGTACCGCCGTTACCCGCGCCTTCCTCCTCGCTGCGCGTACCGCGCAGATAATCCAGCCGCTGCTGGCCGAGGTTGTCGGCGCCGTTGAGCAGGGTCTGTTCGGCCGAGGAGAGGCTGGTCCACTCGAAGGGCACGCCCTGGGTACCGTTGTCGGTGATGATCACCCGGCTGCTGGGCGACTGCGCGGTCACCGAAGTCGTCGCCTGACCCTGTGTATTCGTGCCCATCGCCGGGCAGGCGCCGCCGGTCAGCACGCAGCTTGCGTCCCAATTGGCGTTGGCGCTCACGTAGGGCTGATTGTTGGTCGTATTGATGAGTATTGGCTTGGCCAGCAATTCGCCCCACCAGTTGAGCGGGTGGTAGAGCGCCTGATAGACCTGCGTATCGGTCTGCACTTCGCCGGCCTTCTGTGCATTCACCGCCACCGACGAACCGGATGCGGTGCGCGCCACGATCTGATACAGCGTGCTTGCCAGCGCGCTGGCGAACTGCTGCGGGTTCTGTGCGCTGAGAAAGCCGCCGTGGCCGTCCACGCCCGCGTGCCACAGATCGTCGATGTTGGCATTGGAATTGGCGCCGGGCGTCGGCCAGTTGACCGTGCCATTCTGCAGCTCGGCATAAACGGCGGCCTGGGCCTGAGATTCGGTGGCGCCTGGATTTGCTTGCATGTAGGCCTGCACCAGGGTCGGCGTCACTCCGAGACCGATGGCGAAGGTCACCATGTGCTGCCAGAAGGCCGGGTCCTCGCCATTGGTCGGCACGTCGTTGACCATGCCGGACTGCAAATCGTTTTCCCAGTAGTACATCGCCACGTCAGCCAGCGTATTCGATGCGCCGTCCTGGTATGGATCTGCGGGCGTATATTGATAGGTTTGGCCGTTCGGCCCGGTAATGGTGGGGCCCGTCGAACCATCCACGTTGCCGACGTTGGGATTACTGCCATTCCAGGTACCGTCGGTCACCAGCACGGTGTAGTTGGCGCGGCAGGTGAGGTAGTTCGCCCCGTTGTTGGCCTGTTTCTCGGCCGCGCTGGTGCCCCAGGGCGCGGAGGCACCCGGCTGCTTGCCGAGCCAGCTGCCGACCCCCTTCAGGGCCTTGCGCAGCGGCGTACCGTCCTCCGGAATGGGCTGCTGGTAGAAGCGCTGCAGAAAACCCGCGCGATTGCCGTTCGAAAAGAGGAAAGGCTCGGTGGTGTTGAACTCAGGGTTGCCGCTGGTCGCCATCTGGTTGATGGTGCCGAAATCGACCCGGAAGGTATTGGGCAACTGCATGAAGGCGATGCCGGCACCGGCGCGGGCCATCAGGATGTGCGAACGATAGAATTGAAACCAGTTGGCGAAGTTCTGCATTTCCGCGGCATAGGTGCGGTCCACCTGGGTGCCGTCGCCCTCTATGTAGACGTAGTCGCCGTCGGTCTCGGTGTAGGTGTGATAGGGCAACGGCGACGCGGGCAGGGTGGGCGGCGGGGTGCAGGTGCCGGTATTGCCGTTGGAATTCGCGCTCAGCGTCGGCGGGCAGATCTGCACCTCCTGGAAATTGGCGATGTTGGTCAGATCGCTGTTGCTCGCCGGCCGCGGGCCGATGTAGTTCCAGTACACCGCCGGCCAGAAGCCGTAGCCGGTCGGATTATTGTCGCTATTGAGTCCACTCGGATAGGTACTCGTCCACCACTCGTAGCCATTGGGGCCGTCGACCAGCCAGTGCAGGTTGTTGGAACCCTGCGAATTGCCGATGTAGCCGTTGTTTGGCGTGTTGTTGTTGGAGTCCGTGGAATCGTTCCACACGTTCAGCGCGCGCACATTGGAATTCGGATTGTTGTTGTTGTACGGATTCAGGAATGCGGCATTGGGATTGGCGTTCGGCATCACCCACAGGTTGACGTTGCTGTCCCAGTGGCAGGCGGGGTTGCCGGTCGTGGCGGTCTGGGTCGGCGTGGGTGTCTGCGTGCTGCTTTCGGGGTAGGGCGCAGGGCAGGCCCAGGGCGTGTAGGTCGCGCTCGGATTGTAGTAATTGGCGTTGACGTAGCTTGAGCGGAACTGCGCACCGTAGACGTTGCTGGCGCCGAAGCCTGGGATATAGTCGGAATAGTTGCCGGACCCGTACACGATAGTGTTGCCCACCGGGTAGCCGTAGGTAAAGGCCCCGATCGAACCCTGGTCGCCCAGCCACTCCCACTGCATCGAGCCTGAATCGTCCAGCAGGAACATGATGTTGGGGTCGATGCCCTGCTGGACGATGGTCAGTGGTGCCTGCGCCAGATTGAGGTAGCTGGTCGCCGCCAGTGCGCGCGTGGCGGGCAGGAGCAGCAGGGCCGCCATGACCGGAGCTGCCCAGCGCGTTTGGAATCCGAATAGGGTCTTCATGTCCGCCTGCTCCCGGTCCGCTCAGGACCCGCCAAGATTGTTCGCCGCGGTGTGGCCGCCGCCGCCGCCGCCGACCAGATAGACGCTCTGGACCACCGCGACGGCGTTGGCGTTGCCGCCCGAGCCCCAGGCCGTGATCCGATAAAGGCTGCCGCCGGTGCCTATGCCGGGCCCGATATACTGGATGTAGAACTGCGGCGCCGAATTGTAGGTGTTCACCCCGCCCGAGCTGCTGAAGGTCATCACGCCCGACTGCGGCTGATAGGTACTGGCGGTCGTCCATGGCACGGTGGTCGCCGACGACAGCTGATTGGAGCACACGCGGATGGGCGCGCTCGGGGACGGCGCGTTGTTGCAGACGACGCCCTGGGTCGCGTTGGCGCCCTGGGTCAGCCACCATTGCGCGTATTGCAGCGCCGTCTGCGCGGCGGCGAAGGCGCGATTTTTCTCGCGCGTGTTGCCGGCCATGCGCTCCTGCAGGCCGACATTGCCGAACATGCTGACGCCAAGCAGGGTCAGGATGACCAGGATCAGCAGGCTGACCACCAGTGCGAAGCCGCGCTCGCGCGCATGCGTTCTGCAAGATGCATCCACGGCATGTCTTGCGTTGTTCATCATTTCACCACGTTCTGCAGATCGATCACGCGCGTGAACGGCAGCGTCTGCGGCTGCCCGTTCGGATGCGCGGCGTTATAGAGCGGGTTGGCGAAATCCAGCGTCACGACCAGGGTACGCACCTGCATCCAGGCATTCTGTGCCTGTACTTCGGCGGCGGTCAGATATTGGCGAACCGAACCGCCGGACAGCGCCGCCACCCCATACAGCACCTGCAGGCCGGTGATGCCGCCACCCAAGGGGTTGTAGCCCATGTTGGCCAAGGGCGAGATGACAGGCTGTGGTGTATTGCCGTTGACCTGACATTCCAGCTCGGACTGGGCCGGATCCACACTGATCACATTCACCGTCACCACCGCCAGGCTGCTGGCGTTGCTGCCGCCGTTGCAGTTGATCATGGGGCTGCTGCTGGCACCGCTTGGCGCCGCCACATAACGCACGACGATGGTGGAGCCGGTGCCGTAGATGAATTGACCCGCGGTGGTAAAGGTGCCGTTCGCCGGGAATGCGATCAAATTCGTCGGGATGGTGCTGCTGTAGGGGAAATAGCCACCCTGCTGGATCACGTTCCCCAGCATCGAGCCGGCAAAGCGCTGATTCTCCTGCAATGCCGCCATCGCCTGCTGCTCGGCGTAGGTCTGCTTGGTGCTGACGAACACGGTCACGATACCGGCCAGCAGGAACAGGCTGAGCACCATGGCCACCATCAGCTCGACCAGGCCGAGTCCCGCCTGATGCCGCATGCGCCTGCTCATGGCTGGGTCACCAGCGAGTAGGTCTGCATGGTCGTCGACGGCGCGGGCGCGACCGCGGTACCCGATGCGCCCGGCGCATTGAGGGCCAGCGTTTTCTCGCGCCATTGCACGGAAATCACGCAGGTCATCGGGTCGTTCACCGCCGTGTAGCAGGCCACGTGGCCCTGGGCCGCGGGCAGCTGGCGGCCCAGGCCGATGCCCCAGTTGCGCAAATCCCAGGCCGCCATGCCCTTGGCGCTGCAATTGCTGCTGGTCCCGGTGCAGCTGCTCGGCATCGCCGAGGCCAATACGCTGGCACCGGCACCGGTGAACGTGGCCGATGCGCCGATCGGCGTCACGGTCAAGCCGGCGGGCGCCACATAGGCCCAGTAGCTGGCATTGGCGGCCATGTAGGCGGCCATGTTGGAGGCTTCCATGGCCGCGATGCTGCGCAGACTCGCCGAATGCGTGTTGTTGACCGCCAGCGCCTGCAGGCCGGCGACGCCAAGCAGGCCGATGGTGATGACCAACAGCGCCACCAGCGCCTCGATCAGGCTGAAGCCATTCTGCGTGGTCCGGGGTTTCATGGACACACACCTCCGCTCTCCAGTCGCACCCGCCCGACCATCGAAACCACCAGACATTGCCGGCGACTGACCGTGTCCGCCTGATCGTGCAGCGAGATGGTGCCGGCATTGGCGCTGAAACCACCGCGGTCGAAGGTGACGGCATTCAGATTGCCCGTGCTTGTGTTCGAGCTGCTGAAGCTGTCGGAGGAGGTCATGGCGTCATGAATGCGCAGCACCGGCCCGCCGACAACGGTCACGATCCAGCCGGCGTTCCAGCCAGTGGCCGGGTTGTCGCAGGTCGGCGGGCTGTTCTGCACATAACTCGCGCAGATGCTCACGTTGACGCCCCGCATGATCGCCTCGCTGCGCGCATACTGCATGTCTCCCATCAGGCTGTTGATTTCCGTCGACATCCGGTTGGTCGTGGTCATGCTGCGGTAGCCTGGAATGCCCACCAGCGCGAAAATCGCCACCAGCGCGACCACCACCATCAGCTCGATCAGCGTGAACGCAGTTTGTCTTGTTCTTTTTCCCATGCTCCCTATGTAAAGAGGTCCGCGAGGGCTGTAAAGGCTCCTCGAACCGGCAGCGGATGAAGCCCCGCTTACGGCTGACGAGCGGGGCGGCGCGCGCGCGCGAAGTCTCGCCTCAAGTCCGTTACCATGTGTGCGACCCGCCTCGACCGCGGGTTCACTGCAGAATAACCGGAGGACGATATGGCATATGGTTTCTCGATCAGCCTGAATGCGGGTTTCGACGAGGTCATCGGACGCGTGACCGATGCGCTCAAGACCCAAGGTTTCGGCGTACTGGCGGACATCGATGTGGCCGGCACGCTCAAGGCCAAGATCGGCGTGGACAAGCGCCCGTACCGGATACTCGGCGCCTGCAATCCACAGCTCGCCAACCGCGCGCTGGACGCGGATCCCGACATCGGCCTGCTGCTGCCCTGCAACGTGGTGGTGCGCGACGATGGTGACGGCAAGGTCACGGTCGGCTTCATGGACCCGCAGGCCGTACTCGGCCTGGTCGAGCGCGACGGCATCGGTGAACTCGCCGGCGAGGTACGCGGCCGCCTGGAGGCCGTTCGCGACGCGCTGGCCGCGGGCTGAAGCCTGCCGCCCTGTCCGGCAAAGACGCGGGCAGGGCGGCTTTCCCGCACGCGCTAACGCGCGAGCGCCGTAGCGAGCCGCGCGGCGATGCCCTCGGCCATGCGCAGCCAGTCGGCCGACTGATCCGGAGGCAATTCGGCATCAAGGGTTTGCCGCAGCAATTCCAGCCATCGTGTGAAATGCGCCGCCCGCAGGTTCAGCCGCGCATGCACACCGACCATATCCACCGCCACCTCGTATTCAGGTGGTTTGCCGCCCATGGCGATCCACCAGAAATCCGCCACCCGACGTTCATGCGCGGGCCCATCGGGCAGGCTCGCAAAATTAGGTCCGAGCAGTGCGTCAGCACGCAGGCGGCGGTAAAATTCAGCGATCGTTCGCTCCACGGCTTCTCGGCCGATACGCTGACTCAGAGGGTTCAGGCGTCGATGTGTCGTCATGCGCACATGCTATCACCGGGCGCCGGCCCACCCGCGGCATGAACGATGACTTCTGGCCGGCGCTCGCCGCGCGCCTGGCGCGCGAGCGGGGTATCTCCGCACGAATCGAGCGCGTGCAGCCGGTACCCGGCGGCGATACCAGCCTTGCGTGGCGGTTGACGCTCTCCGGTTTGTCGTATTTCGTCAAATGCGGCCCCGCCCCTGCCCTGCAAATGTTCGCTGCCGAAGCAGAAGGGCTTGCGGCCATCAACGCTACGGCCACGCTCCGTTGCCCGCGTCCGCTGTGGCACGGCGTCGTCGACGCCCGCGCCTGCCTGGTGCTCGAATACCTATCGCTTTCGTATCACGGCAAAGAGACCGCCCTAGGCGAACGGCTGGCGCAGCTGCACCGTCATACCGGCCCGCATTACGGCTGGCATCGCAACAATACGATCGGTGCCACACCGCAGGACAATCGCCCCATGCGCGATTGGACGCGTTTCTGGTACGAGCGACGCCTCGCGCCGCAACTGCGAATGGCGGCGGATCATGGCGCGCCAAGGAGACTCATGGAGGCGGGCGATCGCCTGCTCGCCCGCCTGCCCGCACTGCTCGACGGTCATGCGCCGCCGGCCGCGCTGCTGCACGGTGACCTCTGGGGCGGCAATCACGCCTATGACGCCGACGGCAATCCGGTGATATTCGATCCGGCACCGTATTACGGCGACCGCGAGACTGACCTCGCCATGACCGAACTGTTCGGTGGTTTCGGCGCAAGCTTCCGCGCCGCCTACGAATCCGTCTGGCCGTTGCCGGGCGGCTATGAGAGCCGCAAGCACCTGTACAACCTCTACCACGTCCTCAATCACTACAACCTGTTCGGTGGCGGCTATGCCGGACAGGCGCAAAGACTGATTGAAAACCTGCTGAGTCTCAACGGCTAGATTGCCACGCCTACCACGGCAGCTTACTGCCATCGATGTCGATAAAACGTCCGCTGTCGCGCATCTGTGCGCTTGCCACGTGCCGAAACAATTGCGCCGCACTCTGTTCCACGGACAGCGTTCCGTGCGCACCGCCCATATCCGTACGCACCCAGCCTGGATGCAGTATCAGTACCTTGATGTCATGCGGGCGCAGATCAATCGAGAGGCTCCTGAGCGCCGCGTTCAGCCCGGCCTTCGATGCGCGGTAGGGATAATGTCCCCCGGAACCATTGTCGCCGATACTGCCCATGCGGCTGGTCAGGGTCGCGATCGTTTTGAGCGCGCCGGCGTGCAGATTGGGCAGCAGCGCCTGCGCCAGGAGCAGCGGGGCAACCGTATTGACGCGCAAGGTATCCAGCAGGCCTTCGGCGTCCAGCGACCCGAAACCGTCCACCGATGGGCCGTAGACACCCGCGTTATTGAACAGTACGTCTAGCGGGAGGCCCGACAGCGAATCGGCAAGCCGGGCCATCTGCTCCGGTTCGGCCACATCCAGCGCATGCAGGCTCAGATTGTCATCTGCAATCCGCTCCAGCTCGGCGCTGGCCTGCCGATGGCAGGCATAGACTCGCCAGCCAGCTGCGCGGTAATGCCTGGCCAAAGCCAAGCCTATGCCACGCCCGGCCCCCGTAATCAAAACACTGTGCATGAATTCAAACCTCGCGACGCCGGCCATTGGTGGATTTCGCCACGCTCCTGGCCGGGAAAATATCCCGCTTAACCCTTTTAACACGGCATTCCTGGGCGGCGGGTTCCATTTCAGCCTTTGAGTCTTACGGATTACGAAAAATTCGCTTTATTTATCGCCAATACGGATTTTTCGGGAACTTTATTGCGCGTGTCTGCGTGCTTAGCCGTAACGAGACAGAGCACTGTCCGTTAGCAAACGCATCGACGGGCTTTATCGACCGACTGAATTGGGAGAACGAACATGAAGCGTTACATCTACCTTTCCTACGCACTGCTGGGCATGACCGTTGCGGGCATCACCGTGGCCGCCAGCCCCTTGACCGAACAGTCGCATCACAATGGGGTTCTCAAGGCCGAGTACACGCTGGCCAACCATGCCCGCCTGAAGATGGGCATCGATCAGGCGCAGGTCACCCGCGCCAGCATCAAATACGGCACGCCCGGCCTCTTCGGTCAGAAGGACGTGAGTTACTGGATCGACCACGGCCAGCTGGTAAGCCGTTATTCGGCCCCCGGCGACACCGAGTCGAAGGCCCAGACCGTAACAAGCCCGCGCCGCCCGGGTCTCAACGTGGAACCCAGCAGCATCCGTGTCATCCCGACCCACACGCAGGTCAATGTTGCCGGGCACATGGGCCAGGTGTATCGCATACAGGCACGCATCAATGGCCAGATGCACAGCTGGAACGCCGTGCTCGCCAAGGGCGACCAGATGCGCCGCCTGAACAAGGCCTGGAATCGTCTGGTCGGCCAACTCGGGCCGATCCAGTCTTCCGAGGAAGTGGCTACGACTTTGCTGGCGATCAATCTGCACCCCGAACTCTACGGCTATGCGCCGCTCAAGGTCGGCCACGCGGTCAAGCTCAAGCGTCTGCAGACCGATCTGTCGGTGGCGCGCATCTATCCGCCCAACACCGTCAACATGAGTATCGACGGCTAAGCCCGCACGACACGCTAGGCACAGCTCAGGCCTGAATCGGCAGGCCCTGCGCGGCACGGATCCTTGCAGATCCGTGCCGCTTTTTTTCATCGCGCAGCGACACGCACATACCGTCCCGAGAAGCGTGTCGACGGCGCTAAAGGCGCGCATACGCCGGTCATGCGCCACAGCTCCGCATCATAAGAATGACTTGAAGCGGCCGTTTGCGCGGGACATGATTACGCACTTGATCGATGGAACTTTTTTTTCGGCCGCGTCGTGTTAACAGACAAGACACATAACCGGAAACGATACCGGAGCGACCCGCGGGGACCATACCGCAGGAGACCGACCCAGGATAGCGCGTCCTATTGTGGCCTGCACAGCCCGATTGGAGACGCGCCTCGAGGATTGACGACATGCGACGCAACACCCTGGCAACCATGATGTTACTGACCGGCCTGGCACTTTCCGCCAATGCGCAAGCCGCCGGTAGCGATCTTGACATCACCATCAACGTCGTGGGGCCCAATCAGGACGTCCAGGGCGCTATCGAGAATCACATCAGCATCCCGGCTGGCGACCATGCGCTCGTGCCGCCCCCCGGCGCCTCCGAGGCGCGTTCCGCCGCTCACGAATCGTCCGACGCAAGCGCTCAGGCCAGCGAATCCAGCCAACAAGCCCAGGAATCCTCGCAGCAGGCTCAGGAGTCGTCGCAACAGGCTCAGGAAACGTCGCAGCAAACCCAGGAATCCTCACAGCAGGCCCAGCAGCAAGCCCAGCAGCAGGCCCAGCAGGACGCGCAGGATGCCGCCTCGCAACCGGACAATTGAGGTAGCGTTGCGGCTGCGCGTGACCGCCCAACCACGCGATTACTCCACGGTGACGGACTTCGCCAGGTTCCTCGGCTGATCGACGTCGGTACCCTTGAATACCGCGGTATGATACGCCAGCAATTGCAGCGGCACGGTCATCAGCACCGGGGCCAGCATCCCCGAGCCCCCAGGCACCTCGATCACGTTCATCCCCGGACCGTTCTCGAGCGCTACGCCCGGCTCGGCGAACACGAACAGCTCTCCGCCACGTGCGCGCACTTCCTCCAAATTGGATTTGAGCTTCTCCAGCATGTCGTTGTTCGGCGCGACGGCGATTACCGGCATGTCCGCATCGACCAGGGCCAGCGGCCCGTGCTTGAGCTCACCCGCAGGGTAGGCCTCGGCATGGATGTAAGAGATTTCCTTGAGTTTGAGTGCGCCTTCCATCGCCACCGGATAGAACGCGCCGCGCCCAAGAAACAGCGCGTGGCCGCGTTCGACGTAGCGCTCGGCAACGCGGGTGATGAGTGGATCGAGCGCCAGCGCCTTTTCGACCAAGCCCGGCAGCTGTAAGAGCTCGCCGCGTAACCTGCGCATCACAGCGGCGTCCGCGCCGCGCGATTGCGCCAGCAACAGCACAACCTGCATCAGCGCCACCAGCTGGGTCGTAAAGGCCTTGGTCGAGGCCACGCCGATCTCGGGACCCGCATGCGTCAACAGCACCAGTTCGGATTCGCGTACCAGCGAACTTTCGGGCACGTTGCAGATTGCCAGCCGGGCGAGGTAATGCTCGTCGCGCGATGCCTGCACCGCGGCCAGCGTATCTGCGGTCTCGCCGGACTGGGACAGTGTCAGAAACAGCGAATTGGGCAACACCACGTGACGGCGATAGCGGTACTCGCTGGCCACCTCTACCTGGCAGGGGATATTGGCGATCTCTTCCATCCAATAACGCGCGATCATGCCGGCATGATAGCTGGTCCCGCAGGCAACGATCTGCACGGCCTCGATCTGCGGCAGAAGCGCCTCTGCCGCCACGCCCAGCACACCGGGCGAGAGCGGCCGATCTTCGATCACGCGCCCCTCCAGTGTCTCGCTGATCGCGAAAGGCTGCTCGAAAATTTCCTTCTGCATGAAATGGCGATACTGTCCGCGATCGATGGCGCCGGCGGTCAGCCCGGAAACCCTTATCTCGCGCATCACCCGGTCGCCTTCGCGGTCATAGATGGCCACTTCGTCTCGGCGCAGGTCGACCACTTCGCCGTTTTCAAGGAACGAAAACCGTTGAGTCACTGGCAGCAGGGCCTGCACGTCCGAGGCCACGAAATGTTCGCCAATACCGAAACCGACGACCAATGGCGGTCCGTTGCGACACGCGACCACGCGCCCGGGATCATCGCAGGCGATCACGGCCAGGGCATAGGCACCTTCCAACTCGGCCACCACGTGCTGCACGGCCTGCAAAAGGTCGTCACCCCGATCGAGGTAGTAGGCAATTCGGTGTGCAGCGACCTCGGTGTCCGTCTCGGACTCGAAGTTGTAGCCAAGCGCCTTCAGCTCGGCGCGCAACGGTGCGTGATTTTCGATGATGCCATTGTGGACGATGGCCACACGGCCACTTGATATGTGCGGATGCGCATTCAACTCCGTCGGCGAACCATGTGTCGCCCAGCGGGTATGTGCGATACCGGCCTTGCCGATCAGCGGCGTCTCGGCCAACGCCTGCCCCAGCTCCGCGACCTTGCCTACCCGTCGACGCCGATGCAGCTGGTTCTGCTCGTCGAGCACGGCCAGCCCGGCCGAATCGTAGCCGCGATATTCGAGCCTGCGCAGCCCTTCGAGCAGAATGTCCTGCACGTTTCTTTCGGCGATGCCGGCGACTATCCCACACATGCGCGCTATTCCTTGTGCTTGGCCGGCCTGCGCCAGCCTTCTATCGTTGACTGGCGGGCGCGCGCCAGTGTGAGCTTGTCGTCGGGCGCGTCGCGCGTGATCACGGACCCCGCGCCGATGGTGGCCCCCGGGCCGACGCTCACGGGCGCCACCAGAGCGGTGTTCGAGCCTATGAACGCATGCGCGCCGATCCGCGTCCGATGCTTGTTCACGCCATCATAGTTGCAGGTGATGGTGCCGGCACCAACATTGACGCCCGCGCCGATGCTGGCATCGCCGATATAGCTCAGGTGATTGATTTTGCTGCCGCTGTCGATCTCCGCGTTCTTGATCTCCACGAAATTGCCCACATGCGCGCCAGCGGCCAGGCGCGTCCCAGGCCGCAGGCGCGCGAATGGTCCGATGCGACACCCAGCGCCGACCTCGGCGCCATCGATCACCGACTGCGCGAGCACTTCGGCCCCGCGCTCAAGACGGCAATTGCGCAATACGCAGTGGGCGCCGATGCGAACGCCGTCCGCCAGCGTGACATCGCCTTCGAAAACCGCGCCGTTGTCGATCTCGACATCGCTACCGACGTGGACATGCCCGCGGATCTCGATCGTATCGGGATTTCTCAGCAGCGCACCGGCCCGCATGAGCGCGCTCGCCCGCCTCGCGCGCAGGACGCGCTCCGCCTGTGCGAGCTGGCTTCGGTCGTTGACGCCCTGAGTTTCATCGATATCGTGGCAACGATGCGTCGCGATAGGAACGCCGTCCGCTTTCGCGAGCGCGATACAGTCGGTCAGATAGTATTCGCCCTGCGCATTGTCGCAGCCAACGCGCGACAACCAATCGGCCCAGCGCGCACAAGGCGCCGCCATGATACCGGTATTGACTTCTCGGAGTGCTTTTTGGGATTCGTCCGCGTCGCGTTCCTCGACAATGCCGACAACCGCACCGCTATCGTCGCGCACGATACGCCCGTAGCCGCTGGGGTCCGGCAACGTCACAGTGAGCAGTGCAAGCCCGTCGGAGGGGCGACTTGCCAGCAAGGCCTTCAGGGTCTGCGGACGTATCAGCGGGACGTCGCCGTAGAGCACCAGCACCACGGCGGCGGCATCGATGGCAGCGAGCGCACACTGCAATGCGTGGCCGGTGCCGAGCTGCGGCGACTGAGTTGCGGTGACATAATTGCCGCCCAGGGCCGCCTCCACCTGATCGGCAGCATGGCCGAGCACCACGACGGGCGGCGCCAACTCCAGCCCGCAGACGGTATCGAGTACATGCGCCAGCAAGGTCTTTTCGGCCAAGGCCTGCAAAACCTTCGGCCGGGCGGAGTGCATGCGTGTCCCTCGGCCGGCGGCCAGGATCACGGGAACTACCGGTACATCCACGGGCATCAGGTGCGATCCATCGGGCGGCAGTGGCCCGCCGGGCGCAAGCGCGTCTGGCTTAGCCGTGACGGCCCTGCTTGAGGTTGCGAATCATGCGCAGACGCGCCTCGGCCTCCGCCAGTTCGGCCTGCGCGCGCGCGAAATCGATGTCGGCCTTGCGGTTCGCCATCGATGCCTCCGCACGCTCCTTGGCGGCCTTGGCCTCGGCTTCATCAAGGTCCTTCGCCCGCACCGCGCTGTCAGCCAGCACGGTCACGACGTGCGGCTGGACTTCCAGCACGCCGCCTGAAACGAAAAAATGCATCGTCTCGGCGGAACCTTCAGGCTTGACCCGGACCTCGCCGGGCTTCAGCTGAGAAAGCAGCGGGGTGTGCCTCGGCCAGATGCCGACCTCGCCCAGCGCGGCGGGTGCAAACAGATGCTCCGCCGTGCCGGAATAGATCGACTCTTCCGCGCTGACGATATTGACGTGCATGGTCATTGCCATCTTGGACCCCGATCGTCAGCTTACTTGAGAGTTTTGGCCTTCTCGACTGCTTCGTCGATGGTGCCGACCATGTAAAACGCCTGCTCGGGCAGGTGGTCGTACTCGCCGGCCACGATTGCCTTGAAGCCCTGGATCGTATCCTTGAGCGACACGTACTTGCCCGGCGCGCCGGTGAACACTTCGGCGACGAAGAAGGGCTGTGACAGGAAGCGCTGGATCTTGCGCGCACGGGCGACGATCAGCTTATCGTCCTCCGACAGCTCGTCCATGCCCAGAATCGCAATGATGTCCTTGAGCTCCTTGTAGCGCTGCAGCACATTCTGCACCGCGCGCGCCGTATCGTAATGCTCGGCGCCGATGACCTGCGGATCCAGCTGGCGACTGGTCGAGTCCAGCGGGTCCACCGCGGGGTAGATGCCCAGCTCCGCAATCTGGCGAGACAGCACGACAGTCGCGTCGAGGTGGGCGAAGGTGGTCGCAGGAGACGGGTCGGTCAAATCGTCCGCAGGCACGTACACGGCCTGGATCGAGGTGATCGAGCCGGTCTTGGTCGAGGTGATGCGCTCCTGAAGCACGCCCATTTCCTCAGCCAGAGTCGGCTGGTAGCCCACCGCGGACGGCATGCGGCCCAGCAGTGCGGACACCTCGGTACCGGCCAGCGTGTAGCGGTAGATATTGTCGATGAACATCAGCACGTCGCGACCTTCGTCGCGGAAGTACTCGGCCATGGTGAGGCCGGTCAGCGCAACGCGCAGACGGTTGCCCGGCGGCTCGTTCATCTGGCCGTAGACCATGGCCACCTTGGATTCCTCGAGATTGTCGAGGCGGATGACGTTGGCTTCCGACATTTCGTGATAGAAATCGTTGCCCTCGCGGGTGCGCTCGCCCACGCCCGCAAACACCGAAAGCCCGGAATGCTGGGTCGCGATGTTGTTGATCAGCTCGAGCATGTTGACGGTCTTGCCCACACCGGCGCCGCCGAACAGACCGACCTTGCCGCCCTTCGCGAAGGGGCAAAGCAGGTCGATGACCTTGATGCCGGTTTCGAGCAGTTCGGTCGAGCTCGCCTGTTCGTCGAAGGTCGGAGCAGCGCGGTGGATCGGCCACCTTTCCTCGGTCTTCACTTCCCCGCGTTCGTCCTGCGGTTCGCCCAGGACATTCATGATGCGTCCCAGGGTTCCCTTGCCGACCGGCACCGAAATCGGCGCGCCGGTGGAGGCAACATCCATACCGCGGCGCAGGCCGTCGGTCGAGCCCATCGCGATCGCGCGCACCACGCCGTCGCCCAGCTGTTGCTGCACTTCCAGCGTGAGATTCTTTTCCTCGATCTTCAGTGCGTCGTAGATCTTCGGCACGTTGTCTCGCGGAAACTCCACATCGATGATGGCACCGATGATTTCAACGATTTTCCCAGAACTCATGGTCTGTCCCCTGTAAACACGTATTCCTTGGGCCGGTGCGTCTGTTTAGACGGCCGCGGCGCCGCCGACTATTTCCGAAATCTCTTGGGTGATCGCGGCCTGGCGGGCCTTGTTGTACACCAGCTGCAGCTCGTTGATCAGCGAACCCGCGTTGTCCGAAGCGCTCTTCATGGCGACCATGCGCGAAGCCATCTCACAAGCCACGTTCTCGACCACCCCCTGGTAGACAAGCGATTCGACATAGCGCTTGAGCAATTCGTCGAGCACCTGCTTGGCCTCGGGCTCGTACAGGTAGTCCCAGTGGTGCTCAAGGCGCTCGTCCTTGATCGGCTCGATGGGCAGCAACTGAGTGATCACGGGCTTTTGCGTCATGGTATTGACGAACTCGTTCTCGACCAGATAGAGGCGATCGATACGGCCTTCCTCGTAAGCCGAAAGCATGGCACCCACCGAACCGATCAGATCACCGAGCCTCGGTTTGTCGCCGAGGTGTGTAGTCTGAGCGACGATGTTGCCGCCGAAGCGCTTGAAGAATGAGCTTGCCTTGGCACCGATCAGGCAAAGATCGATTTCCTTGCCCTGTTGCTGCCACTCACGCATAGACGCCAGCGCACGCTTGAACAGGTTCACATTGAGGCCGCCGCACAGCCCGCGGTCCGTGGAAATCAGCACGAAGCCGACCCGCTTGACATCGCGGTTCTCCATGTACGCATGGCGGTACTCGGGATGCGCCATCGACAGATGCCCGATCACCTCGTGGATTTTCTGCGCATAGGGGCGGCTCGCCTCCATGCGCTCCTGCGCCTTGCGCATCTTGCTCGCGGCCACCATTTCCATGGCCTTGGTGATCTTCTGAGTATTCTTGATACTCTTGATCTTCGAGCGGATCTCTTTAGCGGCTGCCATTGCGCGTTACCAGACGTTGTTGGCCTTGAAATGCTCCAGAGCCTGCTTCATCTCCGCGGCAATCTCGTCGTTGAAATCACCCTTCTCGTTGATGCGTGCAAGCAATTCGGCCTTTTCGGACCTCAGATAGCTGTGCAGGGCCGCCTCGAAGTCGACGACCTTCTTGACGTCGACGTCATCCAGGAAGCCTTCGTTTGCGGCGAACAGCGAGAAAGCCATCTCCCCGATCGACAACGGCTGATACTGCTTCTGCTTCATAAGCTCGGTGACGCGCTGGCCGCGCTCAAGCTGCTTGCGCGTGAAGTCGTCCAGATCCGAGGCGAACTGCGAGAAAGCCGCCAGCTCACGATACTGCGCCAGCGCCAGACGCACGCCGCCGCCCAGCTTCTTGATGATCTTGGTCTGCGCCGCACCGCCCACGCGCGAAACCGAGAGGCCCGCGTTAATCGCCGGACGGATACCGGAGTTGAACAGGTCCGTTTCCAGGAAAATCTGGCCGTCGGTGATCGAGATCACGTTGGTCGGCACGAAGGCGGACACGTCGCCGGCCTGGGTTTCAATGATCGGCAACGCCGTCAACGAGCCGGTCTTACCCTTGACCTTGCCACCGGTAAACGCCTCGACATAGTCGGCATTGACGCGCGAGGCGCGCTCCAGCAGACGCGAGTGCAGGTAGAACACGTCACCGGGATAGGCTTCGCGGCCCGGCGGGCGACGCAGCAGCAGCGACACCTGTCGGTAGGCCCAGGCCTGCTTGGTCAAATCGTCGTACACGATGAGCGCGTCTTCGCCGCGGTCGCGGAAGTACTCGCCCATGGCGCAGCCCGCGTAAGGCGCAATGTACTGCATGGCTGCTGAATCGGCGGCGGCGGCGGCGACGATGATGGTGTGTTCGAGCGCGCCGTGCTCTTCCAGTTTACGCACCACGTTGGCAATCGAGGAGGCTTTCTGACCGACCGCCACGTAGATGCACTTAACGCCGGTGCCTTTCTGGTTGATGATCGCATCGACGGCCACCGCGGTTTTGCCGGTCTGGCGGTCGCCAATGATCAATTCGCGCTGGCCGCGACCGACCGGCACCATGGCGTCGATGGCCTTGATGCCCATCTGCACCGGCTGGTCGACCGATTGGCGCTCGATCACGCCGGGCGCAATCTTTTCGATCGGCGAGGTCCCGTCCGATTCGATCGGACCCTTGCCGTCAAGGGGATTGCCCAGCGAGTCCACGACGCGGCCCAGAAGGCCGGGGCCGACCGGCACCTCGAGGATACGCCCAGTGCACTTGGCGGCGTCGCCCTCGCTGATGTGCTTGTAGTCACCCAACACCACGGCACCCACCGAATCGCGCTCCAGATTGAGCGCGAGGCCGTAGGTCTCGCCGGGGAACTCGATCATCTCGCCCGCCATCACGTCTGACAGACCATGAATGCGCACGATGCCGTCGGAAAGGCTGACCACCGTACCTTCGGTGCGGGCCTCCGCCACGGACTCGAAATCCTTGATGCGCTTTTTGATGAGATCGCTGATTTCAGTCGGATTGAGTTGCATCTCTTAAATTCCTCTTAGCGGCTCATGGCCCGGGCCATCTGCCCGAGACGTCCTTTGAGTGAGCCATCGATGACCAGATCGCCTGCGTGTACGACAACGCCCGCCAGCAGTTCGGGATCCTCGCGCGTGCTGAGATTCACGTTCTTGCCCAGCCGCCGCTTGAGCGCCGCCACCAGCGAATCCCGCTGCTTTTCGTCCAGCGGAAAGGCGCTGATCGCCTCGGCCTCGACCGTGCCTTCCGCGGCATCGCGAAGCGACTCGAAGCAGGCGGCCAACTCGCCGGCTGCCTGCAGACGGCGGTTTTCGGCCAGCAGGCGCACTAGGTTGGACGACTCAGCATCAAATACGTCACCGCCGGCATCGATGATGATCTGTGCCTGGACCAATGGCGGCACACGCGGGTCTAGGATCAGCGTCTGCACGTCGGGCAGGCGCACCAGCTCGGCCAAGGTGTCGACGGCCTTTTTCCAGGCATCGACGCGTTGCGAGGACTGCGCCAGCTCGAAAACCGCCCTGGCGTAGGGTCGGGCGTAGGTGATCTGCTCGGACATAGTACGGGTCTCCGTCAGATCTGGCCGACGAGATCGTCGAGCGCCTGCTCGTGTACCTTGGCGTCGACCTCACGCACCAGCACACGGCCGGCGCCTTCGACGGCCAGGGTAACGACCTGACCACGCAACTGCTGCCGTGCCCTGGCGATCTCCTGGTTGAGCTCGGCTTCTGCAGCCGCCTTGATTCGATCGCTCTCGGCGGTAGCCGCATTCTTGGCCTCGTCGATGATCTCGGCGCTGCGCTTTTGCGCCTGCGCAATGATCTCAGCGGCCTGCGCCTTGGCTTCGCGTAAACGTTCCTCGGCACGCTGCTCGGCAAGTTCGTGTTCGCGACGCCCGCGTTCGGCGGCCGCAAGACCTTCCGCGATGCGGCTCTTGCGATCCTCCAGCATGCGCGTCATCGGCCCCCACAGGGTCGCCTTGACGAACCATACCAGCAACCCGAACGTCAGGATCTGGGCAAAAAGTGTTGCGGTAATACTCACGGTAGCCCCCCGGTCTGCAGGCTGGGTTTATCGGAAGATCAGCCGCCTACGGCAGCCTTGACGGCGCTGGTGGCCGCACCGATGAACGGGTTTGCAAACAGGAACCACATGGCGAAGGCCAGGATGATGAAGGGGAAGGATTCCATCAGGCCGGCAAAGATGAACATATTGGTCATGAGGGTCGGGCGCAGTTCGGGCTGGCGTGCGATGCCCTCGAGCGTCTTGGAGCAGATCAGGCCCCAGCCGATGGCCGAGCCAAGGCCCGCAGCGGCAAGGATCACGCCCACGCCGACGGCGGTGTAGGCGTAGATCATGGTGATCATTTCGGGATTCAAGTTCATGGTGACCTCCTCAAAAGTCTGATGATTTCGTCAATGGCTAGGTTAAAAGAACGTTCTTAGTGATCCGAGGTATGCGCCATTCCCAGGTACACGATGGTGAGTACCATGAAAATGAAGGCCTGCAGGGAGATCACGAGGATGTGGAATATGGACCATCCGAGACCGGCCAGAATCTGTAGCGGGTACCAGCCCAACAGCCCCCAATTCAGGGTATCGGCATGCGTCAGCACCAGCAGAGCGATGAGCATGAACACCAGCTCGCCCGCAAACATGTTGCCGAACAGTCGCAGGGCGAGGCTCAGGGGTTTGGCGATTTCCTCGATCAGCGTCATGACGATGTTCACCGGCACCAGATACTTGCCGAAGGGGTGGAACAGAAACATCTTGACGTAACCGACCGGACCCTTGACCTTCAGGTTGTAGAAGATCACCAGGGCGAAGACCGTCAGGGCCATCCCGAAAGGCGCACCGAGGTTGGCGGTCGGGACGGCGCGGAAATACACCGGACCCTCGACGCCGAATACATGGTGGCCGATCCAGGCAACCGTCAGCGGAATCAGGTCGACCGGGATGAGATCGACGAAATTCATCAGGAAAACCCAGACGAAGATCGTCAGCGCCAGCGGACCGATGAGCGGATTGGCGCGGGAAGTGAATACGTCCTTGATCTGGCCGTTGACGAACTCGACCATTGCTTCAAGGAGATTTTGCATGCCGGTCGGATTGTCGGCATCCAGGCTGCGGCCGATACGCCAGGCCACGAAGCCGATCAGAATCGCGATCAGCAGACCCATCAGCCAGGAGTCGACGAAGAATGCGTGGAAATCGATGATATTCGAGGTTTGATGCGTCTTCGGATCGCAACCGATGCACCAGTCGGTCAAATGGTGCTGCATGTACTCAACGGGATTTACCGGTTGAGAGGTTTCGGCTGCGCTCATTCTCGTACGCTCCTCAATCGTGTCTATCTGTCTGCTGTCCGCGCGGTCCGCTCAGCGGCCGTTCGCACGCATGCTTATCAAGATGTATGCGGCCTGCGCACCTACAAAAGTGCCTATCAGCGGGAGGGGAGCGAGCTTGAACCAGCCCAGCCCTATCGCCAGCGCCGCCAGAACGAACACAAAGCGTAGAACAGCGCTGAGATAAAGTTGCGCCATTCCGCGCTGGGCGCTGACCGAAACCGCCGCTTCGACGCGCTCGATGCGGCGTACCAGCATCAAAGTATTGGCCAAGGCCACCGCGCCGCCATAGAGCGCGGCCTCGATACCATGTTGTCCTTTTGCGTAAGCGGCTAATCCTACCCCGATCAGCACCAATCCGGCCTGAAACATCAAGATTGCGCTGCGCATACCGCCCTCTTCGACCGGAAGGGCCCCGGGGCCTCCCCCCGTACATGCCCGCGGCGCAGTATAGAGAGTCGCCCTGACAGCGTCAACCGAACACCTAATTATTTGATATGTGACAAAATCCCATCCAGTTCATCGAGACTGTTGTACTGGATGATCAGGCGGCCACTGCCCTTGTTACCCTGCTCGATACGCACCTTAGCCCCCAGTCGTTCGGCAATGTCCGTTTCCACCCTGGCGACGTCCGGAGAGGACTTCCTGGGGGCGACGGGCGCTTTCGCACGCGTGCGGATCAGCTGCTCCGCCTGCCGCACGCTCAGGCCTTTGGCCGCGATCTCGCGCGCCACGCGTGCCTGCTCGGCGGCCTCCAGCGCGAGCAAGGCACGGGCGTGGCCCATTTCGATGACTCCCGTCTCGAGCAACTGCCGCGCGACCTCGCCCAGTTCGCGCAGACGCAGCAGATTGGTTACCGCCGCGCGCGAGCGGCCGATGGCATCCGCGGTTTGTTGATGGGTCAGTCCGAATTCCTCGATCAGGCGCGCGAGCGCCATCGATTCCTCGATCGGATTGAGATCTTCGCGTTGGATATTCTCGATGAGCGACATCGCCGCCACCGCCTGGTCGGGCAGATCCCTGACCAGTGCCGGAATTTCACGCAATCCCGCGAGTTGGGCCGCGCGCCAGCGGCGCTCGCCGGCGATCAGCTCGTAGCCGTCGCCATGCTTGCGCACCACCACCGGCTGTATGAGCCCCTGGGCGCGGATGGACGATGCCAGTTCTTCCAGTTCCTCGCTGCGGATATTCATCCGAGGCTGGTAGCGTCCGCGCTGAATATGCTCCACCGCCAGTGTGCGCAGCTCGCCGTCCTCGTTGTCGTCTTCCGCGCTGTCCGCCTGACCGGACAAGAGGGCATCCAGTCCGCGCGAGCCCAAGCCTCGCTTACGCCTCACCATGTTTTCAGAGTCTCCTAATCGGTACCGTTTCGTGACCGCTCGTCGCGCCGGATGATCTCGCCAGCCAGCGCGAGGTACGCCAGCGCTCCGCTGGAGGCGCGATCATAGTTCAATACGGGGATACCGTAGCTCGGTGCCTCGGCCAGACGCACGTTGCGCGGAATGATGGTCCGGTATACGCGGTCTCCGAAGTGCGCGATCAACTGCGCGGACACGTCGTTCGCCAGATTGTTTCTGGGGTCGAACATGGTCCTCAGCAGGCCATCGATTTCCAGCTCGCGGTTCACGTTCTCGCGAATCCGCTCAATGGTCTTCATCAGCGCAGTCAGGCCTTCAAGCGCATAGTATTCGCACTGGATCGGTATCACGACCCCATGCGCGGCCGCCAGCGCATTGACCGTGAGCATGTTCAGCGACGGCGGACAATCTATGAGCACGTAATCGTAACGTCCGAGTATCGGCTCGAGCGCGGCGCGCAGGCGGTATTCCTTTTCCTGCACCTGCATCAGACCGACCTCGGCCGCGGTAAGATCGCCGTTGGCCGGAATGATGTCGTAGCCGTGGTCCGCCGCCGGACGTATCGCATCGCTGGCGCCGACATCGCCCAGCATGAGATCGAGGGCGGAGTAAGCGAGATGGTATTTGTCTACCCCGCTGCCCATCGTGGCATTGCCTTGCGGGTCCATGTCCACCAACAGCACGCGCCGGCGCGTCGCCGCGAGCGACGCCGCCAAGTTGACACTGGTCGTGGTCTTGCCGACGCCGCCCTTCTGGTTGGCCAGCGCCCTGATCCTAGTTGTGGTCATTCGCTTCCCAGCCGAGGTCCGCCAAATGTCTCCGGGCGTCCAGCCCCGGCACTTGCAATTCGTGCACCGCATGCACCCGCACGCCCGTCGGCAGGGCATCCAGTTCCGCAGCCGGATAGCGGCCCTTCATCGCCAGCATGTGCCCACCGGGTGACACGGCGTGTCTGACCGCCAGCGTGAAATCGGCCAGGGTCGCGAATGCCCGGCTGACGACTGTAGCAAAGCCCTCCACGGGCGTGTAGCGCTCGATCCGTGCGTGCACGGCGACGACGTTGTCCAGGCCCAGCTCCAGTGCGCACTGCCGCAGGAAGCGCACGCGCTTCGCACTGGCGTCCAGCAAGGTGAAATGGCGCGCCGGATGGTAGATGGCCAATGGAATCCCGGGCAGGCCCGCACCACTACCAACGTCGAGCACACGGTCGCCGTGCAGAAATCGGTGAATGGACAAACTGTCGAGCAAGTGATGCGACACCAGTTCGCGGTCGCCCTGTATGGCCGTGAGATTGTGCACCCGATTCCAGCGCACCATCAGTTCGAGGTAATGTTGCTGGGCCTGAATCCGCTCCGGGTCCCGATCCAGGCCCAGCGCCTCCAGGCCCGCCTCGAGGCGGGCAACGACCACGCCATCCATGTTCAGGCGGAAACCCGTTCGCCGTGCCGGCGACGAAGGTGCACCAGCAACAGCGAGATAGCGGCCGGCGTCACGCCGGATATCCTCGAGGCCTGCCCCAGCGTCCGCGGTCGATGCCGGGACAGCTTCTGGCGGACTTCATGCGAAAGCCCGTCGACCGCCGCATAGTCGAGGTCACCGGGGATTTCCAGACCTTCCTGACTCAGGTTGCGGCGGACTTCCGCCGTCTGCCGTTCGATGTACCCGGCGTACTTGGCTTGTATTTCGACCTGCTCCAGCACGGCCTCGTCCTCGCTCGCACAGCGGTAGACACCCGCCGCCTGCAGGTCGCGCATGCTCACGCCGGGGCGTCGTAGAAGCTCGGCCACGCGCAGTGGCTCCACGGGTATCTGTCCCATGCGGTCGGCAAGGTCGCCCTGCCGACAGTCCTCCGGCGTCAAACGCGTATCGTAGGCGCGCGTCTGCTCGCGTTCGATGGCCTCGCGCTTGCGCTCGAAGGCGGCCCAGCGGTCGTCGTCGATCAGCCCGAGACGCCGCGCCACCGGCGTCAGCCGCAGGTCCGCGTTGTCCTCACGCAGCATCAGCCGGTATTCCGCGCGGCTGGTGAACATGCGGTAGGGTTCAAGGGTCCCCTGCGTGATCAGGTCGTCAATCAGCACGCCGAGGTACGCCTCGTGGCGGGCCGGCGACCAAGGCGGCTCGCCACGCTGCCACAACACGGCATTGACGCCCGCCAACAGACCCTGCGCAGCCGCTTCCTCGTAACCGGTCGTGCCGTTGACCTGACCGGCCAGAAAAAGCCCCGTGATTTCACGCGACTGCAACGATGCCGCAAGCCCGCGCGGGTCGAAGTAATCGTATTCGATCGCGTAGCCGGGCCGGGTGATGTGGGCCTGTTCGAAACCCCGGATGCTGCGCACCAGCGCGAGCTGGACATCGAACGGCAGACTGGTCGAAATACCGTTCGGATAGATCTCGCGGGTATCCAGCCCTTCGGGCTCCACGAAAATCTGATGCGAGTCGCGATCAGCGAACCGGACGACCTTGTCTTCTATGGACGGACAGTAACGGGGCCCAACGCCCTCGATCTGGCCCGAAAAGAGCGGGGAGCGGTCCATTGCCTCGGCAATCAACGCGTGCGTTCGTGGATTGGTCCGCGCGATATGACAGGCCACTTGTCGCGGATGCTGATCACGCGAACCCAGAAACGAGAATACCGGTCTTGGCTCGTCGCCAGGCTGGATTTCGAGCACGCTGTAATCGATGCTCCTGCCGTCGATCCGCGGCGGCGTGCCCGTCTTGAGCCTGCCGACACCGAGCGGCAGTTCGCGCAGCCGCGCCGCAAGCGTCGTGGCGGGCGCATCCCCTGCGCGACCGCCTTCCCGTTGATGCTCCCCTATGTGGATACGGCCCGCCAGAAAGGTTCCCGCAGTCAGCACCACGCTGGCCGCGTTCACACGCAGCCCCATTTGCGTCACCACACCCGTGACGCGCCCGCCCTGCAGGATCAGATCGTCGACCGACTGCTGGAACACGCTCAAACCGGGCTGCGTCTCCACGGCCGCGCGCACGGCCGCGCGATATAGGCTGCGGTCGGCCTGCGCACGCGTGGCGCGCACGGCCGGACCCTTGCGCGCGTTCAAGGTCCGGAAATGTATGCCTGCGCGGTCGGCAGCGGCTGCCATGAGACCCCCCATGGCATCGATTTCCTTGACCAGATGACCCTTGCCGATGCCACCGATCGCAGGATTGCAGCTCATCTGCCCGATGGTTTCGATATTGTGTGTGAGCAACAGCGTGCGCGCGCCCATACGCGCGGCGGCAAGCGCCGCTTCCGTACCGGCGTGGCCACCACCGACCACAATGACATCGTACTGTTCGTTCATTAGCCTTCCCACGCGGCACTTAACCGCAGCCGGACACATTGTCCGGCAAGCAAGCCGGACCGTCAAAATGCGTTGCCTGCGGTCGTTACTTGCCGATACAGAAGGTCGAAAAAATCTCTCCGAGCAACTGGTCCGGCGTGACGCGGCCGGTGATCTCGCCCAGTCGATCGTGCGCACGGCGCAAGTCCTCGGCCAGCAGCTCGATGCCGAGTCCTTGCTGCAGGCCCGCGCGCGCCGCCTCGACCGCGTCGGCGCACTGTTTGAGCGCCTGCACCTGCCGACGCCGCGCCGTGAAGGTCGATTCGCCCTGTGCAGCTCCGGCGAGCCGCTGCGCCAGCTCGTCGGTCAGCAGATCCATCCCTTCCCCGGTCAGCACCGAGACGCCGAGCACGTCAGAACCGCTTAACCAGCCTGCGGGCTCGCCTCTCAGATCGATCTTGTTCCTAACGCGCAGCACGGGTATCTGCGGCGGCAGCGTGACCGATGTCACGCCGTCTGTCGGCTCGTCGCCCGTGTCCATCGCCAGAATCAGGTCTGCCTGATCTATCGCCTGTCGCGCTCGCGCAACGCCCTCGCGTTCCACCGGATCCTCGGTTTCTCGAATGCCCGCCGTATCAACGATCCGTACCGGCATGCCGGCGATCACGACATCGGTGCGCAGCAGATCGCGCGTGGTTCCGGCAATGGGCGTGACGATCGCCATGTCGTCGCCTGCCAACCGATTGAGCAGACTCGACTTGCCCACGTTGGGCGCCCCGGCGATGACCATGACAGCGCCCTGAGCCAGTTTGCGTCCTTGCTCCGCCTGCATCAGCAATGCGTCGAGGCTCGCGGCAACGTCCGCAAGCGAGGCCGTCAGGCGGCGATCGCCGATTGGTCCGACATCATCCTCGTCGACGAAATCGATCGCCGCTTCCAGCTCGATTCTCAGGCCTACGAGGCGGGTGCGCAGCGCCTCGACGCGGGACGAGAACTCGCCGCGCAGTGACCGCATCGCACCGCGCGCCGCCTGCCGACTGCCTGCGTCTATCAGGTCGGCGATGGCTTCCGCCTGCGTCAGATCGATGCGCCCGTTGAGAAATGCCCGCTCGCTGAATTCCCCGGGGCGGGCCGGTCGCGCGCCCAGTGCCAGCAAACGCTCCCAGATGAGGTGCAGCAGAAGCTGGCCGCCATGCCCCTGGAATTCGATCACATCCTCGCCGGTGAAGGAATCCGGGCCGGGAAAGCACACCAGCAGACCCTGGTCGATGGCCTCGCCGCGGTGGTCCAGACAGGTGCGCAGAACGGCCGTACGTGGTGCGGGCGGATCGCGCCCGGTCAAGCGTTGCGCGAGCGCCAGGGCTTGCGGCCCGCTGGCCCTGACGATGCCGATCGCACCGCGCCCGGGCGCGGTGGCGATGGCGGCAATGGTGTCGCGCTCGTCAGGCGCGCTCATGCTATTTCCCGCTGTCTTTTTCCATACGCTTGGTAATCAGCCATTGCTGGGCGATCGAAAGCGTATTGTTGACCACCCAATAGAGCACCAGGCCTGCAGGGAAAAAGGCCATGAACACGGCAAAACCCAGCGGCATGATGGTCATGATGCGTTTCTGCAGGGGGTCCATCGGCGCCGGGTTCAGGCGCTGCTGCAGGAACATGGTGATACCCATGATCACCGGCAGGACGAAGTAGGGATCCTTCGTCGACAGGTCATGAATCCAGAAGATGAATGGCGCCTGGCGCAGTTCGACGCTTTCGAGCAGCACCCAGTAAAGCGCGATGAATACCGGGATCTGCACCACGATCGGCAGACAGCCGCCGAGCGGATTGATCTTCTCGGTCCGGTATAGCTCCATCGTGGCCTGACTGAGCTTCTGGCGGTCGTCGCCATAGCGCTCCTTGAGTGCCTGCATCTTGGGCTGCAGGCTGCGCATGCGCGCCATCGAACGATAGCTCGTCGCGGACAGCTTGTAGAAAGCGAGCTTGATCATCAGGGTCAGCAGGATGATCGCGAAACCCCAGTTGCCGACGAAGCCGTGGATTCTGCTGAGCAACCAGAACAGCGGCTTGGCGATGACGGTGAAAATGCCGTAACCCGTAGTCAGATCGAGGCCCGGCGCCACCTTCTCCAGCTTCTCCTGGAGCTCTGGCCCGATCCACATGCGGCTGCCTACCCGCGTATCGCCGCCGGGCGCGACATCGACCGCTCCGGTGCGATAGCCGATCAGATAAAGCGGCTGATTGCCGCCCGTCACGGCCTTGCTGTAGTAATCGTAATCCTGATCCTTCGCGGGTATCCAGGCCACCAGGAAGTAATGCTGCACCATGGCCATCCAGCCGCCCTTGACCGTCTTGGACAAGGGCGATTTCGCCATGTCATCGAAGGGCACCTTCTGATAGCTGCCGTCGTAGTAGGCCGCGCCCTGGTAGGAGTGAGCCTGAAGAAAACTGCTGTGACTCTCCAGTGGTCCGTGCACGAGTTGCGAATAGAGCATCCCCTTCCAGGGTTTCGTGCCGGCGTTTTCGATGCGGTAGTCGACATCGACCAGGAAGCTGCCACGGTGGAAGATATAGGTCTTGGTCACCTTGACACCCTCCGGCCCGGTCCAGGTCAGCGGCACGCGCAGCGTGTTTTCGCCCTGCTTCATGTCGTAGGACGTCTGCGTGGTGCGATAGAGCGCGTAATGGTCCGGCGCCCGTTTCGCATCGGCCGAAACCAGACCCGATTGCGCTACGAAGGTACCGTCACGATCGAACATCAGGGTGAACGGGTCGTTCGGCTTGTTGACCGACACCGGGTAGGTCGGCAGCCTCGCCTCAAGAATATCGCCGCCGCGCGTGCTGAGCGTAAGATCGAGCACGTCCGTGCGAATGTGGATGCGCTCGCCCTGCCCGGCGCCCTGTACGCTTGCGGCGGCGGGAGGTGCCCCCCGCGTGACGCTCGGCACGCCCGTGCCCTTGTCCGCCGTCATACCGCCGCCGCCCTGCGTCGCCGTTGCAACCGGTGGCTTGGGCTGATGGGCATGCTGCCAGTCCTGCCAGATCACGAACAGCACGAACAGCAACGAGATGTACAGCAGGGGGCGGAAGTTATCCATCGTGTCGACTTGTTGGTTGTTTTATGGGTTCGTTCGGAAGGGGATCATGGCCGCCCGGATGCCAGGGATGGCAACGGGACAGGCGCCGGACCGCCAGCCAACCACCCTTGATGGCGCCGAAACGTTCCAACGCCTCGATGGCATAGGCGGAGCATGTCGGTTGGAATCGGCAATGCTGCCCGATATACGGGCTCAGGAACAGGCGGTAACCCTTGATCAGTAAGATCAGCAAACCACGCATGGTTTTATCCGATCGATTGCCACTGTCGCTCCAAGGCCTCGCGCAGGCGCCGCTTGTCCAGTCTGGCTGCATCCGGTCTGCACATTACCACGATATCGACCGCCGGAAACGCCAACCGCCGTTGACGGAAGCTTTCCCTGATTACGCGCTTGATTCGCTGCCTGACCACCGCCTGCTTGGCACACTTGCGGGATATCGCTAGCCCCAGTCTCGCTCTGCCGGTGTCGTTCGGCGTCCACTTCAGCAAAAAGACGCGGCCGCCAGACCTGTGCCTCCCCGCGAATACGCGTGAGTAGTCGGCGGCTTCCGTCAGCCTGGCACAGCGCGGAAAGGACTGTGCCGGAATCATGGCCGACGTTACGGCGTCAGGCGATGGCGACCCTTCGCTCGGCGTGCGGCGATCACGGCACGGCCACCCTGGGTACGCATGCGCGCGCGGAAACCATGGGTGCGCTTGCGATGGAGATTGCTGGGTTGGAACGTACGTTTCATATCGGTTCAATCCACTTGGCGAGACCGGGCCATCCCGGGCTCAGGAAAAAGAGGGGGAAAGTTACGCGGCGCCCGTCATGGTGTCAAGTACGTGCCACCTAGCCAAGTGGAACCGGATGATGCCTGCGTATACACTCTTTCGTCCGTCGAGCGTCATACGATCTCATCCGTTTTCCCGATCCCCCAGGGGGCAAGCTTTGGCTGGCAGTCCACTCTGGCAATCCTGCATTGCCCAGCTCCAAAACGAACTATCCGAACAGCAGATCAACACCTGGCTGCGTCCACTGCATGCCGACGAGTCGGCCCAATCCCTGCGTCTTCTGGCCCCCAACCGCTTCGTGCTCGACTGGGTGCGCGAGCACTTTCTCGGGCGTATCAGCGAGATCGTCGCCGACCTCAGTCAGCGCGCGGATCTTCCGGTCCTGATCGAGGTCGGAAGCGCGGAAAGTCGTCCCAAGGCCAGCCCGGCCCGCAAGTCCGGCGCCGAGATCGAGCGCCGGGCCAGTGCGCGGCACAACATAAACCCGAGCTTCAGCTTCGACAATTTCGTCGAGGGCAAGTCCAATCAGCTCGCGCGCGCGGCATCGTTTCAGGTCGCGGAAAACGTCGGCCGGGCCTACAACCCGCTGTTCATCTACGGCGGCGTCGGCCTCGGCAAAACACACCTGATGTACGCCGTTGGCAATGCCATTCTCAAGCAGCGCCCGAACGCGAGGGTCATCTATCTGCATTCGGAGCGTTTCGTCGGCGACATGATCAAGGCGCTGCAGCACAACGCGATCGCCGACTTCAAACGCTACTACCGCTCGGTCGACGCGCTGCTGATAGACGATATCCAGTTTTTTGCCAACAAGGAACGCTCCCAGGAAGAGTTCTTCCACACCTTCAACGCGCTGCTCGAAGGCCAGCAGCAGATCATCCTGACCTGCGACCGTTATCCCAAGGAGGTCGACGGGCTGGAAGAACGTCTCAAATCGCGTTTCGGATGGGGATTGACCGTAGCAATAGAGCCGCCTGAGCTTGAGACGCGGGTAGCGATTCTGCAGCGCAAGGCCACGGCCGCCGGGATCGCATTGAGCAACGAGGTCGCCTTCTTCGTAGCCAAACGTATCCGGTCCAATGTCCGCGAACTGGAAGGAGCGCTGCGCAGAATCATCGCAAGCGCGCAATTCAGCGGCCGCGAGGTCACCCTCGACTTCACCAAGGAGGCCCTGCGCGACCTGCTGGCACTTCAGGACAAGCTGGTCACGCTCGACAACATCCAGAAAATCGTTGCGCAGTACTACAACATCAGGGTCGCGGACTTGTTGTCGACACGCCGCAGCCGTTCGATTACGCGCCCGCGTCAGCTGGCGATGTCGCTTTCCAAGGAATTCACCAGTCACAGCCTGCCTGAGATCGGCGATGCCTTCGGCGGCCGCGACCACACCACCGTGTTGCACGCGTGCCGTAAAATCAAGGAGTTAAGGGCAAGCGATGCCCGTATGGAAGAGGATTACACCAATCTGGTAAGACTGTTGACGAGCTAGCGGAACGACCTGTGGATAAGCTGTATAAATAGTCTTGAAGTCCGATCGGGTGCAAAATGGCGAACAACTTATCCACAGCTAGATGACAGCCGGGGCGCCCGCTTACCCTAACCGATATCGCCCATAAATAACCTTTAAATCATATATTTATGATAGTTATGCACAGAAAGGCCGCTAGCCTATTACTATCATCTTTTATTTTTTAAACCTTAATAACCAGCCGACCCACCGACACTGGAAGCCGACCATGCGTTTTACGATCAGCCGTTCAGAACTCATCAAACCCTTGCAGCGCGTTATCGGTGCGGTCGAGCGCCGACAGACCATGGCGATACTGGGTAACGTGCTGCTGCAAATCGAGAACAATCGGATGAGATTGACCGCGACCGATCTCGAAATCGAGCTGGTGAGCCATTGCTTTCTGATCGATGGGGAAGATGGGGCCGCGACACTGCCTGCACGCAAGCTTTATGAAATCTGCAAGGCCTTGCCCGAGGATGCCGAGATATCGCTGGATTTCGAGGAAGGGCGCGCGATACTCAAATCGGGCGGTAGTCGATTCTCCCTGGTGACATTGCCCGCCAGCGAGTATCCGAACCTGGATGAATTCGTGGCGCAGGCCCAGTTTTCGCTCAATCAAGCGCAGCTCAAGGGCTTGCTGGTCCACAGTTCGTTCGCGATGGCTCAGCAGGATGTGCGCTACTACCTCAACGGCCTGTTGCTCGAGGTCAATCCCGGCCAGGTTACCGCGGTCGCCACGGATGGCCATCGCCTTGCGCTGGCGAAACTGGATAACGCGCCGGGTAGCGGCGAACATGCGGTGATCGTGCCCCGCAAGGCAATCATGGAACTCGTGCGTACGCTGGACGAACGCGATGCCCAGGTGACGATCCACCTGGGCACTCAGGCGATTCGCCTGGAGTTCGATGACGTCCGGTTTACGTCAAAGCTCATCGATGGACGCTTCCCCGACTACAAGCGCGTTATTCCAAGCGGCGGTGAAAAAATACTGACCGTCTCACGCGAAACGCTGCGCCAGGCGCTGCAGCGTGTCTCCATTCTCTCCAACGAGAAGTACCGAGGCGTACGGATCGGGCTCGACAGACAATTGCTGCGTGTCGAGGCTCACAACCCCGAGCAGGAAGAAGCGCAGGTCGATCTGCAGGTGGACTACGACGGTGAGAGTCTGGATATTGGATTCAATCTGACGTATCTGATGGATGTGATCGCAACGGTATCCGGCGATACGCTTCAGCTTTGTTTCAAGGACTCGAGCAGCAGCGTGCTGATCACCGATCCGGACGAACCAAGCGCGCTGTACGTGGTCATGCCCATGCGCCTGTAGCCTGGCGCATTGCCCGTGTGCTGACCGAGATCGCTTATTCGAATATACGCAACCTGTCCGAGGGGGCGTTTTCGCCGGGCTTTGGTGTCAACCTGATCACGGGAGACAACGCGGCCGGCAAGAGCAGCGTGCTGGAAGCCATTCATCTGCTTTCGTTGGGGCGTTCGTTCCGCACGAGTCAACTGGACCGTGTCGTCTCCTCGACCGAATCCGAATGCTGGGTCAGAGGCTCGGTTCGCCGCGATGGGCGTATCACACGTATCGGTTTTCAGCGTGCCGGCAAGCGCAATCGCTTTAGAATCGACGGCACCGACGCCACCAGCGTGGCCCAGACCGCGCGCACCTTGCCGGTACAGATCATCCACCCCGACTCCCATCGTCTGCTGACCTCGGGTCCGGCGCATCGCCGGGCCTTTCTGGATTGGGGCTGTTTTTATGCCGATGCCGGTTTTCATGCCGTTTGGCGCCAGTACCGCCGTGCGCTTGCGCAGTACAATTGCGCGCTCAAGGGACGGATTGATCGCAATATCCTACACGGCCTGGAACAAGCGCTGGCTGTTCACGGCGAGGACATTGACCGCCGTCGCCGGTTTTATCTGTCAGAGTTGCTCGCATCTCTTTCGTCTATGGACCCGCTTTGGCCTGAGCCTGAAGACCGGGTGCTGGTCTATGAGCCCGGTTGGCATGTCAATACGCCCCTTCTGGACGCATTGGGCAAACACCGTCAACGCGCCATACGTTTCGGCTCGGCCATGGTTGGGCCCCACCGTGCCGATCTGACCGTTCTGCACAGAGGCGAACCTGCCGCAACCGCGCTGTCACGAGGTCAGATCAAACGCGTTACGGTGGCGTTGATGTTGACCCAGATGACCCTGTACGAATCGAACGCAGGACACAGTTGCACGCTGATGATCGACGATATCGCTTCCGAACTTGATGCGCATTCGGTACGGCTCGTCGCGGATGCAATCGGAAAACGCTCAGGCCAGTGCTTTGTCAGCGCGTTGAGTCTGGACGATGCCCAACCGTTTATGCATGGCGACCATCGTATGTTCCACGTGGAACATGGGCGGTTGAGCGAACTGTTATAATGGGCCGCTGCCATCGAGGTGAACCTATGTCTGAGACCCAAAAGCGCTACGACTCGTCGAATATCAAGGTACTGAAAGGGCTGGATGCCGTGCGCAAGCGCCCGGGCATGTACATCGGCGATACCGATGACGGTACCGGTTTACACCATATGGTCTTCGAAGTCGTTGACAATGCGATCGATGAAGCCCTGGCTGGTCACTGCCATTCGATCAAGGTCGAGATCAAGCCCGACAATTCCATACGGGTCGAAGACGACGGCCGCGGCATCCCAGTGGACATCCATCCCGAGGAAGGGCGGCCGGCCGCGGAAGTCATCATGACCGTGCTGCACGCGGGCGGGAAGTTCGATGACAATTCATACAAGGTTTCGGGCGGACTGCACGGCGTAGGCGTATCGGTGGTAAATGCGCTTTCCGAGTGGTTGGAGCTGACGGTATACCGGGAAGGCCATGTTCATCGTCAAACTTACCGCATGGGTGAGCCGGCGACGGCACTTGTCCGGGGCGAACCATCCGATAGGACCGGCACGATGGTTCACTTCAAGCCAAGTCCGTCAATATTTGGCGACACCGAATACCACTACGACATACTCGCCAAGCGACTGCGCGAACTGTCATTCCTGAACTCGGGTGTGCGCATCGAGCTATCGGATGAGCGCAACGATAAACGTGATGTCTTTCAATACGAAGGCGGCATCAACGCCTTCGTGGCGCACCTGAACCGCAACAAGGAACCATTGCACCCGACGGTGCTCTATTTCACGGCGGAACGTGACGGCATCGGCGTTGAAGTCGCGCTGCAGTGGAACAACAGCTACCAGGAAACCATCTTCTGCTACACCAACAACATCCCGCAAAAGGATGGCGGTACGCATTTGGCGGGGTTCCGCGCGGCGATGACGCGGACGCTGAACCAGTATCTTGAGGCCGAAGGCATCAGCAAAAAACAAAAGGTCTCGATGAGCGGCGACGATGCGCGAGAAGGCCTCACAGCCGTATTGTCCGTCAAGGTGCCGGATCCTAAGTTTTCCTCTCAGACCAAGGAGAAACTGGTTTCTTCCGAGGTCAAGGCGGTGGTCGAATCCGAGATGTCGGAGCGTCTGCAAAGCTTCCTGCTGGAAAATCCGGTCGAAGCCAAGTCCATCGTGGCAAAGATCATCGATGCCGCAAGGGCAAGAGAGGCGGCCCGGCGCGCACGCGAGATGACGCGCCGCAAAGGGGCGCTTGACGTTGCGGGGTTGCCGGGCAAGCTGGCGGACTGCCAGGAAAGGGATCCGGCGTTATCTGAGCTTTTCCTGGTGGAGGGTGACTCGGCAGGCGGCTCCGCAAAACAGGGCAGAGACAGGCGGACGCAGGCAATCCTGCCGCTCAAGGGCAAGATACTGAATGTCGAGAAGGCACGTTTCGACAAGATGCTGGGTTCGGCGGAGGTCGGCACGCTGATCACTGCGCTGGGTTGCGGGATCGGCCGTGATGAATTTAGCCCGGACAAGCTGCGCTACCATCGCGTCATCATCATGACCGATGCGGACGTCGATGGCTCGCATATTCGCACGTTGCTGCTGACATTCTTCTATCGGCAGATGCACGAGCTTGTCGAACGCGGGCATATCTACATCGCACAGCCGCCGTTGTACAAGATCAAACGCGGCAAGCAGGAACATTACGTCAAGGACGACGCGGAAATGACGGCGTATCTGCTGCAAAACGCGCTGGACGGCGCGCAATTGCATATCAATGCCGTTGCACCGCCTTTGAGCGAGGAAGCGCTGGGTGATCTAGCGAAACGCTATCAAGCCTGCGTCGCAACGGTCCGACGACTGGCAAGGCGTTATCCGTCGGAGGTGACTGGCGAGATGATGTTCCTGCCGCTGCGCCAGCAAGTGGATGATGTGCCGTCGCTCCGCAATTGGCTTCAAATCCTGACCGAGCGCGCCAACGCAAAACTGGAGGCAGCGACGCTACGGGTCGAGGTGGATGAAGCGCATGCGGTTATTAGATTGATCCGCACGCAGCACGGACTTGATAGCGCGAAAGAGATTCCGATGGCGTTCTTTCAGTCGGCGGAGTTCGCGCTGCTCAATGGTTTGGCGGAGCGCATCGATGGACTGCTGGAAGTGGGTGCCTCTATCCAACGAGGCGAACGCAGTCAGCCGGTCGGTCACTTCGCCGAGGTCATGCACTGGCTGACCGAGGAAGGCAAACGCGGCGTTTCCATTCAGCGTTACAAGGGTCTGGGCGAGATGAATCCGGATCAACTGTGGGAAACCACCATGAATCCCGAGACGCGGCGGCTGCTCCAGGTACGGATCGAGGATGCGATTGCGGCAGACGAAGTGTTCACGACACTGATGGGAGATCAGGTGGAACCGCGTCGCGATTTCATCGAAGCGAATGCTCTCAAAGCCGAGAATATTGATATTTAAACTTATATATCAATAATTTAAATTTAGGTGCCCCATGTATAACCCACTGCTCGAATCCCACGGGCTGCCCGCATTCGCGAGCATCGAGGCCGCTCACGTGGTACCGGCGATTACGCAAAAGCTGGCGGACAATCGCCGACGCATCCTTGAGCGTCTCGACAGTGGCGAACCGGCGAACTGGAACAACGTGGCGGAGTGGGCGGCAGAACTGGACGAGGGGCTTGAGCGGGTATGGTCGCCGGTCAGGCATCTGAATGCGGTTTCCAGCCACGAGGCATTACGCGAGGCCTATAACGCCTGCCTGCCGTTGATCTCGGCCTATCACACTGAGTTGGGTCACAACCGCGCCTTGTACGAGCTTTGGCGTGATCTGTCCGAGCGTGCGGAAGAGCTGGCGCTGGATGAAACCCAGCGCAAACTGGTCGACGATACCTTGAGGGATTTTCATCTTTCCGGTGTCGACCTGGCACCGGCAGACAAGGAAGTGTTCTCCAGGTTGCAGCAGAGACTGTCGGCCTTGCAGTCGAAATTCGAAGAGAATCTCCTGGATGCGACGGATGGCTGGAGCGTGAACGTCAGCGACCAACACCGGCTTGCGGGCATGACGCCATCGGGTTTGGCACAGGCCAGACAGGCAGCCGCTACACTTGGCGAAGCCGGTTACCGTCTGACTCTGGATTTTCCCTCCTACGATGCCGTTATCAGCTATTGCGATGACCGCGACCTGCGCGAGCAGATTTATACCGCCTATGCCACACGAGCGTCGGACCAGGGACCGCAAGCCGGACGCTGGAATAATTCCGAGATCATGTGTGAGATTCTGGATCTGAGGCTGCAACTGTCACATTTGCTGGGTATGCGAAATTTTGCCGAAGAATCGTTGATGACCAAGATGGCTTCGTCGGCAGAGGAAGTGATGGATTTTCTGCGAGATCTTGCAGAAAGGTCGCGTCAGGCAGCTCAACGAGAATTGGACGAATTACGAGCCTTTGCTGCGGAGCAACTTGATATACCACAGTTACAATCATGGGACATGGCGTACGCCACGCAGAAGTTGAGAGAGCATCGATACCAATACAGTGAAGAGGAAGTCAAAGCGTATTTCCCGGTCGATCGTGTTCTGCAAGGCTTATTCAACCTTGCCAATCGACTGTTCGGCATCAGTATTTCGCTCAGCGACGCCAAGATTGAAACCTGGCATGAGGATGTCCGCTTCTACGATGTGCACGACAGTACGGGCGAGCTCCGAGCACAATTTTATGTCGACCTGCACGCGCGCAAGCATAAGCGCGGTGGCGCATGGATGGACGAATGCAGGGCTTATCACGCGGCGGCCGATGGTGTTCGTCACCCGGTTGCTTACCTGACATGTAATTCCTCACCGCCTGTTGATGGTAAACCGGGCCTGTTCACGCACGACGAGGTCGTTACGCTGTTTCATGAATTCGGCCACGGACTTCATCACATGCTCACTCGAGTGCCGTATGCACAGCTCTCGGGTATACGCGGAGTTGAGTGGGATGCCGTCGAATTGCCGAGCCAATTTATGGAAAACTGGTGTTGGCAGGACGAAGTCATCGAAAGCATTTCCGGTCACTATGAAACCGGCGCCTCGCTGCCGGCCACCTTGAGAGCCTCGTTACTGGCTACCCGAGATTTTCAAGCAGGCATGCAGATGCTGAGGCAGGTGGAGTTCGCGATGGTGGACATGCGTCTCCACATGTTGGAAACAGCGCCGAATGCGGCGGAGATTCAGGCCATCGTCGATGAGGTCAGACAGGAGGTGGCGGTGGTAAGGCCGCCTGCCTTCAATCGTTTCCAGCACAGCTTCGCGCATATATTCGGCGGTGGTTATGCGGCAGGTTATTACAGCTACAAATGGGCCGAAGTCCTATCGGCAGATGCGTTCGCGAAATTTGAGGAAAAGGGCCTTTTCGACAGCAGTACGGGAACGGCATTCCTCGAGAATATTCTGGAAATGGGCGGTTCGAAGCCGGCCATGGAGCTATTCAAGCGGTTTCGTGGACGCGAGCCCAGGATCGATGCGCTCCTCAAACATATGGGGATAGCGGCCTGATGCCGGTCAAAATCGCAAGCTGGAATGTCAATTCGCTCAATGTACGGCTTCCGCACGTGATTGAGTGGCTAGACGCGGAAAAACCCGACATTCTTGCCTTGCAGGAAACCAAACTTCCGGACGACCGTTTTCCCGCCGATCACTTTTCGGAATTGGGTTACGAGGTGCTTTACTCGGGCCAAAAGACGTATAACGGCGTCGCGATATTGGCGAGAACTCACTATGAAATTCGAAACCCGCTGACCGACATCCCGGGTCTTGACGATCCGCAAAGACGAATACTGGCCGCCGATATTGGGAATCTGAGAATATTGAATCTGTATGTCGTGAATGGACAGGAAGTCGGCTCGGACAAGTTCGCGTATAAAATGCACTGGCTGGATAAGGTGACGGATTACGTACGATCGGACGTAGGCGTTTACGACTATTACGTAATCCTTGGCGACTTCAATATTGCGCCAGCCGATGAGGACGTACACGACCCGGATATGTGGCGAGACAAGATACTTTGTTCGGTACAGGAACGGTCCGCCTTGGAAAACATCAAATCGCTGGGCTTCAAGGATACCTTCAGGCTTTTTGAGCAACCTGATAATTCATTTTCGTGGTGGGACTACCGCGCAGCGGGCTTTCGTCGAAATCTCGGTTTGAGAATCGACCTGCTACTGGCCAATACGGCATTGGCAAAGCGTTGCACTCGCGCCTGGATCGATCGTACGCCACGTGGTTGGGACAGACCGTCCGACCATGCGCCGGTGATCGGCGAATTCGATCTGGATAACGCAATGGATGTACAGGCACGATGAAGTACCGCGATCTCAGGGATTTCATGCGCCAACTCGAGTCGCGCGGTGAATTGCGACGTATCGCGGTGGAGGTCGATCCCGTACTTGAGATGACGGAGATATGCGACCGCATACTGAGAACCGGCGGGCCAGCGCTTCTGTTCGAAAATCCGAGGAACCACCAGATTCCGGTACTGGCGAATTTATTCGGTACACCGGAGCGCGTGGCGATGGGTATGGGCGAGGAATCGGTCGAAGCCCTGCGTGAAGTCGGCAAGTTGCTGGCATTCCTTAAGGAGCCCGAACCGCCAAAGGGACTCAAGGCAGCATGGAAGAGCCTGCCCATATTCAGAAAAATTCTCGATATGGCGCCTAAACTGGTGACGGCTGCGCCTTGCCACGAGGTGGTGCTCGAGGGTGACGATGTCGATCTCTCACGCCTTCCGGTGCAAACATGCTGGCCCGGAGATGCGGGTCCGCTGATCACGTGGGGACTGGTTACAACCAGGGGTCCATGCAAGGAGCGACAGAATCTGGGCATCTATCGGCAACAGGTAATAGGGCGAAATCGGGTGATCATGCGCTGGCTGTCGCATCGTGGTGGCGCGTTGGATTTCCGCGACTGGCAGAAGGCACACCCTGGCGAGGGTTTCCCTGTCGCGGTAACGCTAGGCGCCGATCCGGCCACGATCCTGGCGGCGGTTACGCCGGTGCCCGACAGCCTGTCCGAATATGCGTTTGCCGGTTTGTTGCGTGGCAGCAAGACCGAATTAACGCAGTGCCTGGGCTCGGACCTGTCCGTGCCTGCGTCGGCAGAAATCGTGCTTGAAGGGCGTATCATGCCCGACGATGAGGCCGATGAAGGGCCGTTTGGCGATCATACGGGTTATTACAACGAAGTCGATCGTTTCCCCGTTCTGACCGTGGACCGGATGACCCATCGGCGCGACCCCATCTACCATAGCACCTACACCGGGCGCCCACCGGACGAACCTGCCGTGCTGGGCCTTGCGCTCAACGAGGTCTTCGTGCCGCTGCTGCAAAAGCAGTTTCCAGAAATCGTCGACTTCTATCTTCCGCCGGAGGGCTGTTCGTACCGGATGGCCGTCGTCAGCATGCGCAAACAGTATCCTGGGCACGCCAAGCGCGTGATGATGGGCGTTTGGAGCTTCCTGCGGCAGTTCATGTATACCAAGTTCGTGATCGTCGTGGACGAGGACATCGACACGCGGAACTGGCAGGATGTGATCTGGGCCGTCACCACACGCATGGATCCGATACGAGACACGGTCCTTATCGACAATACGCCCATCGACTATCTTGATTTCGCATCGCCCGTGTCTGGACTCGGCTCCAAAATGGGCTTGGATGCGACCAGCAAATGGCCTGGAGAGACGCAACGGGAATGGGGGCGCCCCATCGAGATGGATGAGGGCGTGAAGGCTCGCGTCGATGCGCTCTGGCCCAGCCTGAATCTGGGCTGATCCGCTTACGGGCCAAAACCAACACCAAAAACCAATACAAGGAGATCTCCCATGCGTCGTCTGGGATTTGTGCTGACGGGTATCTGGTTGCTGCTGACGGGACTCAGCACACTGGTGCACATACGTTTTGAATATCGTGAGTTGCTGATGTCTGCTTTGGCGGTGGTTGCGGGGATCATGCTGATTCTGCAACGATGACCGACCGCCGGTCCGTCATCGACGGCCGTTAGTCGACGAACTTGCCATCATCGGGAGCTTTCGCCTAACATCCATAGACCGAATAGGGAAAAGGCAAACCCGTCGAAAGGCGGGGACGCAAAGCCAGGGGTCTACAGCTCGTCATGAGCCATGACAGCCGGTTGCCACAGCGGATGAGATCCGTGGTGAATCTCCGACTCACTAAAGGTGCGGCGACGGATGACTATGCGACGGCTTGGGACTCCCTACCGATAAGTATATGAAGAGGGAGCTTGCGATGAACCGATTGAGCGGTATCCGTGCGTGGGCACTGGCCCTTTGCATGGCCATGCCGGCGCTCGCCGTAGCCAATACGGAGTTCGATCTGCCGCAGGACAACAGCCTGACCTGGACATTGGTCGGAGCGCAGGCTCGGGCGGTTGCACCCGGGCTTCTGGTCAATGATGTCCGCATGCGTGCAGGCGGCATTCAGAGCGTCAGCGTCGACGGTTACGCCCCGGCAAGATTGGGCTTTTACCTTGGAGCCGCGAGCGATCCGCCGGTTTCGATCGTCGGGCAGGACTTCCGTCCCGATATCGCGGGCAGGATCAAGTACGGCTTCTACCTGGTCAGCACCTTCTGACGTCAGGCGTTCGGCGTTCGGCGTTAGTTAGGTGGTTAGGCGAGGGTACGCCGCCTGAAAGGGTTGGCCAATCCGACGTTGGTCAGATAGACCCCGCCGATCACCAACAGTCCGCCCACGACCAGTGAGCCATCGACCACCTCGCCCAGTATCAGGTGCCCCAGCGTGACCGCGCTGATCGGTACGATATTGATAAAAATGCTGGCGCGAGTGGCGCCGATACGCTTAATGCCCTGGTAGTACCAGACGAATCCCAGGGCGGTGCCCGCGATACCGAGATATGCGAGATTGCCCCAGTCCATCGCCGTATAGGCCCAGACCGCGCTGGCGACCCCGCCGTGCAGAGCTGGCCACAAGAGCATTAGCGCGCCTGCCATCGACGAATAGGTCACGGAAGCCAGCGGCGTAAGCCCGCGCATCACCTGTCGGCCGATCAACGAATAGGCGACCCAACTGACCAAGCATACCAAGATGTCCAGCGTGCCGCTGGGCAAACCGCCATCCAGCAGGCGGGCGGGTTCGCCATGCGAGATTACGATCAGAGCCCCGCATAGCGACGTGGCGATGCCGAATAACCGCACACCGCTTAACGATTCGCGTAACAGAAGCCAGGACAGCAATGCGATCAGTGCCGGGTTCATGGCGATGGTCGCCGCCGCCCTTCCGGCGGCGAGTGTTTCAAGTGCCTTGAAGAAAAAAAGGTTGTAAGCGAAAACACCGGTCGCACCCAGCAGCAGAACGGCCAATACTTGACGACCGCCGAGCCTCGGCAATCCACCCTCGATCAGCTGCGCAAGAAACAAGAGGCAGATCGATGCGAAGGTAAAACGAATGAAAGCGGCTGCGGCAGGATCAACATGGCCGGATAGCAGGCGTCCGGAAACGAATGTGCCACCCCAGAAGAGGGCCATCGCGAAAAGTTTGAGATAGGTCATTTTGCGAGGTAGCCGGGGTCGAGTCGGTTTTCGGCAAGATAGGCGGTCACATCCGGGTATTGCGGTGTGAAACCCAATGCATCTCGTAGTCTGCGAATGTCGATCCGCCGGGATTCGGTGAGATAGCTGAGTCCGGCCGGGCTGGCATGGCGTATGGCTTGCGCGAGAGGAATGCAGGGTGGCGGAGCGAGTCCGCATGCGTCGGCAACGGCGAGGACATATGCGCTCGTACTGCTGGGATTGCCGTCAGTGACGTTGAACAACTCGTTTTGACCTGTCCGTGAAAGTGCCGCCAGGCAAACCGTGGCGAGGTCCTCGACCTGGATACGATTGCTCCAGGGCGCTTGCGCCGGAATGACGATCGGCTGCCCTTGCCTGATGCGATCGAGCGGCAGCCTGTCGGGGCCGTAGATACCGGCCACGCGGAGCCGGGTGAGACTGCTTCCGGATGCGGCGCACCAGGCGGTGAATCGTGATTCAGCATCAAGCCGGCGATATGCACGCGCACTGGCGGGCTTCGGCGCCGTTTGTTCGTCGACCCAGCGGCCATCTTGATTGCCGTATATACCGGTCGTGCCGACGTAGACGGTATGGGTTGGCGCGTGATCGGCGAGGTGTCGCAATACGCGCTGCAGACGTGTGTCGACCTCGCCCTGCGGCGGCGGCGCGACGAGGTAGAGCAGGCGGTAGGGCGGCTCGGGCAGGGGCAGGCCGGCGATATCGTCACCATCCAGGTCGAGGGCAACGGCCTCGACCCCCAGGTCGCGCAACCTTTCTGCCCGTTCCGGGCGTTGCGTGGTGGCGACGACGGTATGGCCAGGCTGGGCCCGCAACCGCTGCGCGACGCGCGTTCCCACGTAGCCGCATCCGATAATGAGCGTGGTCGTCACGGCCTTATATCCGTTGATTCAATCCCACATAATACTGCGTTTGCCAATACGCGGACGGAACGACTATGAGTTTCACGGTGACTTTACGCCCCAGCGGCCACAGTTTCGAGGTGGATGACGACGAGCGTATCCTTGAAGCCGCGCTGCGCGAGGGGTTCGCGTTCCCCTATGGTTGCCGCAACGGCGCCTGCCGCAGCTGTTTAGGCCGCTTGATCGAAGGCGAAGTCGACTATGGACCCAGGAAACCCCCGGGCCTGAGCGCGCAGGACATCGAGTCCGGCAAGGTGCTTTGCTGCCAGGCCGTGCCCTTGAGCGACCTGGAGCTGGAAGTTCGCGACATCGGTGCCGCGCGCGACATCGTGGTCAAGATCCTGCCGGTGCGCGTGGTCGCGCTGGAGCGGCTCAACCACGACGTGATGGAAATGCGCCTGCGTCTCCCCAGTACGGAGCAGCTGACGTTCCTGCCGGGCCAGTACATCGACATCCTGCTCAAGGATGGGCGTCGGCGCAGCTTCTCCCTGGCCAATCCGCCACATCGCAGCGAGTACCTCGAGCTGCACATCCGCCATGTCCCCGGCGGTCATTTCACGGGTAGCGTATTCGGCGGCATGGCGCCCAAGGCACTGCTGCGTATCGAAGGTCCGCTAGGCGCATTTTTTCTGCGCGAGGACAGCGAGCGTCCGCTGCTGATGGTCGCCGGAGGCACCGGGTATGCGCCTATCCAGGGCATGATCGAGCATGCCATGGAAACGGGCGTCGAGCGGCCGATTCATTTTTTCTGGGGGGCGCGCGCGCGCGCGGACCTGTATCGCCATGAGCAAGTGCGGGCCTGGGCGGACGCATGGGCGCCACTGAGTTATACGCCCGTGCTGTCGGCGCCGTTGCCGGCCGATGATTGGTCCGGCGAGACCGGATGGGTGCATGAGTCGGTGCTCCGGGCATACCCTGATCTGAGCGCATTCGACGTCTATCTCTGCGGACCTCCGGCGATGATCGCGGCGGCCGAAAAGGCCTTTCTGGCGCGCGGGCTGCCGGAAGACCGATTGTTTTACGATAGTTTCGAGTATGGCGCGGATACGCTGGAAGCGCTGCAGTCGGACGATGGCGACGTCGGTTAAACCGTATAGATGTCGTCGACGTCGTTGACGAGGCGCTCGCTGATCTGCGGTCTGAGATAGCGATCCCTTTCTGGACGGATGTTGGCTTTTTCCAGCGCCTGTGCACCGTGGATCAGTAGACTCAGGCCGCGGTGGTAGCAGTCGCAGGCGGCGTCGTTCTCGCCGATCTGCACGAGCAGCTCGCCCAGTTCCAGATAGGCCTCGCCGCCGGGGTTTTCAGCGAGACTGGCTTCGTAATAGCTGCGGGCCTTGCCCCAGAGCTGGGCACCACGGCTGATGCGCGCCAGACTGAGCAGCAAAGCTCCGCTGTGCGGATTCGAGCGCAGCCAGGATTCCGCCTGCTTGAGCTGCTGTGTGGGCTCGGGCAGCGACAGCATGCCGTAACGCGCGGCAAGTGCATCGCTCCAGGAGCGGTTCAGGCTGCGCGCCAGCAGGCGCTCCGCCTGTTCCGTAGCGCCGAGCGCGATCAACTGGTCGACGTAAAGTCCGATCAGCTCGGGTCGCTGACGGCTTTTGCGCGGAAGCGCCTCCCAGAATCCACTCAGGCGTGACAGATCGGCCTGCTCCGTCTGCCGGGCGAAGAGTCCGCCGAACACCTTGATCTCCAGATCCTCGACGCGATCGGGACTGATGGCCGTGGTACGTCGCAGACGCGGCAGCAGCTTGGCCAGTGCCTCCCAGTCGTTGAGCTGGATGTACAGACGGCCGAGCAGCTTGGAAACGTAGGCGTGATCCGGCGCCACCTCGCGCAGATGGTTGAGCGTGGCGAGTGCCTGCTCGGTCTGCCCATGCGCGAGTTGCAGCTCGGCCTGGGTCAGCTCGACGGCCACCTGTGCATTTGGGTTGCTTTCAAGGCCGCGACGCAGGTATTCGTCGCGCCGGTCGTAGGCCTGCTGCATCTGCGCGCTTCTGGCGGCCGCGAGGTAGTTGAGCAGCGGCGTCTGACTGCCGGAGGCGCTGCGGATCAGCAGCTTTTCCGACTCCTTCCAGCGTCCTTCGGCCAGCTCGATCAGGCCACGGGTCAGGCCGCGCCGTGCCCGCTCGGCGCGGCGCAGGTGCAGGCGCGCGGAAAGGTCGCGCGGGGTGCGCCAGACCCGGGCGATCAGACGTATCAGGCCGTAGAGCAGCACGAAGCACAGGGCCAGTACCACCAGTAGATCGACCAGCGACAGCTCGACGGACCAATGTCCCCAGGCCAGAACCGCGTAGCCGGGATCGCGCAGCGCCCAGTGCACGGCGGCACCGGTCACCAACATTGCCAGCAAGGCGGCGAACAGGAGTCTCATGCAGACGGACCCCCGGCCGGCGCGGCGGCGGCGAGATGTCTGAGCCGCTTGAGGGCCTCGCCGAGCGATGGCAGAGGCGGCGCCAGATCGACCGCGTTCAGCTTGTCGAGTGTGCTGAGCAGGCCGCTGCGCAGCGCCTGATCGCCATTGCCCTGGTGAAGGGCGTCCATGACGTGAGCGAGCGCCTGGTGATAGGCCCCGTTATCGCCCGCCAGTACGGCCGCGCGTGCGTTTTCGAGGTACAGATACAGCGACTGTGCGGCCTGCGCCTGCGTCGTGATCACGGCGAGGTCGTTCACGCGCTGGGGATAGTGGCGAATGCTCACGTGTTCGGAGATGCTGTGCCATACGGCTTCGATGAAGCCGCGGAAGCCGCCGGGCTTCTTCGTCGTTTCGGCATGGACCGGGGTGGCGGTCGCGTCGCCGCGATCGAGCAGCGCCGTGCCGAGCGGTGTGGGCAGGACGATGTGGCTGAGGATCTGATTGAGCTGCAAAAGAATACCGACCTTGTCCGGAGCCTGGTAGTCGCGCAGCGACTGGATCTCCGCGGCGAGCGCCTGGCGCACCGGCAGCAGATCGGGGTCGCCAAGATGCGCCAGGCGCTGGTCGGCCTGCGTCAACGCGGCCACGGCGCCATGAACGTCGTGCAGAAGGTCGAGCCGGTAGCGCGCGATGCGCATCAGATACTCGACCTCGGAGACCGTCCAGCCGCGCTGATCACGCTGGTTCAGAACCTGGCTTTGCTGCAGGGCCTGGTTGAGCGACTTGAGGGCGTGTGACTGTGCCTGCTGCTGCGCGTCGAGCTGCCTGGTCTGCTGATCCAGGTCGGCGAGACTCGATTCGGAGGCCTTGCTGTCCAGCGTTTCGCGCAATTGCGCGAGGGTAGCCGCCTGCATGTCCATCGTGTGGCGGAACTGGGACCAGGCCCAGTAACCCGCGCCGCCGCCGGCGGCCAACAGGATCAGCGCGAGCAGCGCCAGTACCAGCGCCACGCGCCCGCTGGCCGAAGCGCGCGGAGGCGTCGGGGTTTCCCCGGCATCCGTTGCGGCGTCGTCGGCTGCCGGCGGCTCGGTTGCCGGGGCGTCCTGAGCGGTCGTAGGCGTGAGCGCGTCAGGCGCCGCCTGATCTCCGCGTTTGGGTTCGGAGGCTTCGCTTGTCATGTCGCGTCCCGGTGACTGGCCCAATTGGAGAGAGCATCGAACATCGCTTCGTCGCTTGGATCTTCGGCGACGATGGGCGGCAGCTGGTGACCCAGCTCGCGGGCGGTTTCCGCCAGGCGAGCGCTGCCGAGTATCAGAGGCGTTTTGCGCAGCCACATCTGGCCGAGCTTGCCGACCATATCGAACAGGTTGTGCAGGCCCTCAGCACTCGTCACCATGACGACGCCGACCTCGCCGCGCGACCAGTGATAGAGCAGCGCACCGTTATCGCCGCTGGGCTTTTCACGGCGGTAGGCATTGGCGTAGACCACCTCGGCACCACGCGCGCGCAGGGTATCGCCGAGCATTTCCCTGCCGCCGTCGCCGCGAAAGATGATCACGCGGCGACCGGCCATGTCCTGCAGCTCGGGCGCCTCCAGGAGCGCTTCGCTGTCGAAACGCCGGCCGGGCCGGATATCCACGGTAAGACCGCTCTGTTCGAGCGCACGGGCCGATTTCGCGCCAATGGCGGCAATGCGCACATTGGCGGGCCAACTGCGCCGTGCCTTGACCAGGTTCATGACCTTGTGCACGGCATTGGGGCTGATGAAGATCGCCAGATCGAAGGTTTCGAGCTGGTCGATCTGCCGAATCAGCGGCGCGCGGTCGATGGGATCGAGTATTTCCAGAACGGGAAAGCGTATGGCCCGCCCGCCCGCGTCCTCGATGCGCGCGCACAAGGTTTCGGCCTGATGAGCCGGGCGGGTGATCACCACGCCAAGATGGGAGAGCGGGCGGTCCGACATGGGGGCGGGCATGGCCATGGGCGAGCCTAGTGGGCGACGTCGGGCGGTGCGATGCCGAGCGAGACCAAGACCTCGCCCGCGCCCTGCGCCAGCAGTGCTTCGCCGATTGCCGTGCCCAGTGCTTCGGGCATGTCCGCGGGGCCGTCTGCTTCCGCGCGGTAGATCCGGCCGCCATCGGGCGTGCCGACCAGACCACGCAAGCGCAGGCGGTCGCCGTCGAGTTCGGCATAACCGGCGATCGGTACCTGGCAGCCGCCGTTGAGGCGTGCGTTCAGCGCACGTTCGGCGCGTACGCAGCAGTGCGTATCGGCATGGTCCAGCGGTCCGATCAGCGCCTGCACGCGAGCGTCGTCCAGCCGGGTTTCGATGCCAAGGGCGCCCTGCCCGATGGCCGGGAGGGATTCGTCCGCGTCCATGACGGCGCGGATGCGCTCGCTCAGGCCGATGCGGCGCAATCCGGAGGCGGCGAGAATGATGGCGTCGTATTCGCCGGCATCCAGCTTGGCGAGTCGAGTGTTGACGTTGCCGCGCAGCGGGCTGACCGTGAAGCGCGGGAAGCGCGACATGATCTGCGCCTGTCTGCGCAGGCTGGCGCTGCCCACGTGCGCGTCGGGGGGCATGTCGGCCGGGCTGTCGTAGCGGTTGGAAACGAACGCGTCGAAGGGGCTGTCGCGTTCGAGGATGACCTGCAGCCCCAACCCTGGCGGGAAGGCCACCGGCACGTCCTTCATCGAGTGCACGGCGATGTCCGCCTCGCCGTCGAGCAGTGCCTGCTCCAGTTCCTTGACGAACAGACCCTTGCCGCCGATCTTGGACAGCGGGCTGTCGAGCATCTGGTCGCCGCGCGTGCTCATGCGCACCAGCGTGACCTCCAGCCCGGGGTGAAGCTCGCGCAGCCGTCTGGCGACTTCCTCGGCCTGCCACACGGCGAGCGGGCTCTTGCGGGTGGCTATCCTGAGGCGATTCGTCATAATCGATATGATGGTTGCGTGAAACAGGGCTATGAGTATATAGGATTAGCCTGCGGCGTTGTTCGGCGCGGGTCTGGGGGTCGGGATGGTCAGAGAAGCGAGGATTTGGTGTGTCGTGGCGGGGCTGCTGCTGTTCGCCTCGGTGGGTGCGCACGCGGCCGGCAAGCTGCCGGAGGCGAGCGATCTGGCGGCGGTCGCAGCGGCAGCAGGCAAACGTCCCATCCTGATCGAGATCGCTCAGCGCGACTGTCCCTATTGCATCGCCGTGCGGGAGGATTTCCTCGAACCGATGATCCTGAGCGGCGATTATCGCGATCGCGTGATCCTGCTGCAGCTCCACCGCGATTCGGGGCAGCGCCTGAAGGGGTTCGACGGCGCCTGGGTTTCGCCGGAGGCCTTTGCCGCGCGCTACAACGTCACCGTGACGCCGACCGTGCTGCTGCTCGGCCCGGACGGGCGCCTGCTGACCAAGCCGCTGGTGGGATTGAGCACCCCCGACTTCTACGGCGCGTTCCTGGACGAGGCGATCGATCATGCGGCTGCCGTGCTCAAAGACGCTGCACGGACTCCCTCACCTCAGCCGCGTGCCGGCGGCTGACCTCCAGTCTTTCGTCGATGCCCTTGAAGTAGACGGTCAGCCGGCCGCGCGCGTCGCGCTCCAGCCCGGCAATATGCGCCCGTGCCGCCAAGGCGTTGCGGTGGATGCGCAGAAAACGACGTGGAAATTCCTCTTCTAGCGTTTTGAGCGATTCCTCGATCAGCATCTCTCCGCCGGGGTGGCGCACGGTCACGTACTTGTGGTCGGCGCGCAGGTAATAGACCTCCTCGATCGGCACCAGATCCAGGCGCCCGCGTGAACGCGCGCACAGATGGCTGCGTCCTTCGCCGTCGTCTTCGGCATCCTGCAGCACGTGGGCCAGCTGCGGCCGCGTCAGCCGCTGCGCCTTGGCCAGGGCTTCCTGCAGACGTTCGCGGCGCACGGGCTTGAGCAGATAGTCGGTGGCCTGGGCCTCGAAGGCGGACAGGGCGTGCTGGTCGTAGGCGGTGGTGAAAATCACCGCGGGCGCGTCGCGCAGCTCGGCGAGCCGCCGCGCGGCGGCCATGCCGTCGATGCCCGGCATGCGGATATCCATCAGCACGATGTCCGGCCGGCAGCGGGCGGCGGTCTGCAGTGCTTCCTCGCCGTTCGAGGCTTCGCCGCAGAGGGTGTAGTCCCCGCAGTCGGGCAGCAACGCCTTGAGGCGCTCGCGTGCCAGGGGTTCGTCATCCACGATCATCACGCGCATCTTTTGCTTCCATCGGCAGGCGGAGTTGCACCGAGAACCGCTCGGCGTCCTGTTCGACCACGAGCTTCGCTCGGCCGTCGTAGGCCAGAGCGAGCCGTTCCCTGAGATTGTCCACGGCCATCCCGTTGCCGCGGTGCGGGTTCGCATCGGGCCCTGGCAAGGGGTTTTCGACGACCACGACCAGCTTCATGCCGTCGCGGCGCGCGTCGATGCGGATGGTACCGCCCGACGGCCTGGGCTGAATGCCGTGGTAAACGGCATTTTCCACCAACGGCTGCAGCGACAACGCCGGCATGCGTGCCGCATCCAATCCGGGCTCGATGCGCCATTCGATCCGCAGTCGGTCGCCCAGGCGCAGGGCCTCCAGCGAGAGATAGTGCCGGCTCAGCTCCAGCTCCTCCGCCAGGGTGGACCAGTCCCGCTCCTCCAGCACCGAGCGGAAAACCGAGGCCAGATCGAGTACCGCCGTTTCGGCGACCGCAGGCCGGCTGCGGATCAGGGCCGCAATGCTGTTCATGCTGTTGAACAGGAAATGCGGTCTGATGCGAGCCTGCAGCGCGGCCAGTCTTGCCCCCGTTCGCGCCTCGATGCTGCGTTTCCAATCGTGTTGCACATACATGTAGCGTAGACCGACCGCGGTCACTATGGCGCTGATCAAGGTGTTGCGCATTAGAAACTGGAGGTCGCGGTCGAGGTTCACGTTGTCCGGCCGTACGACCCAATCGAGAAACAGCGCGGTGAGGGCCGAAAGTCCGAGCGTGACCAGAATCACGATGACGTAGGCGATGGCGGCGGCGACTACGGGCGGGCGCCGGTTCAGCCAGGGGCCGAGACGGCAGAGCGCCGCGATCGAACCGAGCGCTATCCACTGGATGAACAGCGAGGTCAGGGCCAGCGCGCGCCAGAAGTGGACGCCGGTACCGCTATGCGCCAGCGACAGGATCACGGCCAGCAACTCGGCCATCAGGATCACGAGCAGCAGAGTGTTATCCCGGCAGAAATCCGGGAGAAACGGGCTCGATGGACTGCCCTCTACGCGCATGCGGGTGTCTTTTATAGGATTTTCACCGATGGTCAGCGAGTTCGCCGGTAAACGCAAGTTGCGTATACTCGCGAGCCTACAGGAGGTAAAAGATGAGCGATCAGCGTGTCGACAAGCTTTGGGGCGGGCGTTTCAGCGAATCCACGGACGCCTTCGTGGAGGCCTTCACCGCCTCGGTGGACTTCGACCGCCGGCTCTACCGGCACGACATCGAGGGCTCCAAGGCGCATGCGCACATGCTTGCCCACGTCGGCGTGCTCAGTGACCGCGAATGCGACGACATCGTCGCCGGGCTGGACGAGATCCTCGGCGAGATCGAGCGCGGCGAATTCGAGTGGTCCGTGGGGCTCGAAGACGTGCACATGAACATCGAGGCGCGGCTGACCGCGCGCATCGGCGCCGCGGGCAAGAAGCTGCACACCGGGCGCTCGCGCAACGACCAGGTCGCCACCGACATCCGTCTGTGGCTGCGCGAGGAAATCGACCACATCCTCGCGGAACTCAAGCGCGCGCGCCGCGGCCTGCTCGATCTCGCCGAGCGCGAGGCCGACACCATCATGCCCGGTTTCACCCACCTGCAGGTCGCCATGCCCGTCACCTTCGGCCACCACCTGCTCGCCTGGTACGAAATGCTCGCCCGCGACAGCGCGCGCCTGCGCGATGCGCGTCGCCGGGTCAACGTCATGCCGCTCGGCGCCGCCGCGCTTGCCGGCACCACCTACCCCATCGACCGCGCCTACGCGGCCAGCCTGCTCGGCTTCGAGGGCGTCGCGGCGAACTCGCTCGACGCCGTCTCCGATCGCGACTTTGCGATCGAGACCTGCGCCGCCGCCGCGCTCATCATGACCCACCTCTCGCGCATGTCCGAGGAAATGATCCTGTGGGCCTCGGCGCAGTTTGGCTTCGTCGACCTGCCCGACCGCTTCTGCACCGGCTCGTCGATCATGCCGCAGAAAAAGAATCCGGACGTACCCGAGCTGCTGCGTGGCAAGGCCGGCCGCGTCAACGGCGATCTGATCAGCCTGCTGACCCTGATGAAAGGCCAGCCGCTCGCCTACAACAAGGACAATCAGGAAGACAAGGAACCCCTGTTCGATGCGGTCGATACCGTGCGCGGCAGCCTGCGCGTGTTCGCCGACATGGTCCCGGCCATCGAGCCACGCCGCGAGCGCATGCGCGCCGCCGCCATGCAGGGCTATGCCACGGCCACGGATCTGGCCGACTATCTGGTGCGCAAGGGCGTGCCCTTCCGCGATGCCCACGAAGTCGTCGGCAAGGCCGTGCGCCACGGCATCGAGCGCGACCTCGATCTCAGCGAACTGCCGCTCGACGAGCTGCAGGCCTTCAGCGACCAGATCGGCCCGGACGTCTTCGACGTACTGACCCTGGAAGGCTCCGTCGCGGCCCGCGGCCACTACGGCGGCACCGCGCCCGACGCGGTGCGGGCGAGGATCAAGGAAGCGCGTACGACGCTGGAGAACGAATAAACGCGTCGCGGTCATTCACGCCGGTTCCGGCTGCTCGACGGCGGCGCATGCCGGCGCGACGCGTGAGGCCCGAATCACATGTCCGAGGGGCTGACCACGCCGCGTCCGCCCTTGTTCAGCACATGCGTATAGCGCATCGTGGTTTCGACATGCCGATGGCCCAGCAGCTCCTGCACCGTGCGAATATCGTAGCCCGACTGCAGCAAATGGGTTGCGAACGAATGGCGTAGCGTGTGCGGCGTCGCCTGCTTGACGATGCCCGCATCGCGCACCGCCCGCTTCATCGCGCGCTGTATGCCCTTTTCATCCAGATGATGGCGGCGCTCGACCCCTGAGCGCGGGTCGATGGATCGCTTCACCGAAGGAAATACATACTGCCAACCCCACTCGCGTCCTGCGCCGGGATACTTCCGCGCCAGTGCGAACGGCAGATAAACCTCGCCGAAGCCCTGGGCAAGATCGTTCTCGTGCAGCGTCTTGACCTGGGCAAGATGCGCCCTCAACTCATCGGCCAGCCGGGTCGGCAGCATCGTTATCCGATCCTTGTTGCCCTTGCCTTCCCGGACCACGATTTCGCCACGCTCGAAATCCACATCCTTGACGCGCAGACGAATGCCTTCCATCAAGCGCATGCCCGTGCCGTACAACAGGCGCGCGAGCAGCGAGTGGATGCCTGACAAATGTCCCAACACCGCCTCGACTTCGTTTTTGGTCATCACGACCGGCAGCCGCTCGCCGCGCTTTGCGCTCGTCACGCCATCCAGCCAGGGCAGCTTGATGCCCAACACTTCGCGGTAAAGGAAAAGCAGCGCGCTTTTCGCCTGATTCTGCGTGGATGCGGAAACCCGCCCCTCGACGGCGAGGTGGCTCAGGAACGCTTCAATTTCGGCTGCGCCCAATTCCCGAGGATGGCGTTTGCCATGAAACAGAATGTAACGCCGGGCCCAGTCGACATAAACGGCTTCGGTGCGGATGCTGTAATGCAGCGTCCGCAAGCGTTCGCGGACTTGATCGAGCAGTTTCGGCTTTGAATTCGTGTCCGAGGTGTGTTTGCGGGTGTTTATAGGGTGCGGTTGCTGACTTGACATGGTTGATAAGCATTGGTAAACCGAACATAAAGTCAGTTTAGACACCTACTAGGTGTGATTCAACGCACCCGTTTAGGGTGTCTACTTTAAGTTAGCACTGAAAAATGCCCCTTCGCGCTGTACTCGATAACATCAACCTGTTTGCCTATGAGCAAACCGTTGAGTCGTGGAACAAGCTGAAAAACTCGCCAGAGCGCAAGAAGCTAGCTATGCCTTGCTGCGGCGAACGAGCTATAGCGAAAACGAGCCCCCTAGGCACATTTTTCTTTGCTCACTATCGGAAGGCTACCGATTGCTATGCCGCACCAGAAAGCCCGGAACATGTTTATTTGAAGGAAATTATCGCAACATCAGCGAAGGCTGCTCACTGGGCGGTTATCACTGAACATCCAGGGGCTTCCCCAAAGGGAGATAAATGGGTAGCCGATGTATTTTGCGAGAAAAAATCAGCTAAAATTGCTTTTGAAATTCAACTCTCAAAACAAACGCTTAGTGAGTTTAAATACAGGCAGGCTAGGTACAAAGAATCGGGCATTCGTGCAGCATGGTTTGTGTCAGCTAATGTCGCAAACTCCATCAACTATCCTCAATCAAAAGAACTGCCGATCTTCGTTGTTGAAGATTATTCCATTGAGGGCTCAATTCCATTGGTATCCGGCTTCAACTTGCCTCTTCGAGATTTCGTGAGAGACCTGTTGTCTGGGCTCATATCCTGGAAAACCGATCCAGAAGAAATGAATATCCACTACATCAAAGATACGTGTTGGAGTTGTGGAAAGCCGGTTAAACAACCCTACGGATACAGCATCGACGTCTATCACGATTTCGTTAAAACCGTACCAAACTGCTCTACGGTGCTTGAAAAAATACTCGGGTACGTGGGAAACGAAAACTTAGCGGCTCGCGGCATAAACAAAATCTCGGCCTTCCCAACCTTTAAAGGCAATGCTCCTAGTTTCCCGTATTGTTCTGAATGCCTGCACTGTGGCCAACCGCAAGCCAACCATTACCTAATGCAAAAACTGAAAGCCGCTCGGGAGGAAGAAGCAGAATACGCGGAGTCATTTGTCACCGGTGAATGCAACGGTAGGTGGGAATGTGCTAACAAGTAGGTCAACTCGTTCGCCTGCGGCTCACTGGGACGTTCAACACTCCGCGCCAGCTCGCGCATGCCTTCGGCATTGTTGCGCGAGCAGTCGCTCCATGTTGAACGCCCGTTACCATGGGCGTTATGCAATCGAGTCCCGTAGAGATGAGGAGTTAAGTTGAAATTACTGATTGAAAGCCAGCAGAACCCTGTCGGAAGTGAGGTGCTGGCCAGAATCGCTATTGTAAGACCGATTCTCACGGCACTGCTGACGGGAATAAAGCGAGAGGTCCTGAATGAGCTTGGCGGTATGGAGAATATTAAGCTCTTTATGTTGCCAAGAGCATATCGTGACGGCTCTGGTGATATAGGGTTCTGCTTTGAATGGGCAATCCATGATGCCATTCGCCGTCAAGACCCGATGGTAATGGAGCGTCTTGAGTCCGCATCTAAGCAATGCAAATTGCCTGGCAATGAATTTCAATCCATTCTATTTGGCATAGAAAAGTCCGGCAAAACCAGAATCATTGACACAGCGAATGATCTCCTGACTAATGACTCACGCATTTTGACAGGGGTGCGGGCGCAGCCACCAAAGCTTAAGAGTTATATGAATATGCTAGCCGCAGCATTCAATCGCCCAAGTACGCGCGCATCCCTACCGTCTTCTATTAATGGGCTATGGAAAGCTGATTTGTTCTTTGGCTCGACAGATGCGGATCGTTGGATTGGAACAACGCTAAAAATTAACGCAAAACAATTGGAAGGTGCTAACGGGCTACGTGTTGGGATAGTGCCTGCTACGCAAGGAGGGTCTGATAAAATCTATAAAGATTCAACCAAGAACCTGATCGTTTGCCCAATTCCCTACGATGCCTCATTCATGGAGCTTTTTTATACTGGATGGAGAATTGTCCAACAATTTATTCACGCAGATGCAAAGGTTCCTGCGCCCGTCGCACTTCCTGCGCCCGCTGACCGCCAAGTCGCTAAAGAATTGGAAATGAGGCGGGACTTTCCTGTTGCGGACGTAATTGCAGCTTTGGAAGCACAGTCGCAGACAGATCTTATTTCAGCTTCAGAAAAGGATGTGGATACAGAAGTAGAGCGAGAGGGTGAAAGCATCCTTAATGAATTATTGATTTCACCAGTCGCAGACTTCGCTAAGTGAATGCATAACAATGGCATCGTGTGGGACTGTCAACCGCGCCGCTTCGCTCTGCGGTTGCCAGCCCCACATGCCGGCCGTTGGGCCTAAGAATGACGACGTTAGAAACGATTAGCTCAATAGCGTCGCTCGCGACGCCCTTTCTCCTAGCGGGACTAGGCGGGCTTGCGTGGATCATCAAGAACCGAATCGAGTCATCTCAGGCGAAGCAAGATGCCCAGGCGTCACGGATTCGCGAGCTTGAGGACAAATTGCGGGAGGACAGAATCGTAACTTACAACGCAATCCTGGATCCCTTCTTTCTCTTGTTCACAAGCGAAGCTGCTTTCTCACTGGATCCGAAGTTCAAGAACAAAAACAAAAACGACCTTGCCATCGCAAAAATGCTGTCAGTGGAGTACCGGCAAGTTGGCTTCAAACTGTCTCTGGTCGCAAACGATACGGTGGTGCGTGCATACAACGCATTGATGCAGTTCTTTTATCACACAGAACAAGATTTGAGACCCATTGATGAGAAGACACAGGATTGGCTCGCTTTGATGGGGACACTTCTGCTCGAGATCAGAAAAAGCATGGGCAACGCCTCCAGCTCACTTGACCGCTGGGAAATGATTGAATGGTTTATGAGCGACGCACCGCAGATCAAGGAGAAGCATGAAAGTAGAAATCAGTAATGTCGTGCCAGCTATGGCCCAACCATGCCTTCCAGCCGACGTATTTGTCGCCGCTTCGCGTCGCCAAATTCGCGGCTGAAGGCGGGCGTTCGGCGTCATTTCAGCGCGCATGACCAACTGTGGGCTCCGAGATGAATGAACCAATACCTACTCAGCGTCCTCTGGCCCCCCTCGGAAGTATCGAGCCGCACACGCCACTAACAGGCTGTTGAAAATTCCCCCGATTTAGCGGTTATCATGTTGATCAGGGTCCATTGGCGACGTGCCCCTTCGGATCTGGGGCCTGATTTTTCCCGAAAACAGCCCAAATCCCGATCTCTGGGCGCACCGATCCCTTGATGTGTGCCTTCAACATGCTGCCAGTCCCAGATTGCGCATCCGCACCAGGTTGTAGGCCGCCGCGCTGAGCACAAACTGGAAATCCAGTTTCTCGCGTCCGACAAACCGACTTTTGCGCAGACCCGCAATGGTCTTGAGCCAACCGAAGCATTCTTCGATCCGCTTGCGGATCGTCAGGCTGGTTCGGTAACCGGGATGGCCGATGGTGCGCCCGTCGATGGCCGAGCGGCGCCCGGCCGTGTTCTGAGCCACATGCGGCGTGACGTTTCGTCCACGCATCGCCGCCACAAAGCCTTGCGTGTCATAGTTCTTGTCCGCGCCCAGCGTGATCCGGTGGCTCCCGCCGAGCGCGTCGACAAGCTCGACACCGGCCTCGCGCTCGGCCGTGCCGGTGGCCTGGCTCGTCTGCGACTCGACGATCAGGCCGTGGCGGTTTTCCATCAGCAGGTGTCCGAGGTAGCTGAGCTTGGCGGTCGTGCCTTCGCTCTTGCGATACAGCAAGGCATCCGGGTCGGTCCTGGAGACGTGCGTTTCCCGACACCGCTTCTGCCCGCGAAAGTCCACCGTGGGATTGCGCCCGCCACCGCTCGGCGGCGCGTCCTCGTCCCGGGGCCGGTAGCTCTTGTGCGAGGCCAGCGCTTCGATCAACGTGCCATCGACGCTGAAGTGTTCGCTAGACAGCAGATCGGCCGCACGGGCCTGATCCAGCACCCGGGCGAAGAAGGTGCGGGCCACATCGCCTGCAAGCAGGCGGTCACGGTTCTTGGTAAACGTGGAGTGGTGCCAGACCGGATCGTCCATGGAAAAGCCCACAAACCAGCGAAACAGCAGGTTGTAGTCGATCTGTTCGACCAACAGGCGTTCGCTGCGGATGGTGTAGAACGCCATCAACAGTTGCGCGCGCAGCAGCTTCTCCGGCGGGATCGAGTCACGGCCCATATGGGCATACAGCGCATCGAAGTCAGCGTCGAGTTCTTTGAGCGCTTGATCGACCATCCGCCGGATCGGGCGCAGAGGATGGTCCTTCGGCACCCGTTGCTCCGGGCTGACCGTGCTGAACAGCCCATCCTGATGTATGTCGGCACCGCGCATCGGCCACAACCCTCACTCAACAATACAAAACCAATCTTCCGGGTTTACAGGACTTTTTCAACAGCCTGGTAGCCGTTGATATCGAGCAGAATCAATGTCGGTATCCTGACGTGTTCCAGCGCCGGCAATGGAATTCGGTATCCGCGTCCGCGGTAGCCCAGGCTGCCGACGTAACGCTTGATGTCGAGCAATGAAAAACCGCGCTGCCTGACCATGCTTTCATCCGAAACCGTGAAAAGCCCCTTGAGAACATCCGCTTCACTGACCGGCTGCCCATAGGCATATTTAAGGATGGTCGCAAGCGCGGCGGCCCCGCAGCTGAAATCCGTATGCTGGCGTATCAGGCCGTTGTACTTCGCTTCCTTGAGACTGACCACGGGCTTGTGATAAAGCCCGCTCCCGCCGGGCAGCACACCCGCAAAGCCGATATTGGCCGCCGGCGACGCAACCGGCATGGCTACCGTCACCGCACCCGCCATGACCAGCGGACACAAACTCGCGAACAGGCGTTTCCGGCTTTGTGGCGCTATGGGCATGTTCGATGTCATCCGTCTGATTCCGTCGGATTATTGCGGGTTGCTGATATTCAGCGAGAACCCGTTCGCAGTCGCATTGCCGACACCGGCCGACTGGTTGAGCTGCACGACTCCGCGCGCGCCTCCGAATGCGCGTTCATCGACAATCGCGCTACGCGGCCCCTGCGTTGCCGCCGTCGCGACATTGCCCTGCCGCGCCACGGTGACTGTTTGCGCAAGCTCGTTTTCGGATAGTGACTCGACGCCGACGCCCACCGAAATGGCCACACCATTGGCTTGCGCGTTGCCCACGCCACTGGCCTGGTTGACGGAAATCACGCCATGCGAATGGGTAAACGCACTCCCTTCTATCTTGCTGTCGCCTTCATAGGGCAGTGCTGGCATCTCGACATTCAATTCCTGTCGAATCTGATTTTTTGCGATCCCCCTGCCGCGTTCGGCGCCCAAGGCAATCGACGTGGCATTGATCTGGGCATTGTCGACACCCGCCGCGACATTGACGCCCACCACGCCGCGAAAATCGCTCATGGCCTCGCTTTGAATCAGGCTGCTGTTGCTCCAGGCTGCGGTTGCCGGGTCCGCTAGCGTGGGGGATGCCCATGCCGCCAACGGCACCATCAGCAACATCCACTTCATCTGCGCACGCATGGGTTTTTCTCCTGCTCGATATTCCTTTCGCGATCGACGGCACATGGTCGTCGTTACTGTCGCGAAATCAGAATGGAATTCACCTGATGATTGTTGCTGCCACGATCCTGCGTCAGCTGCCCGTTGTTGCCGCCGCGGGTACCCTGCTTGTTGAGCTCGTCCCAAAGCACCACGGCCACCTGGTTGCCTACCTTGAGATCCGTCTCCGCGCCACGCCCGCGCACACCACTCAGCACGCCATCGCTGAGCGGGGCATTCAGGCCCATGCCGACCGGATCGGCCGGATTCAATGCATCGGCAGCTGCCGTTTGCATCCCTGCCGCAAGCGCAAAACTCAGTACGAGAACAGTGCGACAGAGAACTCCAGAGCTCATGTTCCGTATTTTCAGCTTCATGGCGCATCCACCCGTCCATCTTCACACCCATATTATTTGCAAGTTGCGCGCCAAATCATAAGATATTGATTTAAATGACAAACAAATCATTCCGGTGTCTGCGGAACGCTTTGACTGTAAAGCCGTCGATGGCAATAAATTCCTCAAGCGCGCCGAACCTGCATGGCGCCTGCGTCTCGGGGCGGCGCGAATATGTAAACCTTGCGATACACCTTTTACATTTCGTGGCTTTCGATGGCGTCCATTGCTGACGCGGCCAACACTCGCACCGATCGTCCCCCGGTCCAAAAAAAGACCCGGCTGCCTGCGCAGCCGGGTCAAATCGAGACTACCGCGTCCCGAAGACGTGACGGTCAAACCCTATCCGTCATTCGCCCGGGCCAGGGCCCGGAACCGGCGTGGGTGCCGCACCCGGGTAGGTCGCGGCCAGCGCCATGCTGTTGTTCTGCAGGTTGCCGGTGCCCGCAGCCACGTTCACCCCGATATTGCCGCTCGCGTTCTTGAGCGTGCCGCCAGCCAGCGTCGCGTTGTTCGCGGTAGGCGTGTACACCAGGCGCGTGGTGGTCACGTTGCCGGTGAAGGTGCCTTCGAGGCCGATGGCGCCCATCTCGATGCCACCCCACTGACCGCGCTCGCTGCCGGAATAGCTGCCGCGCTCGCTGCCGGACTCGGTGCCCGTCGAGGTGCTCTTGGTCTTGAATGCGAAAGCGCCGCCGTCGCCGTTCAGATCCTTGGCCCCCTGCGCACTGCTATCCACATCGATGTGACCGATCAGGCCGCCATCGGTGGGATGCTGGGTTGCCGGATTCGTGTTGGTCGAATCCTTGGCCCACACGTCGAGGTAGACATTGCCGTACTGATCGGCCGTGCCCGTGGACGTGGAGGAGGTGGTGCCGTTGTAGGTGCCGCTGTAGCGACCGGATTCCGTGCCGCGATAGACGCCGCCCTGGATACCGGCATACCCACCGCCCATGCCGCCGTTGAGGGTGACGGAAGTCGTATCCTCGTACACGTCGAGACGACCGGCATTCATGGTCATGTTGCCGCCGCTACGCTGCACCGAGGCCACGTTGGCCTCCGAGACGCGCGCATTGGCCACCGAGATGGACATGTTGTTCTTCTGCAGGTTGCTGGTGCCGGCCGCGACGTTGGCCGCGATATTGCCCTTGGCATTCTGCAGCGCGGAACCGGACATGCTGGCGTTGTTCACGTTGCCGCTGTTGATGGTCTCGTTGCCCGAGTTCTTCTGCAACGCGACCGTGCGCGCATTGGCCGAACCGAACACGAAGGACGCATCCAGGGCGGAAATCGCCGCGGCGTTGTCCTGCATGTTGTTGTCGCCGGCGGCATTGTTGATCGCGATGTTGCCGCTCACGTTCTTGGCGGCTTCGTCGCCGATGCGGGCGTTGTTCTGGTGATGGGTATTGGTCACCATGCTGCCGCTGTTGATCTGCTTGTCATCGACAACCGCCATCGCGGAACCGTCCAGACTCACCGAGCCGTAAGCGTCGAGATGGCTGTGCGTCATCGAGCTCGATTCAGCCTGCGAATTCACATCCGACGACGCGCTCACGCTGTTGTTCACGCTGACGTTGTAATGCTCGTGCAACGGGTCGCCCTTCGGTCCGCCGTTTTCCGCCAGCGCCAGAGGCGAGGCAACAAGGGCGGCGATCGCGACTGCCAACTGAGTTTTCTTCATATCCATGATATATCCCCTTCAAGTCAATGACCGAGCCGCAACGGCCGGTGTGGGTGAACCCGATTGCCTGCAATTTTTTAAACTTCGGCCCGTATTGCCTGGACAATCGAAAGCAGTTCACCTGTACAAAAGCAACCACTGTGCCAACAATCTCAAGTCATTGTTTATATTTGTTTATTTGTATTTTTATCGCGTTTGAGCGCGCCTCGAAACTGTAACGCCATGCTAACACCCGGCACAGTCGCGCGACCCATGTCGCTTCCAAAACCTTGAATTAACACGGGCTGCACGCACGTTGTAACGCCTGCTTTACACGGTGTACGGTTTTTTGAAGCACATTCCGCCCTCGCCTGCCGACTTGCATTGGCTTCACAAAATTCGGCAGCGAATAACCGCGCATAAAATGACCGCCACGGATATCGTCATGACCCGCAGCGCCGCGCAGCGGCCAGAGGCCGCCCCCAACGGGAAGCGGTCTCGCCGAATCGGGCCAGCCAGCCTTGTCGCAGATCGTCGCCGGTCGAGGACTGTGCGTGATCAACGGCACCGACCCGTCAACCAATACCTGCCGCACGATTGTTGCCCCGTCGACGGTTCGATAATTCGTGGCAAGCTTCATCCAGAGCCTGACGATGGCGCTGCCGCCCGACGCCACAACATCTTTTCCCGCTGCCGATGACGGGGCTATCATTGACGAACAACAGGAGGATCGATGAACGACGGCTACGGCTTTCTGATACTGCTTGGCATTGTCATCGTCGGGGCCGTCGTGCTGCTGTATGTCGCGCCCAGGCTGCTTGCCCAGTCAGAGAATAGGCGGGATGAGTCTGACGAGGAGTGAGTGACGCGGTGCTTGTGCGTGTTTATTTGTTTGGCGCGTCGCTACACATCACACCTTCGGGGATTGCGTGCTAATCGCTACCAACGTTTTTAGACGGCTACTGGTCAGGCGATAGCAAAATGGCCGCATGGTTTCACACGCCTGAGCATCGTATTTCTAAACTTGTTTTGGTGCGGGCGTGCGAACCCCGTTGCTCGGCGCATCCCTGAATCAGTTCAAAGCCAAGGAAGCTGATTCGCGCCCGAAACCGTGCGCAGATGTTTAATAACGGCGATTGAGGCGGTACGTTATGCCGGCAAGGGACATTATCGGATCGCAAGCCCCTGACATCCGCATCTCGTTGACACAATGTTTCAAAGCTAGACCTCACCCCGAATAACGATGTTCGGCGATCCTCCGCGATTGTCGGGCACGGAACGCGTGAACAACTGATAGGCGTAAACATGATCACCGTCGGCATCTGGCAGGACAACGGCATCACCGGCTCGGTCGAGCGGAATCTGGTCATCATCGGCACGGCGGCGGAACAGGCCCGCGAGAAGAACGTGGAAGTGCTGGTTTTCCCCGAATGCTTCCTGACCGGTTATTACCAGGCGCCGGAGAGGGTGCGCACGGTTGCCGGCGAGGTGACGGACGACGTGTTGGGGGCCATCGCGGAGGTGGCGCGGCGGACGGGCGTCGCGCTCGTCGTCGGCTCGTATGAAAAGTCGCCCGAAGGCATCTTCAACGCGGCGCATTTTTTCGCGCCCGGTGCATCCCGTCCGATCACTTACCGCAAACGCGCCCTGTACGGCGACTGGGAGAAAAGCGTCTTCAAACGCGGGAATGGCCCCGTATTGTTCGACTACAAGGGCATTCGCTTTGGCATCCTGATCTGCTTCGATATCGAGTTCCCCGAGCTGCTCCGCGAAACCGCATTGCAACATGCCGAGATCGCGCTCGTGCCGACCGCGCTGATGGCGCCGCACGACAATGTTCCCAAGCTGATGATTCCCACCCGAGCCATCGAAAACGGCATCCATGTCGTCTATGCGAACAGGGTCGGAGAAGAGGGCGAGCTGAGTTTTGTCGGCTTGAGCTGCATCGCCGGCCCATTCGGGCCCATCGCGGCGGCCGGACAAGGGGCGGAACTCCTGGTTGAATCGATTGGCGGTGATTGTGGCCATGACGCGATCGATTATCTGCAGGCATTACCCGAGATACATACGCAAGGCTGATGCCCAAGCGTTGGAGAATCGAGAGTCTGCAATTACGCCTGATGAGGCCCGCCGGTTATCTCGACACATGGTTCGTGACTAACCACAAAGCCAGACAAGGTTTAATTGAAACACCCAACCCAAATGAACGTTCTGGTCATTTGCAAGAGCAAGCGGAATCGATTCACACGCCATGACCATCTGCGCGCTTTATTCGATTTGAGTGCGGGCGTGCGAGTGACTTTCTTTGCACGAACAAAGAAAGTCACCAAAGAAATTCGCCCCGGATCGCCTTGACCCTACGGGCAACCTCGCGTGAATCCGTCTGGCCGGGGTCGCAGCCAAGCGCCGTCCGGGCGCAGGCTGCTCGGCCCGAGTCCTCCGGGCCGGCTCCGTCCAGAAGCTTCCCCGCGAGGCAAGGCGACAAAGGGAAAGATTAAGACACAAGCAAAGCGTGTCACAGAGGTGTAGCGATTCGCATAGATATTGATTCCCTTTTTACGTCTTGCCTCACCCGAACACCCTGAACAAATCTGGCCGAGAAAATTACGAGTCAATATTGGAACCACATAGTTCAGATTCTCGAAATAATCTTCGCGAAGAGCAAGATAATAAGGGACACTTAATCCTACGTGAGCACTATTCTAGGAACCTCTGCAAACTGCGCGAAACATCACGAATGCAGTATTTAATCACGGAAAAAGAAACATCAGCATCTTCAACGCCTATTTGCCTATTATTTCTGTATTGTCTTCCGGGGTGAACAAGGTTTCTAAAACCCCCGACTACGCCCATGAGATCATGATGGTCATCTCTTAACAACCCAACATCTAATGCAAAATCAACCAATCTCGATAGGCTCCACTCTTCCACATTTGCACTATATTTTATCTTATTGGTAGCAACAAAAGACTCCTTTAATTGCGCAAAACTTTTGCGCCGTAGGATATCTAGCAACACCCCTTCCAAGATGGAGCCACACAAAATCACGCAAGCCTTCCATGCATGGACTTGGCGAATACTTATCAACTCACCCCAGTCCGCCTCCAACTGGCGCCGCAATCCGACATCCTCTATAAATCCAAAATCAATCGCCAAATCAGTGTCGCCACCCCGACCACCTTGGTTTAACGGCAAATCTTCATCTTCTGGTGAAAAAACACCAAATCCCAAACCTCGCTTCGCCTCTTCAACTTCCAAAAAAATCGCAGATCGCTCATGTATGAACTCATAGAAGAAATCTTCGACATTTCCCCCATAAGCAACTTTCTCTATCTGGTCTGGAATTTGGGCACTCCAATTTGATGCCCCACGAACCCCTCCCGCCCACCAGCCGGCGAGATCCAGCAACGCACATATGTCAACAAGTTCATCTTCGGATAAATTGCATTCACTACCAATATTTCCAGATGAAATTACCTCAATATCCGGATAATCATCAAAATTTTTTGCGGCAAAGGTAATGTATCTTTTCATCAACTCTTCCAGGCGACCTCCTTCTGAACATGCTAGCGCCCCCAGAAAGGTAGGCCGATATACCGAACGACCATCCTCATACATTTGTATTAGAACACCTTTTCCAAATTCCTCTATATATACTCTCGCGTCTGGTCTTTTTAGAATGCTATACATTTTCTTATCAAGCGTTCCTTTCCCAGTCCTTCTGAATACTTTCCAAACACAATCTAATACTACTATCTGATCATCTACTAGCCGTCTTCTAGTCACATCTAAAACATTCAACTCTTGATTGGTCATATTCATTGAGCTTTTCTACTAGTTATTAACATACAGATAGATTGTATTTTTCATTGCTGGTGCAATCCAGATCAACCCTAACCATGCAACGCCTTCATCGCCCCCTGCGGATCATTCTTCACAATCCTCAGCAACGACTCCGCCGGCCCTTGGGGTTGCCGCCTTCCCTGTTCCCAGTTCTGCAGCGTCCTGACGCTGACGCCCATGAGAAGCGCAAAGCGTCCCTGCGAAAGACCAGTGCGTTCGCGGATCGCTTTCACGTCCAATGCATCGAACGCAAATCTGCGTGACGGCGCCTGATCTCCGCGGTGGATTTTCCCAGCCTCCTTCAAACTCTCAGCCAGTTCGTCAAACAATGCCTTATCCACGTCCGAATTCCTCTTCTATCAGTTTGCGCAGCACCTTGATCTGATCCTGCATCAGGTTTTCCTGCTCGTTCTTGGCATAGGCCAGAAGCATATAAATCATGTGTTCGGGGTCATACCAGTAATAAATCACCCGAATGCCACCGCGCTTGCCTCGACCGCGTTGAGCCCAGCGCACCTTGCGCAGCCCACCGCTGCCGGGAATCAGATCGCCGAGATCGGGGCGTCGTATCAATGCGTGCTGTAGTTCAGCGTAACCCTCATCGTCGACCAAGGATGTGATCTGCCTGGTGAATACACTGGTTTCGACGATTTCCATTGGTGGATTATACGCCATTGGCGTATGCATAGAGCGAAAAAGAAGGGGGCAATGCCCCCTTCATATTTCAAGCTCGGGACGGGCTGATCACACCGCCTTGTATATCTCGGCTCCGGTCTTCACGAACTCGATCGCTTTCTCCTGCATGCCTTTCTCGATTGCCTCGGCTTCACTCAGGCCTTGCCTAGCAGCGAACTCTCGGACGTCTTGAGTGATTTTCATGGAACAGAAGTTCGGGCCGCACATGGAGCAGAAGTGCGCGACCTTGTGGGCCTGCTTGGGCAGGGTGGCGTCGTGGAATTCGCGGGCCTTTTCGGGGTCGAGGCCGAGGTTGAACTGGTCTTCCCAGCGGAACTCGAAGCGGGCCTTGGACAGAGCGTTGTCGCGCAGCTGTGCGCCGGGGAAGCCCTTGGCGACATCGGCGGCGTGGGCGGCGATCTTGTAGGTGATGATGCCGTCGCGCACGTCCTGCTTGTTGGGCAGACCGAGATGCTCCTTGGGCGTGACGTAGCAGAGCATGGCGGTGCCGTACCAGCCGATGTTGGCCGCTCCGATGCCGGAGGTGATGTGGTCGTAGCCGGGGGCGATGTCGGTGACCAGCGGCCCGAGGGTATAGAACGGCGCCTCGTAGCAGTCGGCCAGTTCCTTGTCGACGTTCTCCTTGACCTTCTGCAGCGGCACGTGACCGGGGCCTTCGATCATCACCTGCACGTCGTGCGCCCAGGCGAGCTTGGTCAGTTCGCCGAGGGTTTCCAGCTCGGCGAACTGGGCGCGGTCGTTGGCGTCCGCGAGGCAGCCGGGGCGCAGGCCGTCGCCCAGCGAGAAGGACACGTCGTAGGCCTTCATGATCTCGCAGATGTCTTCGAAGTGGGTGTAGAGGAAGTTTTCCTGGTGATGGGCCAGGCACCACTTCGCCATGATCGAACCGCCGCGCGAGACGATGCCGGTGACGCGGTCGGCGGTGAGCGGGACGTACTGCAGGCGCACGCCGGCGTGGATGGTGAAGTAGTCCACGCCCTGCTCGGCCTGCTCGATCAGGGTGTCGCGGAACAGCTCCCAGGTCAGCGCCTCGGGCTTGCCGTCGACTTTTTCCAGCGCCTGGTAGATCGGCACGGTGCCGATGGGCATGGGCGCGTTGCGCAGGATCCACTCGCGGGTTTCGTGGATGTTCTTGCCGGTGGACAGGTCCATCAGCGTATCGCCGCCCCAGCGCGCGGACCACACCATCTTCTCGACCTCTTCCTCGATGGAGGAGGTGACGGCGGAGTTGCCGATGTTGGTGTTCACCTTCACCCGGAAGTTGCGCCCGATGATCATCGGCTCCAGCTCGGGGTGGTTGATGTTGGCGGGGATGATGGCGCGGCCGCGGGCGACCTCGTCGCGCACGAACTCGGGCGTGATCTCGTCCGGCAGGCTGGCGCCGAAGGACTCGCCGGGGTGCTGGCGCAGCAGCTTGGCGTAGCGCGGGTCGGCGCGCAGGGCCTGCAGCTTCACGTTCTCGCGCAGGGCGACGTACTCCATTTCGGGCGTGACTTGCCCCAAGCGGGCGTAGTGCATCTGGGTGACGTTGCGGCCGGGCGCGGCGCGGCGCGGCGCGCGGATGTGCTCGAAGCGCAGGCTGGCGAGGGCGGCGTCGTCCTGCCGGCGGCGCCCGAACTCGGAGGTCGGGCCGTCGAGCTGCACGGTGTCGCCGCGCTCGGCGATCCAGGGCGCACGCAGCGGCGCGAGGCCCTTCATCAGGTCGATGCGCGCATCGGGATCGGTGTAGGGGCCGGAGGTGTCGTAGACCGGGATCGGCGGATTCTCCTCCACGCCGCCGTCGGCGTGCGTCGGGGTCTGCTCGACCTCGCGCAGGCCGACGCGCAGATCCGCGCGCGAGCCCTGCACGTAGACCTTGCGCGAATTGGGGAACGGGCGGGTGACTTCTTCGGAGAGTTTGCTGGTCTTCTCGACAAAGCCCTGGGGAATCGCGCTCATCGTGTGCTTCCTCGTCGTGCGGCGAAGGGCGGGCGAGTCGGAAGGACCGCGTGCGGCGCTCCGAAGCTTCCCTCCGCCGGGATTATCCGGTTCAGGTTCCAAGGGTCTGTCTCAGCCCGGCACGCGGTCGATGCGCTCTGGGCACCCCTAGCTTCGTGTAACGGTACGGAAACTATAGAAGAGCCGCGGGCAATGCAAGCGGCGCCGCTAGTCGTCCAGCGCGTCCTTGAGCCGCCGCGCGAAGGTCTTGAGCACGGTGACGCGGGCGAGGTGCTTGTCGTTGGCCGGGACGATCTCCCAGGGCGCGTATTCGGTGCTGGTGCGCACCACCATCTCGTTGACGGCGGCCTTGTAGTCGTCCCAGCGGTCGCGGTTGCGCCAGTCGTCGGGGGTGATCTTGTGCTGCTTGTAGGGCGTCTGCTCGCGCGCCTTGAAGCGCTGCAACTGCTCTTCCTTGTCGATGTGCAGCCAGAACTTGGTGATGACGACGCCATGCTCGGCGAGCTGGGCCTCGAAGTCGTTGATTTCATGGTACGCACGCGCCCACTCGACCGGGGCGGCGAAGCCCTCGACCCGCTCGACCAGCACGCGGCCATACCAGCTGCGGTCGAACAGGGCGCAGTAGCCGTCGCGCGGGATATGGCGCCAGAAGCGCCACAGATAGTGATGCGCACGCTCCTCGTCGGTCGGCGCGGCGATGGGCACGACGGTGTACAGGCGCGCGTCCATGGACTGGATCAGCCGGCGGATGGCGCCGCCCTTGCCCGCCGCGTCCCAGCCCTCGAACAGGGCCACGCAGGGTCGGCGTGCGCGGAAGGCCTTCCAGGTCAGGCGGTTCACCTCGGCCTGCCAGTGGTCCATCTCCTGGCGGTAATCGTCGCGTTCGAGGCGCGAGTCGAGGTCCACGTGGTCGAGCACGGTGACGCGCGCGCTCGGCGCATCCGGCAAGACCGGCGCATGCGAGGTCTGCAGGTGTTCGGGCGCCGGCGGGGCGTCGAGCCGCGCCTGCAGGGCCTTGAGCAGGGTCCGGCCGATGGTCAGGTCGCGGTAGCGGCGGTCGGTGGCCTCGATCAGGTACCAGGGCGCGTCACCGGTGTCGGTCTCGCGCAGCACCTGCGTGCCGACGCGCACGAAATCCTTGTAATGATTGGCGTAACGCACGGTCTCGGGGGCCATGCGCCAGTGGCTCTCGGGGTCCTTGCGGCGCTCCTTGATGCGCTTGGCCTGCTCCTTCTCGGGCAGATGGCACCAGAACTTGAGCACCAGCACGCCGGCGCGCACCAACGTCCGTTCCGTGTCGACGATGCGCGTGATCTCGGCGGCCAGGGCTTGCGCGTCGGCGCGGCCGGCGATCTGGTCGAGCAGCACCGGCGTATACCAGGCGCCGAACAACACGCCGACGCTGCCGGCGGGCGGCAGGGTGCGCCAATAGCGCCACCAGCGCGGACGCTGCAGCTCCTCGTCGGTCTCGTCCCAGTAGGCCTGTACCTGCACGCCGCGCGAATCCAGCCATTCGAGCAGACGGTTGACCACCTGCCCCTTGCCCGCACCGGACACGCCGGCAATCAGGATCACCACCGGCACGCCGGCCTCGCGCGCGCGCCGCTGCGCCTCCAGCAGGCCCAGCCGCAGCTCCGGCATGGCGGCGGCGAAGGCCGCCTTGTCGACCTTGCGGCCCAGTTCCGCTGCCTCGAACATGCACGCCCTCCGCCGTTTCCGATTCCAGCCAAGCGTAGCACCCCGGGCTTGCCCGCACCGCCTTCTCCCCGTAATCTTCGGATTCTTTGTGGTTACCGCAGGCACCGAACGATGACGATCGCCCTTTCCGCCGCCGAGGCTATGGATACCGTGGACTACGCACAACTCCGCTTCATCATGGTCGAACAGCAGATCCGCCCCTGGGACGTTCTGGATCAGCGCGTGCTGGAAGTGGTGGGCCGTCTGCCGCGCGAGCAGTTCGTCGGCGACGCCTACGCGGGCCTCGCCTACGCCGACCTCGATGTGCCGCTCGGTCACGGCGAGTTCATGCTGCAGCCCAAGATCGTTGCCCGCGCGCTGCAGGCGCTGGCGCCGCGCGACAACGAGGTGGCGCTGGAGATCGGCACCGGCAGCGGCTATCTCACCGCCTGCCTCGCCTGCCTCGCCGCGCAGGTCGACAGCGTGGACATCGAGCCCGATTTCAAGCACGCCGCGCAGGCGCGGCTCAGGGCGCTCGAACTCAACAACGCCACCCTGCGCGTGGGCGACGCCGCGCAGGGCTGGGGCCTGCGCGACCGCTACGACGCGATCGCCGTTACCGGCTCCCTGCCCGAGGCGGCGCAGCTGGCGCCCTTCGAGCAGCGTCTTGCGGTGGGCGGGCGGCTGTTCGCCATCGTCGGCGAGGCGCCGGTCATGCGCGCCATGCTGATCACGCGCATGGACGAAACCAGCTGCACGCGACACACGCTGTTCGAGACCGGGGTCAAGCCGCTTCGCGGCCTGAGCAAGCAGCAGGTCTTCATCCTCTAGGATTGTCGGCGCCGCGCAAGGGAAACGGCCGCGCATGACCGAAACCACGCCCCTGTGCCGCGCCGGCAACAGCCGGCTGCTGCTGATCGACCTGCAGACGCGCCTGCTCGGCGCCATGCCCGAAGGCGACCGCGCGCGCGTCCTGCGCAACACCGGCATCCTGCTGGAGGCGGCGACGCTGCTGGAAATCCCCGCCCTGCTCAGCGAGCAGTACCCGCGCGGGCTCGGCACGACCGACGCCAGCCTTTCCGAACGCCTGCCGGCACGCACGCCGGTGGTGGAGAAGACCCGTTTCTCCTGCTGCGGCGTGCCGGACTACTGGTGGCAACTGCAGACCGAGGACCGCCGCCAGGCCGTGATCGCCGGCATCGAGGCCCATGTCTGCGTGCTGCAGACAGCGCTGGAACTGGCCGAACTTGGACGCCAGGTGTTCGTGGTCGAGGACGCGGTGTGTTCGCGCGATCCGGCCAATGCGGCCAATGCGCTCGCGCGGCTGAGACAGGCGGGGGTGGTCGTGACCAACACCGAATCGGTGGTGTTCGAATGGCTGGGCGATGCCGCCCACCCGCAGTTCAAGGCCGTATCCGCCCTGATCCGCTAGCGTGCGCACCGCGCCGATGCGGCGGCGCGCACGCAGCCCGGTTCAACCCTCGTAGCGCTGGAACACCAGGGTGGCGTTGGTGCCGCCGAAGCCGAAGCTGTTCGACATCACGCGGTTCAGGCGCACGCCGTCGCGCCGTTCGCGCACGATCGGAATGCCCTCCGCCGCCGGGTCCAGCTCGTCGATATTGGCGGACGCGGCGATGAAATCGTGCTGCATCATCAACAGCGAATAGATCGCCTCGTTCACGCCGGCCGCACCCAGCGCATGGCCGGTGATCGACTTGGTGGAGCTGACCGCGGGTACCTCGCCCTTGAAGGCCTCGCTCATCGCGCGCAGCTCGGGCAGGTCGCCGGCCGGCGTGCTGGTGCCATGCGCGTTGATGTAGTCGATCGGGCCGTCGACGGTCGCCATTGCCTGCTGCATGCAGCGCACCGCGCCCTCGCCCGAGGGCGCGACCATGTCGTAGCCGTCGGAGGTGGCGCCGTAGCCGACCAGTTCGGCGAGGATGTTCGCGCCGCGCGCCTTGGCGTGCTCCAGCTCCTCCATCACCAGCACGCCGCCGCCGCCGGAGATCACGAAGCCGTCGCGCGCGGCGTCGTAGGGCCGCGAGGCGACTTGCGGAGTGTCGTTGTACTTGCTGGAGAGCGCGCCCATGGCGTCGAACAGCAGGGTCATGGTCCAGTGCACTTCCTCGCCGCCGCCAGCGAAAACGATGTCCTGCTTGCCCATCTGGATCAGCTCGGCGGCATTGCCGATGCAGTGCGCGCTGGTGGCGCAGGCGGAGCTGATCGAGTAGTTCACGCCCTTGATTTTGAACGGCGTGGCGAGACAGGCCGCATTGGTGTTCGACATGGTGCGCGTCACCATGTACGGACCCACCCGGCGCAGCCCCTTCTCGCGCAGGGTGTCGGTGGCGAGCAGCAGGTTGGCGGTCGAGGTGCCGCCCGAGCCCACGACCAGCCCGGTGCGCGGATGGGAGATGTCGCGCTCCTCCAGACCGGAACTGGCGATGGCCTCGGCCATGGCGATGTAGTTGAAGGCGGCGCCGTCGCCCATGAAGCGGCGCTGCTTGCGGTCGATCAGTTCGTCGGGATCGAGCTTGATCGAGCCGTGGATATGGGAACGGAAGCCGAGATCCGCATACTCGGCGCAATGCTCGATGCCCGAGCGGCCCTCGCGCAGGGCGTCGAGCACCTCCGCGCAGTTGTTGCCGATGCTCGACACGACTCCCATGCCGGTGACTACGACACGACGTGTGGACATGACCTAGAACCCCTCGGTCGACGTGAACAGCCCGACGCGCAGGTCGTGGGCTTCGTAGATGTCGCGCCCGTCCACGCGCATGACCGCATCGGCCACGCCCATGTAGAGCTTGCGCTTGACGAGACGCTTGATGTTGATTTCGTAGCTCACGAGCCGGTGCGCCGGGGTGACCTGACCGGTGAACTTGACCTCGCCCGCGCCGAGGGCCCGGCCGCGGCCCGGACCGCCGCACCAGCCGAGGTAGAAGCCGACGAGCTGCCACATCGCGTCGAGCCCCAGACAGCCGGGCATCACCGGGTCGCCTTCGAAATGGCAGCCGAAGAACCACAGATCCGGGGTGATGTCGAGTTCGGCCAACACCTGACCCTTGCCGTGCGGCCCCCCGTTTTCGGTGATCTGGGTGATGCGGTCGAACATCAGCATCGGCGGCAACGGCAGCTGCGCGTTGCCGGGGCCGAACAGCTCGCCATGCCCGCACTTCAGCAGGTCCTCACGCGTGTAACTCGTTTGTCGCTCCATACACTCCACCAGACGCCTGCGGCGCCGTTATCATTGTCCCAGCGGCTCGGTCGGGTCCGAGCGTCCCCTCATGCTGCCAGAGGTCGGCGCCCGCGGTCATGTGCCACCTCGGATCTCGCCGACCACGTATCGGCGGGACGGATCACGCCCCATCCACCCCACCGGGCGGAGTGCGGCATCATACACTGCTCGTGGCGCGACGGCCCCCCCGCGCCGTCAGCTCGCCCACCGCTTCCAGTGTGCGCGCCAGCGCGCCGCGGTTGCGCAGCACTACCGCATGCCCTGCCGAGCCTGCCTGCCGTCGCTGTGCCGGATCGCCCAGCAGGGCGGTCATGGCCGCGCCCAATGCGTCGGCATCCTCGACCACCTCGGCCGCGCCGGCCTCGATCAGCGCCTCGTAGATCGATTCGAAATTGCCGCGGTACGGACCGGTGACCACCGGCAGCCCGAGTGACGCCGGCTCCAGCGGGTTGTGGCCACCGGTCGGCACCAGGCTGCCGCCGACGAAGGCCGCATCGGCTGCCGCATACAGCATGAGCAACTCACCGAGGGTGTCGCCGAGCAGCACGTCGGTGTCGGCGCTGCCGCTTTCGCCGAGGCTGCGCCGGGCCACCCGGTATCCCGCCTGCGCGCACAGCGAAAAGGCCTCTCCAAAGCGTTCGGGGTGGCGCGGCACAAGGATCAGCAGCGCGTCGGCGAAGCGCTTGCGTACGTCCGCGAAAGCCGCCAGCACGGCCTCAGGTTCGCCCGGATGGGTGCTGGCGGCCACCCACACCGGACGCCCCCTGCCGAAACCCGTTCGCAGCGCGCGGCCGCGCGCCACCATTTCGGCGGGCACTTCGAGGTCGTATTTGAGATTGCCGAGCACGCGCACCGAACGCGCGCCGAGGGCCGTGAAGCGACGGGCGCTTTGCGTGTCCTGGGCGGCGATCAGCGTCACCTGCCCCAGGGTTTCACGCGTCAGTCCGCGCAGGCGCGCATAGCCGGCGGCGGAGCGTTCGGACAGACGGGCGTTCGCCACCATCAGCGGGATGTCGCGCCCGGCACAGGCCGCGAACAGGTTGGGCCACAGCTCGGTCTCCATGATCAGCGCGAGATGCGGGCGGGTGCGGTCGAGAAAGCGCGCGACCACGTGCGGCAGATCATAGGGCAGGTAGACGTGCTCGACCGTATCGCCGAACAGGCGCGCGATCTGCGCGGAGCCGGTGGGCGTGGTGCAGGTCAACAGCACGGCATGTTCCGGGTAGGCCTGCCGCAACCGGCGCACCAGCGGCGCCGCCGCGATGACCTCGCCCACCGAGACCGCATGCACCCACAGCCGCGGCCGTGCGGGCAGCGGCGCGAAACGCGCGAAGCGCTCGCCGATGCGGCGGCGGTAGGCGGGATTGCGCCGCGAGCGCCAGAGCAGGCGCAACGGCACGAAGGGGGCAAACAAAACAAGAACGATTTTATAGATAAATGAAGACAACGCCCATTTCACTATGGATCCAAGCCCAGCTTTCTCATATGCTCGGCCACTTCACGAGATGGCCTTATGTATTTCTTTTTCTTGATTATTATCGACTCCAAGTAGTAATAAAATCTAATCAATGCAGGTACACCACTACTCGTCTTACGCGTAAAAACTGGATATTTATTGTCATTCATTGCTGAAAACATTGCCTGAGGAGCCAGCCTACTATAGTCAAACAAGGCCTCCACAGGGAGATCGGGCATCACCGCAGAATCAAATAGCGATTGCTGTATAAATATACAATTTGTCGTAGTACATGAGACCAATTTATATCCTTTCTCTCCCCCAAGCCTCTCAAGAGCTTTTGCGGAACATCTGAAGTAAACAGCCCCCTCAGGATCGAAATAATCAATATAGGGAGGAATCTCCTGATTGTGCTCAATCACAACAATAGATGGATTTATATAATCCAGATACTTCCAAACATAATAATCAAATGAATCGATATCAATGGATATAATCCCAATATCAGGTTCCATACTCAATTCGTTAAAAATGGAGTCCAAACTATCTCTGCCCTTGGCGGTGATAAATCTATTCACACAAACAACACCCACTGCGTCTTTCGTATTTTCCTCCAATTGAAGAAATTTATCGGGCTGCCCTTCGATTAGCACCGCCTTCCAACCCAGAGCTTTCCAAAGAGTGTAAGTATTGGAACCAAAAACACCATCCCAGGCACCGACTTCCACAAGCACCTTGGGAACAGACTCCCCCACCACCGATAGCAAATATTCCAGGATGCCATCTTCACCGTGTTCGGACGTAATGTTTTTCTTGTAAATATCCAATTTGCCATTCTTCATGATGATGCCTTAGTTATGATTCAACCACGCTAGGTATTCCTGCACACCTTCCTCGACGGTCTTGAAGGGCGCGTCGTAGCCGGCCTGCCGCAGGGCCGCGATGTCCGCCTGAGTATAGCTCTGGTAACGCCCCTTGAGGTGGTCAGGAAAGGGGATGTACTGCAGGTCGCCCTTGCCGTGCCAGGCGATCACCGCGCGCGCGACGTCGTTAAAGGTCTGCGCGCGGCCGGTGCCGAGGTTGAAGATACCGGACACGTCGGGGTGATCCAGGAACCAGAGATTGACGTCGGCGCAGTCGCCGACATAGACGAAATCGCGGCTCTGCTCGCCGTCGCCGTAGCCGTCCGTGCCCTCGAACAGCCGGCAACGGCCGCTTTCGAGCAGTTGGTTGTTGAGGTGGAAGGCGACGCTGGCCATGGACCCCTTGTGCTGTTCGCGTGGGCCGTAGACGTTGAAATAGCGGAAACCCGCGATCTGGCTGCGCGCCCCGGGCAGCAGCCGGCGCACATACTGGTCGAACTGGAACTTGGAGTAGCCGTAGACGTTCAGCGGGCGCTCGCAGTCGAGGCGCTCGACGAAGTCGGGGCCGGCGCCGTAGACCGAGGCGGAGGAGGCGTAGAGAAACGCCACGCCGCGATCCAGGCAGTAGTGCAACAGCGTCTTGGAGTAGGCGTAGTTGTTTTCCATCATGAAGCGCCCGTCCCACTCGGTGGTGGCCGAGCAGGCGCCCTCGTGGAAGATCGCGCGGGCGCCGAAGTCCTCGCCGGCACGGACGCGGACGATGAAGTCGTCCTTGTCCAGATAGTCCGCGATCTGCAGGTCGGCGAGATTGACGAACTTGGTGCCGTCCGTCAGATCGTCGACGACCAGGATGTCGGTTTCGCCGCGCGCGTTGAGCCGCTGCACGATGTTGCTGCCGATGAAACCGGCGCCGCCGGTGACGATGATCATTCGCTGGAACCCCTCGATGCGTCTTCGCCGCGGCCACGCAGGATGGCGTCGATGATGCGGCTGGTGGAACAATCGTAACGGAAGTCGATGGTGCGCACCTCCCCTCCGGCAGCGGTGACGCAGCCATAGCCGGCCACGTCCTCGGGGCGGTAGTCGCCGCCCTTGACCAGCACGTCCGGCAGCACGCCGCAGATCAGGCGCTCGGGGGTGTCCTCGTCGAAGGGCACGACCCAGTCCACCGCGGCCAGACCCGCGAGCACCGCCATGCGGTGCTCCAGCGCGTTGACCGGGCGCGCCGGCCCCTTGAGTCGCTGCACCGAATCGTCGGTGTTCACGGCGACGATGAGACGGTCGCCCAAGCGCCGGGCCTGGGCGAGATAGTCGACATGGCCGGCGTGCAGGATGTCGAAACAGCCGTTGGTCATCACGATGCGCTCGCCGTGGGCGCGCGCCTCGGCGACCGCCTCCAGCAGGCGCGCCTCGCCGACCACGCCGAAGGCCGACTCCTCGTGCGCGAACAGGGCGCGGCGCAGCTCGGCGACGCTGACCGTGGCGGTGCCGAGCTTGCCGACCACAAGACCGGCGGCCAGGTTGGCAAGCGCTGTGGCCTGCGGCCAGTCCTGGCCGCAGGCCAGGGCGCCCGCCAGTACCGCGACCACGGTATCGCCCGCACCGGTGACGTCGAACACCTCGCGGGCGAGCGTGGGCAGGTTGAGCGGGGGTTCGCCGTCGCGCAGCAGGGTCATGCCTTCCTCGCTGCGCGTGATCAGCAGGGTATCGAGCAGCTCGCGTTCGATCAGGGCGTGGCCGCGCTCGAAGAGCTGCGCATCGTCGACGCAACGGCCAACCACGGCCTCGAATTCCTTGCGGTTGGGGGTGATCACCGAAGCGCCGCGGTAGCGCCCGAAATCGCTGCCCTTGGGATCGACCACCACCGGCTTGCCCTGCGCGCGCGCCAGCGCGATGAGTTCGCGGCTCGCCGCCAGGGTGCCCTTGCCGTAGTCGGAAAGCACCACCACGTCGATCTCGTCCAGGCAGTCGACCATGTCCTGGGCGATGCGCGCGGCGTCGGCCGGCGCGAAGCCCTGCTCGAAGTCGAGGCGGATGAGCTGCTGGTGACGGCTGAGTACGCGCAGCTTGGTCACCGTCGGATGGGTCGGCAGACGCGCGAAGCGGCACGACACCCCAGCAGGCACCAGCAGCCCCTCCAGGGTGTCGGCGGCCTCGTCGTCGCCGGTCAGGCCGAGCAGCAGCGGCCTGGCGCCGAGGGCGGCCAGATTCAGGGCTACGTTGGCCGCGCCGCCTGGGCGCTCCTCGCTCGGGCCGACGTGCACCACCGGCACCGGCGCCTCGGGCGAGATGCGCGAGGTTTCGCCGTGCCAGTAGCGGTCCAACATCAGGTCGCCGACGACCAGGACGCGGGCGCTCTCGAAGGCGGGAATGGCCGGCATCATGCCGGATGCCCCGCAGGGCGGAGCGCGCGGAAGGCGGCGAATCGGGTCACGGCAAACGGGTCCAGTCCGGAAAGCGGCGTATATTACCATGCTCTCCGCTTGTGACGGTCGCCTCCGGCCCCGTAGAATGGCGCATTTAGCGCGCTTATCGAACGTGTCCGACGCCCCGCCTGCCGAACCCTTGCTGCTCGCCCCCCGCCACTGGCCCACCTGGGTCGCGCTGGGATTGCTGCGCGCGGTCACCTGGCTGCCGTTTCCGGTGGCGCTGGCCGTGGGCCGCACACTGGGACGCGTGGCCTACGCATTCGCCCCGCGTCGGCGGCGCATCGCGCGCATCAACATCGACCTGTGCTTTCCCGAACGCAGCGAGGCCGAGCGGGCGCAGCTGGTACGCCGCCACTTCACCTCGCTCGGCATGGGCGTGATCGAGACCGCGATGAGCTGGTGGGCGCCAACGGAGAAGATCCAGCGTCAGGTCGAATGGGCCGGGCTGGAGCACTTCGAGGCGGCGCGCGCGCAGGGCCACGGCGTGATGCTGGTCGGCGCGCATTTCACCGACCTCGAGATCGCCGGGCAACCTCTGGCCGCGCGCATGGACCTGCATGTGATGTACCGCCCGCACGAGAATCCGGTGATCGAGCGTGCGATGTCGGCCAGCCGCTCGCGCCGCTACGGCAAGGCCATCCCGCGCCACGACTCCCGCGGCCTGCTGCGCAGCCTGCGCGAGGGGCACGTCGTGTGGTACGCCTCGGACCAGAACTACGGACACAAGGGCAGCGTGTTCGCGCCCTTCTTTGGCATACCGGCGGCGACCAACACCGGCACCTCGCGCATCGCCCGCCTGACCGGCGCGCCGGTGGTGCCCTTCTTCAGCGCCCGCCTGCCGGGCAGCGCGCGCTACCTGCTCGAATTCCTGCCGGTGCTTGAGGACTTCCCCAGCGGCGACGACGCCGCCGACGCCACCCGCATCAACCGCCTGATCGAGGATTTCGCGCGCCGCTTCCCGGAGCAGTACCTGTGGGTCAACCGGCGCTTCAAGGACCGGCCCGGCGACGAGCCGCGCTTCTACTGATGAACGTCCTGGTGATCAAGTTCCGCAACATCGGCGACGTGCTGCTCACCGCGCCGCTGGTTTCGGCCCTGCGCGCCGGCGGCCACCGCGTCAGCGCACTGGTCAAGGCCGGCACCGAATCCATGCTCGCCGGCCATCCCGATCTCGAAGAACTGTTCGTCTATCCGTCACGCCAACCCGGCGAATCGCGCCGCGCGCTGCTGCGCCGCGAGCTGGCCTTCTTCCGCAGCCTGCGCGCGCGCCGCTTCGATCTGGCGATCAGCACCACCGAGGGCGACCGCGGCGCCATCGCCGCCCGCCTGTCCGGCGCACGACGCCGGCGCGCGCCCTTCGCCGCGGGCAGGGACAAGCGCTGGCGCCGCTGGCTGATCGACGAGCCGGTCGCGCCGCTGCCCGGCCCTCGCCATACCGTGCTGCGCAACCTCGATCTCGGCGGCGCCGAGGCGGCGATCGGCGCGGTCGGCGTGATCCTCGCGGTGGACGATGTCGACCGCGAGGCCGTGCGCGCCCTGCTCGACGAGAGCGGCTACCGCGCCGACCGGCCGCTGGTGCACATCCACCCCACCTCGCGCTGGTTTTTCAAGTGCTGGACCGACGCCGGCATGGCCGCGGTCATCGATCGCCTGATCGGCCGGTTGGGCCTGCAGGTGGCCGTTTCCTGCGCCCCGGACGCGCGCGAGCGCGAACGGCTCGACGCCATCCTCGGGCGCTGCGCGCACCGCCCGCTCGACCTCGGCGGTCGCCTCACCCTCAAGCAGACCGCGGCGCTCAGCGAACGGGCCGACCTCTTCTTCGGCGTCGACACCGCGCCCATGCACATGGCCGCCGCCATGGGCACGCCCGTCGTCGCGATCTTCGGCCCTTCCGGCGCCTTCGATTGGGGCCCCTGGCCGAACGGCCACGCCGCGACCAACCCCTATCCGGCGCGTTCCGGCCTGCAACGCAGCGGCCCGCACCGGGTCATCCAGCAGGCCTGGACCTGCGTGCCCTGCGGCCAAGACGGCTGCGACGGCAGCAAGCGCAGCGACTGCCTGGAACGCCTGCCCGCCTCGCTGGTAATGGCGGAGCTGGAATCCGCGCTGGCGCGCTCGGGAGCGGCCTGATGCGTATCCTGCACACGGAATGGTCCGACGGCTTCGGCGGCCAGGAGCGGCGCATCCTCGCCGAGATGGCCGGCATGCGCGCACGCGGCCACGACATCTGGCTGGCCACCCGAGAGAGCGCGCAACTGCGCGTCGCCGCCGAAACCGCCGGCATACCCACCCTGATCCTGCCGCTGCGCGGTGCCGCCGATCTCGCCAGCGCGGCGCGCCTCGCACGCGAGCTGCGCCGGCTGCGCATCGACGTGGTCAACACCCACAGCGGCGTCGACAGCTGGGTCGGCGGCATCGCCGCACGCTGGGCGCGCAGCCCGGTGCTGCTGCGCACGCGCCATCTCAACAATCCGCTGCGCCGCGGCTGGACCAACTTCGTGCATTACCTGCCCGATCGCATCGTCGCCTGCGGCGAGGCGGTGCGCGCGCGCCTGGTGGAGGAGTGCGGCTTCCCCGCCGCACAGGTGGTGAGCATCCCCACCGGCATCGACTTCGCCGGTTTCCGCCCGACCCGCGACCGCGCCACGGTGCGTGCTGCTCTCGGGCTCGGCGAGGACGACGAACTGCTGCTCATGGTCGGCGTGCTGCGCGGGGTCAAGCGCCACCTGCTGGCGCTCGATGCGCTGCAGCGACTGGCCGACGCGCGGCCGCGGCTGCAGCTGATCCTCGCCGGCGACGGACCGATGCGCGACGAACTGGGCGCGCGCGCCGACGCGCTGGGACTCAGCGGCCGCGTGCACTTCCTCGGACATCGCGACGACGTCCCCGACCTCTTGGGCGCCGCCGATGCCCTGCTGCTCAGCTCGCGCTCCGAGGGCGTGCCGCAAGCCGTGACCCAGGCGCTGGGACTCGGCCTGCCGGTGGTCGCCACCCGCGTCGGCGGCGTGCCCGAACTGATCCGCGACGAGGACACCGGTCTGCTGGTCCCGCCAGAGGACGCCGAGGCCATGGCTGCCGCCCTGGAGCGCGTGTTCGCCGACCCCGACTGGGCACGCAGCCTCGGCGAGCGTGGACGCGCGCACGTGCACGCCCACTTCAGCCTCGACGCCATGCTCGATGCCACCGAGCGACTGTGCGACGATCTGCTGCACCACTCCGCGAGAACCGCCCGATGACCGCCCGCGCCGTACCCGTGCTCATGTACCACCATGTCACGCCCCGCCCCGGACTGGTCACCGTATCGCCGGCGACCTTCGAGGCGCACATGACGCAGCTCGCGCGCAGCGGCTACCGGACGATCACCGCCGACGAACTGCTCGCCTTCATGCAGGGCCGCGCCACACTCCCGAAACGCAGCGTGGCGATCACCTTCGACGACGGCTACCTCGACAACTACGTGCACGCCTACCCGGTGCTCAAGCGCCTTGGGCTGCACGCGATCATCTTCGCCGTCACCGGCTGGATCGGCGACGGACAGCCGCGTCCGCACGCGGGCGGCTGGGAAGACCTGCCCGACTGCCCGGACCACCGCACCTGCAAGCGCCTGATCGAGGCCGGCGAAGCCGACCGCGCGATGCTGCGCTGGTCCGAGATCGAGGCGATGAGCGCCGACGGCACGGTGGAATTTCACTCCCACAGCCACGGCCACGTGCGCTGGGACCAGCTGCACCCCGACCCCGCCGCGCGCAACGCCGCGCTGCGCGAGGACCTGGAACGCTCGCGCGCGACCTTGGCCGAACGACTCGGTCTCAACGATCGCCATCTGTGCTGGCCCTGGGGCCATATCGAAGCGGAATATCCGACGCTCGCCGCCGGCCTCGGCTTCCAGGCCCAGTACAGCGTGATCCGCGGCACCAATCTGCCCTTCGACAACATCGCCGCCATCCGCCGCATCGACACCAAGGAACGTCCGGGCAGCTGGCTCGCCCGCCAGCTCTTCATCTACCGCTCGCCGCGGCGGGCCAGACTCTACCTGGCGCTGCGGCGCTGAGGCGGATGCGCGTCCAGCCCCTCACCGACCTGCTCTACCTCGGCCTGCGCGCCGCCCACGCGCTCGGCCGCCACCCGCGTCCCGCGGCGGACTTCGCGCCCGCGGCGGTGAACACCCTGCTCGCCGTCTCCACCACCGCGCTCGGCGATACCGCGATGAGCACCGCCGGCATCCACGCCCTGCGCGCGCGCTACCCCGAGGCCCGTCTCGTCGCCCTGCTGCACCCAGCCACCGGTCGTCTGCTGGACGGTCACCCGGACATCGACGAACGGATCTTCTACAGCGGACGCTACGGCGATTTCGCGCGTACCCTGGGCGCACTGCGCAGGCTGCGCCCCGACGCCGCGGCGGTGTTTCACGGCAACGAACCGCAGATGACGCCACTGCTGTCCCTCGCCGGCATTCCCTTCATCTTCAAGCTGCCCAACACCAGCCGTAATCGCTTCCTGCTCAGCAATGCCGAGCCGCGATTGACCTGGCAGGACCTCGGCCATGGCCTGCGCCAGCGCCTCGCGGTAGCGCATCTGGCCGGCGCGGACAGCGACGATCCGCGCATGCACCTGCCGGTGCACGGTGCGGCGCGAGAAGCGGCCCGGACCGTTCTCGCCGCACACGGCTTGGTCGCGGACACGCCGCTGGTCGGGCTGCAGACCGGCGCCTCCGAACCCCATCGCGCCTGGCCGGAACGACACTATGTCGCGCTCGGGCGTACCCTCGCCGCACGCCGACCCGGTCTGCGCCTGGTGCTCACCGGCTCGCCGGCCGAGGCCGCGCGTTGCCGCCGCATCACCGAAGGCATCGGCGAGGCGGCGGTCGATCTTGCCGGGACGCTGGGGCTGGACCGCCTGCCCGCGCTGATCGAGCGCCTCGACGTGCTGGTGACCGGCGACACCGGCCCGATGCATGTCGCCATCGCGGTCGGCACGCCCACCGTCTGCCTGTTCGGCGCCTCGGACCCCGCCGGGGCCGGCCCGCTCTACGACCTCGACCGCCACACCGTGCTGACCGCTCCCTGGGACGCGACGGCACGCACCCTGCCCGAACCCATGTCGCGCATCGGCGTCGATGCGGTGGCCGCCGCGGTCCTGGCCCGGCTGGACCGGCGCGCCGCGACCGGCACCTGAACCGCCGTGCGCATCCTGCTCGTCACCGACCTCTACCGCGGCAGCGACCACTCCGCCGTGGAAGCGATCTTCGGACGCCGTCTGGCCGGTCTCGCCCAGGTCGAGCGGGTCTATTTCGACCGCGAGGCGACGCGCGCCCTGCGCGAGGACGGGACGATCACCCTGCCCCACGCCTGCCGGCGCCGTGGGCTGGCCGATGCGCTGGGCGGTCTCGTCGACCTCGGGGATTATGACTGGATCGTGGTGCGCAACCTCTTTCCCGCGCTCGCAGCGATGCTGCGCGCGCGCAGCGGGCACGGCCCGCGCATCGCCTTCTGGGACTCCTTCCCGCATGCCTACCGGCGCTATCACGAATCCCGCGTAACCGGCCGCGCCAGGCTGCGCAAGGCGCTGGAATACCGCTGGCGCGCGCGCGCGGAGGCGCGGCTGATTGCCCGCTGCGATGCCTATCTGCCGATCACAGACACCCACCGCCGCCTGTTCCACCCGGCGCTTAACGTGCCCAGCCACCCACTGCCGCTCGGCTTCGACTTCGCCGGCCTCGGCCTGCCCGCACGCCCGCCGCGCAGCGGTCCGATCCGCTTCGTCTACGCCGGCACCATCGACCGGCTGCGGCGCATGGATACGGTGCTGGCGGGCTTCGCCGCCGCCCGCGGCGACTATGAGCTGCACCTCTACACGCCGCTGGACGAGGCCGGGCGGAAACGCCTCGGCCTGCCGAACGATCCGCGCTTCGTCTATCACCCGCCGGTACCGCGCGACGCGCTGCTGCGCCGCCTCGCCGAGGCAGACGTGGGCCTCGGCCTGATCCCGCCGCTGCGCCTTTACCTCGGTTCGTCGCCGACCAAGACCTTCGAATACTACGCCGCAGGCATCCCCGCCCTGCTCTCGGAGCTGCCGGACTACCGCGCGGTGTTCGACGAGGAGGCTGCCCTGTACTGCCCCTTCGACGAGGCGGGCATCGCCGCAGGCGTGGAACGCGTGCTGACCCTCGGTCGCGATCCGTTGGACGCGATGGGCGAACGCGGGCGGGAAGCGGTACGCGCGCAGCGCGACTATGCGCACCTCGGCGAGGCCCTGCTTCAGTTCCTCGCCGAACTGGGTTGATCGGCCTCACTCGCCGTCCCGCTGACCGGCAAAATGCGTGCCTCGAAGGCTTCGATCACCCGTCCCCAGGTATAGCCGCGGGCATGCTGCAGCGACGCCTCGAACATACGCTGTGTGGCACCGTCGTCGTTGAGGATGCGGCGCATGCAGCGATAGACCGATTCGGGATCGTGAGGCTTGCACAACAGGCCATTCACGCCATCGACGATGATTTCCTCGTTGGCCGTGCCGAGCGAGCCGATGGAGGGAATACCGCAGGCGTTGGCTTCGAGATGCACCAGGCCGTAGCCCTCGAAGGCGTCGTGGGTGTTGACCGAGGGCAATACATGACAGAGACAGCGGGCGTAATAGCCAAGCAGTTGTTCGTGCGTCACGACGCCGGTCTTGATCACCTGCGCGTCGATGCCCAGTTCGGCAATCCGCCGCGTATAACGCTCGCTCGGGCTGCCGACCAGGTACAACCGCGCCTCGGGGTACTCGGTGACCAGTCGCGCGAAACCGTCGAGCAGATCGTCGACACCCTTGCGCGGTTTCTGCGCGCCCACGAAAAGGAAAGCCGACTCCTTTTCGACCTCTGGCAGCGGACGGTAGGTCTCGGTGTTGACACCCCAGGGCACGATCTCCAGCGGCCCGCGGTACCAGGCCCGCGCCTTGGCTGCGGTGAAGCCGCTGGGCACGACCAGCATGTCGACCGCGCGCGCGGCCCAGCGATTCGGCCAGCGCCATCGACCACGGATGAAGGGGTAGTAGATATAGGTCCCCTGTCCGATCAGCACCAGACGCGGGATGCCGAGACGGCGCTTGAGCCGCGCGGCAAGCGGGAGATGCGGCTCGATCGCGCACACGATCACGTCGAAGCGTTCGCCTGACAGGCATCGCACGATGCTGTCGGCATCGCGGCGCAGCGCGCGCGGCGTCCTGTAACCATTGGAGGTGATCAGGTCAAGCCCGGAGTTCTGCGCATCGCCCTGCTCGGACAGCACCGTCACGCGGTGGCGCTCGCGCAAACGCACGACCAGCTCCAGGGCGACGGTCGCCCAACCGTTGCGAGTGCTGAATTCGTTGGTGATCAGCAGGATATTCATGTCGATCTGCGGTCAGCCCGCCGTTTAGCGGGACATCAGTTCCGAGAAAGCCACAAGCACCGCATCGACATCGACATCGCTGACGTCGCGGGCCGGCGTCTGCAGCAGGCGGTAATCCGTGGCCCAGGGATGCCAGCGCACCGGATCGGTGGCGCCGAACAGGCAGACGATGGGCCGCTCCAGCGCCGCGGCGATGTGCATCGCGCCGCCGTCGCTGCAGATCACCCGGTCGCACAGCGAAAGCCCCGCGATCAGCTCGGCGAGTCGCTCGGTGCGGCAGGGGGTGAGCAGATCCGGGCCCAGCACGGCGGCGAGATGATCCGCCTTGTCGTCGTCGCCGGGATGGAAACGGTCGTCCGGCGCACCCGGCGACCAGAACAGCAGGAAGTGCGCGCCGTGTGCCTCGTGCAGGCGCCGCGCGAGTTCGACGAAGCGCTCCACCGGCCAGCGGTTGGAGGGCTTGCGTGCGCTGACGTGCAGCCCGACCAGCGGCCTGCCGGCTGCCGCGGCGGGCAGGCCCGTACGGATCGCGTCGGCAAGCACCGCATCGGGCGCGAGCCGGGCGGCCGGCGGCGGCCCCTCGATGCCGAAGGGCGCGAGCAGGCGGAAGATGTCCTCGACCTCGTGCATACCCGCGCCGCTGCCGTAGGGTACCGGCGTGTCGATGGCGCCCGCACCGCGCCGCCCAGGCTCGGTGAAACCGACGATGTGGCGCGCCCCCAGCGGACGCGCCAGACGCAGCGCCCGCGGCAGGAAGTGCGCGCCGCCGAGAACGGCGTAATCGAAGCGCTCGCGACGCAGGTGCAGGGTGAGCTTGATGCGCCGCCAGTACACCCCCGCGACGCTCTCGCCGTCCTCGCGATGCTTGGCCTTGGTGTAGGCGTAGACCGCATCGAGGTCGGGGTGACCTGCCAGCACGTCGCGGTTGTAGCTGTTGACCAGCGCGGCGATGTGCGCCTCCGGGTAGCGGCGCCGCAAGGCGGTAATCATCGGCAGGGTGCAGACCAGATCGCCGATGTTGTCGCGGCGGATGACCAGGATGCGCGGGCGGGTCGGCACGTCGAGGGTGGGCATAGCTATATCTGACATGACGATTCCTAGTCGGTGCCGCGCCGCCGGCCGGCCACCAGATCGAGGTGCTTGAGAAACGAGGCGAAGCAGCCTAGCAGAATGTGCGCGAGACCGGGGAGGCCGTCGAGGAAGCCTAGCCTGATCACGTAGAACTTGACGAAGCGCAGCCCCGGACTGACGACCGCGCGCACCCAGGAGGAGCCGCCGCCCGCGGCGCGCACCCTTTCGGCCTGCAGGTGGGCGTAGCGTGCCTGCTTGGCCGCGTATTCGGCGACCCCGTACTCGGATTCGTGCAGCAGATCGCCCGCGAGGGTGATGACGGGATCGTCGGTGAGCACGGTTTCGTGCACCGCATCCTCGCTCCACTCGGCGTGATCGCGGTGAAACAGGCGGATGACGTAGTCCGGATAGCCTTCGCCGTGGCGCAGCCAGCGCCCCATGAAGCGGTTGCGCCGGGCGATGCGGCAAACCATCGCCTTGGGTTCGGTCAGCGCCCCCTCGATGCTCGCACGCAGAGCCTCGGAAACGCGTTCGTCGGCATCCACGCACAACACCCAGTCGTGCAGGGCCTGATCCACGGCAAAACGCTTCTGAGGGCCGAAGCCGGCCCAGTCGTGATGTACCACGCGGATGCCGCGGCCCTCGGCGATGGCCAGGGTGCCGTCGGTGCTGCCGGAATCGACGATCAGGATTTCGTCGGCGAAGTCGAGGCAGTCGAGGCAGGCACCGATACGCGCGGCCTCGTTGTGGGTGATGATGACGGCCGAAAAAGGTTCACGCGCCACCTGCCACCCCCCGTGGTCCGGCTGCCAGCAATGCGTCCAGTTCGCGCCAAACGCGCTCGGGGCCGAGCGTCGCGTAGCAGGCCGGCTGCACCGCGGCCTCGCCGCGATAACGGCACTCCCGCGCGAGGCAGGGCGAACAGGGGAAATCCGCGGCCAGATGCACCTGCCGCTCGCCGAAGGTGCCGGTGCGGTCGGCGCGGGTCGCGCCGTACAGGGTCACCGAGGGCGTACCCAACGCCGCGGCCAGGTGCGCCAGCCCGGTATCGACCCCTACGACCGCGCGCGAAGCGCCGATCAGCGCGGCCAGCTCGCCCAGACCGCAACGCGGGAGTACCGTGGCCGCATCGCCGCCCGCCGCGGCCATGGACTCGGCACGCGCGCGCTCGGCCTCGCTGCCCCAGGGCAGCAAAATGCGATGCCCCGCGGCTGCGGCCATGGCCGTCAGTTCGCGCCAGTAGGTCTCCGGCCAGTGCTTGCTCGGCCAGGTGGTGCCGTGCAGAAACAGCAGGTCGCCTGCCGGCACGGGTGGCGCCGGCAGGCGGTCGCGCTGCAGGCCGTAGGACGCGGGGCTGTCCGGGGGCGGGTAACCCAGCGCAGCGGCCAGCAGCAGACGCGTGCGCACGACGGCATGCTGGTCGCGGGACACGCGCACCCGATGCGCGTAGGCCCAGGCGGCCAGCGGTTCGCGCGCCGAGGCGCGATCCAGCCCCCAGCGCGGGCCGCGGGCGAGCCGCGCCACCCAGGCGCTCTTGATCAGGCCCTGGGCGTCGATCACGCGGTCGTATTCGCGCTCGCCCAGCCAGGCGCGAAATGCCCGGCGCTCGACTCGGGTGCCACGCCAGTTGCGCCGCCAGCGGCGCAGGCCAGCGGGTATGACGCGGTCGACCGCAGGGTGCCAGGCGGGAATCTCGGCAAAACCCTCCTCCACCACCCAGTCGAAGCGGATGCCGGGCAAGGCGCGGAAGGCGTCGCTGAGCGCCGGCAGGGTATGGATCACGTCGCCCAGCGAGGACAGCTTGACCAGCAACACGCGCATCAGACGACCAGTGCGTCCAGCGCGCGCACCACGCGTTCGGGGTGCAGACCGCGCAGGCATTCGAGATGACCGAGCGGGCATTCGCGCTTGAAGCAGGGGCTGCATTCGAGACCGAGGCGCTCGATGCGCGCCCTGCCCGGCATGGCCAGCGGCGGGGTGAAGTCCGGATCGGACGAGCCGTAGACCGCCACCAGCGGACGTTCCAGCGCCGCCGCCAGATGCATCAGGCCGGAATCGTTGCTGACCACGGCGCGCGTCAGGGCCATCAGGTCGACGGCTTCGGTCAGCGTGGTCCGGCCCGCCAGGTTGACGCAGTCGGGGCCGGCGTCGCGGCAGACGACCTCGGCCATGGCCTTGTCGCGCTCCGAGCCGAACACCCACGACTGCCAACCCTGTGTGCGGTAGTGCCGGGCGACGGCGGCGAAATACTCGGGCGGCCAGCGCTTGGCCGGGCCATACTCGGCTCCCGGGCACAACGCCAGCACCGGCCGCGAGGCATCTAGCCCGAGCCGTGCCGCCGTCTCGATGGCGATGTCCCGGTCGACGTGCAGCGCGGGAAACGGCAGCGACTCGAACGCGGCCGACGCCCCCGGCGGCAGGCCCAGCGCGGCAAAACGCTGTATCGTGCGCGGCAATGCGCGCTTGTCCAGCCGGCGTCGGTCGTTGAGCAGTCCATAGCGATACTCGCCCAGAAAGCCGGTGCGGCGCGGGATCCCGGCAAACCACGGCACCAGCGCGGACTTGAGGCTGCTGGGCAGGATCACGGCCCAGTCGTAGGCCTCGGCACGCAGGCGGCGTCCAAGCCGGTAGCGCTCGCTCAGCCCCAGGCGCCCATGGCCCACAGGCTGCGGGATCGCCTGCCGCACTTCCGGCATGCGCGCCAGCAGCGGCGCGGTCCAGCCCGGTGCGAGCACGTCCATCACGAGCTCGGGGAAACGCGCGCGCAACAACTTGAAAAGGCTCTGGGCCATGATCATGTCGCCGACCCAGGACGGGCCGACGATCAGGCATCGTTGGGGTTCGGCGGCCACCGCCCCCATGCCGGCGCCCAGGACCTCAGCCCGCCTTGTAGGCGTATTCGGTCCCGCAGTACGGGCAACTGGCATGCCGCACGCCATCCGGCCCCGGCGCCATCTCGTCGATGGGCAGATAGACGCGTGGGTGCGAGCTCCATAAGGCACTACCCGGCATGGGGCAGTGCAGTGGCAGGTCGGTGTCGCTGACGGCCACGACGCGCGCGGCATTCGGCGTGCGGTATTCGCCCTGGTGGTCGGCGGTATGCGGGTTCGGCATCTTTATTATCCCTGTTGGCTTCGTTCGCTTCAGACGTAGCTCAGCCAGTGATCGTAACCCGCATCGCGCCCCTGCACCACATCGAAGTACTGCTGCTGCAGGCGCTCGGTGATCGGCCCGCGCGAGCCGCTGCCGATGGCGCGGCCGTCCACCTCGCGGATCGGGGTGACCTCGGCGGCGGTGCCGGTGAAGAAGGCCTCGTCCGCGATGTAGACCTCGTCGCGGGTGATGCGCTTCTCGCGCACCGGGATGCCGAAGGATTCCGCGAAGGCGAAGATGGTGCGGCGGGTGATGCCGTCCAGCGCGGAGGTGAGGTCCGGGGTGTAGAGGGCGCCGTCGTGCACGATGAACACGTTCTCGCCGCTGCCCTCGGCCACGTAGCCCTCGGTGTCGAGCAGCAGGGCCTCGTCGTAGCCGCAGGCGGTGGCGTCCTTCACCGCCAGCATGGAATTCATGTAGCTGCCGTTGGACTTGGCGCGGCACATGGTGACATTGATGTGGTGACGGCTGAACGAGGAGACCTTCACGCGGATACCGCGCTCGAGGCCTTCCTGCCCGAGATAGCTGCCCCAGGGCCAGGCCGCGACCATGCAGTGCACCTTCAGGTTCTGTGCGTGCAACCCCATGCTCTCCGAGCCGTAGAAGCACATCGGCCGGATATAGGCGCTGTCGAGCTTGTTCTGGCGCACGACCTCGATCTGGGCCTGCGAGATCAGCTCGGGGTCGAAGGGAATCTCCATGCCGAGGATCTTGGCCGAGTTGAACAACCGACGGGTGTGATCCTCGAGACGGAAGATCGCCGGCCCGCGGGGGGTGCGGTAGGCGCGTACGCCCTCGAACACGCCCATGCCGTAATGCAGGGTATGGGTGAGCACGTGCACCTTGGCCTCGCGCCAGGGGACCATCTCGCCGTCGAGCCAGATCAGACCGTCGCGGTCGGCCATCGTCATCGTTTTTCTCCTGTCATGTGCATCGTCGTTCGTGTTTGTGAATCGACGCCCTCAGGGCGCCGCACCCTCTTCGCCCAGCTGCGCCTCCCACAGGCGGCCCACCGCGGCCCGCAGGCCGGCGACCTCGTCCGACGGCACCACGGCGGGCATCGCCTGGAGCGTCAGGGCATGCGTGCGGTCTCGATAGGCCTTGTAGGCATCCGTCAGCAACGCGGCGTCGGCCGGGTCCATGACGCCCGCCTCGGCCAACGCTTGCAGTAGACGGATATTGTCCGTGTAGCGGACCAGCGCCGGATGGGCGCGCGCGTGCAAGAGCACGTTATATTGCACCAGAAATTCGATATCCGCGATACCGCCCGGGTCCTTTTTCAGATCGAATTGCACAGGATCGCGGCTGCCCAGCGTCCGCCACATGCGTTCGCGCATCTCGCGCACCTCGCGGCGCAGCGCCGCAGGCGCCCGTTCCCGACACAAGGTGCGCTCGCGAATGGCGGCAAAGCCCGATGCCACCGACGGTGCGCCGGCGATGAAACGCGCGCGCACCAGGGCCTGATGCTCCCACACCCAGGCCTGATCCTGCTGGTAAAGCGAGAAGGCATCCAGCGAACTGACCAGCAGGCCGGAGGCGCCGCTGGGGCGCAGCCTGATATCGATCTCGTAGAGCGTGCCCGCCGACGTATAAGTGCCGAGCAGGTGTATCACCCGCTGCGCGAGGCGCGCGAAATAGACCGCGTTGTCGATCGGGCGCTCGCCGCGCGTGAGCTGCTCGCCGGTACCGGATTCGTAGAGGAACACCACGTCCAGATCGGAACCATAACCCAGCTCGATGCCACCGAGCTTGCCGTAGGCCACGATCCCAAAACCCGCCTCGCGGTCCTCGCCGGCCAGCCAGGGCGGGCCGTGCCGGGCGGCAAGCTGGTGACCAGCCACGGCCAGCACCCTATCGAGTATCACCTCGGCGATCCAGGTCAGCTGGTCGCTTACCCGCATCAGCGGCAACGCGCCGGTCACGTCCGCGGCCGCGACCTTGAGCACCTGAGCCGCCTTGAACTGACGCAGGCGATCCATCAGCTGTTCCACGTCGTCGTCCGGCACCTCGGCCAGCGCCGCCGACAGCTCGCGGGCCAGCCCTTCGCGCTCCGGCGGCGCGTACAGGCTACGCGGGTCCAGCAGTTCGTCTAGCAGCAGCGGCATGCGCGCCAGCTGCTCGGCGATCCAGGGGCTGGCCGCGCACAGGCGTACCAGCTGCGATAGCGCCAGCGGGCTCTCCACCAGCAGCGCGAGGTAGACCGAACGGCCCGCCATGGCCTGGATCAGGGTCAACGCCCGCGCCAGCGTCCGCGCCGGCGCAGGCAGCGTGACCGCCGCCCGCACCAGCAGGGGCACGAGCTGGGCCAGTCGCTGGCGGGCGGTTTCGGTCAAGGTACGGGTGGCCGGTGCGTTGGCCAGTGCGGCGAGATGTTCGGCGGCCGCCCCGGCTTCGGTCTCCTCATAACCGTCGGCGGCAAGAAGCGTGCGCAGCGCCGCTTCATCCCCTTCGCGCCAGGCGCGGGCGAGTCCGTCATCGCCCGCGCCGCCCGCCTCGAGCTGAGGCGAGGCGAACATGCGCTCGAAATGCTCGTGCACACCGCGCATCTGCTCGTCGAGCACGGCGCGGAAGGACGGCCAATCCTCGCAGCCCATGGACCAGGCCAGCCGCAATCGCCCCAACGCATCCTCGGGCAGACGATGCGTCTGCTGATCGGCCTGCATCTGCAGGCGGTTCTCGGCCTGGCGCAAATAGACGTAGGCCGACTGCAATTCCCGTTCCGCCCATCGCGGCAGCAGATCCCGGTCGGCCAGCCGCGCGAGGGTCTCGCGAATGCCGCGGTGCTGCAGCCCGCGGTCGCGGCCCGCACGAATCAGCTGGAAGCCCTGGCCGATGAACTCGATCTCTCGAATACCGCCGGGCGAGCGCTTGAGATCGACATGCTCGCCGCGCTTTTCCGACTCGCGGTTGATCATCGCCTTCATCTCGCGCAGCGATTCGAACACGCCATAGTCGAGGTAGCGCCGATAGACGAAAGGCCGTAACGTCGCCAGCAGGCGCTCGCCGGCCGCATGGTCGCCAGCCGCCACGCGCGCCTTGATCCAGGCATAGCGCTCCCACTCCCGGCCGTGCGCCGCGTAGTAATGCTCCATCGACGCGGCATGCGTGACCAGCGGACCATCGTCGCCGAAGGGACGCAGGCGCATATCCACTCGCCAGACCTGACCGTCCGCCGTCGCCTCCGCCAGGTAGCGGATCAGGCGCTGGGCCAGGCGCGTGAAATACGCCTGATGATCCAGCGACTGGCGGCCGTCGGTCTGTCCGGGTGACGCATAGGCGAAGATGAGGTCGACGTCGGAGGAGAAATTCAGCTCGCCGCCGCCCAGCTTGCCCAAGGCCAGCACGATCAGGCGCTGACCGTCGGCGGGACGGCCGAAGCGCGGCGCGAGCGCGTCCTCGGCAAAAGCCAGCGCCGCCTCGATCAGCCAATCGGCCAGTTCGGACAGATCCGCCAGGGTTTCGGCCAGATCGGCCGCACCCGCCAGATCACGCCAGGCGATGCGGACCATTTCGCGGCGGCGACACTCGCGGATCGCGCGCATGAACGCGGCTTCTTCTTCCACGCCCCCCAAGGCGTCATGGACGCGCGCCTTGAGTTTGCCGGCCCTGTCTGCGGCGACCAGCGCGTCGTCCGCGATCAGCATGCGCATCAGCGCGGACGACTGAATGCAGCTTTCGGCCACGAAGTCACTCAGCGCCCAAACGCGCGGCAGGCTGTCGGGCAGGTCGGGAGACAGCACCGCATCGCCATCGTGACGTTCCAGATAGCGCGCCCACTGATGCGCGAAGCGCGCTTGCAGCGGCGGCGGCAGCAAGGCCGTGGCATCCGGATGAGGCAGCTTGATCGACATCTGCCGGAGACTACTGGGCGCCCGCCGGCGAGACAAGGGCGGGTCCGTGCCACTCGTTCGCAAGCGCGAAAAAAGAAGCCCCGGCGCAAGGCCGGGGCAACGGCGGTTATTACCGCACCGGAGAAAAATCGGTAAAGACTGCCCGCGCGATCAGAACACCGCGGTCAGCTCCAGATCGATTCGGTTGCCCATCGAATTGGCGATCTGCTGCGCGTTGTTGCGCTGCACCGGATTGGTGATCGCATCCGGGTGCGGCACGTCCAGCTTCTGGATTGCGTAGTTCAGGGTCAGGCGCGTGCTCTTGGTGAGGAAGTACTGCGCTCCCAGCGTCCAGGTCTTGAAGTCGCGTTCCAGCGCCGCGTTGTTGGTCAGGCGGTTGTACTGGTCGTAGCGCAGCTGCAGCTGGACGTTGTGGGTGACGTAGTAACCGCCCTGGATGTACGCACCCCAGGCCTTGTTGTCGCTGCCGGGATAGATGGTCCACTGGGTCAGGTTGTTGTATCCACCCAGAGCCTGGCCGGAGTACTGGCTGGCTACGGACGCGTCGTACTGGAACGGCGCGGGCGCGAGGATCCATCCACTTGCCTGCATGTAGCCGGCGTGCATGATGTAACCGCCGGCCTGACGCTGGTGCCGCCCGTATTCGCCGCCCACACCCCAGCGGTTGAGCTTGTAGGTGCCGATCTGATCGATCTTGCGCTGGCCGTTGTGGAACCACACCCAAGCGCCAGCGTCGTTGCGATAGGCGCCCTTGCCGCCGAACACGTAGGACATGCGCAGCATGCCGTAGGTGTCCATGCCGTTGTTGTTGTTGGTGGCGGTGATCGGCCCACCGTTGCCCACCATGAAGGCGTAGGCATATTCCCAGGGGCCGCGGTCGAACCAGTTGAATACCTTGAGGCCGATATCGCGATACGAGCCATAACCCGTCACATTGCTACTCGAAGGAATGAACTGGTATCCGCCATTGCCCGCCGATGTCACCTGCGTCTTGGGATCGATGAAGCGTTCCAGCGTATTCTGCAGCGAAGCCGTACTGTAGTTGACGAACGGCAGCACCGGGATGCCCACGCGCGACTCCCAGCTGCCCGGCACCTTCTGCAGGCCCAGCGAGAAACGCACCAGCTTGGGATCGGCATTCCAGGTCACGAAGGCATCCGAAACCACCGGGTGCTGGCCGGCGAAGTAGGTCATGCCATTGTTGCCGAACTCGGTCAGGAAGAAGTAGTCGACCTTGTTGTCCAGCGGCGACAGCGTGCCGCGCACGCCGATACGGCCGCGCAGCAGGTTGAAGCTGTTGGTGGAACTCAGATTCGGACCGATCAGGTTGAAGTTCGGCACCGCGCCGTTGAAGGCCCGGACCGAAGGTGGTCCCTGCAGGCCGCTGACGGTATTGCCGCTGGTGGTCGCATAGTCGGGCTGGATGAAGCCCCAGACATTGACCGGCTTCGACACGCCCGGGGGCGAGGTATTGTAGAGCTGCAGCCAGTTGGCCGCCTCGGCGGATTGCGCCGCAAGGCCCATGGACGCGGCGACGGCCGCGGCCAGCATGCTCTTGGCGAAGACGGTCTTCGAAGGATTTTTCATAGACACTCCCCTGATCTCGAATTGTTATGAACGAAATGAAACCCGGAACGACGCGCCGTCGATCAGGGCTTGATCAGAATGTAGCCATGCTGCACGAGATCCACGATGCGCGCGGCGCCCGCCGGGACCACCTCGGCCTCGGGATTCAGCTTCGGGGTGTAGCCGAGCTGTTTGGAGAAATTCATCAGCGTGTTGTGGCAGGCGTCGAACTTGATGCCGTAGTTCTTGGCCATCTCGATGACACGCTTGCGGTTCACGTTGTTGTCGAGCAGCAGGCGCAGGCCGGGCCCGAAGGCCACAATTTCAAGATCGACCTTGTCCGGGCCGTAGTAGCGGGCCAGATTGGCCGCCACATTGAGAACCAAGGTCTGCTTCATCGGGTTGGGGTCGCTGATCTGCAGCACGATATGGTGGGTGGCGAAAGGCTTCTGTTCGATGGGCGGCATCTTCACTTCGGCGGAAGCCGGGCCGGCCGCCAGCAGGCCCAGTGACACCAGCGCCAGCAGCGCCCTGAAAACAAATCGACTCATCATGGTGATCTCCCTCTGGATAGCGATACTTATCGTCTTTTCTTACAACCGCACGCCATCGCACGCGGTGTGAGGCAATCCTCAATGAACCAAGATGCGCCCCGTTTAACACTTATTCCACAAATTCTTCACAAAAACTCACAAATATTATTATCTCAATATAATCAATGTGTTGTGATTTCAAAAAAACAACAAGAGCGAACTACAAATGCACTATTTAATTAAATAATTAAATATAAATTCATAATATTAATAACTGTTGATTTACTCACGCACGCCATCCCCATCGACTGCCCGCGCGCCGCCGCGACAATGCGCCGCCCCCCGGCGGGCGCCGCCCGTGGGAATAACTTCGGTATACTGGACGTCTTAATGTCTGGAAACGAGCCCGAAACCCATGGACACGCCAGGTATGTTTGACCTCGTCAGCCTATCCAGCCAGATCAAGAAGCGTATCGCCGAAGAGCGGCCGCGCCTCTACCGCATGGCCTATGCCTGGTGTTGCGACCCCACGCTTGCCGACGATCTGGCACAGGAGGCCATCTCCAAGGGCCTGCAGAAGGCCGGGCAACTGCGCGAGGCCGAACGACTGCAAAGCTGGCTCTACGCGATACTCCACAACTGCTGGCGCACGCATCTGCGTCGGCAGCGCCCGGATCAGCCTCTCGACGAGGAAGCCTTTCCCTGCGACGACTGCCCGGAAACGGTCAATCAGCGGCAGCAGGTCGTGGACCGCGTGCGCGCGGCCATCAAGGCGCTGCCCCTCGGTCAGCGCGAGGTGATTACCCTGGTCGACCTCAACGGTTTCGCCTATGCGGAAGTGGCACGTATCTTGGATATACCCATTGGCACCGTCATGAGCCGTCTCAGCAGAGCGCGTCAGGCCCTGCTGGTCGCCCTGGCGGACGTACAACAGCAATCTCCGCAGACGTCATCTCCACGCGCCTCACTCAGAAGGGTCAAGTGATGAACACGGGATTTCGTGACGATCCTCGACTGCACGCCTACATCGACAACGAACTCGATGTGGACGATCGTGCCGAGCTGCTCGAAACGATGTATGAGGATACGGACCTGCGCAATCAGGTCTGCGAACTGCGCCGCATCAAGGATCTGGTCCAGCAGGCTTACTTCGTCCCACCTCCACCGCCGCAGGCACACGCAAGCCGGCGCGGCTTCGGCCAACGTCGGTCCATCGCGGCCTGCTGCGCGGTACTCGCGCTGATGCTGCTGAGTTTTGCCGGCGGCTGGCTGGTCCACTCGCGCGAGGACGCGGCCTCGCTGACCGACCACCTCGCCGGACTCGGCGCCATCCGTCTCGACACAGGTCTGGGCACGGAGGCGGCACCGCCGCGGGTGCTGCTGCATGTGGCCACGGACAATCCGGTCAAGTTCGCGGGTACCCTGCAGCAGGCCAGCTATCTGCTGAACAAGGGTGGCCGAGATGGCATCGAGGTCGAAGTCGTCGCCAATGCCGGCGGGCTCAAGCTGCTGGAGGCCAACGACAACTCCGATTATGCGACCCGCATCCGCGAAATGATGCGCAAGTATCCGAACCTGCATTTCGTCGCCTGCGGCATCACGCTGCACCATCTTGAGGCAGCAGGCGTGCCGGTCGACCTGATACGGCACGTACGGGTTGCGCCTTCAGCCGTGGAAGAGGTGGTCAAACGCCTGCGCCAGGGCTGGATGTACGTCAACATCTAACGGCGTCGCGCGCACGGGGCTTCAAGCCGCTAGGCCAGGTAGGCACGGAAGGCCTCTTTGTGCGTGCTGTGGGTGTAGGCTTCGTGCCCCTCGATGACGCCGGCGTCGACCAGCCGGCGGAGATCGCCGTCCATGGTCTGCATGCCCACCAACGCGCCGCTCTGCATCGCAGTTTCCAGCTGTCCGACCTTGCCGTCCCTAATCAGGCTCGACACGGCTGCGGTATTGACCAGCACCTCTGTGGCAGCAACCCGTCCAGAACCCTCGGCACGGCGCACGAGCTGCTGCGACACCACGCCGCGCAGGGACGTCGAAAGCATGATCCGGACCTGCGACTGCTTACCGGCGGGAAATACGTTGATCAACCGGTCCACGGTGAGATCCGCCCGCCGCGTATGCAGGGTGCCGAGCACCAGGATACCGGTCTCCGCGGCGGTGACCGCCAGCGCAATGGTTTCGTGATCGCGCAGTTCGCCCACCAGAATCACGTCGGGGTCCTCGCGCAGCGCCGAGCGCAGTGCGGCCGCGAAGCTCGGCGTGTGCTCGCCGACCTCGCGCTGGCTGATCAGACTACGCTTGCGCGAATGCACGAACTCGATGGGGTCCTCGATGGTGAGGATGTGGCCACGCCGCTTGGAATTGATAAAATCGACCATCGCCGCCAAGGTGGTCGACTTGCCCGAGCCGGTCTTGCCGGTCACCAGCACCAGCCCCTGCTTGTGCTGACAGAGGCTGCCCAGCACCGGCGGCAGGTCTAGCGCCTCCAGCGATCTCGGCACATGAGGGATCGCCCGCATGACCAGGCCAAGGCCGCCGAGATGGCGGAAGAGATTGACCCGGAAACGCGCCTGATCGGCCATTTGATACGCGAAATCGACTCCGTCCTCGCGCTCGAACCGCGCCCGGGCATGCTCGCCCAGCAGCTCGCCCGCCATGGTTTCGATTTCCTCGGCGGGTAGCGGGCTGTCGGATACGGCCTGAAGTTCGCCGTCCAGTCGCATCCGGGGACGCTGCCCCGCAATCAGGTGCATGTCGGAACCGCCGCGCTGCAGCAAATCCTCCAGCCAGCGATCCACGCGGCTCACGCTCAGCCCCCGGCCAGGCCGACGCGCGGCAGCAACGATGCGTCGGTCACGAAGCGCTGGAATGCCTTTTTATCCTGCGCGTAGAGATAGGCGTCGTCCGGATCGATCAATTTGCGCTGGATCCCGTCGAGCAGACCCTGGTCAAGCAACTGCATGCCCGCCTCGCGTCCGGTCTGCATGACCGAGGGGATTTGATGCGTCTTGTCGCTGAGCAGCATCTGCGCGACCGCGGGCGTCATGGCCAGGGATTCCACCACCACGCGACGTCCGCCCCCCTCGGCCGAACGCACCAGCACCTGGGAGATGACCCCTCGCAGATTGTTCGCCAGGAAACTTTTGCCCTGCTCGCGCTGCTCGGCGGGCAAGGCGTCGATGATCCGGTCGATGGTCTTGACCGCCGTGGTGGTATGCAGCGTGGCCAGCACGAGATGGCCGGTTTCGGCGGCGACCATGGCCATCATGATGGAGTCGGGATCACGCAGCTCGCCGACCAGGATCACGTCGGGGTCCTCGCGCAGCGCCGAACGCAGACCTTCGCTGAACCCGGGCACATGGGTACCGATCTCGCGCTGGACGATCTGCGCCTTGCGGCTCTCATGGATGAATTCGATCGGGTCTTCGAGCGTGATCACGTTCAGTGCATCCTGCCCGTTGATGAGATCGAGCATGGCCGCCAGGGTGGTGGATTTACCCGTGCCGGTCGAGCCGGTCACCAGCACCATGCCCTGACGATGCTCGGCCAGACGATGAACCACGGGCGGCAGGCCCAGATCACCAAGGCTCGGCACGAGCGAAGGGATGTGTCTGAACGAGGCGCCGATACCGGTCGCCTTGCGAAACACATTGGCGCGAAAGCGGCCGACGCCCTCGGCCATGTAGGAAAAATCGAGATCCTCGCCCAAGCGGTAGCGCTGCTTGAGATTCTCGCTGAGGATTTCGAAGACGTAACCCAGCAGCTCGCGATCGCCAAGTTCCCTGAAACGAATCGGCATGATTTCGCCGTTCATGCGCAGCAACGGCGGCGAACCCACCGCCAGATGCACGTCGGAACACCCCTGTTCGCGACCGAGTTTCAAGAAGGCATCAATACGCGCCACGATGCCGCCTCCCCAGCCTCACAGCCGGTGATCGTGCATAAAGGGCTCCAGCGTACGCCGCACCTCGGACATGTTGCGGAAACGTTTGTCCGGGTCGACGGCCATCATGCGGGCGACGAAAGCACTCAACGTGCGTGAGATTTCGGGGTTGCGCTCGTGCAGTGGCGCGGCGCCACCCTGCACATGCTGATACATCACCGCTACGTTGTCCTCACCGCTGTAGGGCGAGCTGCCGGCGAGCATTTCATACAGAATCACGCCGAGGCTGTAGATGTCCGTGCGCGCGTCGATGGTCTTGCCGAGCACCTGCTCGGGCGCCATGTAGCGGGGCGTGCCGACCAGCAGGCCGGTTCGCGTCAAACGCGTATCGGTGCTGTCGACCGCAGCGGCGACACCGAAATCCACGATCTTCACCAGATTGTGTTCGTTGGTGAGGATGTTGCCGGGCTTGAGATCGCGATGCACGATGCCGATCGCATGCGCCGCGGTCATGCCCGCGGCGACTTCATGCGCGATGTGCAACGCCCGCTCCAGGCTGAGTGGCACCTGCGCCTTGACCTCGGCGGACAGGGCCGTTGAAGGGAAGTATTCCATGCTGATCACGTACAAGCCGCCCAGCATGAAAAAATCGTAGATCCGAATGACGTTGCGGTGCTCGATGCGCTTGGCGAAATGATGTTCGCGCTGGAAGCGCCGCACCATGTTGTCGTCCACGGCCATCTGCGGATGCAGAAACTTGAGGATAACCTGCTCGCCGCGCACCAAATCCTCGGCCAGCGTCACCGTGCCGAAGGCACCGCGCCCGATACGCCGGATATGGCGGTATCGCTCGCCCAACAGCTCGCCTGCGCGCAGCAGCTTGAGCTTGATCGGCGGCCCCTCGATGACCGGCACCTCCGCTTCCGCGCTCCCGGCTTCCGAGGCATCCCCGGTCATCGGCGTGGCATAGGTTGCGGCGGCCGCACCCGGTGCGGCGTAGCGTTCACCTAGGCGGATCGCACAGTCGCGCGCCAGTTCGCGCACTTCGTCTTCCGGCGCGCTCTGGGCCGCTTTCTCCAGGCGCCCGCGGATTGTCGGAGCATGCGCCGCATCGGCCAGTTCCACGAGCACCAGCATCGCTTCGCTGCGCACCGCCGGCTCCGGCCGGTTGAGCTGCGCCGATACGGCCTCGATCTGCTCCACGCCACCCAGACGCATCAGTGCCCGCAGCACTGCGACCGCGGTCGAATCGTCACGCTCAAGCAGCGGCATCAGCGCCGGCACGGCGGCCTTGTTGCCCAGCTTGGCGAGCGCATCGACGGCTCTTTCGCGCACCCACCAGTCCGAATCCGCCAACGCATCGATCAAATGCCGGAACGAGGCCTCGTCCTTGATCGAGTTCATGATCTCCACCGCGGCACGACGGATGAATTCATCGTCGTCACGCAGCAGGGAAACGACCGCCTGAATCACTCGGCTGCCGCCGATTCGAGCCAGGGCGTCCGCAGCACGCGCGCGCACCCACCAGTCGTCGTCACGAATGGCCCGGAGCAGCGTCTTGATCGCCGTGGTATCCCCGATTTCGTTGAGGATCTCGACGCCGGCACGCCTGACATACTCCGACTCGTCGCGCAGGATGTCGATCAGGTGGGTGAGTGTCTCGGGGTCCTGCATCCGGATGATGGTTTCCACCGCGCGCCCCTGTATCGACATGTCGCTGTCGCGCAGCAGGCGAAAGGCGGTTTCGATATCCAGTGCACCGGGATGGGCCGCGAGACCTTCGAGGGCGAGCTGGCGCACCGTCTTGCCCGGGTCGTCGAGCAACTGGCGCAGAGCCTCATGCGCCTGCGGATGATCGAATCGCCCCAATACACGCGCCACGCCCTGTCGAATCTGCAGATCACGGGCGTTGGCGCGGCTCGCCAGCTCGGGAATCAACGACGGCTCCGCAATCTCCGCGAGCAGACGGAAGGCGATATTGCGTTCGCTGGGGTCCAGGTGGCTGATCTGACGCAACACGCCGGCGGCATCGAGCGCCTTGCCCTGCGCCGACAGGATATCCAGCAACGCCGCCTTGGGGACCGCCGGGTCCGCCAGAAACTCCAACAGATGATTGGGGTTATAACCCCGTCCACCACGCAGGATCTCGACCGCTGCCTGGGCCAGGCGCGGCTCGCCGGCGGCCAGCACACGGTGGAAATGCGGTAGGCTGTCGTCGTCCAGCAGCCGCGTCAGAATCTGGACGAGCCGGCCGCGATTGGCGCTTTCGCCGGACGCCAGCAGGCGAATCAGCCGAGGTATGGACTCGCCCGCGCACTCGCGCAACTTCTGCAGGGCCTCCACACCCTCCACCGAGCTGATCTGCTTGATAGCCAGCATCTGCGCGATGCGTCGTTCGGTGCGGAAATCTCGGAACAGACTCATAGCTCGAACGCCGGTTCAGTCTCGGGGGATGGCCCGAACGATATAGGCCTTGTTGATCAAGGCCACGCGTGCCTCCTCTTCCAGGAAGACACGGATGAAGCGTTCGACATTCACATTGAGATAATCCAGCAGACGACGGCGTTCGGGCGGCAGATTCTCGCGAATGGCGCCCACGAAAACCGAACCGTCCATCAAACCGAACTCGCCGCGCAATACCACATCGGCCGCGCGCAGGCTTTCGTCTTCGGATTCGTACTCCATGCGAACCAGCGCATTTTTGTTATAGAAACGCAACTCCCCGCCATGGCATTGACACGCCAGGAAGGGGGCGGGTTGATTGAGCAGGTCGATCGGCAGCTCGGCAGGCAGCTCGCCAGGATGATCCGAAACGAGATAGATGCCTGCCAGCACCTGCCCTTCGGGATGAATCCACATCCGCACTTGCTTCAGCGCCTTGGGCACCACCCAGGCATGCTCGACCATGTCCGCTCCCTACGCATTTATTGAGTTTATCGGGGTCGCTGAACCCCTGCCCCTGGCGATTAAAGCTAACACGGCGGGCATGTTCATTACCATACAATCACTTAAGCCATTTTCCTGACAAAACGCATATCGCGCCGCCGCGGCCTTCGACGACGCCCCGTTCGCGCGATCGGCACGAAACGCTCGCGGCCTCCGCCATGCGGGCAAAAAAAGAGCCCCGCACAAGGCGGGGCTCTCTTGGATCGGCTTGTACGCCGGGCGTTACATCATGCCCATGCCGCCCATGCCGCCCATGCCGCCCATGTCGCCGCCGGCCGGGGCACCGCCCTCGTCCTTCTTCGGCAGCTCGGCAACCATCGCCTCGGTGGTGATGATCAGGCCGGCCACGGAAGCGGCGTTCTGCAGCGCGGAGCGGGTGACCTTGGTCGGATCGAGAATACCCATCTCGACCATGTCGCCGTACTCGCCGGTCGCGGCGTTGTAGCCGTAATTGCCGTCACCCTCGCGAACCTTGTTCAGGATCACGGAAGGCTCCTCACCGGCATTGGCGACGATCTGGCGCAGCGGCTCTTCCATCGCACGACGGGCGATGCTGATCCCCGCATCCTGATCGGCGTTGTCGCCCTTGAGCGCGGCCAGACCGGCCAGCGCGCGCACCAGCGCGGTACCACCGCCGGGCACCACACCTTCTTCGACGGCCGCACGGGTGGCGTGCAGGGCGTCTTCGACGCGCGCCTTCTTCTCCTTCATTTCCATCTCGGTGGCGGCCCCGACCTTGATCACGGCCACACCGCCGGCCAACTTGGCCACGCGCTCCTGCAGCTTCTCGCGATCGTAGTCGGAGGAGGCCTCCTCGATCTGGGCGCGAATCTGCTCCACGCGCGCCTTGATGTCCGCGCCACTGCCGACACCGTCGATGATAGTGGTGTTTTCCTTGGTGACCTGCACCTTCTTGGCGCGACCGAGATCCTCAAGGGAGGCCTTCTCCAGCGACAGGCCAACCTCTTCGGAGATCACCTGGCCGCCGGTCAGCACGGCGATGTCCTGCAGCATGGCCTTGCGGCGGTCGCCGAAGCCCGGCGCCTTGACGGCTGCGACCTTGACGATGCCGCGAATGCTGTTGACCACCAGGGTGGCCAGGGCCTCGCCCTCGACATCCTCGGCGATGATCAGCAGCGGCTTGCCTGACTTGGCCACGCCTTCCAGCACGGGCAGCAGCTCGCGGATATTGGAGATCTTCTTGTCGTAAAGCAGGATGAAGGGGTCATCCAGCTCCGCCGACATGCTCTGCTGGTTGTTCACGAAGTAGGGCGACAGGTAGCCGCGGTCGAACTGCATGCCCTCGACCACGTCCAGATCGTTCTCCAGACCGGAACCCTCTTCGACGGTGATCACGCCTTCCTTGCCGACCTTCTCCATCGCCTCGGCGATGATGTTGCCGATCGAGGCGTCGGAGTTGGCGGAGATGGTGCCGACCTGGGCGATCGCCTTGTTGTCGGTGCAGGGCTTGGACAGCTTCTTGAGCTCATCGACCGTGGCCGCAACGGCCTTGTCGATGCCGCGCTTGAGATCCATCGGGTTCATGCCCGCAGTGACCGACTTCATGCCCTCGCGGACGATGGCCTGGGCCAGCACGGTCGCGGTGGTGGTGCCGTCGCCGGCGACATCCGAGGTCTGCGAGGAGACCTCCTTCACCATCTGCGCGCCCATGTTCTCGAACTTGTCGTCCAACTCGATTTCCTTGGCGACGGAAACGCCGTCCTTGGTCACGGTGGGCGCGCCGAAGGAACGCTCAAGCACCACGTTGCGACCCTTGGGACCCAGCGTGACCTTGACCGCATTGGCCAGCACGTTCACGCCGCGCACCATGCGCGAGCGGGCGTCGTCGGAAAATTTGACTTCCTTTGCACTCATTGCCAGTACCTCTGTCTTGATTCAGATGTTGGATTCGCAGAAAGACCGATCAGCCTTCGACGACCGCGACGATATCTTCCTCGCGCATAACGAGCAGCTCCTCGCCGTCGATCTTGATCTCGGTGCCGGCATACTTGCCGAACAGCACCTTGTCGCCGACCTTGACGTCCAGCGGGCGGACGTCGCCGTTCTCGAGAATCTTGCCCTTGCCCGCAGCCAGCACTTCGCCGCGAACGGGTTTCTCGGTCGCCGAGTCGGGGATCACGATGCCACCGGGGCTGGTGCGCTCTTCTTCCATGCGCTTGATGACCACGCGATCATGCAAGGGGCGAATGTTCATGTGCTACGACTCCTTATTTCAGATTAAAACCACGATGAAGTTTGGCGGTGGTATTTAGCACTCCGCGTAGGAGAGTGCTAATAATAGTGGCGGACTTGGCAAAATCAAGGCCTCGTATCGCACGTCATTCAACGGTCATCGTCGGACGGCAGATGGCGGTACTCCGCATCATAGACCCGACCGCCGTGCGTACCGCGAACACGCGACGACACTTGCATCTCGACTACCGTCCGGCGCAACCAGAACGCCACGATCACCCGCCTCAGCGGCGGCAGCAGGCACAGCAGGCCAAGCACATCGGTAATCACGCCGGGCACGAGCAACAGCACGGCACCCAGCAGGATCACCACCCCCTCCAGCATCTCCTGCGCCGGCACCTCGCCGCGAGCCATGCTCTGCTGCATGCGGCGATAGTTGCTCAGACCCTGACGGCGCAGCAGGAAGGCGCCGAGCAGCGCGGTGCCGACGACCAGCGCGACCGTCGGGAACGCGCCGATGACCGTCCCCAGCTTGATCAGGATATACAGTTCGAGCAGGGGAAAACCGATCAGAAGCAATGCGAAGAGCGGAAAAACACGCATAGGCTCGGACGAATCCGGCGCCGGGGCGCCTTTGGCGGGTGGACCAAGAGCATTGGGGCGAATCACCGCCATTTCAATGCCGCATCGTTGAAATATTCAGGCCACTCCCAACGTCTATATAGATAGGAGCGACCCGACCGGCACCAGGGCTGACTCGATAATGAAGCCGGTCACACCAGGGAGATCGATCATGAAATCGTTGCGCACGCTCGGCCAGGCATTACTTGCCGGCCTGCTGTTCGCCGCCGCCGCTCACGCCGCGGAACCCCGCGATCCGGGAAAATTCTTCTTCCAGGAAAGCTTCGGCAACTTCCAGGAGGAACTGACCACCGCCCGTCAGGCCGGCAAGCAAGGCATACTGATCTTCTTCGAGCAGGCGGATTGCCCCTTCTGCCATCGCATGAAGACCACCGTACTCAACCGTCCGGAGATACAGGACTACTACCGCAAGCATTTCCTGATTTTTTCGATGGACATCCAGGGCAGCCTGCCAATCACGGACTTCCAGGGGCACGAAACCACCCAGAAGGATTTTTCCTTCAAACAGTTCCAGGTCCGCGCCACACCGGTATTCGCCTTCTTTGATCTGAACGGCCGACTGATCACCCGATACACGGGCGCGACCTCCGGCGCACGCGAGTTCATGTGGCTGGGACATTACGTCGCGGAAGGCCGCTACAAGGACACCTCATTCATCCGCTACAAGCGGGAGATGCGCGGCAAGGAGACCAGCTGAGCTCCGATGCGCAGCCATCTCCCACTCCCAGCCTCGGCGGCCTCGCAAGCCGCGCTCATACTCGCCCTCGCCCTGCTGACCGCCCCCGTGGCCCAGGCCGATACGGCGCTGCCGACACCGCTCAGCCTGGAAAGCGCGCTGTCGCTCGCCTCCGCCGCGCATCCCGAGCGCGCGCTCGCGCGGTCCGCGCTGGCGCGCGCACAGGCCGAGACCCGCCGAGCGCATGCGGCAGACGGGGCACGGCTGGACGCGCGGCTGGATGCGCGCTACATCAACCCACCGCCCGCCAGCCCCTACCCTGAACACAACGATTCCAGCGCCGCCCTGGTGCTGAACCAGCCGCTGTACGACTTCGGCCGCAGCCGCGCTCGGGACCGCGCGGCCGAGGCGGGGCTGGAAGCCGCACGCCACGCACAGAAAGAAACCCTTGCGCGCCAGCGACTGGAAATCATGCGCCGTTTCTTCGACGTGCTGCTCGCGGACCAGCGCTTCGCCGAGGCCAATGAAGCCATGGCCGTAGCCTACGTGGATTTCGACCGCGCCCGCGACCGCAACAAGCTTGGGCAGATATCGGATATCGAACTGCTCGCCCGCGAGGATGCCTACCAGGCCGCCCGCAGCCGACGCTACGCCGACGAAGCCGCGCAGCGCACCAGCCGCGCCCTGCTGGCAGCAGCCATGGGCAGACCGGACACGCTGCCGGAGCAGCTGATTCCTCCCCATCTTGCCGGCATCGACCGCCAGCCTCCAGACTATGAAGCGCTGCTGGCGAGAGCACTGCGGGACAACCCAGCCCTTGCGGCCCTGCGGGCACGGCTGGCACGCGCGCAATCCAGGCTTGCCGAACGCCAGGCCGAAGGCAACCCGCGGCTCGGCCTGGAACTGCGCGCAACGCGGTATGCGCGCGACTTCGGCACCCGCGACCCCTTCAGCGCCGGGCTGGTGCTGGAGGTGCCGCTATACAGCGGAGGCCGCGTCGACGCCGACAGCGACCTGGCCCGCGCCGAGGTATCCCGCGCCAGGGCAGAGGCCTCGCGCTACGAGTATCGCCTGCGGCAGGCGATACTCGAAACCTGGCAGCGCCTGCTGACCCTGAAGGCGCGCGCCGAGGCGCTGGCGGTGCAGACGGACTACCGCGACCTGTATCTCGACCGCAGCCGGGCGCTTTACGACCTGCAACTCAAGACCGATCTGGGCGACGCCATGGTGCAGCAGAGCGCGACCCGATCGCGCCTGATGGCCAACCGGTTCGAGCGCGCGCTGGCCTGGGAAACCCTTGCCACCCTGACCGGCGATACCCACCTGGAGCCGATCGGGCAGCCGGAGCACAAGCCATGACCTCACGCAGACACTGCGCCGCCGCGCTGGCGACGGCCATCGCACTGGGCTCCCTCGGCATGCCTGCCGCCAACGGCGCGGAAGTCGCCGCCGTGCTGGATTACGCCGAACCGCTGACATTGAGCACACCGGCATCCGGCATCGTCACGCGGGTGGACGTCAACGCGGGGCAGACGGTCAAGCGGGGACAGATACTGGTGCGCCTCGACGACCGCGCCCAGCGCGCGCGCGTCGGCGGCCTCGAAGCCCAGGCGCGCAAATTCGCGCTGGCGCGCGACGAGGCCCGACGAGAATACGAACGCGCGCGCGCGCTGCACGAGAAAACCGTCATTTCGGATCATGACCTGCGTCTGGCCGAGATCGCCGCCGCAACGGCCGACGCCGATTATGCCGAAGCCCGCAGCCAACTGACCGCCGCCCGCATCGCGCTCGAACACGCCAGCGTGCGCAGCCCCATCGACGGCCGCGTGCTACGCGTGGCCGTGGCCGCCGGCGAGACCGTGCAGAATGCGCTGCGCGCAACGCCCATGGTCATCGTGGCCGACCCGCGGCAATGGGTCGCGCGGACGCGGCTGAGTCCCGCTCAGGTCGCCGGCCTGCGCCCCGGCCAGGCGCTGGCGGTGCGGGTGGGCGACGCGCGTTACGAGGGCCGGCTCGCCGTGCCCGTACCGTCGCCGGACGCAGGCACGGGCAGCGAAGTGATGGTACGCTTCGCGCCGAACCCGAGCGCGCCGCTGCAACCGGGCGGCGCCGCGCGCATCGACCTCCCCGGAGACGCCCGCCATGAATGACCCCCTGCTGGTGCTGACCACCTACCCCGATCAGGAGGGTGCCGAACGCCTCGCCGCCGAATTGGTCCGCGCGCGGCTCGCGGCCTGCGTCAATGTGCTGCCGGCCGTGCGCTCGTTCTATCTGTGGGAAGGCCGGGAAAACAGCGGCACCGAACATCAGCTGTTCATCAAGACCCGGGATGCGCTGTATCCGCAGGTGGAATCCGCCATCCTCGACGCCCATCCCTACGAATTGCCCGAAATCATCGCCACCACCATCAGCCGCGGCCTGCCCGGCTACCTCAACTGGATCGAATCAAGCACATCATGATGAAACGTCTCCTGCCGATTCTGCTCGCCCTCTTCCTGCTGCCGGTCGCCGCACTGGCCGAACAGGATGCCGCCGGCAACGTGCTGCCGCCGGAACAGGCCTTCCCCGCCAGCGCCACCGCGCTGTCCGCGAACAGCGTCGCAATACGCTGGGAGACCGTCCCCGGACACTATCTGTACCGCGACAAGTTCAGCTTCAAGAGCGAGACTCCCGGCATCACCCTCGGCACGCCGCGCATACCCGCCGGCAAGACGAAGCACGACGAAACCTTCGGCACGGTCGAGGTCTTCACCCATCCGGTCACGGTGCGCCTGCCCATCACCCGCGCCGCCGGCGCGCCCGACACCCTGACGCTGGAGGCGACCGCGCAGGGCTGCGCCGAGCAGAGCGTGTGCTACCCACCGTTCGCCCAGACTCTCAAAATCGCCCTGCCTGCGACTCAGGCGAACGCCGGTAGCAACGGCAAGAACGGGCTCGCGGCGCTTACCGCCAACCTCAACAACGAAGCCCAGGGTCAATTCCTGCAGCCCGAGCAAGCCTTCAAGTTCTCGCTGCAGACCGACGCCGACGGCGACCTCGTCGCGCACTGGGACGTCGCGCCCGGCTACCACCTCTACCGCGACCAGATCAAATTCGCTCTCGAACAGGGCAAGGGCCTGAGTCTTGGCCAGTTCAAGCTGCCGCCCGGCAAAACGGTCGACGACCCGATTCTCGGCAAGCAGGTGGTCTACGAGCATCCCTTCGACGTCCGCCTGCCGATCACCCGCGCGCAGGGCGCGGCTGACAAGGGCGTGCTCAAGGTTCACTATCAGGGCTGCGCCGACAAGGGCATATGCTACGCGCCGATCACCAAGACCGTCGATTTCAGCCTCAAGCCCGGCGGCGGCGGTGCCGCAGCGGGTTCGACGAGCGCCGGCGCAGCAACCGCGCAGTCGGGAACGGCCACCAACGGCAGCAGCAGCGAGCAGGACCGGCTTGCCGCCTTTCTGCTGCACAAGCCTCTGTGGATGAGCCTTGGGCTGTTCTTCCTGCTCGGCCTGGGCCTTGCCTTCACGCCCTGCATCTTCCCGCTGTTTCCGATCCTGTCGGGCATCATCGTCGGCCAGCGCGAAACCCCCAGCCCGAGCCGCACCTTCATGCTGTCGCTGGTGTACGTGCTCGCGATGGCGCTGACCTACACGGTCGCCGGCGTCGTCGTGGGACTGACCGGCGCCGGCATCCAGGCCTGGTTCCAGAACCCCTGGGTACTCTCGGCCTTCGCCGCCATTTTCGTCCTGCTGTCGCTGTCGATGTTCGGTTTCTACGACCTGCAGATGCCGAATTTCATCCAGAGCCGCGTGACCGAGATCAGCAACCGCCAGCAGGGCGGATCGCTGATCGGCGTGGGCGTGATGGGCTTTCTCTCCGCACTCATCGTCGGCCCTTGCGTGACCGCCCCCCTGGTCGCCACCCTGATCGTGATTGCCAATACCGGCGACGCACTGCTTGGCGGCCTGAGCCTGTTCGCGCTCAGCATGGGCATGGGACTGCCGCTGCTGATCGTGTGCACGGCCTGCGGGCGCTTCCTGCCCAAGGCCGGCCCCTGGATGGACGGCATCAAGGGCGCCTTTGGCGTGCTGATGCTCGGCGTCGCCATCTGGATGCTCTCGCGCTTCCTGCCGGGATGGTCGATCGCCCTTTTGACCGGCCTGCTGCTGGTCGCCTCCAGCGTCTATCTCGGCGCCTTCGACCCCGTGCGCACCGGCGTGTCCGGATGGCACAAGCTGTGGAAGGGCCTGGGCATCGTGCTCGCCCTCTGGGGCGTGCTGATTCTGGTCGGCGTCGCCGCCGGCGGCGGCAGCGTATTCACGCCTCTGCAGGGATTGTCCGTCGGCAGCGCGAGCGTTGGCGGCGGCGGACAGTCCGCGGCCGAAAACCACGGGCTCGCCTTCAAGCGCGTCAAGAGCGTCGCCGACCTCGATCAGGCTCTGGCGGCGGCCAAGGGCAAACCCGTGATGCTCGACTTCTACGCCGACTGGTGCGTCTCCTGCAAGGAACTCGAGGCCTACACCTTCTCCAACCCCAAGGTGCAGCAGGCGTTATCGGGATTCGTGCTGCTACAGGCCGACGTCACCGCCAATAACGCCGCCGACAAGGCCCTGCTCAAACGCTTCGGCCTGTTCGGCCCCCCCGGCATCATCTTCTTCAACGCCCAAGGCCGGGAACAGCGCGCATTGCAGGTCGTCGGCTATATGCCGCCCGGGGATTTCGTCAAGCACGTGCGCAAGGCCGCCGACAGTTGAGCCTGCCGGCAAGGGTGCGCCCCGCCCACCCGACGGGAAAACGCGCGCGAACGTCGGTTATTTTGCAGCGAACTGGACAGTTCATGCCGAATTCGGCACAATCCGGCGCTATTCAAGCTGTACGTGCCAGCATCGCCGCACATGTCGCGACTCCTACTTATCAACGGCCCCAACCTGAACCTGCTCGGCAAGCGCGAGCCCGGCGTGTACGGACATACCGGGCTCGATGCCATCGTCGATGACGCCACCAGGCAGGCGCAATCGCTGGGCCACGAACTGCTCCATTTCCAGTCCAATCACGAAGGCGCGCTGGTCGACCGCATCCAGCAGGCGGCCACCGAATCGGTTGACTACATCCTGATCAACCCCGCAGCCTACACGCACACCAGCGTGGCCTTGCGCGACGCGCTGCTCGCCACTGGCATCCCCTTCATCGAGATTCATCTGTCCAATGTCCATGCGCGCGAGCCCTTCCGTGCCCACTCCTACCTCTCGGACGTCGCACGAGGCGTGATCAGCGGTTTCGGCCCGCTCGGCTATCGGCTGGCCGTCGCGGCCGCGGCCGACGCGCTCGGACAACCACTCAAACAATAAGGCTTCAGTATGGATATCCGCAAAGTCAAAAAGCTCATCGAACTGCTCGAATCCTCCGGCATCGCCGAAATCGAGATCAAGGAGGGCGAGGAATCCGTGCGCATCAGCCGCCAGGCCACCCAAGGCGCAGCGCCGATCGCCTATGCGCCCGCGCCGGCGGCGGCCGCTCCCGCCACCGGCGCCACTGCGCTCCTGCATGCCGAAGCATCCGAAAACTCATCGGCGATACCGGACGGTCAGCGTGTCGTTTCGCCCATGGTGGGCACGTTCTACCGGGCGTCCTCGCCGGGCGCCCCGCCCTTCGTCGAGATCGGCCAAAACGTTGCCGTCGGCGATACGCTGTGCATCATCGAGGCGATGAAGATGCTCAATCAGATCGAGGCCGAACAGGCCGGCGTCGTCAAGGCGATCCTGGTGGAAAACGGCCAGCCGGTGGAATACGGCGAACCCCTTTTCGTCATCGGCTAAGGGATACGCACCCGATCATGCTCAAGAAAGTCGTCATCGCCAACCGCGGCGAAATCGCGCTGCGCATCCTGCGCGCCTGCCGCGAACTCGGCATCAAGACCGTCGCCGTCCACTCCGAAGCCGACCGCGATCTCAAGCACGTTCGTCTGGCCGACGAATCCGTCTGCATCGGCCCCGCCTCGTCCACCGAGAGCTATCTCAACATCCCGGCCCTCATCAGCGCGGCCGAGGTGACCGACGCGGTCGCCATCCATCCCGGCTATGGCTTCCTCGCGGAAAACGCCGATTTTGCCGAGCGCGTGGAATCGAGCGGCTTCATCTTCATCGGCCCCAAGGCGGAAACCATCCGCCTGATGGGCGACAAGGTCTCCGCCAAACATGCCATGAAGGCCGCCGGGGTCCCCTGCGTACCCGGTTCCGACGGTCCGCTCGACGATGACGCCGACACCAATCTTCGCCTTGCCCGCGAGATCGGTTTCCCGGTCATCATCAAGGCTGCGGGCGGCGGCGGCGGGCGCGGCATGCGTGTGGTGCACTCCGAGGCCAGCCTGCTCAACGCCATCGCCATGACCCGAGCCGAGGCGCAGGGCGCCTTCGGCAATCCCACCGTCTACATGGAGAAGTTCCTCGAGGCTCCCCGCCACGTGGAATTCCAGATGCTCGCCGACCACCACGGCAATGCCGTTCACCTGGGCGAGCGCGACTGCTCGATGCAGCGGCGCCACCAAAAGGTCGTGGAGGAAGCACCGGCCCCCGGCATCGGCGAGCGCGAACGCAGCAAGCTCGGCGAGCGCCTGGCCGAAGCCTGTCGCAAGATCGGTTACCGCGGCGCCGGCACCTTCGAGTTCCTGTACGAGAACGGCGAGTTCTATTTCATCGAAATGAATACCCGCGTACAGGTCGAGCACCCGGTGACGGAAATGATCACCGGCATCGACATCGTGCGCATGCAGCTGCTGATCGCCGGCGGCGAGCCGCTGCCGTTCCGGCAAAAGGACATCCAATTCCGGGGGCACGCGATCGAATGCCGGATCAATGCGGAGGATCCGCAGAATTTCCTCCCCTCGCCCGGCACGATCACCCAGTATCACGCGCCAGGCGGACCGGGCATCCGCGTCGACTCGCATATTTACAACGGCTATCGCGTGCCGCCGAACTACGATTCGCTGATCGGCAAGCTGATCGCCTATGGCGAGACCCGCGAGACCGCCATCGCCCGCATGCGCGGCGCCCTGCAGGAAATCGTGGTCGACGGCATCAAGACCAACATCCCCCTGCATCAGGACATCATTTCTGACGCCGCCTTCGTCAAGGGCGGCACCAACATCCACTATCTGGAAAAAAAGCTGGGCCTGTAAGACAGGGCCACCCGCCGCCGGCGAATACGCTCGGCGGCAGACCATCTCCGACCCCGTACACGCCCATGCCTTGGCAGAACCTGATCATTACCGTCCCCGAACACCTCGCCGAGACGATCGAGGCCCGCCTCGAAAGCGCGGGCGCGCTGTCGATGACCCTCGGCGATGCGGGCGACACACCGGTGCTCGAGCCCGGCCCCGGCGAAACCCCTCTGTGGCCGGAACTGAGCCTGACCGCGCTGTTTGCCGACGATATCGATCTCGCCCCCCTGGCCGCTGCGCTGCAAGCGGAATACGGGCTGGCCGCAAGCCCGCACGTGGCGGCCGTGCCGGATCAGGACTGGACCCGCGCATGGATGGACGATTTCAAACCCATGCAATTCGGCGCGCGCGTCTGGGTCTGTCCAAGTTGGTGCGAGCCGCCCGATCCGCACGCCGTCAACCTGAGGCTCGATCCCGGGCTGGCCTTCGGCACCGGCACCCACCCCACGACGGCGCTCTGCCTTAAGTGGCTCGACGTCCACACGCATGACGGCGACCGCGTGCTCGACTTCGGCTGCGGCTCCGGCGTGCTCGCCATCGCCGCCCTGATGCTCGGCGCCGGCGAGGCCTGGGCGGTGGATATCGATCCGCAGGCGTTGACCGCCACCCGCGACAACGCGCGGCGCAACGACATCGCCGACGAGCGCCTGCACATCGGCCAGCCCGACGCGCCTGGCACCTGGCGGGCCGATCTCGTCGTCGCGAACATCCTGTCGGGCCCGCTGATCGCACTGGCCGACACGCTCTGCGCCCACGTCAGGCCAGGGGGCAGGCTGCTGCTCTCCGGCATACTCGAGACCCAGGCCGAGGCCACTGCGGCCGCCTACGCGGACCGCATCGACTGGGACGCCCCCGTCACGCAGGAGGGCTGGGTACGCCTGTCGGGTCGGCGAATCGACGATGCTTGACGGGCTTTGCCGCCCGCGCGGCAGGCCGTATCCTTGAGGACACCATGTACGTCGAATGTCCGCAGTGCCACGCCCTCTACCGCATCAGCCGCCACCAACTCACGGCCGCCGACGGCTGGGTGCGCTGCGGCGAATGCCAGCATGTATTCGAGGCCCGGGAAACGCTCTCGGACGAAGACGAACATCACCCGCAATTACCGCTAGGCTACCCGGACCCGCCCGCCGCCGAGTCTGGCGCACCCGTCGCGACGGCACCGCTGGACACCGGCGACGACGCCGTAGCGGCATCGAAACGGCCACGCGGCTGGCTTGCCACCCTGGCGTGGAGCCTCGGCATCCTCGCCCTGCTTGCCCTGCTCGCCGGCCAGTACCTGCTCAGCGTCCGCGACCAGCTGGCGCAGACGCCGGCGCTGCGCCCCTGGCTCGCGCAGCTCTGCGAACTGCGCGGCTGCACCCTGCCGCCCCTACGGGCTCTGAACCGCATCGAACTGATCAGCCGCAACGTGTTCACGCACCCCAATATCGCGCATGCACTGATGCTCACGGCCACCATCGACAATACCGCCCCCTTCCCGCAACCGTATCCCGTGCTGCAGATCAGCTTCTCCAATCTGCAGGGCAAGACCGTTGCCATCGGCCGCTTCAAACCCGCCCAATATCTGCCGCCGGACATCAATCCGCGGCAATCCATGCCCCCCGACACGCCGATTGCGATCAGCGTTTCCTTCAAGGATCCGGGGCCGCAGGCGGTCAGCTACGAATTCAGCTTTCATTGAGGCGGCGCAAGGCGTCCACCTGCTTTACAATCCCCACCCGCTCAACTATGTTTTTTCGATTCCCCGTGACGACCCCGACGCACATGCAGATCGGCGCCCATGCCATTTCCAACCGGTTGATCCTCGCGCCCATGGCCGGGGTCACCGATCAGCCGTTCCGCAATCTGTGCCGAAGGCTGGGCGCCGGCATGGCGGTCTCCGAAATGGTCACCGTGCGCCCCGAACTCCGCGCCAGCGACAAGACCCGGCACCGACTCGATCACGCCGGCGAAACCGGCATTCGCAGCGTCCAGATCGCCGGCGCCGACCCGTCGATGATGGCCGAGGCCGCGCGCGTGAACGCCGCCGAAGGCGCCCAGATCATCGACATCAACATGGGCTGTCCCGCCAAGAAGGTGTGCAGCAAGGCGGCCGGCTCCGCGTTGATGCGCGACGAGGCGCTGGTGAAGCGCATTCTCGAAGCCGTGGTCGACGCCGTCGACATCCCGGTCACGCTCAAAATCCGCACCGGCTGGTCGCCCGAACACCGCAACGCGGTGGTCGTCGCCCGCATCGCCGAAGCCGCCGGCATTCGCGCGCTCGCGGTGCACGGTCGCACCCGTGCCTGCCGCTTCGAGGGACACGCGGAATACGGTACCATCCGCGCCGTCAAGCGGGCGGTCGGTATCCCGGTCATCGCCAATGGCGATATCGACAGCCCGCAACGGGCCCTTTCGGTGCTTGAGGCAAGCGAAGCCGACGCCCTCATGATCGGCCGGGCCGCTCAGGGCAACCCCTGGATATTCCGTGAGATCGATCATTTCCTGCGGACCGGCGAGACCGGGGGAGCCGCCGACGCGGACGAAACCCGCGAAACGCTGCTGGAACACGTGCAGGCCCTGTACCGGTTCTACGGCGAAGCGCGCGGTTACAGGGTCGCACGCAAGCACATCGACTGGTATCTTAAGACGATCACAATCAATACAGCACGTCACGGCATTGCCGATTGGCGCGCACGCATACTGAGCGCCGAGGGCAGCGCCGCGCAGTACCGCCTGCTCGAGTCCTTTTTCCGGAACAGCCATTCAAGGGGGCTTGCCGCATGAACGCACCACCGTCGCAGAAACTGACCCGGTCTCTTGCGGATACGGCTGCTGCACATGCTCCCCCGCCGCTATCCGACGCGGTCAGAACCTCGCTCGAGCACTATTTCCAGACCCTGGACGGCCACGAGCCCAGCGACCTCTACCGCCTGGTTCTGGCCGAGGTCGAACGCCCGCTGCTGGAGGCCGTGCTGATCCAATGTCGCGGCAACCAATGCCGGGCGGCCGCCTATCTCGGCATCAGCCGCGGCACGCTGCGCAAGAAGCTGCTCGACCACGGGCTCAACTGAGCGACACTCACCCCACCCGTCCCGACGGGCAAGACCGTAACCGGACGTCCCGGTATACTGCGCGCTTTTCCTGAAGTGGCGGGGGTTCCTCCATGCAAGACAAGCGATCCATTGGCCGTGCGCTGATCAGCGTTTCCGACAAGACCGGCATCGAAACACTCGCACAGGCGCTCGTCGAACTGGGCGTCGAACTCCTCTCCACCGGCGGTACCGCACGCAACCTGAAGGCGGCCGGCCTGCCCGTACTCGACGTATCCGAGCACACCCGCTTTCCGGAAATGATGGACGGCCGCGTCAAGACCCTGCACCCCAAGATCCACGGCGGCATTCTCGGTCGCCGCGGCATCGACGACGAGATCATGGCCGAGCACGACATCGGCGCCATCGACCTCGTGGTGGTCAATCTCTACCCCTTCGAGGCGACCATCGCCAACCCCGACTGCCCACTGGCCGAGGCGATCGAGCAGATCGACATCGGTGGCCCGGCCATGGTCCGTGCCGCAGCCAAGAACCACGCCGACGTCGCCGTGGTCGTCGACCCGGCGGACTATGCGGGACTCGTCGAGGAATTGCGCCAGGCCGGCGGCACGTGCCTGCAGACCCGCTTCGCGCTGGCCGCCAAGGCCTTCGCCCACACCGCCCGTTACGACGGCATGGTCGCGAACTACCTAGGCGCAATCGCCGCCGACGGCAGCCGCGCGCCCTTTCCGGACACGCTCAGCCTGCAGTTCGACAAGGCCGAGGACCTGCGCTACGGCGAAAACCCCCATCAGCGCGCGGCCTTCTACCGCGAACGCAACCTGGCCGAGGCCAGCGTCGCCAGCGCACGTCAGCTACAGGGCAAGGCGCTGTCCTTCAACAACATCGCCGATACCGATGCGGCATTGGAATGCGTCAAGCAGTTCGACGCCCCGGCCTGCGTCATCGTCAAGCACGCCAACCCCTGCGGGGTCGCCGTCGCGCCGAATCTGCTGACCGCCTACGAACGCGCCTACCAGACCGACCCGACCTCGGCCTTCGGCGGCATCATCGCCTTCAACCGCCCGCTGGACGGCGATACCGCCCACGCCATCGTCAGCCGCCAGTTCGTCGAGGTCATCATCGCCCCCGAAATCACGCCGGCGGCGGCACGTGCCGTGGCCGAGAAGAAGAACGTGCGCCTGCTGGCCTGCGGTCAATGGGATGCACCGCAGCCCGGATTCGACTTCAAGCGCGTCAACGGCGGCCTGCTGGTGCAGGATCGCGATCTGACGGCGGTCGCGACCGATGAGCTCAAGACCGTGACCCGCCGCGCGCCCGAGGCGCAGGAACTCGAAGACCTGCTGTTCGCCTGGCAGGTCGCCAAGTTCGTCAAGTCGAACGCCATCGTCTACGCGCGCGACCGCCAGACGGTCGGCGTCGGCGCCGGCCAGATGAGCCGGGTGTATTCGGCGCGCATCGCCGGCATCAAGGCCGCCGACGAAGGCCTCGCCGTTTCCGGCACGGTGATGGCCTCGGATGCCTTCTTCCCCTTCCGCGACGGCATCGACGCCGCGGCGGAGGCCGGCATCACCGCCGTCATCCAGCCCGGCGGCTCGATGCGCGACGAAGAGGTGATCGCCGCCGCCGACGAGCACGGCATGGCCATGGTGTTCACCGGGGTGCGCCACTTCCGTCACTGAGGTGCAAGCGCTACGATGCGCTTATGAACCCACCTCATGCAGCGAGGCCGGGGGGGCGGCAACAGCCCCCTTCATTCTGGTTAACGGACCTTCACCGACTGTTCTCGGCACGATTTGACACGCCGGCCGATGCATTCGACGCCTGCCTGGAGACCGGCTGCCGCCTGCTGAACGTCGAAACAGGCATCATCAGTCATGTAGACCGGGACGGGTATCGAATCGTCTGTTCGCGAAGCCCCTTGCAGGACATCCAGCCTGGCAGACTGGCCCAACTGACTGGCAGCGCCTACGAAGCCACGGTGCTTGAGGCCAGGACGCTCCGCTATATGGCGGATGCGGACACACCACTCCCGGACCACCCGGCCTTCCCCGACGGAGTATCGCTGACAACGTTCATCAGCTCGCCCATCGGACTGGCCGGTTCCGTTTATGGCAGCCTCGACTTCGGCGATACGGGCGCGAATCCTTTGGCATTTACGCCAGACCAGGTCCTGCTTGTCGAATCGCTCGCCGGTTTCATCGCCCTGCACATCGAGCGCAAGGGCCGCGAAGAAGCCTATGAGGAACTGGAGCGGCACCTAGGCGAACGCCAGGCCATATTGGACGCGAGCTTCAACCACTCGATCGTGGGCAAAGCCATCGTCGACGTGGGAAGCAGCCGCATCCTCGATGTCAATCGAGTCCTCGGCGACATGTTCGGGTATACGCGAGAAGAAATGATCGGCAACACCTTTGAGCGCTTTACCCATCCCGAAGACCGGGGCCTGACCGCACCGGAGATACGCAAGCTCATTCGCGGAAAATGCGACGCCTTCGAAATGGACAAGCGCTACCAGCATCAGGATGGTCGTACCATCGAGGCGCATGTCGCCATCGCCGTGATACGCGCCCCTGACCTGCAACCCCGCTATCTGATCGGCGAGGTTCTGGACGTTACCGAGCGCAAGGCTTCCGAGGCGGCCCTGCGCGAGGCACTGCAGGACCTCTCGCACCTGAGCATCACCGACGCCCTGACCGGTCTGCACAACCGCCGCAGTCTTGACGAGGTCATTGCCAAGGAAATCGCGCGCGCGCGTCGCTCGCATACCCCGCTGTCGCTGATCCTGCTCGATATCGACCATTTCAAGCGCTACAACGACACCTTCGGCCATCCGGCCGGAGATCAGGCACTGCGCCAGTCCGCGCGGCTGATCGTCGAATCCATCCGCACCACCGATTTGGCCGCCCGCTACGGCGGCGAGGAATTCGCCATCGTGCTGCCGGACACGCCCAGCGACCATGCCGCCACCCTGGCGGAACGCTGCCGCAGGGCCTTTCTCGACGAATCGTGGGAGCATCACGAACACCCGCTGACCGCGAGCTTCGGCGTTGCCGCGCTGGACGACGCCGCGGCGGACGGTGCGGTGCTGATCAGACGCGCCGACGAGGCGCTCTACGACGCCAAGGCCCAGGGGCGCAACTGCGTCGTTGTCGCAGGACAGCCATAGCCGATCGCGCCAGGCCGCCGCGCTCAGAGCCTCGCGCCGCCGCGACGATGCTTGATCCGGCTGAGCAACAGCTTGCACTCGACCCGCAGCACGCCTTCGCGGGCGAACAGGCGCGCCTGGGTAAAGCGTTCCAGCGCCGGCATGTCGGCCGTCAGCACATGCACATGCAGGCTGGTCATGTCGCTCATCACGTACAGGCTCGCCACCTCGTCGCAGGCAGCCAGTTCCTCGGCAAGCTGCGGCAGCCATGCCGGCGTCGCCTGCACGTCGAGAAAGGCCGATATCCGCTTGTCCAGATACTCCGGATTGACGACCACCGTGAAATTCTCGATCACGCCCTGTTCGCGCAGACGCTGCACGCGCTCGCGCACGCTCGCTCGCGAGATGCCTAGCGCGCGTGCGATTTCGGCATAGGACGCACGCCCGTCCTCGACCAGTCTAGCCAGAATGTCGTGATCGATCGCGTCCATCGCCCCGCGGCCTATTTGAAAAACAGTATCTGTACCGCAACCGCCAGCAGCAGCATGCCGAAGATGCGCTTGAGCACCGCGACCGGCAGCCGATGCGACAGTTGCACGCCCAGCGGCGCGAACAGCACGGCCGTGGCCATGATGCCGATCAACGCCGGCAGGGAAACGTAACCCAGGCTCCACGACGGCAGCATGGGATCGCCGAACCCCGAAATCACGAAGCCCGCGGCGCCGAACAGGGCCAGCACGAAACCGAGCGCCGACGAGGCCGCCACGGCCCGCTTCATCTCGACGTTGCACCAGCTCAGGAAGGGTACAGTCAGCGTCCCGCCGCCGATCCCGACCAGGGCGGACACGGTACCGATGGCCACGCCCACGGCCCACAAACCCGGCCCTGCCGGCAGGCCCCGCCGCCCCGGCGGACGCCAGTTGAGCAACAGTTGTATCGAGGCGAGGATCAGAAAAACGCCGAATGTCAGGCGCAGCCAGTGCCCCGGAATCCAGCCCGCGACGTAGCCGCTGATGAAGCTGCCCACGACCACGGCCGGCGCCAGCGCACGGACCAGCTGCCAGTCGATGGCCTTCTTGCGCTGCTGCGCCCGCACTGCCGACAGCGAGGTGAACACGATGGTCGCGAGCGAGGTGCCGATGGCCAGGTGCGTGATCATCTCCGGCGCGACCTTGAGATAGGCGAAAGCCGCCAGCAGCACCGGCACGACCACGATGCCGCCGCCGACGCCCAGCATGCCGGCAAGCAGGCCGGCGACCACGCCGAGACCGAGAAACAGCGGAAGGGTTGCCAGCATCGCCTTACACCCCCGCCGCCCGGGCTGCGCCGTCGCTGCGCGGATCGGCCCCGGCCTCGAGATCGAGACCGCCATCGCGGCGTCCGATACGAATCATGCCGGCATGCCCCATGATGTCGGCGAAGCGCGGCGCCCAGGAAAGATCGAGGTGACCGCGCCGCTGCAGCCCGACCATCACCTCGGGGGCGAAGCGGCGTTCCAGACGGACCCCGGCCGAGGTCTCGCCCCAGGTCCGGCCGAATAGCCAGCGCGGCGCGGCCACGGCCGCGTCCGGCGCATAGTCGAAGTTCAGCGCGCGCGTCAGGATCGCCGCCTGGGTCTGCGGCTGGCCGTCTCCGCCCATGGTGCCGTACACCAGCCGCACCCGGCCGTTTTCGACGTACAGCGCGGGATTGAGGGTATGAAACGGCCGCTTGCCGGGCGCAAGAACGTTGGCATGTCCCGGCGTCAGCGAAAAACTGCAGCCGCGGTTGTTCCAGACCACGCCGGTCTCCCCCGCCACCACGCCGCAACCGAACTCGTGGTAGATGCTCTGGATCATGCTCACCGAGCGCCCCTTGGCATCGACCACGCCGAACCAGACCGTATCGCCGGGCCCGGGCACGACCGGCGAGGGCGCAGCCCGCTGCGGATCGATCGTCGCCGCCAGCCGGTCCAGCGCATCGGCATCGAGCATTGCGGCCAGCGGCACATCGACGAAGCGCGGATCGCCGACATAGCGGTCGCGCAGCGCGAACGCGCGCTTGGTCGCCTCGATGGCGTGGTGCACATAGGCATCGCCCTCGGGATCCATCGACGCCACACCTGCGCGTTCGAGCAGGCCGAGCAGCATCAGCGAGGCCACGCCCTGGGTCGGCGGCGGCAGATTGACCAGTTCGCCCGCGCCATAGGCCATCCTCAACGGCTCGACCCACTCGGGCCGGTAGGCCGCCAGGTCGTCCTCGCTCAGCAAGCTGCCGGCGGCCCGTAGACCGGCGACCAGGCGCCTCGCCAGCGCACCGCGGTAAAAGCCCTCGGCGCCCGTTTCCTGCAATTCGGCCAGCGTGCGCGCCAACGCCGGCTGCGTCATCGTCTCGCCCTCGCCGGGCACCCCGCCATGCGCCAGGAACACCTCGGCGAAGCCGGGCAGATCGCGCAGCCCATCGATGCGTTCCGCCAGCGTCGCCGCGTGACTGCGGCTGACCGGGAACCCCTCCTCGGCATAGCGGCGCGCCGGCGCCAGAATCTCGGCCCAGGCAAGACGGCCGCCCCAGGTATCCCTGCTCATCTCGTAAGCGGCGGCCCAGCTGCCGACGGCGCCGGCCACCGTTACCGCGGCCATCCCGCCCCGTTCCGGCATGGCCGCAAGACCTGCGTCGGCATAGTGCTGTGGCGTATAGGCCGCCCCCGCCGCGCCGGCGCCGGCAAGACCGCGCACCTCGCCATCGCCATCGGCGATCAGCCAGAACGCATCGCCGCCGAGGCTGTTCATATGCGGATAGACCACCGCGATCGCCGCCGCGATGGCGATCGCGGCCTCGACGGCGTTGCCGCCGCGCCCGAGGATATCGGCACCGACGCCGCTTGCCAGGGCATTCGGGGTGGTGACCACGCCGCTCGACGAGCGGGCATACAGCGGGTTCATGCCGCCTGCGGGGGTTGCGTCCATCGTTCTCCTGCATTCCTGTTGTGACCGATGCGCATTATGCGGCATTTGCGGCAGACCGCCTCGCGGCCTGCGGCCGCCAAACGACGCGGCGCGGCGGATGCCGGGCGCACGATCGGCACGAATAGCCCTTGCAAGCGGCTTCACGGACGACAATCGGCCCCGATAGCCGACACCGGACGATCATTCGGAAAACCACCACCGGCCTTCCGCCGCCCCAGGCAACCGACGAAATGCCGCGTCCGCCCGTCGGGACGAACGCATGGCCTGCTGCCGGGTGATAAAATCGCCGGCCAACCTGCGCACAAGACGCCCCCATGATCCCCATTCCCCAAACCGGAACCGCATGACAACCACACCGCTCCGCGTCGGCGTTTACGTCGACGTTTCCAACATCCATCTCAACGGCGGCTATCGCATGCAGTTCGACATCCTGCGGGACTTCGCCTGCCGCGACGGCGCCAACCCCGTGCACCTCAACGCCTATCTCGCCTTCGATGCGCAAAGAGCGGAACGTGACAGCGGCTACCGTGCCGGCGCGCGCCAATTCCACGCCGCCCTGCGCGACATCGGCTACAAGGTCATCGTCAAGCATGTGCGCTGGTATACCGACGAGGCCGGCGAACGCTACGGCAAGGCCAACATGGACCTCGAACTCGCGGTCGACGCCCTGCTACAGGGCGAACGTCTGGACCGCGTGCTGATCGCCAGCGGCGACGGCGATTTCGCCTATCTGGTACGCGCACTGCAGAATCGCGGCTGTCGCACCGAGCTGATCGCCTTCAGCAATATCTCCTCAGAGCTGCGTCAGGAAGTAGACCTGTTCGTATCCGGCTACCTGATCCCCGGCCTACTGCCGGTCAAGTCGGAGCAGCCCTGGGGCACCCTGGAATCGCGGTTGCGCGGTACCTGCTACCATTACGATCACGACAAGGGCTTCGGTTTTCTGCGCTACCTGAAGCACATCGACCCGCTGCTGCACATCACCGACGCCCGCGATCCGCGTTCGCCCTACGGTACCGTGTTCTTCCACGCCAGCCAGCTGCCCGCGGGCTTCGATACGCGCGGACTGCCCTCGCGCGAGCATATCTTCGAGTTCACCTTGCGCCCGCCGGCCGGAGAAGACAAAAAGGACCCGTCCGCGGCAGAACTCGCACACGTCAACTGATCGGGGGAAGCACATGAAGATCATGGTCATCGGCGGCGGCGGCCGCGAACATGCCCTGGCCTGGAAACTGGCCCAGTCCGACGCGGTAGACACGGTCTACGTGGCGCCCGGCAATGCCGGCACCGCACGAGAACCCGGCCTGCGCAACGTGCCGCTGGCCGCCACCGACATTCCTGGCCTGCTCCGCTTCGCGGGCGACGAAGGCATCGACCTGACCGTGGTCGGCCCCGAGGCACCGTTGGTGGCGGGTATCGTCGACACCTTCCGCGACGCCGGCCTGCGCATCTTCGGGCCGACGCGAGATGCTGCCCGCCTGGAGGGCTCCAAGGCCTTCAGCAAGGACTTCCTCCGGCGCCACCGCATTCCGACCGCGCGCTACGGCAGTTTTACCGAAATCGCGCCGGCGCTGGACTTCATCCACGACCACGGCGCACCGATCGTGGTCAAGGCCGACGGCCTCGCCGCCGGCAAGGGCGTGGTCGTCGCGCAGACTCAGGAGGAAGCGCGCGCCGCCGTCAGGGACATGCTCGCCGGCAACGCCTTCGGCGAGGCCGGGCACCGCGTGGTCATCGAGGAATTTCTGCAGGGAGAGGAGGCCAGCTTCATCTGCATGGTCGACGGCACGCATATCCTGCCGATGGCCAGCTCGCAGGACCACAAGGCGCGCGACGACGGCGATATCGGCCCCAATACAGGCGGCATGGGCGCCTATTCACCAGCCCCGGTGGTGACGCCTGAAATGCACGCGCGCATCCTGCGCGAAGTGATCGAGCCCACCGTGCTCGGCATGGCCAACGAGGGCATGCCCTACACCGGATTTCTCTATGCCGGCGTGATGATCGACGCCGAAGGCACGCCCAAGGTGCTGGAATTCAACTGCCGTTTCGGCGACCCCGAAACCCAGCCGATCATGCTGCGGCTGCGCAGCGAACTGCACACGCTGGTCGAGGCCGCTCTCGACGGCCGGCTCGACCAGGTCCGTGCCGACTGGGATCCCCGCGTTGCGCTCGGCGTGGTGCTCGCCGCCCACGGCTACCCCGAAGCCTACCGCGAGGGCGAAGACCTCGGCCCCCTGCCTGCCGACGGCGCCGACCGCAAGCTGTTCCATGCGGGCACCCGCCTGGACGGCGAGCGGGCCGTCAGCGCGGGCGGTCGGGTATTGTGCGCCACAGCGTTGGGCGATACTGTTGCCGAGGCCAGAGTCCGAGCCTACGCGCTGGCCGAGGCGGTAAGCTGGCCCGGCAAGTACTATCGCACCGACATCGGACATCGCGCCCTGGCGCGATGCTGACCACCCCGCGAACGCTTGGCGCCGTGATACGGCCGGCGTGGTGGTTACTGCAGGTATCACTCGGGAATTCACCTCACTGACGGGGACGCTCCGATGAACGATATCCTCCACGAAAGCCAGTTCACGCCGCTCGAAAACGACCGCAAGGCTCTGGGGGACTCGATCCGTGGCCGCCTGATCCACAGCCTCGGCAAGGATCCGCGCATCGCCACCGAGCGAGACTGGCTGCATGCCGTCGCGCTCGCCGTACGCGAGCGCATGCTCGAACGCTGGATATTCACCCGGCGCAGCTATCAGGCGGCCAGCGCGAAGCGCGTTTACTACCTCTCGATGGAATTCCTCATTGGGCGCAGCCTCGTCAATGCCATGCTCAACCTCGGCATCTACGACGCTGCGCGCGAGGCCCTGGCGGAATTCGGCGTGGATCTCGCCGAAATTGCCGAAGTCGAGCCCGACGCCGCTCTCGGCAACGGCGGCCTCGGCCGCCTGGCCGCCTGTATCCTCGATTCCCTCGCCACCCAATGCCTGCCGGGCATCGGCTATGGCATCCGCTACGAATTCGGCATGTTCGCCCAGGAAATTCGCGACGGCGTGCAGATCGAGCATCCCGACAGCTGGCTGCGCTACGGCAATCCCTGGGAACTGCCCCGCCCCGAGGGGCTGCACCCGGTGCGTTTCTACGGCAATCTGATCACGCACTACCGACCCAACGGCGAAGCCCAGCACTTCTGGGAAGACGGTGAAACCGTGATGGCGATGCCCTACGACCTGCCCATCCCCGGCTACGGTCCCGGCAACGTGAACAACCTGCGCCTGTGGGCCGCCAAGGCGACGCGCGACTTCGAGCTCGATTACTTCAACGAAGGCGACTACATCGGTGCCGTCGAACAGAAAAACGTCTCCGAGAACATCAGCCGCGTGCTGTACCCCAACGATGCCAGTCAAGCGGGACGGGAACTGCGCCTCAAGCAGGAATATTTCTTCGTATCCGCCTCGCTGCAGGACATCCTGTCACGCCATCGCGAGGATGGGCATCCCCTGACCTCTCTGCACGATCACGCCGCAATTCAGCTCAACGACACGCATCCCGCCATCGCAGTGGCCGAACTGATGCGGCTGCTGGTCGACGAAAACGATCTGCCCTGGGAGCAAGCCTGGTCCATCACCGTGCGCACATTTGCCTACACCAATCACACGCTGATGCCGGAGGCACTGGAGACCTGGCCGGTGGCACTGATGGCGCGCGTCCTGCCGCGCCACATGCAGATCATCTACGACATCAATCACCGCTTTCTCAATGACGTCCGCCATCGCTTCCCCGGCGAGCACGAGCTGCTGCGCCGGGTCTCGCTGATCGACGAGGATCACGGCCGGCGGGTCCGCATGGCCCATCTCGCCGTGGTTGGCAGCCATCACACCAACGGCGTCGCCGCGCTGCACAGCGAACTGCTGCGCAACACGCTGTTCAGCGATTTCAGCCGCATCATGCCGGAGCGTTTCATCAACGTGACCAACGGCGTCACGCCGCGACTCTGGCTGCATCAGGCGAATCCCGGACTCGGCGATCTGATCTGCCGGCATATCGGCGAGGGCTGGATACGCGACCTGGACCAGCTCGCGTCGTTCGCGCCGCTGGCGGACGATACCGACGCGCGTGCCGAATTCCGTGCGGTCAAGCTTGCGAACAAGCGCCGCCTGGCCCAGTACGTCGCCGACAAGACCGGCGTCGCCGTCGATCCGGCGGCCCTGTTCGACGTCCAGATCAAGCGCATCCACGAATACAAACGCCAGCTGCTCAAACTGCTGCACGTCATCACACTCTACAACCGCATCCGCGATGGCCAGGCCGACGACTGCGTACCACGTGCGGTGCTGTTCGCCGGCAAGGCCGCACCGGCCTACGTCATGGCCAAACGGATCATTCGCTTGATCAACGACGTGGCAGACGTGGTCAACAACGACCCGCTCGTCGGCGATCGGCTCAAATGCGTCTTCGTGCCCAACTACGGCGTTTCCAGCGCGACCCTCATCATCCCCGCCGCCGATCTTTCCGAGCAGATTTCGACTGCCGGCACGGAGGCTTCCGGTACGGGCAACATGAAACTGGCGCTCAACGGCGCCTTGACCATCGGCACGCTGGACGGCGCCAATGTCGAAATCCGCGACGAGGTCGGCGAAGACAATATCTTCATCTTCGGACTGCGTACGGAGGAGGTCGAATCGCTACGCCGCAACGGCTACGATCCGCAAAGCCACTACCGGGAAAATCCGGAACTGGCCCGCTGTCTCGACATGATCGCAAGCGATTTCTTCGCGCCGGACGACCCGCATCGCCATCGCCCCATCGTCGATAGCCTGTTGCATGAAGACCGCTACCTGTTGCTGGCCGACTACGCCGCCTATATCGAGGCCCAGGGCGAGATCGACCGGCTGTACCGTTCCCCGGAAGAATGGACCCGCAAGGCCATGCTCAATACCGCACGCATGGGCCGCTTCTCGATCGATCGCACCGTCAAGGAATATGCGAGCCGGATATGGGGCATCGAACCCCGCTGCGCCGGGCGCACGCGCGGCGTCAGCTGATGCAACGAGGCCCCGTCTGCACGGGGCCTCGTTGCCTTCGGACGGATGCACGACGCCGCGAAGGCGCCGCCCGGGCGCTCAGGAGCGCTTCATCGCATCGAAGAACTCGTTGTTGGTCTTGGTCTGCTGCAGGCGGCCCAGCAGGAACTCCATGGCGTCGAGATCGTCCATGCCATGCAGGAACTTGCGCAGGATCCAGAGCTTCTGCAGCTCCTCCGGATCGGTGAGCAGCTCCTCTCGGCGCGTGCCCGACCGATTGATGTTGATCGCCGGATAGACGCGCTTCTCCGCGATGCGGCGATCAAGGTGCACCTCCATGTTGCCGGTGCCCTTGAATTCCTCGTAGATCACCTCGTCCATCTTCGAGCCGGTATCCACCAGCGCGGTCGCGATAATGGTCAGGCTGCCGCCTTCCTCGATATTGCGCGCGGCCCCGAAGAAACGCTTCGGACGGTGCAGCGCATTGGCGTCGACACCACCCGTCAACACCTTGCCCGACGAGGGCACCACGGTATTGTAGGCACGTGCCAGGCGAGTGATGGAGTCCAGCAGGATGACCACGTCGCGCTTGTGCTCGACCAGGCGCTTGGCCTTCTCGATGACCATTTCGGCGACCTGCACGTGGCGCGAGGCGGGTTCGTCGAAGGTCGAGGAGATTACCTCGCCCTGCACCATGCGCGACATCTCGGTAACCTCCTCGGGACGCTCATCGATGAGCAGCACGATGAGATAGCAGTCCGGATAGTTCGAGGCGATGCTCTGAGCGATGTTCTGCATCATCATCGTCTTGCCCGCCTTCGGCGGCGAAACGATCAGGCCACGCTGCCCCTTGCCGAAGGGCGCGACGATGTCGATGACCCGCGCGGTGATATCTTCGGTACTGCCGTTGCCGCGCTCGATGCGCATGCGGTTCTGCGCATGCAGCGGCGTCAGATTCTCGAACAGCACCTTATGCTTGGCGTGTTCCGGCGGCTCGAAGTTGATGCGGTCGACCTTGAGCAGCGCAAAATACCGCTCGCCCTCCTTCGGAGGCCTGATCTTGCCGGATATGGTGTCGCCGGTACGCAGGTTGAAACGGCGGATCTGGCTCGGGGAAACGTAGATATCGTCCGGCCCGGCCAGGTAGGAACTGTCCGCTCCCCGAAGGAAACCGAAGCCGTCCTGCAGGATTTCCAGCACGCCGTCGCCATAGATGTCTTCGCCGTTCTTGGCATGAGCCTTGAGCATGGAGAAGATGATGTCTTGCTTGCGGGCGCGGGCGGTGCCCTCGATATTCATGCTGCGGGCCAGTTCCACCACTTCGGCGGCCGGCATCTGCTTGAGTTCGGTCAGGTTCATCGGTACTCGGAAGGGGTCGGAAAGAAAAAGGAAGTGTTCTCATGCCAGCGCGGTTGGCATGTTGCCAACGCACCGCAAAGCGATGTTTTTAGAATCGGGGAGATCGCAGCGAACGGGCTTATGAGGAGAGTATTGCGCGTCCGCGGGACCGAATTTATCACGGCGCCCACGCGGCGTCCAGACCCGATCGTCCGGACGCCGCGAACAAGGCTCAGATGTTCTGATCGAGGAATGCGGTGAGTTGCGACTTGGAAACGGCACCCACCTTGGTGGCCTCGACGCTGCCGGCCTTGAACAGCATCAGGGTCGGAATGCCACGGATGCCGTACTTCGGAGGCGTGGCCGGATTTTCGTCGATATTGAGCTTGGCGATCTTGAGCCTGCCTTCGTACTCGCCCGCGATCTCGTCGAGCACCGGTGCGATCATTTTGCAGGGACCGCACCACTCCGCCCAGTAGTCCACCAGCACGGGCTGATCCGATTTGAGAACCTCGGACTCGAAATCACTGTCAGACACGTGAAGTATCTTGTCGCTCACATTAACCTCCGGAATAGATAACTTGGCAAGACCGCGGCTTACGGATAAGGTGCAGGCTCCGGCACCCCATGAACCGACAGCGATCCCGCATGACCGGGATTGTGGGCCGAGTACCGGACCCATTTCAAGCCCGACGCCAATGGCCACTATGACTGATACTCACCTGTCCGAGCACGCATTCGATTCCCTGGAGCTGGTTCCCGCGGTACGACAAGGCATTCTCGATTGCGGCTTTTCCAAAATGACGCCCATTCAGGCCGCGATCATGCCCATCGCGCTCGGAGGGCGGGATGCCGCCGGACAGGCACAGACCGGCACGGGCAAGACCGCCGCCTTTTTGATCGCCACCTTCAACCATCTGCTTGGCCACCCGCCAGCAGATGCCCGCAAGGCCAATCAGCCGCGCGCGCTCGTGCTGGCCCCCACCCGCGAGCTGGCGATCCAGATCCACAAGGACGCCGAAGCGCTCGGTCGCCACACCGGGCTGAATCTAGCGCTGATCTACGGTGGCGTCGACTACGAAAAGCAGCGCCAGAGCCTGGAAACGGGCGTCGACGTACTGATCGGCACGCCAGGGCGCATCATCGACTTTTTCAAGCAGCACGTGTTCGATCTCAAGCAGATTCAGGTGATGGTGCTAGACGAGGCGGACCGCATGTTCGATCTCGGCTTCATCAAGGACATTCGCTTCCTGCTCCGACGCATGCCCGCCCCGACGCATCGCCTCTCCATGTTGTTTTCGGCCACCCTGTCCTACCGGGTCATGGAGCTGGCCTACGAGCACATGAACAATCCTCAGACCGTGCGCATCGAGCCCGAGCAGGTCACCGCCGAGCGCGTCAGGCAGGAGGTCTACTATCCCTCCAACAGGGAGAAAATCCCGCTGCTGCTCGGCCTGCTGGCACGTGAAAATCCCGAACGCAGCATCGTGTTCACCAACACCAAACGCGCCGCCGAGGAAGTCACCGCCTATCTCGAGGACAACGGCTACCCGACCGCCCTGCTATCGGGCGACGTGCCGCAGAACAAACGTCAGAAGCTGCTCGCATCCTTCAGCAGCGGCGAAATGTCGATCATGGTGGCCACCGATGTCGCGGCACGGGGCCTGCACATCCCCGATGTCTCCCACGTCTTCAATTACGACCTTCCGCAGTCGCCGGAGGACTACGTCCACCGCATCGGACGGACGGCACGCGCGGGCGCCGAGGGCGACGCCATCAGCTTCGCCTGCGAGGATACCGCCTTTTATCTGCCCGAGATCGAAGCCTACATCGGCATGAAGATCCAGTCCCAGGTGGTCGAGCCTTCGCTGCTGAAGGAGCCCCGGGCGCAGATAAGACACGAGCGCAAGCGACGGCCGGTCCGCGGCCCTGGCCCTGGCCGCAGCGGCAAACCCGCACAGGGCGCCAAGGGAGACAGCAAGCCGCGCTCCGACGGCGCGCACCGGCGGCGCAGGCGGAAACCGACGCCCAACCCCGGCTGAATCTCCCTCGACGCGCGGAGTCGCATGTGATCGACCTCTGGGCACCCTCGGCCGGATTGAACGTCGGTCCCGCCCTGATGACCGCCTTCATGCTCGGCATCGTCCACGGCATTACCCCGGACGAGCACACCTGGCCGATCACCTACAGCTATGCCATCGGAGGCTATTCCTCGCGTCGTGGCCTTGTGGCCGGCCTGAGTTTCTCGCTCGCCTTCACCGCCCAGCGCGCCCTCGCCAGCGAGCTGGCCTATCTCGCGCTCGACCGCTGGTTCGATGCATCGGCGCACCTGAACTACATCGTCTATCTGGTCGTCGGCGCCGCCATGTGGCTCGGCGGGCGCTACATAAGAGGCGGACGCGATCTCCATCTTTGGCGACCGCGGGCCGGCGACCCGACGGCATTGGGCGCAGACCTGCGGGCACCGCGCCCCTGGATGCCCCTGGTGCACGGTTTCATTGCCGGCTGGGGCGTCGGCGCCTTCGCGCTGATCATCTATACCGTGCTCGCACCGGCCATGCCCGGCCCCGCGCTCGGCTGGCTGCCCGGCGCCCTGTTCGGTCTCGGCACCACACTCGTGCAGGCGGTCTCAGGCGCACTCATCGGCCTGGTTGCGCAGCGGATCGGTCTGCCTGCCGACGCAATCAGGCGGATCGCCCTGGTCACGGCATCCAGAACGCTCACCTGGGGGGGAGTGGTGTTCGTCGGCGGCGGCCTGTTCGGCCTGCTCGCGCCGCACTGGGCGGACGCAAGCATCGCCACCGGCCTGCACATTCACAATCTCGCCCACCTCGGACTCGCCTTCGTACTGGTGATGACCGTGGTAATGCTGATCGGCATAGGCTCGCTGGTCCAGCAGATCCTGTACTGGCAGCGGCACCACCACTAGTTCGAACACGCGGCCGCCGCGCACCCTCGGCGCACCCGAATGCCAGCCCGTGCCACATTCATGCGGTTACGCAGGCCCACAACGCGAAACGCCCGCATTCAGGCGGGCGTTTCGCGGTGCAGGTGGGCCCGAGCGGACTGCGCTAGGTGTGCTGCGCGCCATGGTAGAGGTTCACAACATGACGGGCCTCGGCGAAGAACAGCCAGCGCTCGACGCCCTTGCCCGCTAGCGATGACAGCACCGCGAACACGGTCAGCGCGAAGGCTCCGCCATCGGCCGCGCCGGCAACCACGATCAGGATCAGCGGCAGAATGAAGCCCAACGCGAACACGGCCGTCTTGAGCAGCTTGAGACGGCCCGGTTCCACCCGATAACCGAACTCCTCGGTCAGGAAGGTACCCGCCGTGTGGCCCACGTCGAGCAACCGCACGGTGGCCCGTGTGAAGGTGGTTGCGGTGTTGATGCTCGGACCACTGGTCTTGGCGATCCAGAAGTAGTAAATGCCCTTCATGACGCCGGTCATCACCAGCGCGGTACCCGCCACGCCGATGATGAACTGCAGATTGGCGCCGTAGTACGCCTCGATCGCCAGATGGAACAGCGCCCCCAGGGTCAGCCCCATCAGCAGGTAGTTGGCCGGGACCAGCGGCGTGTTCCACTGGCGCATGGTCTTGAGACAGGCGTAGATCATGCCGGTGGCGAACACGGTCATGAAGCCCAGCACGATGGCGATCACGCCCATCAGCCCGAAAAACACGGGCACGTGCGCGCCATAAAGGTACACGCCCAGCAGATACAGCAGCGCGAACGGGAAGAAGATTACCGCCAGCACAGCCTCGCGCGACAGCCAGGAGGTCTTCACGCGCATGAAGGAACGCCAGGCGTTCTTCGGATTGGCCAGATGTCCCGTGGACGAGATCAGACCGGCCACGATCAGCACGAAGGCGGTGATCAGGGCGCTGAGCAGCTCGGAACGGTCCATCGCCGGGCCGAGTCGGAACAGCTGCAGGATCGCGGTGAGCGAATACAGCCCGAAACCCGCGCCGGAGACGACGGTGAAAAAGATGACAGACAATGCCGGATGCATGGTGACTTACCTCAAGCTTGCGTGCAGGGACCGGCGCGTCTCAACGCGCCACCGCCTTGTTGACCCATTCCTTGACCTTGCCGACGAGGCTGTCGCGGCGCACGTCCTCGGTCGGGATCGGCGTGTTGATACGCGGCGGCAGATAGCGGTTGGTCGGGTTGTAGCCGAGCTCGGGCATCAGCTGCATGCCGTCGCGCTCGCGCACCAGGCGGCTGACCTCCGAATCCGGATCGTCGAAATCGCCGAAGAAACGCGCGTGCGCCGGGCAGGTGATGACGCAGGCCGGCTGACGATCGATCTCGGCGAGAGTCTCGTCGTAGATGCGATCGATGCACAGCGTGCATTTCTTCATCGTGCCCGATTCGCGGTCCAGCTCGCGAGCGCCGTAGGGGCAGGCCCAGGAGCAGTAGTTGCAGCCCATGCACTTGGTCTGGTCGACCAGGACCACGCCGTCCTCCTTGCGCTTGTACGACGCGCCGGTGGGGCAGACGGTGACGCAGTCGGCGTCCTCGCAGTGCATGCAGGACATCGGGAAGTTGATGGTCTTGCTGTTGGGATAGTCGCCCACCTCGTAATGGCGGATGCGGTTGAACCACACGCCGCTCGGATCGGCGCCGTAGGGCCGGTAGTCGGTCAGCGGGCCGGTGGTGCCCGAGGTGTTCCACTGCTTGCAGGCCACCGCGCAAGCATGGCAGCCGACGCAGGTGTCCAGATCGATGACGAGACCGAGTCGCATGATCAACGCTCCTTATATTCCGTTATTTCTGGCCGCGGGTCAGGACATCGCCGAGATCGCGCTGCATGCGCACGGGTGCGTGCGTGTGGTAGCGCAGGACATCGGGCGATTCCGCCACGTTGGGCAGCCGCTTGATGGTGTCGAAGGTCGGCCAGCTGCCCACCTCGCCCGGCGCGGCCGGTGTGATCTTCACCCTCAGGTCGTACCACGCCGCCTGACCGGTGACCGGGTCGGAATTGGTGATGTTGTCGACCGCATCCCCCTTGCTCGGCAACAGCTCGCGGATCAGGTGGTTCATCAGGAAGCCCTTGGTGGCCTCGTTGGCATCGGGCTTGAGGCCCCAGGCACCGGACTGCTTGCCGATCGCGTTCCAGGTCCATACCGTGTTGCGCTCGACGCCCTCCATGAGCTTGACCTGGACGCGAATCTTGCCGTTATGGGATTCGACCCAGACCCAGGACAGATCCTCGATACCCATCTCGGTCGCCTGCTGGCGACTCATGAACAGGTAGTTCTGGGCCACGATCTGACGCAGCCATGCGTTCTGCGAATCCCATGAGTGGTACATGAACATGGGACGCTGATTGACCGCGTGGAACGGATATTCGTCCTCGTCGATACGGCACTGCTCCAACGGCTTGTAGTGTTCCGGCAGCGGCGAGAAGTACTTGACCAGGCGCTCCTTGTGCTCCGGCCGGGTCGGCTGCGGGCCGTCGTACAGCCCCTGGCCGGCGAGACGGAATTTCTGCAGCGTCTCGGAGTACAGCTCGATGATGATGGGATCGGTCGAGCCCACCCAACCGGCATGCTTGGCCAGTTCAAGGTAATCCTTGTTGGCGAAGCGGTAGTAGCGCGTGTTTTCCGGCAGATGGTAGGCGAAGAACGACTGGTTCTCGATGTAGCGGTCCCACTGCTTGGGATTGGGCTTGCCGCGCAGATGCACCTCGTTGCCGTTCTCGTCCAGACGCCACCCCGAGAGGAAGCCGATGCCGGGTTCCTTCTCGTAGTTGACGATGAAGTCCTTGTAGTCCTTGAACTTGCGCGAGCCGTCGGCATTGGTGAAGGCCGGGAACTTGAGACGCGAGGCCAGTTCCACCTGCACCTCCTGCCAGGCCATCACGTCGCGCTTGGGCTCGATCACCGGCTGACGGATGGAGTCCGCGGCCAGATCCGCCTCGGAGATCGGGCGGTCGAGCATTGAGATGGTGTCGTAGCGCTCGAGATAGGTGGTGTCCGGGATCACCAGATCGGCAAAATTCACCATCTCCGAGTGGTAGGCGTCGCTCACCACCAGGAAGGGGATCTTGTACTCGCCGTTGTCGTCCTTGGCGCGCAGCATGTCCTGCACGTCCTTGGTGTTCATGGTCGAGTTCCACGACATGTTCGCCATGAAGAACATCAGCGTGTCGATCGGGTAGGGATCGCCCTTCACCGCGTTGGTGATGACCATGTGCATCAGGCCGTGATTGGAGATCGGCGCGTCCCAGGAGAAGGCCTTGTCGATGCGCAGCGGATTGCCGTCGGCATCGATGACCAGATCCTCCGGGGCCTTGGGGAAGCCCAGCGGCGGGCTCTTGAGCGGCGTATTCGGCGCCATCTCCTTGGCCGGCTTGATCGACGGCGGCACGTGCTTGGGATACGGCGGCTTGGCGACGTGACCGCCGGGGCAGTCGATCGACCCCAGCAGCGCCTGCACGAGATGGATCGCACGGCAGGCCTGGAAGCCGTTGGAGTGCGCCGAGATGCCGCGCATCGCGTGCATCGACACCGGCCGGCCGACGAACTTGTCGTGCTTGCGTCCGGCCCAGTCGGTCCACTCGACGTCGACCTCGATGGTTTCCTTGAAGGCGACGTGGGCCATCTCAAGCGCCAGTCGCTCGATGGTCTCGGCGGGCACGCCGGTGACCTTTTCCGCGTTTTCCGGGGCGTACTGCTCGTCGAGGTACTTCTCGGCCAGCAGCATCATCGCGCTCTTGACCGGGCGACCGTCGGGACCCTGGCCTTCCCAGAACAGGGCCGGCTGGATGTCGGCGCGCGTCGCGTCGACGAAGGACTCGCTGGCCATGTCCCAGGCCAGCGGCTTGCCGTCGGCGTCGCGCACGAACAACCCGTCGCCCTGCTCGCCGGGAGTGCTGACCACCAGCCAGGGGCTGTTGGTGTAGCGGATCATGAACTCCCAGTCGAACTGCTCGTGCTTGAGCAGCACGTGCGCCATGGACAGGGCGAACATCGCGTCGGTGCCCGGGCGGATCGGAATCCATTCGTCGGCGACGGCCTGGTAGCCGGTGCGCACAGGATTCACGCCGACGAACTTGGCGCCTCGGCGCTTGAGCTTCTCGATACCGATCTTGATCGGGTTCGAGGCATGATCCTCGGCCACGCCCCACATCATGAAGTACTTGGTGCGGTCCCAGTCGGGATCGCCGAACTCCCAGAAGGCGTGCCCCATGGTGTAGAGGCCACCGGCAGCCATGTTCACGGAGCAGAAGCCGCCGTGAGCGGCCCAATTGATGGTGCCGAACTGGGTTGCCCAGAGGCCGGTCAGCGCCTGCATCTGGTCGCGGCCGGTGAAATAGGCCAGCTTCTTGGGGTCGGTCTCGCGGATTTTCTTGAGGCGCTCGGTCAGGATATCGAGCGCGCGGGCCATCGGAATCTCTTCGAACTCGCCGCTGCCGCGTTCCGCACCCTGCTTGCGCAGCAGCGCCGAACGCAGCTTGGCCGGCGAATTCTGCTTCATGATGCCCGCGTTGCCCTTGGCGCAGAGCACGCCCTTGTTGATCGGGTGGTTGCGGTTACCCTGGATGAAACGGACCTGGTTGTCCTCCACGGTGACCTTGATTCCACAGCGGCAGGCACACATGTAACAGGTGGTGTATTTGACTTCCTGTTTGGCGTGGTTTTCGAATTCGGGGATCGCGCTCATGCAGAACCTCTGGCTACTGTGTCTGACAATGTAGACCGTGCAGTCTGAAGGGCGTTGCGGGCAGACACAAACTAGTCTTTTTTATTTTCTAATCCATAAAATTTATGTGGCACAAAATTTACTTATTGTAAGCATCGTACCGCTGATAACCCCCAGATGTATCGAGTGTTCGCACCTCGCAGCCGGGCGTATACTGCGCCCATGACGACCCTGATCGACCGCTTCCAGCGCCCTATCGAGTACGTCCGTCTCTCGGTGACGGACCAGTGCGACCTGCGCTGTCACTACTGCATGCCCAGAGGGTTCAAGGACTTCAGCGAGCCGGAGGAATGGCTCAGCTTCGACGAAATCGAACGCGTGATCGCCGCATTCGGCCGGCTTGGTGTCCGCCGCGTGCGACTGACCGGCGGCGAACCGCTCGTACGCAAGCATTTGCCCGATCTCGCCGGCCGCCTGTCTCGCCTGCCTGGGATCGAAGATCTGTCGCTCTCCACCAATGCGACGCGCCTGACGAAGCACGCCCAGGCCCTGCGCGAGGCCGGCGTTTCGCGTATCAACGTGAGCCTCGACACGCTGAAACCCGAGCGCTTCAAGGCCATCACCGGCGGCAAACTCGAAAAGGTGATCGACGGCCTCATGGCCGCCAAGGCGGCCGGCTTCGGACCGATCAAGATCAACATGGTGGCCATGCGCGGCGTAAACGAAGATGAAATCGAGGATATGGTGCGGTTCTGCATCGCGCACGATTTCACCTTGCGCTTCATCGAAACCATGCCGATGGGCGAGACCGGACGCGAGGCGAGCGGCCAGTACCTCGACCTGCAGACCGTCAAGGCACGCCTCGCCCGACGTTTCGAGCTGATCCCCGGCATGATGCCGGGCGGCGGCCCCGCACGCTACGTCCAGGTCGCCGGCACGAATCTGCGCATCGGCTTCATCACCCCAATTTCGCAGCATTTCTGCGAAACCTGCAATCGCGTCCGACTGTCCGTCGAGGGCACGCTGTATCTGTGCCTCGGCCAGGAAGACAAACTCGAACTGCGGCCGCTGCTGCGCGCCGGCATCGACGATACTGGCCTCGAACAGGCCCTGCGTCGGGGCATCGATCTCAAACCCGAAAAACACGAGTTCCGCGAGCAACCGACCAAAGTGGTGCGTTTCATGTCGATGACCGGCGGCTGACCACCCGAGTCACGCCCCTAAAACATCGAACGCGAGCCGACATAAATCTGCGAACGCCGCTGCCCAGGCGCATAGGCGGCATCCACTCGCAGATCAACGTTGACCAGCCAGTCGATATGCCATCGCAGGCCGACCCCCAGGGCCTGATCGAGGCGCCAAGGTTTGGCCGTGCCTCGATACCAGGCATTGCCCAGATCCGTGAACAGCACGCCACGCAACAACGGACGCCCGAACAGCGGATGAAGGTACTCGACGTTGGCCAACACATAGGCGTTGCCTTCGAGCGAATCGCGCGCATAACCCCGCAGGGTATCGGCACCGCCCAGCGTGTAGGCCGGACCCAGCAGACGCGAGCGGCTGCTGAACCCAAAGCGCAGCTGGTAGTTCAGGTTGGACGATCCGCCGCCCGGCTGGCGGTAGCGGCGGTAATATCCGCCCAGCGCAAGCTGATCGTAATCGCTGCCGATAAAGCGCCCGCCTCCGCCCAGGCTGAGGCCGTACTCCACGCCGCGCCGATAACCGTATCGCCCCAGCGCCACGCGAGTGTAATCGACATGCACGTTCATCCCCGCGTCGCGGCCGGAAGCGGCTAGACCGGGCGCACCCGCAAGATAGCGGTAGCGAACCAGACTCACATCCATCCCGACACCACCGCTCCAGCCACTGTTGGGACCATTGCGGTCCAACCAGCGGGTCAGCCCGGCGCTCAGACTCAGCACCTCGTTGCGGTAGGTTCCCGAGGTGCCATCGGGCGCATACAAGCGTTCCCGCTGTTCGGTGGCGCCGACCCTGGCGCTGAAACCATAAGCGGTATTCGGAATGCGCGCTGAGGAATACTCGATGCTCTGCTGATCGGAGGTGCCGCCGCCGGCGATGCGCTTCTGCTCGGCGATCAGCTTCAGACGCTGATCCAGACCGAACAGATTGTCGAACTCGAGCTGCCCCCCGTAACTGATGTCCCCGTCGTTGTTGCGCCCCAGGCGAGGCAGCGCCCAGACATAGGTTTTTTCCTTCACCGCGAAGATCACGGCCACCCGCCGATCCGGCATCGGCTCGATCCTATCCTCGACGCGCACGAACAACCCGAGATTCATGATGGCTTGACGCGACGCCTCGACCGCGGGCTGCGACAGCGGCTCGCCGACACGTATCAGCAACTGCTGCCGCAACACCACACCGCGCGTCACGCGGTTCCCCTCGAAGCGGATGGCGCCGATCAGTGAGGCCGACTCGGGTGCAGCGGAAGCTGAAGCATCCGTCGACGCGCCGACGAACGCCGCGAGCGACAACAGGCATGCGTACCGGATCCCTCTCCGCCACCGGCGCGTCACGCCTCTGCTCCCGACATGCATCCCCCTTGCGTCACGCGGATCACCGCATGGTTTTTTGGCAGCGTCGCGTCGATACCGGTATCATTTTTCCAAGCATCCGGATCGTGATCGCAAGCGCATCCGCTATAAAGCAGTGACCCTACCCTGCACGAGCGACTCCTCACCAGCAACGGACTCATTCCATGAAGTTGACCTGCGTCAGCATCCTCGGCGGCACCGGCTTCGTCGGTCGCCACCTGGCCGCGCGCCTCAGCGCTCGCGGACTGCAACTACGCATGCCCACCCGTCACCCGCAGCGACACCGTGACCTGCGCCTGCTCGATGGCGTACGACTGATCGAAGCCGACGTCCACGACCCGGCGCAGCTTGCGAAAACCATCGAGGGCAGCGAGGCGGTCATCAACCTCGTCGGCATCCTCAACGAGCGGGGCCGCGACGGCCGCGGCTTCACGCAGGCGCATGTCGAGCTGGCCAAGAAGGTGCTCGACGCCTGCCAGCGTACCGGCGTGCAGCGCCTCCTGCACATGAGCGCGCTGCACGCGCAAAACACCCCCGACACCAGCCACTACCTGCGCACCAAGGCCGAAGCCGAAAGCCTGGTGCACACCCTCAGCGGTCCGGCACTCGCGGTCACCAGCCTGCGCCCGTCCGTGATCTTCGGCCCTGGCGGCGACTTCCTCGGCCGTTTCTCCAAATTACTGGAAGACATTCCCCTTGTCTTTCCGCTCGCCTGCCCGGAAGCCCGTTTCCAGCCCGTCTACGTCGGTGACGTCGCACAGGCCTTCGACCACGCCCTGGACGACATGGCCACTCACGGTGCCCGCATCGATCTGTGCGGACCCAGGATCTATACCTTGCGCGAACTGGTCGCCTACGTCGCCCGGCTGAAAGGACTTCGTCGGCGCATCGTAGGGCTACCGGACTGGGCCGCCAGGCTTCAGGCGCGCATGCTGGAACGCGTGCCTGGCAAACCCTTCACGATGGACAACTATCGTTCGCTGACTATCGACAGCGTATGCGCGCCGGGCGCGCCTCACTGCCCCACCTCGCTGGAAAGCATCGCGCCGCGGTATCTCGGCGACCAGGATCTGCAGCGGCAATACGACCGCCTGCGCGACCTCGGCCAGTATTGAACGAAACGATGGCGACACCCACGACCCCGTCCGCAACCTTCCTGGTGGGTGGCGCCGTGCGCGACCGGCTGCTGGGGCTGCCGGTGCGCGAACGCGACTGGGTAGTCGTCGGCAGTACCGCCGAAGAAATGCGCCGCCTGGGCTTCAAGCAGGTCGGCAAGGACTTCCCCGTATTCCTGCATCCGCGGACCGGCGAGGAATACGCCCTGGCGCGAACCGAACGCAAGACCGCCGCCGGCTACTACGGATTCGCCGTGCACGCCTCGCCGGACGTCACCCTGGAAGAGGATCTGCAACGTCGCGATCTGACCATCAACGCCATGGCCGAGGCCGACGACGGCCGCCTGATCGACCCCTACGGCGGGCGACAGGATCTGGAAAAGCGTCTGCTGCGCCATGTCTCGCCGGCATTCGTCGAGGATCCGGTGCGCATCCTGCGCGTGGCGCGCTTCGCCGCACGCCTGGCGCCGCAAGGCTTCGTCATCGCCGAGGCGACACTGGCGCTGATGCGCGAGATGGTCGCGGCCGGCGAGGTCGACGCCCTGGTGCCGGAACGGGTCTGGCAGGAACTGGCGCGCGCGCTCGCGGCGCCCGCGCCGGAGGCCTTTTTCGAAACCCTGCGCGACTGCGGCGCGCTGGCCCGACTGATGCCCGAGCTGGACCGTCTTTGGGGCGTGCCGCAACCGCCCCAGTGGCATCCGGAAATCGACACCGGCCTACATACCCTGCTGGTACTGCAGCAGGCCGCAAGGCTGTCGCCGGAACCGACCGTGCGCTTCGCGGCACTGTTGCACGACCTCGGCAAGGGCACCACGCCGCCAGCGCAATGGCCTAAACACCACGGCCACGAGCAACGCGGCGAAAGGCTCGTGCTGGACGTCTGCGCACGCTTCAGGGCGCCCAACGAATTCCGCGACCTGGCCCGTCTCGTCGCCCGCGAACACGGCAACGCCCACCGTGCGCTGGCACTGCGACCGGACACCGTACTCAAGCTGCTCGAAGGCAGCGATGCCTTTCGCCGGCCCGAGCGCTTCGAGCAGTTCCTGCTTGCCTGCGAGGCCGACGCGCGCGGCCGGCCCGGTTTCGAGTCGCGGCCCTACCCGCAGGCCGATTTTCTGCGCGCCGCCCTCGCCGCCGCACGCGCCGTCCCGGTGCAGCCGCTCGTCGCGCAGGGCCACAAAGGCCCGCAGCTGGCCGAACACCTGCACGGCGCAAGGGCCGATGCCATAGCCGCCCTGCCGCGCCCCGCCATCGATTAACCCCACCCGACATACAACATTGCGGGCAAATTGTTCTATTCTCATCCGGCCCACCCGTTTCCAACCCGAGGCGACGAACGGATGCAGGATGAAGAACCCCGGCTTGCGGACATCACCACCCACCTGCGCGACGTGGTGTTCCGCACCCACCGCAACGGCTACTGGTGTTACCTGAGTCCGGCCTGGGCGCACATGACCGGCTACACCGTCGTGGAATCGCTCGGCACCCACCTGCTCGACATCGTCCACCCTGAAGACCGCCCCATGAACCTCAAGGTCAAGCAGTCCCTTGAGATCGGCAAGACCTCCGCCTCCCGCCACGTCAAGCGCATGGTGCGCAAGGACGGCCGCGTGATCCATGTCGAGGTCGACGTGCGCATGGCCGAAGGCGACGAGGATGAAGGCAGGGTCAGCGTGGGCACCATCCGCGACATCACCGAGCGGGTCGAAATGGAGGCGCGCATCGATGCCGAACGCCAGCGCCACGAATCCATACTCGCGGCACTTTGCGAAGGCGTCGCCTCGCTCTCGACGGATGGTCGCATCCGTTATCTCAATCCGGCAGCCCGCGAGATGACCGGCTGGGAGGCCGGCCAGTGCGTCGGCGACATGCTCGCCATCGATGAACCTCTCAATGGCGCGAATGGCCTCCGAGGTCTGCTGACGGCCCTGAGCGCGGGGCAGCCCTATCGGCTACCGCAACCAATTCAGCTGGCCGTCGGATCACGCTGGCTGGAGCTGCGGCTCGCCCCTCTGGCGCCTGCGCCGGGCGAGGATGGCGGCGTCCTGGTGATACGCGACGTCAGCGGCGAGCAGGAGCTGCTTGCCCGCCTGCGCCATCAGGCGGAACACGATGCGTTGACCGGTCTGACCAACCGCCGCGCCATGCACGACATCCTGCCACATTCGCACGACCAGGCCACACGTACGGGCAAGCCCTACGCCCTGTTGATCTGCGACCTCGACCACTTCAAGTCGGTCAACGACCGGCACGGCCATGCGGTCGGCGATCATGTGCTGCAGACCGTCGCCCTGAGGCTGAAGCATCTGATGCGGCCGGGCGATCGACTGGCGCGCTGGGGCGGCGAGGAGTTCCTGTGCCTGCTGCCCGCCACCGAACCGGCGGCCGCGTGGTCGATCGCCACCCGCTTGTGCCACGAGATCGCCACCCACGCCTGGGGCGACACGCTCGACGGCGGCGCGCCGACCCTGAGCATCGGCATGGCCTGCTGGCCCCAAGACCTGAGCGACCCCGAGAAACTCATGCTCTGCGCGGACGATGCGCTCTATCAGGCCAAGCGCTCGGGGCGCAATCGCGTGTGGCGCATCTCGCCCGGCCACCCCGCTCAGGGGGCATAAATAGCCAACAGCGCGCCCCCAAGCACCAAACGGTATACGACGAAGGGCCACATCGAAAGCCGTGCGATCAGGCGCAGGAACAAGTGGATGCAGGCGAATGCGCTTGCACCGGAGATCAAGGCGCCTATCCAGAGCGTCGACCAGTCCACCGCAGGCCCGGCGGTCGCCAGGTCGCGCAACTCCAGGCCGCCGGCAAGCACGATCACCGGGATCGACAGCAGAAACGAAAACCGCGCCGCCGCCTCCCGCGTGAGTCCGAGGGCGAGTCCCGCGGTCATGGTCGCACCGGAGCGCGAGGTACCTGGAATCAGCGCCAGCGCCTGCGCCACGCCGATCGCCAGCACTCCGCGCCAACCCAGCGAATACTCATCGCGCCGGCGCCGCCCTGCCCAGTCCGCGAGCCCCAGCAGCACACCGAAGCCCAGGGTCGCAAGGGCGATCACCGTCGGCGTACGCAGCGCCTGCTCGATCCAGCCCTTGAGCAGCAGCCCCGCCAGCCCCACAGGAATCGTGCCCCACAGCACCGCCCAGGCCAGCCGCGCCTCCGCGGTCAAACCGCGTCCCGCGAGCGAACCGAGCCAGTCGCGCGCCATGCGCCACAGCTCTGCCCGGAAATAAACCACCACGGCGCCGAGCGTGCCGAGATGCACGGCCACGTCGAAGGCCAGCCCCTGGTCGGACCAGTCCAGCAGGCGAGGCAACAGGATCAGATGGGCCGAACTCGAAATCGGCAGGAATTCGGTCAGGCCCTGCAACACGGCCAGAGCCAGCAAATGGGTCAACGGCATATCCCCCCCTAGGCGAGACCGGTCACTCGCCCACGATGACGGTGCTATCGGCCGGCGCCCAGCCGATAGCGGAAGTCGCGACTTTCGAAGCCGGGCAAACGCCCCTCGTAATCCCTCGACAGCGCCAATCCCCAGAAACGCTCGCCCATCTCGTCCGGCAACGTCAGGCGCTTGACTTCCTGCGCCAGCCGCAACCGCGCCGGTTCGTCCGGCGCGGCGGCGAAGGCCTCGGCGAACACGGCCTCCAGACCGCCGTGCAGCAACATCTGCGCCTGCGGCGCGAATCCAGCAACGTGCAGGCCGGCGGCCTCGGCGGCCTCCGCTGCGGCAGTGAAATCCACATCGGCCGTCAGGTCGCACAATCCCGGCCACCAGAATGGTGCGTCCAACAGGCGATGCCGGTAATAGGCTCGCAACGTGCCTGCCGTCCGTTGTGGTCGATAGACCTCGGCACTCACGCCGCCGTAATCGACCAGCAGGGCCACGCCTTGCGCCAGGGTGTCCGCGAGCCCCATGAACCAGGGCAGCAGGCGCTCGTTCAACTCGCCGCGATAACCTTCCGGGTAGTCCTCGACCGCACCGGGCAGACGATGGCGCACGGCCGCCTCGAAATCCGGATCCGACGGGCGGCGAGTCCATCCCAACCCCGGCTCGGACAGCCCGACGCCGTGCTCCCAGACCTGTCCGCCGGCCAAGCCGAAGACGCGCACCGGCATGGCGTCGAGCACTTCGTTGGCGAGCACGACCCCACGCATCGGCGTCTCCGGCCACTGCGTCAGCCAATCCAGGCGCGATAGCGCCCGCGGCACGCGGGCGGCGATGGCCGCGTGCTGGCGCTCACGCAGTTCGGCGCTGAGTTCCAGGATCGCGTAACGCACCGGCAGACAGTCGAGTCGATCCAGTTCGGCAAGCAATACGGCGGCCAGCGCGCCACTGCCGGCGCCGAATTCGAGTACCTCGCCGCCTCCCAGCGTCGCCAGCACGTCCGCCACCTGATGTGCCAGGGTGCGCGCGAACAGCGCTCCCAACTCCGGCGACGTGACGAAATCGCCGGCGGCACCGAAATTGGCCGAACCCGCGCTGTAATAACCCGCACCCGGCGCGTACAGCGCAAGCTCCATGTAACGGTCGAAACCCAGCCAGCCGCCGCCGGCGGCCACTTCGTCCGCAATCCGCTCAAGCAGCGCCTTGCTGAGCGCCGCGGCCTCGGGCGGCGGAGTCGGCAACCGCTCGGTCAGGGACTGATGCATCGCGAAACCCCGGGCCGCGCCGTCTCGGACGACCCCTAGTTGTCGTGGATAAGGTAGAGTCTGTACCTTCGTCATTCTACACACGCGATCGATTCCGCACCGTGAGCACCCACGACAAGCCTCCCATACTCGTCACCGGCGCAGGTCGGCGCGTCGGCCTGCACATCGCCCAGCGCCTGCTCGACGACGGCCATCCGGTGATCGCGCATTACCACCGTCCCAGCGAGGCCATCGAGGCGCTGGTCGCGCGCGGGGCGATACCGATTCAGGCCGCCTTCGACCGGGCTGAAGGCGCGCATGCGCTGGTCGCGGCCGTCCGCGGGCAGGCGGTCTCGCTGCGCGCGATCGTGCACAACGCATCCGCCTTCACGCCCACGCCGACGGATATGGACGCCGCCGACGCAATGTTCGAGCATTTCTTCTCGATCCATATGCGCACGCCTTACCTGATCAACAACGGATTGATCGACCTGCTGCGCGCGGCCGCAGCCGTCACGCCTACCGATATCGTACACATCACCGACATCTTCGCCGTCAGCCCCAATCCCGCCTTCGACATCTACTGCGCAACCAAGGCCGGGCTCGAAAATCTGAGCCGGTCCTTCGCCATGCGCTACGCCCCGCAGGTCAAGGTCAACACCCTGCAACCCGGTCCGATCCTGTTCAAGGACAGCCATACCGAGGCGATGCGGCAACGCGTGCTCGCGGAAACCCCACTGGGACGCGAGGGTGGCCCCGAAGCGGTCTATCGCGCGCTAAGGGCGCTGCTCGACAACGACTACCTGACCGGTACCGCGATCCAGGTGGATGGCGGCCGGCACCTCACCCGCTGAGGCGCCGTCCAGACATACGGGCACGCCTGGCGATTCCATGGCGACCGGCGAAAGCCCCAGCAAGCCGTACAGGTCGGCAACGACCGGCCGGAAGTACACGCCGTCGACCGCCGTCAACGACGGCGCCGAAACGCCCGGCACCAGCGCGAACAGGATGTCGAGATCGGCAACCCGATCCTTGCGTGCGCGCTCGGGATCGCATCGGTCGCGCCCGAGCGCGCACTCGATGCCGTTGCAGACATCCTTGAGCTCGCTCGCCGTCAAGGCCGTTTCCGCATAAATCGCCAGATTGAGAAAATCTCGCTCCGAAGCCATATCCACCGGACGGGTGCGCAATATCCGGCTCATGCGCAATGCACCGAAGCGACGCAGCAGCGCATCGATGATGCGCGGCACATTGCGCTCCGGCTCGATATTGCTGCCGATGCCGATCACGTAGCCCGACGCGCCCTCGCTCACAGCGCCAGGCTCCCACCCTGTTCGGCCACGCCGCCGAGTTCGCGTTCGATGGTGGCGCGGTGCGCCTCCAGGTCGTCGCCGTAGTGGATTGCCAGCACCCGGCTGCGCACCTCGGGCGGATAGGCCGCAATCAACTCGTCCAGCGTGGCGTGCACCGGGTTGTCCGCCTGCAGGCTGCAGTCGTGCAGGATCGCGCGCGCGCTGCGGTCCTGCGCGATCCAGGGCAGCGGCTTGCTGTCCGCGGTGAAGATCACGCGGTCGTCGATCTCCACGCCGTAGGTCGCCATGCCGCCCGTGTGTATCGTGGGGAAGGTGCGCAGGCGATGACCGGCGAACTCGATGGCGTGTTCCGCGATGGGCACCACCTCGAAGAAATCCTCCAGACGGTTCTTGCCGTCGCTGCTATGGCCCATTCCGCCCTTGAGCGTTTCGTGCCACAAGGCAGGCAGCACGTCCGGCTCGGCATACAGTCGCACCCGCGTCCCGTAGCGATAACGCGTCTCGACGCCGAAGCGTTCCAGTCCGTAGACGTGGTCGGCATGCGTGTGCGTGATCAGGATGGCTTCGATGTCGGGAATGGCGAGTCCCGCGTCTCGCAGCGCGTATTTGATGGTATAGCCGCAATCGATCAGCAGGCGCCGCTCGCCGGCCTCCAGCAGCAGATTGGTGTTCCAGAAATCGATCGCCTCGGAATCGCCGGTACCGAGAAAGCGCAGGCGGGAAGCGCTCACGCCGCGCGCACTCCACGCTCGACGACGACCCCGACCTCCGTGCGCTGCGGCAAGCGCACGGCCTTGGTCACCGACAGCCGCACCCAGGGCGTGCCGAATTCGGCGAGGATCGTTTCCGCCGCCCTTTCGGCAAAGGTTTCCACCAGCTTCCAGGACTGCGCGTCGCCAAGCGCCCTCAGCCGGCCGGCAACCCGCGCATAATCCACCGTCAGGGCGATGTCGTCCGCGGATGCGGCGCGGGCGGCATCGGCGGCCAGCTCGATGTCGACGTGCAGCGCCTGAAGGATACGCTGTTCCCAGTCATAAACGCCGATGTGAGTTTCGATCCTCAAACCGCGAATGAATACGATATCCACGCCTCGCTCCTCAGTACTGTCCTGGAATATCGCGCCGTGCGCGCGCCCAGGCATCATGCACCAAATCCCGCACCGGGTGGACCGTCCCCGTATCGGGCGCCGCCGGACACGCCGGCAACGCGCGAACGGACTTGCCTTGCCCCCCTCGATCGGCTAACATCCGCTGCCTTTCTGCACGAGCAAGACGCATTCGGAGTTACGCGCATGTCCAGAGTTTGTCAGGTGACGGGCAAACGCCCCATTACCGGGAATAACGTTTCCCACGCCCACAACAAGACCCGCCGCCGCTTTCTGCCCAACCTGCATACCCACCGTTTCTGGGTCGAAGGCGAGAAGCGCTGGGTGAACCTGCGTGTCTCCTCGCACGGCATGCGCATCATCGACAAGAAGGGCATCGAAGCCGTTCTTTCGGAAATCCGCAGCCGCGGTGAAAAGGTCTAAGGAGCGAAACGATGGCCAAGGGTGCTCGCGAAAAGATTCGATTGATCTCCTCCGCCGGGACGGGTCACTTCTACACCACGACCAAGAACAAGCGGAACATGCCCGAAAAGATGGAGATCATGAAATACGATCCCGTCGTGCGTAAGCATGTCTCCTACAAGGAAGGCAAGATCAAGTAGAACATCATCGTCGCGGCCAGGGCCGCGGGCGTGAAAAAAGGCTCCGGCGGCAACGCCGGGGCCTTTTTGTTTGGGATGAGCGTATCAAAGGCCCGCCAGCCCTTGAGGGGCGGCGGGCCTGGACTTTGCGCGGACTCAGACGCGCCCGGAGACCACCGTCTTGCCCAGCGAGTAGCCGCGCAGCTCGCGCGCGAAGTCCTGCAGCGCGCGGATGCCGCTGGCCTCGGCCTGCGTACACCACTCCTGCAACGAGCCGAGCAGCTTGTCGGTGGCCTGGGTCCGGCTCCATAAGGCCTGCAGCCGCAGACGGAACTGGTACACCGTATTCAGCGACTCGCAGCTTTCCAGCGCATCGGCCAGACGCGCCCGCGTACGCTCGTCCATGCGCGACTCCTCACGCACCAGCGCCCGGCGACCTCGCTTGAGCAGACGCCGACACGAATCGTCGGCCTTGTGCAATTCCTCGCGCAGCACGGGCAGCATCACCTGACGCGCGTAATTGGCCATCAGGTGCAGTCGCCCCACCACCACGGCCCGCGCGGTCTCCGCGTCCAACTTGTCCTTGTCGGCCACGATCACCGGGCGAGGCGCCACCTTCTTGACCAGCGCCAGCCCGAACGCCTGCAGCAGACGGATATACATCCAGCCGATATCGAATTCCCAGCGGCGCATCGAGAACTTGGCCGAACTCGGGAAGGCGTGGTGATTGTTATGCATCTCCTCGCCGCCGACGATGATGCCGATCGGCGAGACGTTGGTGGAGCCATCGGTGGTTTCATAGTTGCGGTAGCCCCGGTAATGCCCCAGGCCGTTGATCACGCCGGCAGCCCAGAAGGGGATCCACAGCATCTGCACCGCCCAGATGACGATACCGTAGACGCCGAACAGCGCGGCATCGATGAACGCCATCAGCGTGACGCCCATGAAGTTGTGGCGCGAATAGAGATGGCGCTCCAGCCAGTCGTCCGGCGTGCCGTGCCCGTAGGCCTCCATGGTCTCCGGACGCAGGGATTCGGCCCGGTACAGCTCGGCGCCTTCGAGCATGACTTTGCCGATACCGTAGACGTGCGGGCTGTGCGGATCCTCCGGGGTCTCGCACTTGGCGTGGTGCTTGCGGTGGATCGCCACCCATTCCTTGGTGACCATTCCGGTGGTCAGCCACAGCCAGAAGCGGAAGAAGTGCTGCACAAGCGGGTGCATGTCGAGTGCGCGATGCGCCTGACAGCGGTGCAGGAACAGCGTGACCGTCACGATGGTGACGTGGGTCAATGCGAGCGCGACCAGAACGTAGCCCCACCAGGGAAGCTGCAGATATCCATAGAGCATGGATAATGAAAAGCTCATATATTCAATCCCCATTGAACCGGTGTGCTCACTATATCCAAGGCGCCAATCAGCGTCCATGGATTCACCCCGAACGGCCAGCAGGCACTGCCGAACGGCCCGGCGGCGTTTATCATAAGACTCATGAATCGACCCGAGATCGCAGCAACGACGATCTCGGGGAACCATCACCCTGCCTTGCTGGACAAAGGCTCAGCGTCAACCACAAGGATGTCCCATGGCCATGCATTCCAACAATCGCCGGACCACAGCCGCTCCATGACCGACACGCCCCTGATCGAGGCACGCGGGCTTGCCCGCTATTATGGTAGTCACTGCGCGGTGCAAGGCATTTCCCTGGAGTTACGCCCCGGCGAGGTTCTGGGCCTCCTCGGCCCCAATGGCGCAGGCAAGTCGACCACGTTGTCCATGATCAGCGGCAACCTCGCGCCCAGTGCCGGACACATCCGCATCAACGGCATCGACCTACTCGATGATCCGCGCGGCGCCAAGCGCCATCTCGGCTACCTGCCGGAACACCCGCCGCTGTACCGCGATCTCACGGTCGACGAATTTCTGCACTACGCCGCACGTCTGCACAGCATACCGCGCAAGGCCGTGAACGAGGCCGTCGACCTGGCCAAATCGCGTACGGGCCTGGAGGATGCGGGGCGCGCGCTGATCGGCGTGCTCTCCAAGGGGTTCCAGCAGCGTGTCGGCATCGCGCAGGCCATCGTCCACCAGCCGGCCGTGATCATCCTCGACGAACCCACGGTCGGTCTGGACCCGCTGCAAATCCGCGAGATACGCGACCTTATCCGCGAATTGTGCCATGAGCACGGCGTGATCCTGTCGACGCACATCCTTGCCGAGGTGCAGGCCACCTGTCACCGCGTCATGATCATCAACCGCGGCCATACGGTCTTCACCGACACCCTGCAGCATCTGGCCGATCGACGTCCCAGCACCGCCCTCAAGGTCGGCTTCGCGAGTCCGCCAGACGCGCGCGCGCTGGCCGAGATAGAAGGCATTCTCGCGGTTCAGGCGCTCGCGGACGGGCGCTATCGCATCGAGCACGCGCCCGATCGCAGCCCGGCCGGACGCATCGCCGAGCGGGCCGTGTCACAAGGCTGGGGGCTGTGCGAGCTGACCCCAGAACGCGCCAGCCTGGAACAGGCATTCCTGAACACGATCTATCACGAACACGATGACATCGAGGAGCTGACGGCATGATCTTCACCATCGCCCGCCTCGAATTCCGCCGCATGTTCTATTCGCCGCTGGCCTGGGTCATTCTCGCCATCGTCCAGTTCATTCTCGCCCTGATCTTCCTGACCATGCTGCAGAACTTCGTCGACGTGGTCGAGCCCCGGCTGACCGGCGTTTCCGGCGCGCCCGGGGTCACCGAGCTGGTGGTTTCGCCATTGATCATGTGGTCGGGGATCATCATGCTCGCGGTTTCGCCGCTGCTCACCATGCGCAGCCTCAGCGAGGAGTTCCAGGGCCGCACCCTGCCCCTGCTGACATCGTCTCCCGTCTCGGTCACCGAAATCGTGCTCGGCAAATACCTCGGACTGCTCGCCTTCATGTTGCTGATGATCCTGATGGTCTCGCTGATGCCACTGTCGCTGTCGCTCGGCACGCACCTCGACTGGGGACATCTGGCGGCGGCCTTGCTCGGGCTCGCGCTGCTGCTTGCCTCCTTCACCGCCGCAGGCCTCTACATCTCCAGCCTGACCGGCCAACCGACGCTGGCCGCGGTCGGCACCTTCGGCCTGCTGCTGTTCCTGGTCGTCCTGTACATCTCGGGCACTTCGCAGAACACGGCGAGCCAACTGTTTATCTATCTCTCGCAGTTCAGCCATTTCCTGTCGTTCCTACGAGGCGAATTCAGGAGCAGCGATCTGGCCTATTACCTATTGTTCATCCTCACCTTCCTTGTGCTCACCGTCCGCCAGCTCGACGGCCTGCGGCTGCCCCGCTGAGGTATCGCATGCAGATATCCCGCACTACCCGCTGGCACCTCAGGCTCAATTCGCTGATCTTCGTCGCCCTGTTCCTGGTCGCCGTCGGCCTGCTGGCCTGGCTGAGTCACCGCTACGACTTCGATCAGGACTGGACCTACACTCACCGCAACAGCCTGGCACCGGTGACCCGCAAGCTGATCGCCGGCATCCGCAAGCCCATCCACTTCATAGCCTTCGTCAGCGACGACGCCGCATTGCATGCGCGCATCCGCCGGCAACTGGCGCAGTACCGCCGCGCCGGACATGACGTCACCCTGAGCTTCGTGAACCCCGATCTTGCGCCCAAGCGCGCCCAGCAGTACGGCGTCCGCCACACCGGTCAGCTGGTAATCGAGATCGACGGGCGCAGCCGGGTGATCGACAGCCTGGGGCAACAGAGCATCGCCAACGCATTGATGCAGCTCGCGCGCAGCGGCAACCGCTGGGTGGTGTTCATCGAGGGTCAGAAGGAGCGCAGCCCGCTGGATGACAGCAGTCGCGGCCTCAGCCGACTCGCAACCAGCCTCGCGCAGACCGGGCTGCACGTGCAGCCGATCAACCTCCTGCGTACACCTCACATCCCGGAAAACACCGCCGTCCTGGTGGTCGCCGGCCCCGAAACCGATTTCACGCCTGGCGAGGCCACCGCCATCACGCAATATGTCGAAAAGGGCGGTGACCTGCTCTGGCTGCACGACCCGGGCTCCCTGCATGGTCTGGCAGCACTCGCAAGGACGCTCGACCTGCGCTTCGTACCCGGCACGGTGGTCGATGCCAACCCCGAACTACGCGCCATGATCGGCATCCAGAATCCGGCCGTGGTGCCGGTGCTCGACTACGGTCAGTCGCCGATCACCGAGCACCTGCAGGTCCAGACCCTCATGCCCTTCACCGCCGCCATCGCCCAGCCCGCCGGCGGCAAGGACTGGCAGGCAGAGCCGCTGTTGCGTTCGCTGCCCAAGAGCTGGAGCGAGACGGGGCCGCTTCAGGGCGACGTCAAATTCGACGCCGCGCGCGGAGACACCCTCGGCCCGCTGGTGCTCGGCGAGGCCTTCAGCCGCAAACGCACGGATGGGCATCAGCAGCGCATCGCCGTGTTCGGCACCAGCGCCTTCGTCAGCAACGCCTTCATCGGACGCGGCGCCAACCTCAACCTGGCGACGGCCACGCTCAATTGGCTGAGCCACGACGACAGTCTCGTGCAAATACACCTGCCCTCCGCACCCGACACCCGGCTGGTGCTCAGCCGCGGCGAAGGCTATGCCATCGCCGCCGGCTTCCTGATTCTCTTCCCCATCGGCCTGCTGGTCTCCGGCACACTGGTTTGGATGCGCCGGCGGCGCGCCGCGCGCTGATGGCCGGCACAGGTCGCCAACGTCGAGGACTGCTCAACCTCGGCATGCTGGTCGTGGTCGTGCTGCTGGCGGTCACGGTATGGCGGGTGAGCCGCCCCAAAGCGCCAGCCGGTCATATCCTCATGCCCGGCCTGCACGCTGCGGATATCCGGCATATCACGCTCACGCGCGGGGACAGGCCGAAACTGGAATTCGCCCTCGAAGCCGGCGTCTGGCGGATCGTCGCGCCGCTGCAGGCTCGCGCCAACCGCATGCTGATGCAATCCCTGCTCGCGCTGCCCGAGACCCGCAGCCAGCGGCACTATGCGGCCAAGGGCCTGGACCTCGCGCAATACGGCCTTTCTCCCCCACGCGTCACCATCGACTACGGCGATACCCACACCCTGGCACTCGGCACGCTCAATGCCTTGAACCGGCTGCGTTACGTGCTGGCCGGCCAACAGCTTTATCTGATACAGGACGCACTCGCCGATCTGCCGGAGTCCGCCGCGCGGCGCTGGATCAGCCTCGATCTGCTGCCCCCGCACGCGCGCATCCGCGATCTCGCGCTGCCGGGCCTGAGCATCCGGGCCCTCTCTCCGAGCAGCTGGACCGTCACCCCGCACCCGCCCAAGCTCAGGTCCGACCAGGTGACGCAGCTGCTGCGGAACTGGACGCTCGCCTCGGCCTACCGCATCACCGCCACCCCCAAGGCACCCGCCGGCGGCAAGCCCGCACAGCCTGTCGCCATTACGCTGGACAACGGCACGCTCTATCGATTCGAGGTCATCTCCACCCAGCCCGAACTCGTGCTGCGGCGCGACAAGCTCGGTGTGGACTACCATCTCCCTGCCGCCATGGCAAAGGCGCTGCTTTCCCTGGCTCCGCCGCCCGCAACGTCGCCGCATGACAGCGGCAAGGGAAGCTTGCCTAGCAAGGCGCCGTAGCAGTCCCGGCGAACGGCAGCGCCGGTATCACCCGATTTGCAGCGGCGGCGCCAGCATCCGCTCGCGCTGCTCGCGCAGCGTGAGAATCTGCTCTTCCCAATAGCGCACGCTGCCGAACCAGGGAAAGGCCATCGGAAAGGCGGGGTCGGCCCAGCGTCGCGCCAGCCAGGCGGCGTAATGCAGCAGGCGCAGGGTGCGCAGCGGCTCGACCAGCGCCAGCTCGCGGCGGTCGAAATCGAAGAACTCCTCGTAACCGTCCAGAATCTCGCCCAGCTGACGCTGCATGTCCGCGCGCTCGCCGTTGAGCAACAGCCAGATGTCCTGCACCGCCGGTCCCATCCGGCTGTCGTCGAGATCGACCAGATGCGCGCCACTGTCGGTCCACAGCACGTTACCGGCGTGCATGTCGCCGTGCAGGCGGATCGTGCGGAAATCGGCTGCCGCGAAGCGCGCATCCACCTCGCCCATCAACGCTTCGGCCAGGGAGCGGTATTCGCCCGCGTATTCGCGCGGAACGCACTCGTTGGCCAGAAGATACTCGACGCTCGCATGACCGAAATCGGCCGGCGTCAGCGTCGGCCTGAGACGAAAATCCCGCGCCGCGCCGACCGCATGCAGGCGCCCGATGAACTGCCCCAGGCGATACAGCGTATCGGGATCGTCCAGCTCCGGCGCGCGGCCGCCGCGCCGGGGGAACAGCGCGAAGCGAAATCCGGCATGACGCGACAGCGTATCCCCGTCCTCGCCCGCAATCGGCGCCACCACCGGAATCTCCAGCCTGGCCAGCGCCTGCGAAAACGCATGCTCCTCGTAGATCTGCCCGTCGCTCCAGCGCCCCGGGCGATAGAACTTCGCGACCAGAAACCCCGCCTCCTCGTCGCCGATCTGATAGACGCGGTTCTCGTAACTGTTGAGCGCCGACACCGATCCCGTCGGCCGACCGCCGGCCGCTTCGATCGCATCCAAAACCGTATCGGGCGTCAGCCCGACGTAAGGATGTTCGCTGTCCGCCATATCCGACATCGGCGCCTCCTGGCGGCCATCAGGTTTTGCACCCCTAACCACGGACGCCAGCCACAAAAAAAGCCAGCACCCGGCTGGCTTCTTCAAGCGATTCTATGGTGCCGTTGAGAGGAATCAATGCATAGTTTATATTCAAAAACTTAAATAAAATTGGCGTAATAAAATTCAAACACCCATCCTGGCAAGCTGCCGTTCCAACGCGCCATTGAAGTAACGCCCCTGCAGATATCGACACCCGATCTTTCGCGCATAGGCCACATGCGCATCGTGTTCCACCCACTCGGCCACCACCACGGCGCCCAGGTCTCGGGCGATCTCAACGATCCCGCGGCACGCGATGTCTGCGGCACTCCGGTAGCCCGCCGCCCCGGCCTGAAACAGCGCGCCATCGATCTTGATCCAGTCGGGTCGCACACGGGTCGCGCGGTCCATCCAGTCGTGGCCCGCACCGGCATCGTCGATGGCGACGCCTACGCCCTCCGATCTCAACGCATGCAAGCGTTTCGTGGCCTTCTCAAGCTGCGCTGGCGAGGCCGGCGTTTCCACCCATTCGACGACAATGCGCCCATGCAACGGCAGGCGCAGGATTTCACGATAGATGCGATCATCCGCCAATTGCCGGGTGGTCAGGTTGAAAGTGACATAAGGCGCGCGGTCGAGCGCAAAGGCCATGCCGCGGTCGGCTAGATGGCGGTACCACGATAGCCAGCGGCGGCTGTCTTCCGACGGCATTGCGCGAAACGGGAACTGCGGCCGGTACAGGATCTCAACCCCGCAGACCTGGCGCAGGCTGCTGGCGGACACCAGCGGCTCGAGACACAGGCGTCCCGGACGCATGCGCGCGGTGGCCCAGTGAGTTTGATACAGGCCGCCGGCTGCGGTACTTGCCGCCTCAACGCCCGTCAACAGATGTCCGATAGGTAACATGGCTTCACCTCGAAGCCAGTCTATCAAAGATCGCGATGCGCGGGCCGCCTACCAAAACCTGCACAATCGGCTTGCGTTTCGCGCTCTCGCGGTAAACTGGGGATACATAGATTTTTCGGAGCTTTTCGATGTGCTGGCGCCCCATGTTTCTCCTGACTGTCACCCTGTTCGCTGCGTTCTCAGCGTCGCCGGCCAGCGCCTGGTGGCATGACTACCGCGACGCCCGGCACCCGGTGTTCCCGCGCCGCGATGCGCTGCCAAATCCGCGCCTCACGCCGGGCGCCCTCAACCCCGCCGTGACCCAGGCGAACATCCACGAAACCATCTGCGTGCGCGGCTATACGAGAAGCATACGACCGCCTGAACGGTATACCGAATCGCTCAAGCGGCGCCAGATTCGCGAATACGACTACCCTCAGGATATGAACCGGCTGTGGTTCTTCGAGGAAGACCACCTCATCAGTCTCGAATTGGGCGGATCGCCGTCTTCGCCTCGCAATCTCTGGCCTGAGCCTCATCGCGTTGCCGGCGGATGGGGGTCCTATGCCAAGGACCGTCTCGAGAACAAGCTCAACCATCTGGTCTGTTCCGGCAGGCTGCCGCTCGCCGACGCTCAGCGCATGATCGCGCGCAACTGGATCTCGGCCTATCGTCGTTACATCGGACCCATCCCGGACGACAGGAAGGTCTGGTGATGACGCCCGCCACAAAGACCGCCGATGCTTTCGATTCGTCGTCGTTTTTGACGATGAATGCAGATCAGGCGCGCGCGTTCGAGGCACTGCGCCGCTTCATGCAGGGGCCTCCCGGTGAATGCGTGCTCAGGGGCTATGCCGGTACCGGCAAGACCTGGCTGCTGGTGCAGGCGGTGCTGCTAGCAGCCGAACTCGGCATCAAAACCGCAGTTTGCGCACCGACCCACAAGGCCGTCGCCGTCATTCGTGACAAGCTGGACGCTGCGCTCGCCAGCGCTGACAAAACCACCGACCAGATAGCCATCCGGACGGGCACCCTGCATGCGCTGCTGGGCCTGCGCCTCAAAGAGGACCGATTCGGCGCTTATCGGGTGGAAATCGACAGAAACCCCGGCAACGAATACTTCGACGATTACCCGTTGGTCGTGATCGACGAATCTTCCATGGTGGGCGACACCCTGCTCTATCACATACATGAGGCGATGCAGGACAGCGATGTTCGGGTGCTCTATGTCGGCGATCCGGGACAGTTGCTGCCAGTCGAGGACAAGCCCGATAAAAACGCCGGCACGAGCGCTTTGCTGGCGAGGCTCCCCCCCGTCTTTGAAACCGTTTCGATGCAGCACGAGCTGAACGAGATCGTGCGCCAGAAAGCGACCGGACGCCCCCATCCGATCGTGCAGTTCGCCCAAGTCGTCCGTGGTTATATCGAGGGTGACACAGAGGGCGTGTTTACGCCGGAACGCGTCCGTGAATATGTCGTTCGGCAAAGCGATAATCTGGCTGGCCGGGTCCGCATCGCCTCGGTTTCGGATGTCGGAGCAGGACTCGTCAAGCTCAGGCGCGCGAGGCCCGATCAAGATATTCGCGCCGTCGCATGGCGCAACCGCGTCGTCGACCATCACAACGCCTTCGTGCACCGGGAACTGGCCGACCTGTACGAGAGCCAAGAAGGCACGGGTGACGCACCCTTCTGGCCCGGCGAAACGATCATCGCGCGCGAGATGCTGCATGCGTTTCCCGCCGGATGCGGCAGCGAGTGGCGAGACGAACTATTCTGGGAGGCGATGCTTTCGCCCGCGAAAACATCTGGAAATAGCAAAGCTCAGCGCAAGGCACGGGAAAAAGCCGCGGCCGGGTTCAAACCCATTTCCATCCAGAACAACACTGAAATGGTTGTGCGCGAATGCCGTGCGATGGAGCACCCTTATCTGCACATCCCCAGCTGGCGGATACTGACCTCGACTCCGGAGGACGGCGARGTCGAATTCTATATCGCAGACGATGCGGACGAGCATACCCGCATCAAGACAGCAACCTGGGCGCATTACCGCGAGCAGCAAAACCACCGGCTGCGCGAAGAAGAATTCGGCCGGGCCTGGGCGGTGACGCGCGCCTGCGCGCCGGTTATGCATGGCTATGCCATGACCGCGCATAAATCTCAGGGCAGCACATTCTATTGTTCGATTGTCGATGTCCGCGATCTGTATGGCATGGTCCGCAAGTCCGGCGCCGAAGATTATCATCGCGCTCTCTATGTCGCCGTGACTCGGGCGAGTGATTATGTCTGGCTTTGTATTTGACATCCGAGCCGCCTTGCCCGGAATCCGCCACCTCGTCGAGCAGGTCGTGGCCGATATGACGGCAACCGGCGAGCCGGTGCCGCAGCCTTGGGATTCAAAAACCATGCGGCGCTGCGTGCAGCCCTTGCCGGCCGCGCAACCGCAGAGGCGCAGAAGCCGAGTAATGCCCGGCTGGTGCAGCGCCTGCGGCAATTCGGCTACGCCGCACCCGACGACCTGCGGCTGCCGAAGTTCAAGCGCTCCTATTCGCCGTTCAAGACCTTCCCGCTGCGAACGCAGCGCAGCGCGCGCTGGTGGGTCTGGCGAAATCTGATGGTGTCGGCTTGTCAACGCTGACCTCGAACAGCGCCTGTTCGGGCTGTCGGAAGGCGAGAACTGGTGGCCCGGTGGTGCCGAAGACAGTCATCACTGCGAGCGCAGCCCCCATCGCTTCGTGTTCGATGGAGATCTGCCGGCGGTCGCCAGTGTGGATACGATCAGCGGCGGCGAGCTTTCCATCAATGTTGTTCTCAAGCCTCGGAAAGCTGACATTCAGCCGGAGTGGGATTGCGATTTGAGCAGTGGGGACGCGGTGGCTTCTGGTAGGGTGGAGCGGCACTTGGGTGCCTGGCTTCAGGATGGTGGCGAGGATGTTCACTGCAAGCGTGCGTTGCAGTCGCGCATTGCGGATGTTGGGATCGAGCCTGCGGGTTACTCCGATCAGGGCAGCTTCTTCATGTAGTTGACCTGCGGCGTAATAGCAGTCTCGGAGCCGGGGTGTGTCGGCGCGACGCGCCGCCGGGCTTTCGGACTGCGCCCCATGCCGTCTTTGCCGTCACAACCATTCGGCTTCAATCCCTCACGCCTTCGTGCCTATGGCGCTGCGGCTTCGCTTGCCTCCAGCGGATCGATGCAAGACCCGCACGCGCATCGCTCCCAGCCCAGCACGATTACTAAGGTTAGGGCGCCACTATCGTTTCGCGCTCGGGAAGGCACTGGAGCGGCAAGAGATCCATGACATCGCGAAACAGCGACCGGTTCTGCCAGTCGTTCCGGTCCCCGATAACATAAAAACGTCGCTTGGCCCGCGTCGCTGCCACATTCAGCAGGTTGGGCTCTGAGACCGCCCAATCTCGTGCGCCGGAACCTTCGGTATTGCCGCCCAGCACCATGATAACGACTGGAGCCTCCTTGCCCTGCATGGTGTGGATGGTTCCGGAAACCATCGAGTCACCGAGCAGGCGTTTGAGGTTTTCCTGAACAGCCTTGAAGGGCGTGATCACCGAAATTTCGGCCGCATCCACGCCATCCACGCGCAACAGGGCGAGCAGCGCCCGCAAGGCCTCTCCTTCGGCCGGCACCCAGTTCCCGTCGGATGCTCCGCTGGCGTGAATCCATCCCGTCGGCAGGCGGGCGCGCGTCTCTTTGTCGGCGCGCGGTGCGAGGGTGCCATACACCATGGCACCGTCGTAGGCGATACGGTTGGCCAGCCTGTACATCGGCTTGTCGCAGCGCCGATGCACGACCAATGGCAACCCCACCCACATCTTGCTGTCGGCTGGCCCCGCCAGGCGGCCCCATGTCGTGGCCTGATCCGCCAAGGTCTGCGCGGACTGTCTGTTGGGGAGCCAATGCGCATCGACGCGATAGCGTGTGCGCATGTGTTCCAGCACAGCGTCGGACACGGTGACGATGGGCTTGAGTTGCAGGGGATCGCCCACCAGCAGCGCGCGTCGGGAGCGCCACAGCGCACCCACCGCCGCTTGCGGGAGGGCCTGTCCGGCCTCATCCACCAGCAGCCAGCCGATCTCCCCCGGCCCCAATGTGCGGAAAGAGCTTGCGAACGAGGCAAAGGTGCTGCTGAGTACCGGCACGACCATGAACAACGAGGCCCAAACCGAGCGAATCGCCTCGCGCGAGAATCCCTGCAGGTGCGCGCCGGTCAACATCGCGTTGATCAGAAACAGGTTGGAGCGCATCCGTGCCGCCTCCAGCTCGAAGAATGTCCGATGTAGCTTCAGTGCCTGAATGAAGACACGCGCTCGGGCCTGTCGCCAGCCCTCGATGTGCCAGGGTTCGGCCAGTTCGATGGCGTCGCCACGACCGATCACGCCGCCGCGCAACCATGCCAGCAGATGGTCGGCTCGACAAGCGCTAGCCAAATCGCTGGCCTGTTGCGTCAGGGATTGATCTTCCGCCCGCATTTTTTTCAACGCCTGCTGCGCATTGGCGATCTGCCTATCCAGTTGCTGCCTGGAGTCCTCGAATTGCTTGGCAAGCCGTGCGATGCGGTCGAACTCAGCCTTGGCGAGGCCATGCCGGTCTTGCAGCAGTTTCAGCGCAGTGTTCCAGGTGCGTGACGCTCCCCACAGACTGCATAGGTTCGCCCAGAACCCTGGTTTGCTGGCCTGGTGTTGGGCAAGCGCCTCCAGCGCATGTTTGAACGCCGCATTGGCGGGACGACCTTCATCGGCATCCAGGCGTGCCTGTTGTTCCGCCGTGTGCGCCAAGCGCTTTTCAAGCGCCTGCACGGTGGCAGTCATTTCGGTGATCTTCTTCCTGGTCGTTTCCAGCGTCTGGATCAGAGCGCGGATGCGGGAGGCTTCGGCGCATACCAAGCGAACCTGCGCCTTGGCCTTCTCGTACTCGGCGACCGCCTGCTGCCACAGGGCTTGGCGTTCTTCCGGCCTGCGCTCCTTGTTGCGCTGGCTGTGCTCGCCCAACCATGCCATCAGGCCTTGCGGCGCTTTCTTCAGCGGTTGCTGAGATGCTTGCTGATCATTGGTCTCGGCAGCGGTGGCCGGGCCGGCAAACAGGGTCTTGGCGACATTCTCATCGTCGATTTCGTCGCTGGCTTCCTCGTTGTTGTCCACCTTGTCTTGGCCGGCCGCTGGACTCTGCCCATAGAAGTAGCGGTCTACGAACGTCTTGCGCCGCGCCTTGCTGCCCAGCGCACCAGAGATCAATCCCCAGGCCGGCTTGCCGGTGATCAGCTCGCCCAGGTCGGCGAAGTGCTCGGCCTCGGGCAGCCAGTTCTCGTCGATCTTGTCGCGCTGGGGCAGTTCAAGGGTGACGTTCTCCACGGCGCCGTTGTTGGACGAAGCGACCACGATCTCGAAGCCGTACAGCGAAGGATTGAGCTTGAAGGCAGCCCGCTCCTTACCGCCATCGTTGCCGGTTTCGCGCGCGTTGCTGGCAAAACCGTCGGATGCGCGGCGCAGCGTGGCAAGCACGTCCGCCCGGCTGGTGATGATGGCGGCTATCAAATCGCGCAGCAGGGTCGTTTTGCCCGTGCCCGGCGGGCCATTGACTCCTAGAAGTCCCTGTCCGTCAGCGAGCTTGGACAGAACGGTGTTCACGGCCAGTTGCTGGGAATGCACAAGCCCCAGGTGCCGTTCGGAGGGCCAGCAGCTATCGGCATGGGCCTGCGGCATAAGCCGCTCGATCAGCGATGGGGAGGCGTCGTCGCTGTCGATATGCAGCCGCAGTTGCGGATCGTGGCGGCGCAGGTATTGGTTCAACGCTTCGCTCGCCACGCCCTTGCTGAGGCTGTCAGCAACGGTGGCCAGATCGTCGAGCAGGAAGCTGTTGAGCGGATCGTCCTCCGATGCGGGCTTGTCGGGTTTGACAGGTTGGGAACGAAATCGCAGTGGCGGGCGCTCAATAGTCGCAAAGAAATCCGCCACGCCGAGAAACTGCAGCACCCACCGGGTGAAGTCCCGCAGCGCATCGCCGGAGACCTGGCCTTGTAGCTGCGTTCGCGCCTGCTCGGCGGCGGCCCGCTGATCGTCCTCGAATCCGCGTGTCCAGTCCTTTCTCGCCAGCGCCCGTCCGAGGAACCAGGCCTCGCTGGAGAGCACGAAACTATCTTCCACCAGTTGCCCGCGCATGGTGAACTTCGCGGCGAACATCGCAGACTCTCGGTGCTGTGGTTCGCGGTAGCCCTGGTCGGCGCCGTACAGTTTCTGGAGCGCGGCGGCGACGAGCCGGCTGTCGTACAGGTGTGCATAGAGCCTATGGCTCCATTCGCGCTTCTCGGGAAGCGCCTGCTTGCTAACGATGCTCTGGGGTGCCCAAGGAGGGATAGGGCGCGTGCAGGGCGTATCGTGAAGGAATGCACCATAGGCGCTGCTGCGTTCTTTGATCTTGGGGGCCGATTGCGGCTGCAGCAACTCGACTGCATGCCAGTACCGAACGATGTTCTCGGACTCCATGAAGTCTCCCACCGCTAAATCCCCGAAGGGTTTGTAGCGGGGGTTTCCTGGGTCAACGACCAGAGCGCACGGGTGGTGCCAGTTCGTGTACCGATAATTCGTTTCCACCCAGCAACGCATACACCAGCACCCAGCGTCGTTCGGTGAGCCGTCCTCTCCGTCCTGAACAGTGGAGCTTGCCGCGCACAGAGTCGCCCACGCCACTAGACAATGTACGCTTCTTGTACCAACATTGCGGCAATTGATCTAACACGAGAGGTGCTGTCATGACTGCCGGGGCATCGTCGACTTCCGCTCGCTCTGCCCGACTTGGGCTGCGCGCCACCCCCGAACAGGAGGCGATGCTGCGCCGTGCCGCCGAGGTGGCCCACAAGTCGCTGACCGACTTCATTCTCGACAGCGCTTGCCTGGCTGCCGAGCAGACCCTGCTCGATCAGCGATTGTTCATGGTTTCCGGGAGCCAATACCAAGCCCTGATGGATCTGCTGGATCAGCCCGAACAGGCCAATGAAGGTTTGCGTAACCTGTTTGCCCACAAGGCGCCCTGGGACACGAGGTGACCTTGCGCGCACCGGAACCTCTCGCCGCGCAGCATCGGCTAGAGGGTTTCGATTGCGGCAAGCCCGCGCTGAATGACTGGCTTTTGCGCCACGCCCGTCAGGCGCAGGGCAGCGGCTCGGCCAAGACCTTTGTGGTTGCCGAGGATGAGGACCGCGTCGCAGGCTACTTCAGCCTAACCGTTGGACAGGTCGATACACTGCAAGCTCCGGAGCGCATTCGCAAGGGAATGGGGCAGTACCCGTTACCGGTGGTGATTCTGGCGAGGCTGGCTGTTTCGGTGGCGGATCAGAGGCGAGGCATAGGCTTTGGCCTGCTGCAAGACGCGATTCGTCGCACGATGCTGATTGCCGAACAAGCCGGCATCAGGGCCATGTTGACCCATCCCATCGATCAAGAAGCGGCACAGTTCTACACCCGGTTCGGGTTCATCGCCTCGCCGTTGCGAGAGCAGCAATTGCTGCTGCTCTTGAAGGACGCCCGTCGCTGGGTACGCTGAATCATGATGCAGCTCTGAACGGGCAGCGACCCGTCCGTTGTACGATCCTCGAACGGGCGCACTGAGTGGTCGCCTCTACCCTGAACCAGATGCGGTACCGAATTACATTGACAGGCCAATAAGCCACAATAATAATGTTGCAACTCGGATGCCCGAATCAGGGGATACCACGAAACTAATAGCGACTCATCCTTTGTGCAGCGAGATAGAATTCGGGGGAAGGGTTCATCCGCTTGGTGCTGGCGCAGCAGGCATCCATTTTGCACACTTGCGCATGCTGATATCAGCGCATCCGTCAATCATCGCCCCCCCCAAAACCGACTGCCAGGTACCTAGAATGTCAACGCCGGGCGAATGGATGGGCTCTTTAAATTGAGTTCAAGAAATTCATATCAAAAGACACTCATGAATAAAGCAATCTTCTAGTCAGATAGCATACAATTGCGGCCCAGCTACCGCATTCCTGACGCGGAATATGAAACTCAACGTCTTCTGGGCATAATCATGAAGAAAAACTTCCCCATCTCTCAGAAAGAACACCCTATTGACGAGAAAGATTTGTTGATTTCATCGACTGACGTGGCTGGAGTCATCACGTACAGCAACGAAAATTTTGCTGAAATCTCTGGTTTCACGGTTGATGAACTCATTGGCAAGAGTCACAACATCGTTCGCCATCCTCATATGCCTCAGGCAGCATTTGCCGATCTATGGAAAACGCTCAAGGAAAACCGACCATGGATGGGAATTGTTCAAAATCGCAGCAAGGATGGCGGCTCGTACTGGGTGGATGCCTATGTCACCCCTGTTTACAACGGAGGACTTTGCGTCGGCTATGAATCCGTCCGCGTAAAACCCCGCCCCGAAGACCGCAAACGTGCCGAACGACTGTACAAAGCACTCGGTCCTGCAACCAGCCAGGACGATCGGGGAGTCGCATCCGAGCGTGCGTCAAGGCTGGCTGAAAAATTAGGAAAGCCCCATCTTTTGGATAACCTGACGAACCGAGTCATTTTCAGTATTCTTGTCGTATTTTCACTCATCACGATAATGACGATGACCTCGCTACCTCGGGATGCCATTACCGCCTGCACTGCAACCCTGGCTGCTCTCGGAATTTTCGGGACCTGGTTGATGTTTCGCCCTCTAAGGGAGCTCGATGCCTCCGTGCGTCGCGAGATCGTGGACAACCCGCTCATGCAGGCCGTGTATAGCGGAAAACGTGGGGAGCCGGGCCGTCTTGAATTGGCAATCCGCCTACTCCAATCAGGCCAAAGAACTATTCTGGGACGGCTTGGGGAAGAATCCAAAAAGCTCCATCAGGCGGCAGATACTTCAGCAACTGAACTGATGCGAGTCATCGAGCAAATCGAGCTTCAGCATACTCAAACTGATCTTGTGGCCACGGCGATGAATGAAATGGCATCCACTGTACAGGAGGTTGCACGGAACACCACTTTTGCAGCCGAGGCGGCTCAAAATTCACACCTGGAAACCGAAAATGGCAATCGGATCGCAAAAGATTTTTCGATGTATATACGACAGGCGGCCGATCAAACCGCTCTTGCAACCCATGCCATGGAAAAACTCTTGAATGACAGCGAGGAAATTTACAAAGTAACTGACCTGATCACCCAGATTGCCGAACAAACCAACCTGCTGGCATTGAATGCTTCGATAGAGGCTGCGAGAGCAGGTGAGCATGGAAGGGGTTTTGCCGTAGTAGCAAGCGAAGTCAGCGCATTATCAAAGAAAACGCAGAATGCAACAACGAACATTCGCACTCAACTCGAAGAGTTCAAAAAAGTTATCAACGAGAGCGCAGAAAACATGCGGTCAAGTCAATCCATATCCAGTCAAGGCGTGGCTCGCATTGCGGATGTAAATAATGCCTTAACGGCCATATCCAACGCTGTGGACATCATCAATAACATGAACACCCAGATCGCCACCTCCGCCGAGGAACAAAATTCTGTCGCGGAGGAAATCAACCAGAACGTGGTCAATATACGAGATGGCGCCGAACAGATAACCGATTCAGCCACCCGATCAAAAAACCTGTCGGATGGATTGATCTCACTTTCCGCTGAACTAGATTCACTGGTTGCCAGATTCCAATCCATTTCAAGAAAAAACATGGGATTTAGGCGCTAACAAACCTGTAGGCGCAAGTAATTTTGCGTGGTGAGTCATGGCAGCGATCTGAAAAGGACCCCCATGGCACAACGCACCCAGTCGAGCATTGATAACGCACTGATCGACCAGATGCTGGAGGGCCACCAGACAAGCGCGGCGTTGCTGAGCAACGACTGACTGATCGGCGAATTCAAGAAACATCTGGCCGAACGCTTGTTGTCGACCGCGCTGGACGCGCACCTGGAAGCCGCCACCCGGCAGACAGCCAATAACCACCGAAATCGCTATTTGCAGAAATCAGACACCCTAGCCGATGTGCATGTGGTGCTGGATATCTCGCGCGACCGCCACGGACGCGCGATCCACTGCTGACTCCCAAGCACCCGCCCTCCTTCCTCTGGCTTTGACGAGAAATCCATCGCGCTGTATGCGCGCGGTATAAGCGCCCTTGGCAACCACATACATGTAGGCGCACTCTACAGAGTGAGACATGGGTAGCTCGCCTGGAATACAAATTCTTCTGACCGATGCCTACACTGATGCAAAATAGTTTCCGCGATCCCTGGGGTGGCTGTTCACTTAGAGCATTATTCCCTTAACGTCAAATAAGGTATGTGCGCAAGATATAATTGCGTTTCCTTATGGCGGTCGTGCGCGAGCACCATCATGTCGACTGCAATGCGGTCCAGATGTGGCGCAAATCTGTGGATGAAGTCGTACATGTAGTCCCGCAACACCAGGCCCCGGCGCAGGCCGATGCTAGTGACCTCGTGCGGGAACAGGTGGCGCACATCCAGACAGACCAGATCGCCGTCCCGCTCGGGCTCGTAAGCCATTCTGGCGAGCAGGCCCACGCCCAAGCCCGTACGCACGTAGGTCTTAATAACGTCGGCATCGACGGCGGTCAGCACGAGATTGGGCCGCAACCGCTTTTTGGCGAAGGTCGCGGACATTTCCGAGTGATCGGCAAAACCGAAAACGTACGTTACCAGCGGAAATTTCGCGAGATCCTCCAGGCTCAGGCGTTTTACGAGCTCTAGAGGATGCCCGCGCGGCACCAACGCCGCTCGATTCCACTTGTAACAAGGCAGCAGCACCAGATCCTCGAAGTGATTGAGACCTTCGGTGGCAATGGCGAAATCGACTTTTCCGTTTACAGCCATCTCGGCTATCTGTTCCGGTGTGCCCTGGTGGAGGTTGAGTGCCACACCGGGATAGCGCGCACGAAACTCGGCGACGATGGGCGGCAGCATGTAGCGCGCCTGTGTGTGCGTCGTGGCGATGGACAGCGTACCCGCAGCCGGTGACGCAAGCTCGGTGGCTCGGCGCCGCACGTTTTCCGTTTCGGCCTGAATGCGTTCCAGGTAGGGCATGATCACGCGCCCGAATTCGGTCAGCCGGGTAAACGATTTTCCGCTGCGCTCGAAGATCGGCGAGCCCAACTCGTCTTCCAGCATCCTGATCTGCTTGCTCACCCCAGGCTGCGAGGTATACAGAGCCTCGGCCGCGGCGGAGACGCTGAACCCCTGCTGCACCACGGCGCAGACGTACTGAATCTGTCGGAGCTTCATCTGGCCACCCGGCTGCCGAAACCGCTTGAACAAGCATCCAGCCTACTGCCGGCCGCATATTCCGTCCAGGCATAAGCATGTAATAAATCGATCTTTGTTTGGAATAAGCATCGTCGGTAGTGTCTGCAGCGTACTTCACCGCAGGCACGGACATGGACTGGACGCTCGTCACCACCGGATTGCTGATCGCCGCCCTGATTGCCGTCACCGGCATCGGCGGCGGCTCGCTGATGACGCCCGCACTGATCCTCGGCTGCGGCCTTGCGCCCACCACCGCGGTGGGCACCGACCTGCTGTATGCGACGTTCACCAAGAGCGGTGCCCTACTGGCCTATGCGCGTGATAGGCGCGTCGACTGGGCGACGGTCGGCTGGCTGCTGGCCGGCGGTGTGCCGGGCGTGGCCGCCGCGCATTTGTTTCTGAGTTCGTTTCACGACGCCGCGCTGCAGGACCGCCTGGTCGGCACCGCGGTCGCTTGCGTGCTCGCCCTGAGCGCGCTCGGGCTGTTGCTGCCGCGTCGACGCGGTCATGTCGCTAGGCCACCCGCCGCCATTCGACGCTGGCTGATCGCCAGCGGCGCCACCGTGGCCGTGCTGGTCACGCTGTCGTCCATCGGCGCGGGCACGCTGACCGGCGCCCTGCTAACGCTCCTTTATCCCGAACGCCCGCTGGCCGAGATCGTCGGCACCGAACTGGCCATGGCCGTGCCGCTGGCCGCGCTGGCCGCGGGCGCGCACTTCCTTTCGGGACAGGTCGACTGGCGCGCCGCCGTCGATCTGTCCATCGGCTCGCTGCCCGGCATCTGGCTTGGGCGGCAGCTGATGCACCGCCTCCCCGATCGATGGCTGCGCCTTGCCACGGCCGCGTTGCTGGCCGGCGCTTCGATCACGCTCATCGCCTGACCGACCACGAGGACCGCTCATGTCTGCGCTACCCCATAACCTGCACAACCGGATCGCCCACAGCGTCGAGATTCTGCGTCTCGCCGCAACCGCGGACGCACCCGCGACCTTTGCCAACAGCCTCGGCGCGGAGGACATCGTGCTGACGGATCTGATCTACCGCCAGGTGCCCGAGATCGACGATTTCATGCTCGATACCGGACGCCTGCCGGCGGAGACCTACGCGCTGCTGGAACAGGTGCGCGCGCGCTACGGCCGCGCCCCGCGTATCTACTGCCCGGACACCGAGGCGCTCGAAACCTTCGTCAACGCGTTCGGCGCGAATGCGTTCTACGACAGCGTGGCGCTGCGCAAGCGCTGCTGCGCGATCCGCAAGATCGAGCCGCTGCGCCGCGCCCTGCATGGATACAAGTCCTGGGTGACGGGCCTGCGCCGCGAACAGTCGGTGACCCGGCTCGCCCTGGACGTGCGCGAATGGGACGAGGGCAACGGCCTGTTCAAGTTCAATCCGCTGGCCGACTGGAGCGAGGCGGAAATCTGGGGATACATCCGCAGCCGCGATCTGCCCTACAACACGCTGCACGACCGGCATTACCCCAGCATCGGCTGCGCACCCTGCACGCGCGCCATCGCGCAGGGCGAGGACGTGCGCGCGGGACGCTGGTGGTGGGAGCAGCCCGAATCCAAGGAATGCGGCCTGCACCGCTACGTCGACGGGAACGCGAGCGCATGAGCACGGTTGTCGAAATGCCTCAGCGGATTTCCGCGCCACTGCTCGACGAGCGTCAGTTTCAGGATCTGCGGCGCTTCGCTGGGGCCCTGAACCCCGAGCAGCTGCTGTGGGCCAGCGGCTATCTCGCCGGGCTGCAGGGCTCGACGTCCGCGCTGCCGGCCACGCAGCCCGCGGCCGAAAACGTGCGCCTCGCGGTGCTCTACGGCTCGCAGACCGGGACCGCCGCGGCCCTGGCCGAACGCGTGGCGCGCCGCGCCAGCGCGCTCGGCTTTGCGGCCGAGGCCCTAGACATGCGGAGCTACCGACGCGCGCGGCTGCGCGAGGACCGCAACCTGCTGGTCGTCGTCAGCACCCAGGGCGACGGCGAGCCGCCGGACGGCGCGCAGGAGCTGCACGCGCTGCTGACCGGACCGCGCGTGCCGGACCTGACCGGCACGCGCTACGCCGTGCTCGCCCTGGGAGACGCGAGTTACCCGCGTTTCTGCCAGACGGGCCGGGAATTCGATGAGGCGTTGGTCGCCGCCGGCGCCACGCGCCTCGCCGAACGCGTCGATTGCGATGTGGACTACGAGGACGACGCGCAGGCCTGGGCCGAACGCGTCCTGGGCTTGTTCGACGGGCCGCGAAGCGAGGCGTCGACGGTATCCGTCGTGTCCGCGGCCACTGAACAGGTCTCGTGGACGCGGCACAGGCCCTTCGCCGCGCCGCTACTCGAACGCCTGCCGCTGACCGCCGAGGGCTCGACCCGTCGCGTGTGGCACCTGGAGCTGGATCTGGCCGGCTCGGGCATCGAGTTCGCCGCCGGCGACTGCCTCTCCATCGTGCCGTCGAACCCGCCCGAACTGGTGGACTCGCTGGTGACCCGGCTGGGTCTGAACGGCGACGCCACGATCGCAACCCGGCATGGCGAGTGCACGCTGGCCGAGGCGCTCGCCTCGCGCTACGAAATCTCGCGGCTGACGCGCCCCCTGGTGGAACGCTACGCCGAGCTCGCCGACTCGAACGCATTGCGCGGACTGGCGCGCGACGATAAAGCGCTGACCGCATGGATGACCGGGCGCGACGTGCTCGATCTGATCCAGGAGCATCCGGCGCGCGACCTGTCCGCGCAGGATTTCGGCGATCTGCTGCGTGTGCTGCCCGCGCGGCGCTACTCCATCGCCTCCAGCCCGCTCACCTATCCCGACGAGGCCCACCTGGCCGTGGCGCCGGTGCGTTGGGAGAGCCGCGGCCGGGTGCGCCTGGGGGTGGCCTCGACCCTGCTGGTCGAACGTCTGGCCGAAGGCGGGGAGGTGCCGGTGTTCATCGAAGGACACGCAGCCTTCCGCCTGCCGGAAGACCCGGCGCACCCGATCATCCTGATCGGCGCCGGCACCGGCGTCGCGCCCTATCGCGCCTTCCTGCAGGAGCGCGAGGCGCTGGGCGCGCAGGGGCGCAACTGGCTGTTTTTCGGCGACCGCAATCGTCGCACCGACTTCCTCTATCAGCGCGAATGGCTGCAGTGGCTGGAGGGCGGCCTGCTGACCCGTCTGGACGTGGCCTTCTCGCGCGACCAGCCGCGCAAAGTCTACGTGCAGGACCGCCTGCGCGAGCGCGGCGCCGAGGTTTATGCCTGGCTTGAAGAGGGCGCGGCGATCTATGTCTGCGGCTCGGAGCGGCTGGGCCATGACGTGCACCAGGCATTGATCGATCTGGTCGGCGCGGCCGGCGGGCTGACCGCCGAACGGGCCGAGGGCTACGTCGAGGACCTCAAGCACACCGGGAGATACCACCGCGATGTCTACTGAAAAACCGCTTTCCGATGTCGAGCGCATCAAGGCCGCGAGCCGCGGCCTGCGCGGCAGTCTGGTCGAGAGTCTGGCGCTGGGCCACACCGGCGCGGTGCACGCCGACGACACGCAGGTGATCAAGTTTCACGGCATCTACCAGCAGGACGACCGCGACCTGCGCGCCGAGCGCCAGCGCCGCAAGCTGGAGCCGCAGTATCAGTTCATGGCTCGCCTGCGTCTGCCCGGCGGCGTGCTGAGCAGCGCGCAATGGCTGGCATTGGGGCGCATCGCCCGCGAAAACGGCAACGGCAGCCTGCGCATCACCAGCCGCCAGAGCATCCAGTTCCACGGCCTGTTCAAGCAGGACCTCAAGCCGGCCGTGCAGGCACTGGACCGCGTGCTGCTGGACACCATCAGCACCTGCGGCGACATCAACCGCAACGTCATCGCCTGCGCCAATCCGAACCGCTCGAACCTGCACGGCGCGGTGTACGGCTGGGCATGCCGCATCGCCGAACGCCTGCTGCCCGGATCGCGCGCCTATCACGAGATCTGGCTGGAGGGCGAGCCGGTGGTGCAGTCGGAGCCCGAACCGCTGTACGGACCGACCTACCTGCCGCGCAAGTTCAAGATCGCCCTGGCCATCCCGCCGTCCAACGACGTGGACGTGTTCGCCCACGACCTGGGTTTCATCGCCATCGAGGAGCACGGCCGCCTCGCCGGGTTCAACGTCACCGTCGGCGGCGGGCTGGGGCGCAGCCACACCAACGCGGAGACCTATCCGCGCGTGGCTGACGTAATCGGCTTCTGCACGCCGGAGCAGGTGCTCGCCGTGACCGAGGCGGTGGTCGCCGCGCAGCGCGATCACGGCAACCGCAGCGACCGCGCCCAGGCCCGTCTCAAGTACACCATCGACCGCATGGGGCTGGACGCCTTCGTCGCGGACGTGACGCGCCGCTGCGGCTTCGCGCTGGCGCCCGCACGGCCAGCCCGTTTCGACACCTCCGGCGATGAGTTCGGCTGGGTCGAACATGCCGACGGCACGGCCAGCCTCACGCTTTACGTGCCGGGCGGACGCATCGTGGACGACCGCCCGGAATACCTGCCGCTGAGCGATCTGGACGAACTCGTCGAAGCCCACGGCGGCGAACTGCGCCTGACCTGCAACCAGAATCTGGTGCTGGTCGGCGTCACGCCCGAGGCGCGCCCTCGCATCGAAACGCTGCTCGCCCGTCGCGCGCTGGATCTGGCGCCGCGGCGCACATCGCTGGAGACCGGCGCCATGGCCTGCGTCGCCCTGCCCACCTGCCCGCTGGCGATGGCCGAAAGCGAGCGCTACCTGCCGCAACTGACCCGCCGACTCAACGGGCTGCTGGACGAGTTCGGCCTGGCGCGCGAGGACCTGTCGCTGCGCATGACCGGCTGCCCCAATGGCTGCGCCCGGCCGTACCTGGCCGAGATCGGCCTGGTCGGCAAGGCACCGGGGCTCTACGACCTGTATCTGGGCAGCGACCGCGCCGGCACCCGGCTCAACACGCGGGTGCGCGAGGCCGTGGACGAGGCCGCGCTGATCGACACCCTGCGTCCGCTGTTCGCGCGCTTTGCCGAGGAACGCGCCGCGGACGAAGGCTTCGGCGATTTTCTGCACCGCCTCGAACTGATCGAGGCCACTTCAACCACTTCACGAGGAACCCGCGCATGACCCTGCAGCTCAATCAGACCGTCCCCGACTTCAGCGTCGCGACCACCGAAGGCCCCATCGACTTCCACGACTGGATCGGCGACCAGTGGGCGATCCTGTTCTCGCACCCGGCCGACTACACGCCGGTATGCACCACCGAGCTGGGCGAGGCCTCGCGCCTGCAGCCGGAATTCGCGGCGCGCGGCGTGAAGCTGATCGGCCTGTCCGTCGACCCGCTAGACGATCACCTCGGCTGGGCCGACGACATCCGCGATACCCAGGGCCATGCGCTGAATTTCCCGCTGATCGCCGACCAGGATCGCATCGTGTCGACGGCCTACGGCATGGTGCACCCCGAGGCGGACCCCAAGGTGACGGTGCGCGCCGTGTTCGTGATCGACCCGCAGAAGCGCCTGCGCCTGAGCCTCACCTACCCGCCTTCGGTGGGACGCAATTTCGACGAGATCCTGCGCGTGGTCGACGCCCTGCAGACCAGCGACCGCGCGACGGTGGCCACCCCGGTGAACTGGCGCCCGGGCGAGCGCGTGATCATTCCGCCGGCGGTCTCCGACGAGCGTGCGCGCGAGCTGTTCCCGCAGGGCTGGGAAGCGCCGCGCCCGTATCTGCGCTACACGCTGCTGCCGAGCTGACCATGCACTGGTATCCCGTGTTCTGGAATCTGCGTGGTCGCTCCGTGCTCGTGGTCGGCGGCGGCAAGGTGGCCGCGCGCAAGGTCAGGGCGCTGCTCCGTTCAGGCGCATCGGTGTGCGTCGCGGCCGAGCGCCTCGGCGCGGAGCTGCGCGACGATCTGGAGGCGGGACGCATTGCGCACGTCGCCGGCCGCTATGCCGGCGACGTGCTGCGCGGACGGCATCTGGCGATCGCCGCCACCGACGACCCCGAGACCAACCGCCGTGTCGCCGTCGATGCGCGCGCGGCGGGCGTTCCGGTCAATGTGGTGGACGATCCGCAGCACTGCGACTTCATCCTGCCGGCCATCGTGGACCGTTCGCCGCTGCTCGTGGCGATCTCGTCCGGCGGGCAGGCGCCGATGCTGGCGCGCCACGTCAAGACCTGGATCGAGGCGCGACTGCCGTACTCGCTGTCGTCCGCAGCCGAACTGATGGGTGGGCTGCGCGAGCGGGTCAAGGCGCGCTTCTCCACGCTGCCCGCGCGGCGCACGTGCTGGGAACGCGTGCTGGGCGGCCCCGAGCTGACACTGATCGACGCGCACCGGGTACGCGACGCCTGGCATGAACTGGAGCAGGACGCCGAAGCTGCGCCCCCGCCGGTCGCGCTGGTCGGCGCCGGACCCGGCGACCCGCAATTGCTCACGCTCAGGGCATTGCAACTGATTCAGGGCTGCGACGTGGTGCTGTACGACGCCCTGGTATCCGCGCCGATTATGGAGCTGGTACGCCCGGAGGCCGAGCGCGTGTTCGTCGGCAAGCGCGCCGGCGGCGTGCATACCCCGCAGCATGAGATCCAACGGCAGATGATCGATTACGCCCGCCAGGGACTGCGCTTGGTCCGCCTGAAGGGCGGCGATCCGATGGTCTTCGGCCGCGGCGGCGAGGAGGCCGAGGCCCTGGCGCGCGCGGGCATCGCCTTCGAGGTCGTGCCCGGCATCAGCGCCGCAAACGGCTGCGCCGCCTATGCGGGCATACCGCTGACCCACCGCGAACTTGCGCACACCGTGGTAATCACCTCCGGATACGCCCATCCGGACGGCAGCGAACACGACTGGGGCGCACTGGCCAAGCGTCAGCACACCCTGGTGTTCTACATGCCGCTGCACGAACTAGATTTGATCTGCACCCAGCTCACCGCGTACGGCCTGCCGCCCGACTGGCCGGCAGCGCTGGTCGCCGAAGGGACACAGACCGGGCAGCAGGTACTGCTCGGCACGCTGAGCACGCTGCCGCGACTGGCGGAGCAGCGCGAGATCCCCGCACCGGCCCTGCTGATGGTCGGCAAGACCACCGCGCTCGCGGAAAGACTGCATTGGTACGGCACTCCGCCGGTTATCGCGCGCCCGCAACGCGAACGGCGCGAAGCCGTATACGCCCTGCTTTGATCCTCAACCCGCGACCCAGGAAATCCGCATGAATACGCTCGACACCTCCGCACTCATTGCGCCTCACGGCGGGCAACTGATCGACCTCGTCGTTCCGCCTGAAGAACGCGAAGCCACGCTGCGCCGCGCCGCCACCCTGCCCAGGCTGGTGCTGAGCGCACGCCAGCTAGCCGACCTGGAATGCCTCGCCACCGGCGTGTACTCGCCGCTGGAGGGCTTCATGTGCGAAGGAGACTATCGGCGGGTTCTGCGCGAGATGCGTCTGGCGGACGGTACGTTGTGGCCGATCCCGGTGATCTTCGACACCGATGCATCGACGCTGGCTGAAATCGGCGATGCCGCGGAAATCGCCCTGAGCTGGAACGGCCGCGTGGTCGCCACGCTGGAGATCGCCGAATCCTACCGCGCCGACAAGGCGCTGGAAGCGCTCGCGGTCTACGGCGTGGACGACGCCGAGCACCCCGGCGTGACCGCCGTGCGCGCCCTCGGAGAGTTCTACCTCGCCGGTCGTGTGCGCCTGATCGACCCCGAGCTGCATGGCGACTTCGCGGCCTACCGCTACACGCCGGCGCAAAGCCGCGAGGCATTCGCTCGGCGCGGCTGGCGCAGGATAGCGGCCTTCCAGACCCGCAACCCGATCCATCGCGCGCACGAATACCTGCAGAAGGTCGCGCTCGAAGGCGTGGACGGGCTGTTCGTGCATCCGCTGGTGGGCCAGACCAAGTCCGACGACATCCCCGCCGACCTGCGTATCCGCACCTACGAGGTGGTCCTGGAGCGCTACTACCCACAGGACCGCATCCTGCTCGGCGTGTTCCCGGCGGCCATGCGCTATGCCGGTCCGAGAGAGGCAATCAAACATGCCATCGCCCGCCAGAACTACGGCTGCAGCCACTTCATCGTCGGTCGCGATCACGCTGGCGTCGGCAGTTACTACGGAACCTACGATGCGCAGCGCATCTTCGAGACGCTCGATCCGCAAGATCTACGCATCACGCCCCTGCCCTTCGAAAACGCCGCCTACTGCACCGAGTGCGCGCAGATGGCAACGCGCAAAACCTGCCCGCATCCGGAAGAAACCTGGCTGCAACTCTCCGGCTCACGCGTCCGCGACATGCTCCACCGCGGCATCCGCCCACCCGAGGAGTTCACCCGCCCGGAAGTCGCCGAGCTGCTTATACAAGGCACAACAATCCGCCCTTGATAGCAGTCTGGAAGATAGCGTCTGATCGGCCCATAGTCCATTTTCTTGACATCCTCACCACGGCTAAAGCCGGGGGCTCCTCCTGCGAGACGCTGATGCCCCAGCGCGAGAATGTTCCGGGTCACGTTGATGTCGCGGTCGTGGACTGCACCACAGTCCACGGTAATCCCCCCATTTTTAGCTGTGTTCAGAAGTGGAGGGGTTAAGCCAGCAAGGCTAGTTTCTGTTTCGGGGTGATGCCTCCAAGGGCCATGTTCGGCCGTTCGTGGTTGTAGGTCCAGAGCCAGCGCGTGGCGAAGTTCTGGACCTCGTGGATCGATTCGAACAGGTATTGCCCCAACCAGTCATAGCGTACCGTGCGGTTATAGCGTTCGATGTAGGCGTTCTGCTGCGGCTTGCCGGGCTGGATGAAGTTGAGCGCGATCTGGTGTCTGTCGGCCCACGCGGCTAACGTGGTACTGACGTATTCGGGGCCATAGTACATATCGAAGCATGAGCCGTTGGGCAGCCATCATCGAGAAGAGCATCCTGAGGGTTCTCACACACCACAGGAGATTCGCGATGATGACTACCCGCAATGATGCTACGCCAGCGACCACCTGGGTGGCGATCGATATTGCCAAGCGCACCCATGCCGTTCTCATCGAAACGCCTGATGGCAAGCATCGGCGCTTCCGGATGAACAGCTTGCAGGAAGACCATCAGCGGTTGGTCGATCTGCTGCATTTGTGCCCTGCTCCGGTTCGTATCGCCTTTGAACCGACCGGGGATTGCCACCGGACACTGGCGTACCGTTTGCTCAAGGAGGGTTTCGATGTCTGCCTGGTTTCCTCGATCGCTGGCGCTCGTTACCGCGAGGCGCTGTTCAACTCGTGGGATAAGAACGACCCGAAGGATGCCGCAGTGATCCTCGCCCTGCTCAAGCAGGGCGTTACTCAGCGCTATGCCGATCCGCTAATCGCCGGCCACCATGGGCTGCGGGAGCTGTCCAAAACCCACTACCAGATCAGTCTGGCCCGAACGCGGCTCCAGCACAACCTGATGACACACTATTTGCCGCTGTATTTCCCGGAGAGCGAACGCTACTTCCGCTCCACGCTGGCGGAGTGGTTTGCACGCTTCCTGATCCGTTTCCCGACGGCGGCCTCAGTGCGTGCGTTGTCCTTTGAGGCGTTCGAGCGCGAGGCCTGGGACGTGGTTGGGCGCAAGGTCAACAAACGCTCCTGGATTCGGGAACTGTACGATACGGCGTGTGCCAGCATTGGCTTGCCGATCGCTGGCGACGATGTGGCCATCGAGACGTTTCGGCTCCAACTGCGCCGTTATCAGCAACTGATCGAACAACGCGAGGCCCTGGCCGAGACCGCGCATCGCCTGCTGCGGGGACGCCCCGATTACGAGTCGTTGCGATCCATTCCCGGTATAGGGCCTGTGCTCGCCCTCACTATCTTGGCCGAGGCAGGCGATTTGCGCCCACCGGCAGTTTCTCAAGTACTGCGGCCTGGATTTGTCCAAGTCGCAATCAGGCCAGTTCCGTGGCCAGGAGAAGTTGTCCAAGCGCGGCAACGCCAGACTGCGCTTCGCCTTCTGGTTCGCCGCGACCATCGCCGTGCGCATGCGTGAGAACAGCTTCCGGCAAAAGTACGAGCGTTATGTGCAACCCGACCCGCTCAACGCCGATCGCAAACGCAAAGCGTTGACGGCGGTCGCGGCCAAGATGGCGCGGGTCGCTTACAGCCTGGTCAAGCATCGAACCACGTACCACTGTTATTTCGAAACGAGTTTGCCCCGTGGATCGACCCCTCTCTGTAGGGCCGTTGGGACCGATTAGGATCCCGTAGATAATGTTCGGGCCTTCCACGGGACCCCATGCTGTTTTAAGCACGGTCGAGGCCGCTTGGCGGACCTCGTGTTCACTATGGGTTAGATCAGGGGATATTTTCGATCGTGGAAGCCCACGGGCATCGTTCGATAGCGGCGGATACAGCCATTCAAGGACGTCCAGCACGGCCTAGGCTGCTTTCGCCTGTACCTCAGCGCTTGACTCTACAGTTAGCACGTTGTCGCAGCGGATGGCCTGCGGCGCACCGCGCCATTCGATGAGCTGATCCAGCGCGCGCACAACCCGCTCGGCGGGCAGCGAGAAGTCGACCTCGATGCACAGTCCTTCGCGGTTGTAGTCGTCGATGACGTTGAACAACCGATATGTGCGCCCGTCCTGTAGGCTGTCGTGCATGAAGTCCATCGACCAGTTCTGGTTGATCGCCTCAGGCACGGCCAGCGGTTCGGGCCTCTCGCGCACGATCCGCCGTTTGGGCTTGATCCGCAGATTGAGCTCCAGCTCCCGGTAGATGCGGTACACGCGCTTGTGGTTCCAACCAAAGCCCTTGACGTTGCGCAAGTGCAGGAAGCACAGCCCAAAGCCCCAGTTGCGCTGGTTGTGCGTGAGCCGAACCAGCCAGTCGGCGATCCGTGCGTTCTCTTGCGACAGCTTCGCCTGGTACCGATAACACGTCTGGCTGATGCCAAACGCCCGGCAGGCCTGAGCGATGCTGATACCCCGTTGCGCCACACAGGCTCGGGCCCTCTCCCGGCGCGAAGAGGGCCTTACCATTTTCCCTCGAGCGCTTCCTTGCGAACCCCCGAGATCAGCCGTTCCTCGGCGTACATCTTCTTCAACCGCCGGTTCTCATCCTCAAGTTCCTTGAGTCGGGCCATCAGTGAGGCATCCATGCCACCGTACTTGGCCCGCCACTTGTAGAACGCGGCGCTACTCATGCCGTGCTCGCGGCACAGCTCAGGCACGGGCGTGCCGGCCTCGGCCTGCTTGAGAATGCCAATGATCTGACTGTCCGTGTAACGCGATTTCTTCATGCAGAATCTCCTTGACCTTGAGTATCGGAAAATTCCACTTCTGAACGCTACTACTTTGTGGGGGGATTACCGGGCGGGATAGCGCATTCTCGATGAATCGGAACGCAGACAGTGATTCAGGGCTTTAATCAACGGCAATCAAATCCACTCATTATCCTGGACCATCATATTCTTAAAATTTTCCATTTCAGAGGAATCTGTGCGGCCACAAGATTGAGAGCACACGAGTTTTTTATACAATGTGACGCTTAACAAAACATGGGTGGGTTCGCCGCGCGTGGTGATAAAGACAAGCCCATCATCGGCTATATTTTTGGCTTTCCCAGCGTTACGAGTAAATTTCCTGCTTGCGATTACAGTGACTTTCATAAAGCACCATAGTGTGAAATCTATAGTGTTGCAAAACTTTCGCATTTTTGCCCGTGTAACGACGCATGCGCGCCTCTTGCCTAAGAGGCGCGCATGCTGATCCATGAAAACTTTATTTTCTATATCGTATAGCGACAGCGTTGAGGATTGGCACACTAACCGGCGGCCTCACCACAGCTTGAGTTCGGTGAGGCATTCTGTATACCTCTCTTCTAGACATCGCATGGGTGAGTTTCGACACGATAATGGCATCGGCGCCTATATTTTTTGCCTTAGATATCATATCAGCCAACAAAGTCTTATAACTCATGCCAGGTATACCGGTGGTTTTTAGCTTTGCGATAACCACATAGGGTTTTTGCGGAGGCACTTGCAACACAGAAACTGCTTTAGTTGGCAGAAATTTTTTTCCACCATCACCATATATGGCATTTGTCGTGGCGCAGCCACCCAGAAAAATCAAAACAACGAATGATACAAGGTATTTTGAGAGCATGATGCATCTCCTTTTTAGTATGATTCCGGATGATGATCTACTTGGATTCGCCAGAGGCTATCAAGGCCTCGGCTTCCATCAAGCCAGCACGCCTTGGCCAGCGATACAAAACCATAAGCAGAACGAATATGAAAAAATAAATGATCGCATTACCGAACATATTACCCGGCATGCCAGTCACCCCATTTCCATAGGGCCCTCCAAATCTCTCTGCGGTCGACCACACCATAAGTGAGAATGCTGCTCCAACAGGCAAAAAATACCGCATGAGTCGACCAGATAACAAACTCCAGGCTATGGACGCCTCGGTAAGAGCAGCAAGGACACCAAACAAAGTGGGATCGATGCCTCTGATCAAGTCGATCCAGACTTGCAGATATGAAACCAGCCATGCAGGCTGATCTTGTTGCGCGTCGACCAAATACCCTATGAAATGATTGACGAAATAAGGATGCCATTTAAACAACGCATCCCATGCCCATAAAAACCCGAAAAAATAGCGAGCCGCATGCAGCCAAAGCAATATGTGATCATGCTTGGTATGCGCATTTGATGATGTGATCGGCTGACTGATTCTCCAAGTTGTATAGACGAGGATCATCGCGATGGTATAGGGAGGGGCTATTCCAGCATCCGTGCCACCAGTAGCCGGATTGAAATCGCCCAGGTGCTCAACACCCACCCACATTCCGAACATATACACGATACATATCCACAATGTGGACCTTAGCCCTCTTCCTAACAACAAGGTCAGCGCGATGTAAAGATCAATCAGTACAATGCCATTTCCGGCGAGATGAACCTGCCACGCAGACATCGGCAACCCAATAAAATGCGCCACTGATTCCTTATTGGCTCCAGATGAGGCATTCCAGGTGTTATAAAGCCAGATAATGCCGAAGATCACGCGCAAATAGGCGAAAATCATGCTCTGTGCTGGAGTCGATACTGGCGGAATATGCTTAGGTGCATGATGATCAAAACCTAGACATCGGAAAATATTCTGCGTTGTGTTTGACATATCACTCCCCTGCTAACCCCTCTCCGGAGAATACCGCCGGAGAGTGGCATGGCTCAGTTAAGGCAAATACCCATGCTCGGTATTGAGCAGGCTCGTTCGATTACCGAAATAGTCGTTCGATGTCGTGCCGAAATCGTATGCCAGACCTACGGTGACCGTGCTGTTACTCTTCAAATCAGCACCTTGTCCGTTAATCGAATATTGCAGCCCGCCATGATTACGAAGATAAGCGTATTGCGCTATCAGACTGGTGTTGGCACCCAGGCGGTAGGTGATGTTGGGCACGATGCTGTACCTGCTGGCAGATACACCGTCAAAGCGCTGATAAGCAATCGTGAGCGCTAGTTGCAGACGTGGCACCAAGTATGGAGATCGAACACGACGCAAGGACACAACATAAGCCTGCGATCGCGCCTGAGCCTGTGATTGAACGGTAGAAACCGAGTGGACACCTGCCCCTTGATTGGAGATCGCTTGAAAACGCAGATCCCAGTGGTCGATAGGGTCTCGATTCAGATTGATCACACCACCGAACACGTAGCTGTATACATGCTGTCTATTCGGGAGATTACGCACATCCTGGTAATACACTTCGGCGCCCAGCTGCCGAAGCCAACTGGCATAACGATTTCCAGGTGACAACTCGTAATTGACCTGTATGCCGCCACTGTTGAAAGAATATCGATCAAGCAACTGTCCCGTCGAGCTCGTTTCGAATTGATGCGACGCAAACCCGGTCAACCTTAGGCGGCTATGGAGCCAGTAGTAGCTTCCTTTCAGCACATCCCCGTATTGCGAATATTCCGAGACAGCAGTATTGATCATCGCATTGGGGACTTGCGTGTACTCAATCAAATCACTGTCCCTCAACGTTGGGAATGCAATTAGGTAATTAGGGAGTGATGTACGACCTATGCGCATCCCCCAATGCTGGGATTCAAGGAAGACATTGACCTGGTGGTAGAAAACCGGCCCGATACCGGAACCGGCATCAGGAAAACGCAGACCAAGCAGCATCCCGCCGTGGATACCTGAATAAAGTCGACTGTCAAATTGAGCATCCAGAAACGAATCTGAATAATTGATCATGCTGCCGGGCTGGCTGCCGCCGACCGTTAAATCAGACGTTGACCCGTCAGCCGTAGCGATGCCTCTTCCCATTATGCTTACGCGTGGCGCGACAGAGGAAGTGCCGACCGAGCGCATGAAAGAAGTGTCACCGAACGCAGTTGGAGCATGGACCATCAGAAACGCAGCCACTGCGATGCTGGATCGGCGGATTCCATTCGATAGATATTCAATAATTAGCATGATTAACTATCCCCCTTATTCGTCAATGGCAGTAAGTGGCGCATAGCCGCCGACGAAATCCTCATATTCGAGAGTCGTCAGCATTCCGCCTGGGTAAACACCATTGTTTGTCACGCGTGTCGTGTCATGATCGTGGAACGTCCAGACACCCGGGTTGTTGCCATAAACGACAATATCGGCAGTTTTCCCTGGCTTCACAGCGATAGTATTCCCTCGTATCGGCGCCGGTAGCAGCGCGCCATCATTGGCAACCTGATAGAAATCATGCCCATGCAGATGCATGTAATGCTCCAAAAAACCACCATTGATCAACCTAATTCGGATCCATTCTCCCGGCTTGATCAACAAGGGACTCGTTGCAGGATAGCTTTTTCCATTTATGCCAAAAAAATTCCAATTTGGCAGAACGGAACCACCTTGATTCCTGTTTTGACTATACGGAGGAATATATCCCGCCTTTATATGTTTCTTCAGATCGCCATAATTACGAAAAACGGCCAGCGTTTCCTTGGAAAGCTTATGCAATTTCATAAGCCTCATCTTTTCCTTCATACGTTCCAGCATTGCATTGAAGCCCTGGCGCGCGTAATCCAGAGCGAATGCCTCAAGCACCATGGTGTAATCACGGGCGTATGGGAATTGCTTTCGCACCGGATCGTCCTTGGACTCGACGATAAATGCACCATGCATACCTTGTGCTTGATGCAACGGAGTCGAGAAGTGGCAGTGATAGAAATGTGTGCCATAGGGTGCTGCTCGAAATTTATAAACGAACTTCTGACCTGGCATCAGTGGAGGTTGGGTAGTGTATGGAACACCATCCATCTCATACGGCGAGAATAGACCATGCCAATGAATGGTATGCATCAAGCCCGTTTTGTTCGTGAAAACCACTTTTACCCAATCACCTTCCTGAACGCGTATTTCTGGACCGGGAACTTGCCCATTGAAGGCCAGCGCGTGCATTTTTACGCCGTCTACCAGTTCATGCTCGGTCAACACCACATCTATATGGAACGTTTTGAACTCAACTTCGCTCTCACTGGGTATATTTTCATACGTGTACAGCGGCGAAATATCCCTCCCCACCCGCATGGCACCACCAAATCTATTCCTGGGATCGTTGTATCCAGGGCCCCCATCCAGCTTTTTTCCAGGCACTGGTCGAAAAGCACCACCCGGTATTGGAATGCCTCCGGGGCGGCCGGCTGGTATCACCGACGTACTGGCTGATGATGAAATATTTGCGTCATTAATGCCTTCTGCCTGAGCCGTGCGCGAACCCAGGGCACCCAGGGCCAATCCCGCCGCACCGGATTTGATGAAATGTCTACGATCCATTCGATTAATCCTCGCTATGTACGCGTCATTCTGGCCATACAGAGCCGTACGCCCATGTGACGCACACTTGATTTTCATCAGATAACGGGCAGAACCAGCTTTCGCCGGTTGTACTACGTCGTCACTGAGATTGTGTTTGCTGCGCGAAGCGCTGGCTTCGCGAGAAATGAGTCAGACTTAGATCGAGCGAGGAGGTTTGATCGGAGGGGGGTATACGCGTGAATGCAGCGCATTTTTTTCTGCGACTGATACCCAGTTGATAGGAGGATAGATGGGGAGAGTGTGTAGTGAAATCAAAGCCGCGCACGATGCCGCATTTCCGGAGCAGCAGCCCCACCCTATTGGATTGTTGGATGCGTGCCCTGTCGGCGCCGGTGCGGCGGTTTGGGTCATCGTTCTTGCGTAGGCATGACGGGCATTACCGCTGGCAGCATGGCTGGTCATTAAAGCGGCGCGCAATGGGCTGCCTGCCATGACTACGACAAGCAACAGGAGTACGCAGCGTTGAAGGTACCTCAATGACATTTGCGATGTGCTAGTTGCGCATTTGATGTGATTGCAAAGGTAAAGGTATTGGTATTTGAATCCCAAGCATTAGATGGAGATGAGCCATATTGCTATGATAAACATTGAAGTTAGCTACAAGGTCAATAGGCCTCTCCAGATTTTTCGCTATCTCCATGTCTGCATACTTACGCGACAGCCCTTGACATTGAACCTAGCAACAAGGCTTAAACTGGTTCTCACAGCATACAACGCACGAAAACTTTCTCCTGAAAGCTGCAATTTCAATATCCGATACTGAGAGAACCGATGAACTTGAAACTAAAGCCAGAGACGAATTATATGTCGCTACAGATCGGCGTGGAAGGCATGACCTGCGCCTCCTGCAGCGCGCGCGTCGAACGGGGATTGCGGAAATTGCCTGGCGTAGCCGAAGCCAATGTGAATCTTGCTACTGAGCGCGCGGAAGTGCGTTTCGATCCTCAGCGACTCACTCCGGCTCGGGTCGTGGATGCGATTCACGAGACTGGCTATACGCCAGTGAGCGGCGAGGTTGATCTGGAAATCGAAGGTATGACCTGCGCCTCCTGCGTAGGACGGGTTGAACGCGCATTGAAGCGAACACGCGGCGTGTTGGATGCCAGGGTGAACCTCGCCACTGAGCATGCACACGTGCAATACCTGCCTGCCATGATCGATCCTGAGTCGCTTGCCGCAGCCGTGGACGAAGCCGGCTACACTGCGCATCCCTTGAATGGGACCGATGTGGCGGATACGAACAAGCGGCGTGCTTCCCTGCGCGCCATGGGGCGAGATGTAGCCATTGCTGCAGGCCTTGCCGCGATCATCCTGATGCTGTCTATGGGAAGCACCTTCATCCCGGTCTTCAATCGCGCGTTGCAAACGGCAAGTCCATTCCCACATTTCTGGGATTGGGTGCAGTGGCTATTCGCCACGGTAGTACTATTCGGCCCTGGACTGCGTTTTTTCCGCCCTGGCTGGATTGCCTATCGGCATCTGTCACCAGACATGAATTCGCTGGTTGCCACCGGCACCGGCGCAGCTTGGGTTTATAGTACGTTGGTGCTACTGGCCCCAACACTCTTCCCAGCGGCAGCACGGCACGTGTACTTTGACTCTGCGGCAGTAGTGATCGCCGCGGTCTTGTTCGGGAAATATCTGGAAGAATTGGCTAAGGGCCGCACCTCCTCTGCGATCCGCAAGTTGCTAGGCTTACAAGCCAAAGCTGCGCGTCGACTGGAAGCCGACGGATCTGAAGTTGAGGTACCAATGGCACAACTGCGCATCGGCGACCGCGTGGCAGTGCGTCCGGGTGAGCGCATTCCGCTGGACGGGCAAGTGGTCGAAGGCCATGCCCATGTGGACGAATCCATGCTCACCGGTGAACCTTTGCCGATTGCCAAGGGCGTGGACGACTACGTTGTAGGCGGCACTGTGAACCGGGACGGGCGACTGGTGATCAAGGCCACCTCGGTAGGCCGTGACACCGTACTGGCGCAGATTATCAAACTGGTGGAAAGCGCGCAGACGGGCAAACTGCCGATCCAAGGGGTAGCCGACCGCGTGGTACGCATATTCTCGCCAGTGGTGATCGCCATCGCGCTCGTCACCTTCAGTGTATGGCTGCTACTCGGCGCGAACATCAGCGTGGCACTGGTTTCCGCTGTGGCGGTTTTGGTGGTGGCCTGCCCTTGCGCCATGGGCTTGGCCACGCCAGCGGCGATCATGGTAGGCACCGGGCGCGCGGCGGAACTGGGTGTGCTGTTTCGCAAGGGCGATGCGCTGGAGACACTCTCGCGCGTCGATACCATTCTGTTCGACAAAACCGGTACTCTGACCGAAGGTCGGCCATCGCTGGGCGCTGTCGAAGGGCGGCAGACCGATGAGGCCCTGCGTCTGGCCGCAGCGCTGGAAGCAGCCTCTGAGCATCCGCTGGCACGGGCCATCGTCGAGGCAGCCAAGGAACGCCAACTCGCCCCCCCTCTGTTGAAGACTTCCAGGCCGTGGCCGGCTATGGCATCGAGGGGGTGATCGAAGGTCGGCGCATTCTGGTCGGCGCACGGCGCTTCATGGAACGCGAAGGTGTGGAAACTGGCGCGTTCGTCGCGCGGGCTTCGGAACTGGAGGCAGAAGGCAGTACCGTCGTGTTCGTTGCCGCCGACAGTCAGGCGCTGGGAATACTTGCCATTACCGACCGCATTAAACCCGAGGCGCGTGCGCTGGTAGATGCCTTGCGCCAACGGGGTCTGCGCGTGGCTATGGTCACCGGCGATGCGCGCCGCACCGCTGAGGCGGTGGCCGCCAGACTTGCCATAGAAGATGTCCATGCGGAAGTTCTGCCGCAGGACAAGGCCAAGGTGGTCACCGAACTGCAAGAGACCGGCCGACGTATGGCTTTCGTCGGAGATGGGATCAATGACGCCCCGGCATTGGCGCAGGCCGACGTCGGCATCGCTCTGGCAAGCGGCACCGACATCGCCATCGAGGCGGCAGATGTGACCCTGACCCGTGGAAAGCTTGGCGAAGTAGTCACTGCACTGGACGCGGCACGCAAAACCCTGAGCAACATCCGCGGCAATCTGTTCTGGGCTTTTTTCTACAACATTCTACTAATCCCGATCGCCGCCGGCGTGGCCACGCCCATCGGTATCCATCTCAACCCCATGCTGGCCGGCGTCGCCATGGGTCTGTCCTCGATCTTCGTGCTCGGCAACAGTCTACGCCTGAAGCGCCTACGCGCATGGCGGATCGCGGCGGCAGCCGCATAGTTCAACAATCCATTGCAAAAAGGAGGGGGCACCATGAGCAAAATCGTATTTTCCGTCACCAGTCCCGAGAATTACGTCACCGCTGTCGAGCACGTCACCGAGGCGCTCAAGAGTGAAGGCTTCGGCGTGCTCACCACCATCGATGTGTCCGCCACGCTGAAAGCCAAGCTCGGAGTGGAGCACAAGCCTTACGCCATTCTCGGCGCCTGCAATCCGCACTACGCCCACCAGGCACTGGAAGCCGTTCCGGACATCGGCGTGCTGCTGCCCTGCAACGTCGTGGTGCGCGAGGAGGAGGACGGCCGCGTGAGCGTGGTGTTCATGGATCCCGAATCGGTGCTGGGCCTGATCGCCGATCCCGCCGTCGAGAAAGTTGGACATGAAGGGGCCGAGAAGTTGCAGCGCGTGGCCGAAGCCGTGGGCAAGGACTGAACCTTTACCTCGTCCAGGATACCCAGGAGACGCACATGAGCACAATCAATCTGAAGATCACCGGTATGACCTGCGAGCACTGCGTGCGCGCCGCCATCAAGGCGCTGGAAGGCGTGCCCGGCGTGGAAAAGGCCGAGGTCACCCTGACCCCGGGTGGTGCCGTGGTGCATGGCAAGGCCGACCCGCAACAACTGATCGCAGCGGTCAGAGAAGAAGGCTACAACGCCGAAATGCGGGGCTAGATCATGACCAATGTCCTGCTCTACACCAGCCCGGGCTGCCCGGACTGCGCCGCCGTCAAACGCTATCTCGAAGTGCGCGGGGTTGCCTTCGAGGAACGCGACGTGACCCTGCCGTGCGTGGCCGAGGAGGCCAAATCCCGCTACGGCGTGCGCGTCGCGCCAATCACTGTGATCGGCGAGAAAGTGCTATACGGCACCTTCGCCGACCAGAAACCGCGGCTCGATGCCGCACTCGGCGACTGAACGCCGCCTCATCGAGAGGAAAATGGAACTGAACAGGAAATTCATTGAACGATTTACGCTGGCCGCCACCTGCGTCGCGCTCGCTGTCCCGCCTGCCTTTGATTAGGGCATGATAGGCTCGGTCAACAACCACCCCGTGACCCCGAAATGGAGCGGTGCAACCCGGGCATCCCGACACCGCCTTCGAAGTGCGCGGCATCACCAATCCGACTCTGGTGGTGCCGGCCGGCGCGACCGCGCATCTCAATCTCGTCAACATGGACTGCGGCAACAACATGGAACACGGCGTTATTATCACCCGGGTACCGCCGCCGTATCAGCGTAACCTCAGGATGTAGTGGCCTAATGAAACCGGACACAGATATAGGCGAGAATGCTTGCCATAGAGAGGTGTCTGATGAGCAAACAACGACGTACATTTTCAACGGAGTTCAAGCGGGAAGCGGCTCTTCTGGTGCTGGATCAGGGGTATACCCTGATTGAGGCCAGCCGGTCGGTGGGGGTAGTCGACTCGGTTCTGCGCCGCTGGGTGCGGCAACTGCAGCAGGAACGTCATGGCATGACGCCAAAGAGCAAGGCGCTGACGCCCGAGCAGCAGAAGATTCAGGAGCTGGAGGCGAGGGTTCATCGCCTTGAGCGCGAGAAGGCCATTTTAAAAAATGGCTACCGCGCTCTTGATGTCGGAAAATCTCGATCCTATGCGTTGATTGACCAGTTAAGCCATCAAGAGCCCGTTGAATTGTGCTGTGCGGTGTTCGGTATTTCCCGATCCAGTTACTACGCACATCGATGCAGACGCCAGAATATTGATCTTGAGCGGATGCTTTTGCGCAGCCGGGTGAATGAGCTGTTCACGCAGAGCCGAGGCTCTGCGGGCAGCCGCAGCATCATGACAATGATGCAAGACGATGGCATTGATATTGGCCGCTTCAAGGTGCGCCGCCTGATGCAGGAACAGGGATTGATCAGTAAACAACCCGGTTCGCATGCATACAAGCAGGCGACGGTTGAGCGACTGGATATTCCCAATCGGCTGAATCGGGAATTTGCTGTATCAGCACCGAACCAGGTGTGGTGCGGCGACATCACCTACATCTGGGCTCAAGGCCGATGGCATTACCTGGCCGCCGTGCTGGATCTGCACACCCGTCGGGTGGTGGGCTGGGCATTCTCGAACAAGCCCGATGCCGCGTTGGTCATCAAGGCGCTGGAGATGGCCTATGAGCAGCGGGAGCGGCCGCAAGGGATGTTGTTTCATTCGGATCAGGGCGGGCAATACGCCAGCCGGCTATTCTGACAGCGGTTATGGCGCTACCGGATGCAACAGAGCATGAGTCGCCGTGGCAACTGCTGGGACAACGCACCAATGGAGCGGCTGTTTCGGAGCCTGAAGACAGAATGGGTGCCCGCATTGGGCTATGCCTCAGCCTTGGAGGCTCAACGGGATATCAGCCATTATCTGATGCATCGATACAACTGGCTCAGACCTCACCAATTCAATGAGGGACTGCCGCCCGCAGTGGCCGAGAAAAAACTTAACTTTCTGTCCGGTTTGACTTGACCACTACAGGATGCCGACCGGCACCGGGCTGGCCGGTATCGCGCCACCGATTCCCTGGCGCAGCAAGAAAGACCTGAGTCAGTCCCTGTTCGCTGCCTGCCGGCCCCCTTTCACCACGTCAGGGCATGCCGAGAAAGACATGTGCGACAAGTTTGTGGTCATCGGATGAGGATACGAAGATGTTATATGGAAACGGTCTGGAAGGATTTTTTGGCGCAATGTGGGGGTACCGATCATGGGATTTCTGATTATGCTGGCGGTGCTGGCCGCGGTGGTCTGGGTGGTCGTCGCGGTAGGGCGTTCGGCCTGGAAGGGGCGAGAAGCGCCACCGACGCTGCCGCGCCACGACAGCGCGCTAGAGGCGCTGCGCGAACGCTACGCCCGCGGCGAGATCGACCGCGAGACCTTCGATCGTATGCGGCGCGATATTGAGCGCTGAACCGATACAATGAGATAACCCACCGTGCATCCAAGTATTCTGACATGGATCGCCTGGATCGCACTGGTTTCAGGCGTTGCAACGGCCATCGCCATCATTGCCGCCTTGCTCGTGCTACCCCCGTCGGCACGCCCCCAAAAAACCTTTGCCCAAGCAGCAAATCACCACACATTGGCAACGCATCGCATCAATTCCGTTACTTCCAAATGGCTAGATGCATCTCGACAAATGGAGATAGCAACGATGGTTCAGAGAATATGCGGGTGGGGAAAACCAACAAAGAGAGAGATATAACATGACAACGCGCAAAGATATTGATCCTACAAGACGGCGATTGCTTCAAGGTCTGGCAGCCGGTGGCGTACTAGCCATCGGGTTGGGATCGCGGTCGACGCGCGCGCAAGGAGGGATGATGGGCGGTTCCATGATGGAGCACGCCACGATCAATGATACGACCGTGCCCGGCATCTTCTCGCGCCCGCTGCCGGTGCCGCCCCAACTTCATGGGAAGGCCGACGCGCGGAGCGTGTTGCACTATGCGCTGCGCGCGGGCGGCGGTCACAGCAAGCTGGTCGACGGCGTACGCACGCTCACTTGGGGCTACAACGGCGCGCTACTCGGCCCCACCCTGAGAGTGCCACGCGGCAAACCCTTGCAAATGTGGATCGCCAACGGCCTTGGTGTATCTACAACCTTGCACTGGCACGGTGCCCAGGTGCCAGGAGAAGTGGACGGCGGGCCGCACAATCTGATCACGCCCGGTGCCGTCTGGACACCGGCCCTCACGCTGGACCAACCGGCCGGCACGCTGTGGTATCACCCCCATCCCGACACCTACACCGGCCCGCAGGTGTATGCCGGGCTGGCGGGCTTCCTGCTGATCGATGATGGCGAGGATGAGCGGCTCGGACTGCCGCACACCTACGGCGTGGACGACATCCCGCTGGCCATCCAGGATCGGCGATTGGACGGTTCGGGGAGGCTCGTCTACATGAATCGGATGCCGGACATGATGGGCATGAAGGGCGACCGCTTTCTGGTCAACGGCGTTGAGCAGCCCTATGCGCAAGTCCCGGCCGGCTGGCTGCGACTCCGCCTACTTAACGGTTCGAACGCGCGCATCTACAATTTGGCCTTCGCCGATGACCGTGAATTCCATGTGATCGCCGGCGACGCCGGACTGTTGGAGCAACCAGTAGCGTTGCGCAGCCTACTGCTGGCCCCGGCTGAGCGGGCCGAGATATTAGTGGACCTGCGCCTCGAGCAGGGGCGGTCGCTGGTTTTGCGCAGCGATTCCAGTGCAGCGGTACCCGATCTCTACCGCATGCCCATGGCCGCCGATGCCTACGACCGCGGGCGTTTCGATCTGCTGCAACTGCGCGTGGGCTCGCCATCGGGTCAGACTACCCATCTACCCGCGCGGCTGATCGCCGCGCCGACCTTGCTTGCGGATGGTCCAAAACACGACTTCACGTTGAACGGCATGATGGGCATGATGGGCATGATGGGCGGAGGTTTCGGTGGTGGCCGCACGGCGGATGGCCCGGGCGGCATGAGCATGGGCATCGGCGGACGGGATCTGTTTGCCATCGATGGGCACTATATGCGCATGGACGTCATCGACCTGAAAACACCGCTCGGGCGCACTGCACATTGGCGCGTGCGCAACAGTAGCACCATGGCGCACCCCTTCCATGTGCATGGTACCTCGTTCCTCATCCGCAGCCGCAACGGAAACCCACCGTCGGCGCACGAGAGTGGCTGGAAGGATGTGGTACTAGTGCGCCGTGGCGAGACCGTAGAGCTGCTCGCGCCCTTCCATCATCGCGCCGACGCCAAGCACCCTTACATGTATCACTGCCATATCCTAGAACACGAGGATAACGGCATGATGGGACAGTTCACGGTAACCTAAGCAGCGTGTTTTACAGGCATTGGTTATGCTAGTGTCTGCTCACACTAATGAGTGAACCGCCCAGGATTTCGCGGAGGCTGTTGGGTTTAAGTTAAGCGGCAACGGGATTGGCTGCCCGAGTTGCCGGTAGTAATTGCCTCAGCTTCTGCTGGCGAGATATAGCCCAAGGGTTCCATCAGGCGTTGGTTTCGGAAACCCACAGCTGGTTGGGACGCTCGGCCGTGAACTGGCGCTTGACCCGATCCAGGGGGCACGGTGCCGCGGGGTTGCTGATCGTGGTGCGCACCGCCTGACGCGAATGACGCCGCACAGGCCCAGGCGGCGCATCAGCCGCTCGACGCTGCAGCGGGCCACCCCAATGCCTTCGCGCTTGAGCTGCTTCCAGACCTTGACCGCGCCGTAGACCTGATGGTTGGCGTGCCACACGCGCTCGATCTCGGGCAGCAGCAGCCCATCGT